>NZ_JBNHID010000002.1:0-919898 GCF_059092925.1 Arthrobacter sp. MDB1-55 | reverse complement strand
CACGTCGGCAACCACACCGCCGAGCAACCCGTCGTTGGTGCCGCCGGTGTAGCCATCACCATGGCCACCGTTCACAACGCCACCGGAAGTCGAACCGGTCGAAGACGAATCCGAACCACCCGTGGAGGAATCACCGATCACCGAAATCGCATTCCCGCCAACATTCACCGGAACGACAGCCTCCACGTCGGCAACCACACCGCCGAGCAACCCGTCGTTGGTGCCGCCGGTGTAGCCATCACCATGGCCACCGTTCACAACGCCACCGGAAGTCGAACCGTCCGAGGACGAATCCGAACCACCCGTGGAGGAATCCCCGATCACCGAAATCGCATTCCCGCCGACATTCACTGGAACGCCAGCGTCAACGTCGGCAACCACACCGCCGAGCAGGCCAGCAGAGCCGTAGTGGTCAGCGTCCCCGCCGCCGTTCACAACGCCACCGGAAGTCGAACCAGTCGAAGACGAATCCGAACCAGTCGACGAAGAATCACCGATCACCGAAATCGCATTCCCGCCAACATTCACGGGAGCCACCACGTCCACACCGGCGACCGCACCTCCGAGCAAACTGCTATCTGTGCCGGGTTCAGCGGCTGAGGCCGCCCCGGCGCCGAGGACAAGAATGCCCCCGGCAAGGAGGAATACTTTGATCCCTCGTTGTATGCACGTATGCATGATTACTCCTGATTTTTGATGTTTGTTTGCAGCGTCTTCTGCGCCGCAGGAAAGCTGACTTACCGCCTCTTCAGGGCAGCCGGCAGCTCATCAATCAGGAGTAGAACCGGGATCGAACGTAGGATTCAGCGGCAGCTCGGATGACTGTCCATACTGTGTGAACGCCATCAGGGAGAGACCGAAATTGAAGAAAGAAGTAAGGGCATCAGCGGCACCGGAGCCACCCGACATCGTCGAGCCGGACGAGCCCCCGCCAGTACCTGTGTCACCAGTTAGGGAACCGAACAAAACAGTAGAGGTTTGCCCGTTTGTGATCGTGAACGCAGGCGCTTCCACAACGTGGTGCTCAATACCGGCCGCTGCTATCGGAGCGTGGCGGCTGTCGAAAGCTACCTTCACCGGACCATGCGCAGGAGATTTAGCAACTGCAGGCTTTTCTCTTGTTCCACCGGACACCGCACCATTTGCGCTGCCCGAGGAGCTGGCATCCGATTCTGAACCAGCGACCCCATCGGGATCAGTGAAGTTGTTGTTGTGGTGATCCGCGCCTGGATCGGAAGGAGCAGCCCCAGCCGGTGCATCGATGTCAACGACGGGTGCAGGTTCGGGAGCCGTGGGCGCGATCGGATCAACTACAGGATCGACAACCTCCACCACCGGATCAATCACTTCGATGATGGGATCAACTACTTCGAGCACCGGGTCGACCGCGTCGATGACGGGGTTCACGACGTCCAGCACGGGTTCAATAACCTCGCCCACCGGAGTGAGCACCGGAGACAGCGCTGTGTCGGCAGGTTCCAATAAGGGTTGCGTGACGGAGGTGACGGCATCAGCAGGTAAAACGTTGTTGACCACCGGCACCTGAGACAGCGTCGAATCGACCACACCGGCAACCGGTGCGACTAAACGAACAGCACTCACGCCGCCATCGAGATCAGAAACTTTACCGACGACATCAGAAGGCGCCTCCAATGGAGCGACAACTTCCTCAACAACGGAGGTGACGGACCCCAGGAGGCCCTGCTGCCCGCCGTCGTCAGCGTTAGCAGCGGTAGCGGAGAGGGCCAGAAGACCTAGTGCGCTGAGGCCGCCGATCAGCGAGGCCCGCGCAGCAACAGCAACAGCTCGACCGAATCGCCTGTTCATCCGTTACCACCCCCTAGAGTCCCCACTGCTCAACTCTTAGCAAAACACGCTTCTCAGGTGAGCGCAAACCTTTTTGCATACTTTCTTGGTTCCCTGCAGCTGAACGCGGTGTGCTCATCGCCAAGTCTCGCTGGTCCTCAGCTTTGGAATCGGACCAGCGAGACCAATGGTGCAGCCTCGTCACCTGTTGCGGGTCACCCCAGCAACCGAATCACTAAGCTCCTGTCGATGCCTTCGCAGCGCGGAAGCCTGTCTCGAGATCCGCCAGGATGTCGTCGATGTGCTCCAGTCCCACCGAGAGCCGGACCAGTCCGGGAGTCACCCCGGCAACGGCCTGCTGCTCCGGGGAAAGCTGGCTGTGCGTGGTGGATGCGGGGTGGATCACCAGGGACCGGACGTCCCCGATGTTCGCGACGTGTGAATGCAGCTCGAGCGCATCCACGAAACGCTTTCCAGCCTCAGCACCGCCCGCCAGGTTGAAGGAAACGATGGCGCCGGTCCCCTTAGGACCGTACTTACGGCCGCGCTCATACCAGGGGCTTGACGGGAGGCCCGCGTAGGCGACGGATTCGACGTCGTCCCTTTCCTCCAACCAGCGGGCAACCTTCTCGGCGTTGGAGACGTGGCGTTCCACGCGCAGGCTCAGTGTCTCCAGACCCTGCGCAATGAGGAAGGCGTTGAAGGGCGAGACCGCCGAGCCCAGGTCACGCAGGAGCTGGACGCGTGCCTTCAGGATGTAGGACAGGTTAGCGCCGAGGGCGCCGCCCTCCCCCAGATCCCGACCGTAAACCAGCCCATTGTAGGTGGGGTCCGGGGTATTGAAGCCTGGGAAGCGCTCAGGGTCCTTGCTGAAGTCGAACTTGCCGGAGTCCACAATCACACCCGCGATTGCCGCGCCGTGGCCGCCGAGGTACTTGGTGGCGGAGTGAACCACGATGTCCGCGCCCCACTCCAGCGGGCGGATCAGGTACGGCGTCGCGAGGGTGTTGTCGACGATCAGCGGTACCCCTGCCTCATGAGCAGTGCGGGAGACGCCTTCGATGTCGAGGACGTCCTGACGCGGGTTGGACACAACTTCGGCGAAGAAGAGCTTGGTGTTCGGCTGCACGGCATCACGCCACTGGTCGAGGTTGTCAGGATTGTCGACGAACGTGACCGAGATACCGAACTTCTTCAGGGTGTGCGCGAACAGGTTGTAGGTGCCGCCGTAAAGGCTAGGGCTGGCGACGATGTGGTCACCGGATTCGGCGATGTTCAGGATTGCGAAGGTCTCGGCCGCCTGGCCGGAGCTGAGCAGGAGGGCAGCCAGGCCACCCTCGAGACTTGCTATCCGTTGCTCCACCGCGTCCTGGGTCGGGTTGCCGATGCGCGTGTAAATGGGCGCCAGTTCGGCCAGGGCGAAGCGGTTCGCCGCGCTCTCGGCGCTCGGGAACACGAAGGACGTGGTCTGGTAGATAGGCAGTGCACGGGCACCGGTGGCGGCGTCGGGCTCCTGCCCGATGTGAATCTGGCGTGTTTCGAAGGACCATCCGTTGGACATTCAAGGCTCCTGTGATCTGGGCCCGGCATGCTCAAAGCACCACGGGCCGCGCTTGCCGTCCGGCCCTTCGCCGAACAGCCAGGTCCTCACCCGGGGCACCCCGCCGCGGAAGGAGGGTTGCCGGCCAGCAAGCCGGGGCTCGATGCTGGCACTCATGACCTGAGCCCAGTGTAGGCAAGCCGGCTGCCCTGAGTGCCAACATGACGAAGATCTACGGATCGAGCGAAGCGTCGCCCAAGATGGAATTCCCGATCTACGGTTGCTGTCATAACTGATCGGGCGAGGGCAGGACACTCGTGCCGCCGGCAGAACCCGTCATCTCAACTAAGCGCGGAGGACCATGGTAAGGATTTTGATCACCGGTTCGGCCGGAGGACTGGGGCTCAACGCCGCCCGGGAACTGATGCACCGCGATCATGAAGTGGTGCTGCATGCGAGGGAGGAATCCCGGTTCGCGGATCTGGTGGAGGACCGCGGGATGGCGGTGGGCGCAGTCTTCGGGAATCTGGCGGACCTGCAGGAAACCATTCAGGTAGCGGAGCAGGCAGATCACCTTGGGCCGTTCGACGCCATCATCCATAACGCCGGCGTCTACAGCGGCCGTGACGTATTTGCCGTGAACACGCTCGCACCGTACGTGCTGACCGCGAGCATGCAGAAGCCACGGAGAATTATCTACCTGAGCAGCGGGATGCATCAGTCCGGCTCCACAAATCTGGCGTCGGGTTGACTGGTCACATGCTGGCAAGCGGCCGGGTTCCTACTCAGACAGCAAGCTGTATGTCACCGCACTGTCGGCAGCGGTCGCGGCTCGGTGGCTGGACGTGGAAACCCACGCGGTAGATCCGGGATGGGTGCCCACTCAAATGGGCGGTCCCAGCGCCCCGGACGATCTGGAGCTGGGGCACCTCACCCAGGTGGAGCTCGCACTTGGAGACGCCGGCAACATCGACCGCGGCATCGCCCGGACCGGAGGCTACTGGTATCACCAGCAGCAGCGAACGCCGCACCGAGCGGTGTTGAGCTCTGCCTTCCAGACGGAGCTTCTGGAGCAGTTGGAACGGCACACCGGTCTAGGACTCCCGGAGTAGTCAGGCTCGTCCGTAGGATGACTACGGATCGAAGCCTCAGCGAATACTGGTCGTTGGAGCGTCGTACATCTACCCCTTCGTGGTCGCGCTTCCGTAGTCCCGGATGAAAGCATTGGTTCGCCAGATCCAGTCCTTGTTGGACCACATCGGGTGATGCGGCGCCGCGTTGGATCCCAGCACCATCCCCCAGACGCCCTGCTCCAGCGCTACCCGGATACCGTGTTCAGCGAGTTCCCGCCCTATCGGACCCTCCTCAAAGTTCCCATTCAGCGGCGTGTAACCGATCCAGCCCTCCCCGATGAGTGCCGGAATCTGCTGCCACCGCGCCCACCCGGCAACCGCAGTCACCCGCGACTCGATCTCGCGGCGCATGACCTCCCGGTAGGTGCCGTACTCGTTGTACAGCCAGGTGTCCCAGGCATCGGCATCCACCCAGTCGTACCCGTACACCATCTGGTCCGTTACAACCGTGGCCTGGTATTTCCACTCCGCCGGTCGCCCATACTCGGCCGGGGTCGGCGCATCCGGGTTCAGCAGCGCCTGCAACTCAACATTCGGAAAACCGGCGCTCCTTTCGGACCTGATGTCTATCCGCTTCTGCAACGCATCGAGCACGCCGTAGCTGTAGATGTGGAACTGGGCGGCACCGAGCCCATCCGGCAGCTGATGCATCGTGAGGTGTGGAGGCTTCCCGAAGCTTGCGGTAATGAGCAGGTCCGGATGCTGTTCGCGGAGGCGAAGGACCGCCGCACTGCCGCCGTCGTGCAGTGCCGGCAGGATCGAGAAGTCCACTTCGTTGTGCAATTCCACCAGTGCGATCTGCTCCCGGTAGCCGGCGTCCGTCACCGCGGTAATGAGCCGATGCCATGCCTCAGCCAAGACGGTGTATCGATCCTGGATCGCCACCCGGTCGATAGCCCGAAACCACTCCTCCGACCGGGCGAACGCGGGGCTCTGCTGGAACTCCCAACTGGCCAGCAGGACGACGAGTCCGTGCCGAGAAGCTGAGTCGAATAACTCCTGGAATCGGTCATGCAAGTTGATGGCGTAACCGCCGGGCGCGTCATACCAGCGGGTACGTTCCCCATAGAACCCTCCGCCCGGCGCAGCGCCGAGACCCTCGATCTCCAGCGACCGCGCCATCTGATCCAGGCCAAGCTCCCCAAAGAGCAGCAGCGGTGCCGCACAAATGCGGATGGCGTTATAGCCAAGCGCCGCGGTCTCAGCACACGCTGCGTCGAGATCCGCGTATGGTCCGCCCGGTTCCGCTCGCGTGTACCAGGAGAAGTCCCACAGACAGATCGTCAGCCGGTCCGGAAGGTGCCCGGGAACCGGTCCGGTCAGCGTGGAGTCAGTGGAGTCGATCGTCCCTGACCCCAGATACCGCTCGTTCATCGTGTGATGCCTTCCCTTATGCGTAGGTTTCGTCCCTGCTCGCCGAGCGCCCTCAGCCTGCCAGCCAGCAAGTCCTGTTCTGCCTCCGGCTTTCGTGCGAAGAGCAGCAGCTCGGGCAGCGACGTGGCGAAGTAGTCCACGTGCGGGCCCACGGCTTCCAGTTCGGCGGCCCGCGCTTCAAGCGCAGCCCACACATCCGATGCTCCCTCCGCATCGCCCAGGCGGGCGTGCGCGACACCCCGCCAGTAGTCCTGCTCATCGATCGCGCGCCCGACGGCGAACGCACGGTTCCGCGCGCATGCTCGTATCAGTGCCTCCCGGGCCCTCTCGTTGTCCCCCGTCGCTTCAAGCGCTTCACCAAGCAGCACGTATCGCTGAGCGAGGATGTCTGCTGGATGGCGCCCCTCGGAAAGGTTGAGCGGTGCCTCGATGCCTGCGGCTAGAAGCTCCACCGCTGCGGATGGATCGGTTGCGATCAGGGAGCGCGCAACGGCGAGGGACGCGCGGTCGTAGGCGGCAAGCGCCTGCCCTTCTCCACCCTCGAAGGGCTGGAAAGTGCGCTCCTGCATGATCACCAGAGCCTCCTCCGAACGGCCCACGTCGACCAGCAGATTCACGTAGTGCAGGGTGAGATCATCACGGACGAGTACTCCCGGACAATGCTGTTCGATTGCCGCCAAGCGCGCTGCACGCGGTTCGTCAGCAAGTTCGGCGAGCAGCGCCCGCTCGAAGACCAATCGAGGATCTCCCGGACGAAGCGTCAGAGCCTGATCGAAGAAGCGCGATGCGTCCGCCATCGATCCGTTTCCGTTGACCTCTGCGATGGCAGCGTTTCTCCACGCCACGGCGTCGGTTGAACCCAGGCGCCGCGCCTGCTCAAGTGAACGGCCGGCCTCGTCGATGCGTCCGGCGTCGAGGAGCCAGGCGCCCAGGAGGGCATGCGCCACCGGGTCTTCCGGTTGTGCAGTGACGGCTGCCGTCAGCGCATCGTATTCGTCGAGGCCTGACGGGAAGGCAAAGGTGGTGTCCGACGCGCGGGCCTCCGCCCTCTCTGACGCTGCCTTGCCGCTTTCTCCAGCGGCATCCAACCACAGTGCCCGGAGGTAGTGCCGCAGGGGCTCCTGATTACCGAAGGTGCTCAGCGTCGATGTCAGCGGTTGGGCGGTGAGGGCAAGGGCTGTGTCACGATCACCGAGGCGCCACAGTTCGCATGCCACGGTGAGGACCGTTCGCGGGTCGAGCGGCGTCAGGCCATGCGCGAGCGCCTGCGACACCGGGTCCAGCGGGTCGTCAGCAAGGCATCGTTCGAGGAGCTCCGCCGCTTCGGTGCCCCTACCGATCTGACTCAACGCGAGGATCCTGACGTGCCGCGGGCCAGGGCTCAGCAGGTCGTGAGCTTCGGCGATACGGGCGGATTCCAAGGCTTCCAAGGGCTTTCCGGCCCGGAGTGCGATGCGCGATGCGCCCAGTCGCGCCGAATGCACCCAGGCCTTATCCCAGGCGGCCTTGCCGAACAAGACGCCCGCATCGCTCAGCTGCCCCGCCCGCTCGGCCAGAAGCGCAAGCCGGTAGTGCGCCTCGCCCGTTGGCGGATTAAGGTTCCGACGGGTCAGCCTCGCAAGGGCCCGCTCATAGAGCTCGCGGGCCTCCCCGTACTGACCACGGCGGTGGTGCCAGTCACCCAGGGCAAGGCAGGCGCGGAAATCGTGTGGATCGCGGTCGAGAATTTCCTGGAAGTACGGGGCAGGGGATCGGGTGGGATGCCGGTATTGCTGCAGGTGCGTGCCCGTGATGTAGAGCTCGTCGCTGGAGGACACATCGGCCGGCAACGGCGGCTCGGTAGCAACCCACGGTTCGGGGGTATCGGTGGATGCGGCGGGAACCGTCCACCTGATCAGTTCGCCACCGTCGTGGAAAACCTGCAGCGTGAGCCCGGGGCCGCCGTCGTCGTCGAGCATGACAGTGGAGGTGAAGGGGGCGCCGGGCGCCAGGGTAGCGCGCGTCTCCCACAGCACTCGCCCGTCCCGCTGCAGGACAATCCGCGCGTCGTCGAGAGTCCTCGCGCTCGAAACGCCAACCGTCAACTCCGGAGAGCCGGCCCGAGCCTCGAGGGAGACTGCAAGGTCGCGGGTGGCTTGGTGTGCTGGGCCGATGGCGTGGATGGGATACCAGAACTGGTTGAAGGTGCGCGTCTCGCCCGGGGCGAGGTAGCTGAAGTCCGGCTGATTGTCAGTGAAGACGCCGGCCATGAGCTCAACATACGGACCGTCGGTGTCTGTCAGGAGCCTGTCCCAGGCCTGACCGACGGCACCGGTGCCCCAGGTCCACTGCTTCTTTCCCGGGGCGATCGAGCGGTCAGCCCAGTGGATGAAGCCTGCCTGCGCGCGGTGGTCATACCCGCCGAAGAAATCGTCCTGGGTGTCGGTGATCATGTACGAGGTGGGGACGGGAATGTTGCCGTAGAAGTCGATGCGGTCAGCGTCCGGGTTGGTGTCGCTCATCAGGGCCGGGTAGTCGACGCCGTAGTACGGCCTGTCTGCACGGGGGAAGGCGGTGATGGCCCGGCGTGCGTGATCTGCAACGTAGTTGACGTCCGTCGGGAAAAAGGACTGGTATTCCTCGTGGACCCGTGCTGCAACGTTCGCCCACCACAGGAACGTCTGCGGCATGTCGGTACGGTTGTAGAGCCGAACTGCCACCTCGATCACGGAGCTGTCTGGGCGGATCCGGATTCCGTGGCTTCCCCTCATGCGCTGCAGTGGGTCCAGATCGCTTTGCCACACGGTTACGGTTCCGTCACCAGAACGCTCGACGGCGGTCTCCACCGGCAGATAGGTACCCGGACGGTGGTGCTGCGGCCAGTTGAACTCCACTCCGCCTGAGATCCAGGGGCCGGCCAGCCCCACCAGGGCAGGTTTGATGACGTTGTTGCGATAGAAGAAGTCGTAGTCGTTGGTCTTGTCATAACCGATGTGGATGCGTCCGCCGAGCTCAGGCAGGATCATCAGCCGGATCCACTTGTTCTCAAGATGGATGGCCTGCCATAACCGCGGCTTCTTTGTAGTGGAGATCCGGTCGGTAAACGGGATGGGGTAAACGCGGCCGCTCGAGCCCTGATACACCCGGCGGTCCAGGAACAGCGGATACTCGTCCGGTGCCTCGGGCTCGTAGGTGTCGATGGAAACAGGTTCGCTCCAGCAGGCCACACCGCCGTCGTCAAGCAATGCCCGCTGATCGGCAGGGGCTGGAGGAAGGGTAATCGAGCTCTTGGCGTCATTGGCTAGGGTCACACAAGCAACTCTAGGAATTCAATTGATGGTTCACCATGGCACATAATGAGGCATGCATGGACGATCCGATTCCGAAGAGCCCATGGTCGAGCGGGCAACCGGCTTTGATCATCAGCGTCTGGTGGTGGTGCCCCGGCCCCTGATTCGCGATGCGCTCAGCCGCCCGGTTACCCGGCGGATGGTCGTCACCGATGCCGGCTTCTTTCCCCGTGCTGAAAGTCATGGACGGCGGCGCCCGTCAGGAGCGCCCGAGACAATCGTCATGCTCTGTGTTGCCGGTAGTGGCTGGGTTGAGGTCGGTGGCGTCCGAAGTCAGGTCGAGAAAGGGACGGCAGTAGTCCTCCCCGGAAACACGGGGACACCGCACGCGTATGGAGCATTGGCTCAGAATCCCTGGACCATTTGGTGGTGCCATGTGCGGGGAACAGATGTGCCCGAAATTGTTGGGGAAGCCGGCATCAGCGAGGAGCGGCCCCTTATTGGGCTCGTCGCCGTCGACCGGCTTACCGCGATACTCGACGAGATTGTCACCGATCTCGAGAGGGATCAGTCGCCCGCCCGCCTCATCGCAACATCCGGATTGGCCTGGCGCCTGTTGACCCTGCTGGCCGTCGACCGCCGATCCCCGGAGCGCGGCGCACCGCTCGAACAGGCGATGCGGTTCCTGGAAGAGCGTATCGACGGAAGCATTCGTGTTCCTGACCTTGCAGCCCTGGTCGGGGTGTCGTCGTCACAACTGAGCAAGCTTTTCCGGGAAGCGACAGGCGGAGGGGTGCTGGCACACCACCTTGCCCTCAAGATGGCGCGCGCAAGGCTGCTGCTGGACACCACCGTCCTGTCGGTCGCGCAGGTGGGACGCGCGATCGGCATGGACGATCAGTTCTACTTCTCCCGGCAGTTCCGGCGCGTGCACGGGCTGAGCCCCACCGCTTATCGGTCCGAGCGCAAAGGCTGACACTGACGACGTCGTACGTCATATGAGCCTTCGACGCGGGCGGGGCGACCTATCCCTTGCTTGCCCCAGCCGTAAGATCAGCTCTCCAGAAGCGTTGAAGTCCGATCATGAGCGCCACGAGGAGGACCACCGACAGCGCCGAACCGGTGACAACGAGCTGGTAGAACATCGGGTCCCGCTGGGTCTGGGAGTTCCACAGGGTCAGTCCGAGTGTCAGAGGGAAGGTTTTCGTCTCATTGAGCATGACCAAGGGGAGCAGGTAGTTGTTCCAGATGGTGACGAACTGGAACAGGAAGATCGTCACGAGTGCCGGCGACATCATGCGGGTCGCTATCGCTGCAAAGATTCGCAGGTCTCCCGCGCCATCGATGCGTGCGGCTTCGATGATCTCATCCGGCACTGCGGCGTTTGCATGGATCCGTGCAAGGTACACACCGAAGGGACTCACCATGCTGGGTAGCAGGACTGACCAGTAGGTGCCGGTGAGGTCCACTGCATTGAGGAGGAAGTACAGAGGGAGAGCGATGACTGTAGCAGGAACGAGCACTCCACCGAGAATGATCGAGAACAACAGCTCCCGCCCAGCGAAGGCATACTTGGCGATCGCATAGCCGCAGGCGGCCGATAACACTGTTGCGGCCAGCGCACCGACCGCTGAGTAGAGGACGCTATTCAGCACCCAGGCGGTGAAGATGCCGCCGTCCTGGGTGAAGACGTTCCGGAGATTTTCCCAAGCCTGCGGTGAGTTCGTGAACCACAGCCCGAAACTGCTGAAGAGCTCCCCCGGGCTCTTGGTCGCTGCAACAAGGACCCAGAGGATCGGCAGCAGGAAGTACAAGGCGGCGATCACGAGCACGCTGTTGACTGCGATCGAGCTCGTCAGGGGCGGACGGATGCGTTGATTCTGGCTTACCACGCGCGGTTTCCTTTGCGGTTCACGAGCCGGAGGAATCCGAAGGAGAAGGCGAAGCCCAGCACGGCGACGATCACTGCCATAGCTGCGGCAAGGTTCGGATTGCCCTGGGAGAAGGACTGGTTGTACGCGGCGAGGTTCGGCGTGTAGTCGGAGCTGATCGCTGTAGTCAGGGGACGCAGGACCAGGGGTTCGACGAAAAGCTGCAGGGTCCCGATGATGGTGAAAACGGTGACGAGGATGACGGAGGGGCGCACGAGGGGCAGCTTGATCCGCCACGTGATGGCCCATTCCGAAGCCCCGTCAATCTTCGCTGCTTCGAACAATTCGGACGGGATGGCGTTCAGCGCAGCGATGAGGATGAACATGTTGTAACCGGCGAAACCCCACAACGCGATATTCGCGATGGCGAACAGAATGCTGTTCGTGTCCAATGGGTTCACGCTGATGCCTGCGGCCGACAGGACCTGCAGGATCGGACTCGTTGCCGGGATGTACAGGAAGCCCCAGAGCAACGCGGCAATCACTCCAGGCACGCCGTAAGGAATGAAGAACACGACACGAAAAAGCCGGGGGAACCGTGCACTAGCCGAATCGATGAGCAGAGCGAGCCCGACGGCTGTCACCACCATGAGCGGCACCTCGATGGCGGCGAATGCGAGCAGCCGTCCGAGGCTCGCGACGAATGAGGGATTGCTCAGCGCCGCCGCGTAGTTGTCGAGGAAAACAAAAACCTTCTCAGGAGCCCCGAATCCAAGTCCTGATGCCTTCGTAGAAAACAGGCTGTCGCCGACTGCATAGACGATGGGAGCGATGAAGAATGCAGCAAACATGGCAGCGAAGGGCGTTACCAAAACCACCAAAGCCAGGTTGGGATGCCGCCTAGCCTTGCCTCGAGGTGTGGTTACTTTGTGATTTCGAGATGTTGGGACAGCGGCGGGGCGAGTAACTCGCCCCGCCGTTCGGGTCTGGCTCAATTGACCGAAATTCCCTTGTCCTTGAGCGCACTGCTCATTTCGTCCTGGGTTTTGTCGTAGGCGTCTGTCAGCGGGGTTCCACTCTCGACCGCACTCTTCACGTTGTCGCTGAGGGATGCAAAGAGTGTCGAGGACAGAGGTGGCCACTTCCAGGAGTTGTCGACATTCTTGTCGGACTCCGCAAACACATCCCAGATGTCTTGTCCCCCGTAGAAGGCAAAGACTTCGGGATCATCCTGGAGGGAAGCGATAGACGCCGTGTCGGCAATAGCCGGCCAGCCTGCCCCGACGCTCGTCAGGATGCTGACGCTTTCGGGATCTGAGTTGAGCCAGGCAGCGAATTCAGCGGCCTCCTTCGGATTATCCGACCCCTTGAGCACAGCGCTCGCGGAACCACCAGCCCACGTTGCGGAGACATTCTCCCCGGCCTTCCACTGAGGCACCGCGCCCACAGCCCACTGCCCGGCGGTGTCGGGAGCAGTACCGCGGAGGATAGCGTCAGCCCAGGATCCGGAGATCCAGGTGACGACGTTGCCGCTCTGGATGTCCGCATTCCATTCGCTCGAGAAGTCCGCTTCGATCTTGACGAGATCCTCGTCAATCATCTTCTGCCAGAACTCTGCGACCTTGAGAGTTTCGTCATCGTTGATGGTGACCGTCCACGCATCGTTCTCTGGCGTGAACCAGTTTCCACCGCCTTGCTGGGACAGACCAATCAGCCAAGGAGCCTGATTGAAGGCGAACGCGGTGATGTAACGGTCAGGGTCCGAAGCCCGAATCTTCTTCGCGGCTTCGTAGTACTCGTCCCAGGTCGTTGGGTACTCAATGCCCAGGGAATCGAAGATGTCTTTGCGGTAGAACTGACCGAGGGGTCCGCTGGCTTGCGGAACAGCATAAACGCTGTCATTGAAGACGCCGGTCTGCCACTGCCAGGGAACGAACTTCTCCTCCTGGTCTCCGACATACTCAGTGATGTCTTCAAGTGCATCATTGACCAGGAAGTCCGGGATGGCGTCGTACCCAAGCTGAACGACGTCGGCGGGGTTACCGGCCTGAACCGCCGAAAGCATCTTCGCGTACCCACCGTCGGGACCCGCTGTGATGGTTTCGAGCGTGACGTTCACCTCGTCCTGAGAATCGTTATAGGCGTCCACAGCCTGATCGATGTTCGGTACCCAGGACTGGAAGGTGATATCCACAGGGCCTTCCTGAGCAGCAGGAGCGCTTTCACCTCCTGGGCTACTGCAGGCTGCTAGACCGCCGGCTAGAACGATGATTACCGATGCGGCCAGCGCCGACCGTCGGCCCGAGGAATGGTTGCCGAACATACATGCTCCTTTGCACTGCAAAACAGGGGATCATTTGTACCGATGCGCTAAATCTAGGTGTGCATAGCGGTGGAGCAACATAGCGATATGAGCCTTCCCTATGGACGATCCGCTAAACCTTCGAAGCGCAGACGAGGCCTGAGCATGGATGACCGCCCGTTCCGGGAAGCAGAAAGGGCCGGCCACCCCGGAGGAGTCCGGGACAGCCAGCCCTTGACGGAGTGGGAGAGCCTAGGCGCCAGCCCTTTCGAAGGCCGGTTCGCGGCGCTTGTCGAAGACCGTGGCCCCGACTTCCTGCTCCGCCTGATTATCGATGGACAAATCAATCCCCTTGCGGTCCCGAAGAATGAGGACCGCAATCGTGGAAAGCACGGTCATGCCAAACAGGTACAGCGACACGGACGCGCTGGTTCCGGTGTTCTGGATCAGCGCCTGCGCGATGGTTGGGGCAAACGCTCCGCCGAGGATGGCACCAAGAGCGTAGGAGATGGATACTCCCGAAAAGCGCACGGATGCCGGGAAGATCTCGCTGTACCAGGCGGCCTGCGGACCGTAACTCAGCCCGAGTCCGATGGTGAAGAGGCCGAGCGCCACGTACAGCAGCGGCAACGATCCTGTGTCGATGAGCCAGAACAGCGGGAAGACCATCAACGCCTGCGATCCAAACCCAATCAGGTAGGTCTTCCTGCGACCGATCTTGTCGGCCAGGAACCCGGAGATGAAGGTGAAGATGAACCACATCGCAGCGGCGAACGTGATGGCCAAGAGTACGTCGGTGCGGTCCAGCCCAACCTCTGCCGTCGCGTAGCTGGGGATGAACCCTCCGGTCGCCATGTAACCGGCAGCGTTGTTTCCGGCGAAGACCAGAGCGGCCAGGAGCACCAACAGCCAGTGCTTGCGGAACAGTTCAGCTGCCGGAACCTTGGTCTGCTGCTTACGGGCCGCAATTTCCTCGAAGACGGGTGACTCATCGACCGCACGGCGGACCATGTAGCCCACGGCGATCAGGACGATACTCAGGAGGAAGGGAACCCTCCAACCCCATTCGATGAACGCCTCGCCCGGGGAAACCCAGCCGGTCATGACGGCGGTGACCCCTGAGGCAAGCAACATGCCGAGCGGGACGCCGAGCTGGGGGAAGGACCCTGCACGGCCCCGGCGGTCGCGCGGTGCGTGTTCGACGGCCATGAGGACGGCGCCGCCCCACTCACCTCCGGCGGAGATCCCCTGCAGGATCCTCAGCAGCAGCAACAGGATCGGCGCGAGGACGCCGATACTTTCGTAGGTGGGTAGAACGCCGATCAGCGTGGTTGCCGCACCCATCAGGATGAGCGTCACCACCAGCATCGGACGTCGGCCGATCTTGTCCCCGAAGTGTCCGGCAAGGAATGCTCCCAGCGGCCGGAAGAGGAAACTGATACCTACGGAAGCGAACGCCAGCAGAAGACCGATGGATTCACCGGCGGGCGCGAAGAAGACCTGTGCGAAGACCAACCCGGCGGCCGTGGCGTAGATGAAGAAGTCGTACCACTCGATGGTGGTGCCGACTATTGTGGCGAACGCGACGCGCCGTTGCGTCGCCTTCGACGCGGCAGCTGCCGATACTGCGGACATGTTTTCTCCTGGGATGAACGGTGAATGAGGTGGATGCGATGGGTTTCAGGATTGGTTTCAGGCTGCGGCGAGAAGGGCGGCCCGTGCGTATTCCTTCAGGCTGAAGCCGGCCACTGCCGCTTCGGCGGGAGCCGGTCCGCGACCGGCGGCAAGCAGCTTGCGCGCTGCCATGTGGTCGGCCGGCGCGTTGACGGATTCAACCGCTACAAGCTGACCGTCGCGGTAGCAGAGCACTGAAAAGGCGGCGGCACCCGGATTCCCGATGACTACGACGTCGTCGTCCGCCTGGGCGATACCGGCCATCTGCAGGCGCAGCTTGCCCTGCGTCGACCAAAACCAGGGAACATCCGTGTAGTTCGTCAGCGTTCCGAGGATGGTCTGGGCTGCATGGCGACCGTGGGCCGCTGCGTTCTGAACGGACTCCAGTCGGGTGACAGCCCCGGTATGGACGCTCGGGTAGCTGGCGCAGTCCCCGATAGCGAGGATCGAGGGGTCCGAGGTCCTCAGTGTGGACTCGACGAGGATTCCATTCTGCGTCTGGAGTCCGGCGCGGGCGGCGATGTCATCATTCGGTACGACGCCGATACCCACCACCACAAGGTCAGCCGGGTACGTAGTACCGGCAGTTGACACTGCAGCACCGACGCGGCCGTCAGGACCGACGTCGAAATGGTCGATACCTTCATTGAGCCGCAGTTGGATGCCGCTCTCCTGGTGCTTCCGTGCGAACCATTCCGCCGTCGTCGGAGTCAGCGCCCGCCCCATCGGCCGCGGGGCGAATTCCAGGACTGTGACGGAACATCCGTGGGCGTGCGCTGCTGCTGCGAATTCGAGCCCAATGAAGCCGGCGCCGACCACCACCACGTTCCGTGCCGTGGCCAGCGCACTGTGCAGAGCCCGGGCATCCTCCAGAGTCTTCAGGCCCCGTACACCCTCCAGTGTTGCGCCAGCACACGCCAGCTCGCGGTTGCGTGCGCCGGTGGCGAGAACCAGGTGCTCGTAATTAAGGACCGATCCGTCCGAGAGCGTGACCGTGCTGGCGTCCCTATCTATGTCCGTCGCTCTCACGCCCGCTCTCAGGTCAATGTCCTTGTCCTGATAGAACGACGGCGTGCGCAGGGGCAGCGGCTCGGGATTCCCTGAAGCAGCCAGGTAATCCTTGGAGAGGGGCGGGCGCTGATAGGGAAGCTCCGGCTCGTCCTCAATGATGATGACTGGTTTGGTGTACCCACCGGAACGGAGCGAATCGGCGACCTGGAGGCCGGCATGGCCTCCCCCAATAATGACAACGCTCACGGCCTACACCTGTCCCTCAGGGATGTCGACGACGATGCCGTCCAATTCCGTGCTGACGCGAACCTGGCAGCCCAAACGGGAGGCGTCGGTTCGTTCGGCAGTGGTGCAATCGAGCATCTCCTCTTCGTCCTCGCTGATGTCGGGCAGTGCATCTGCAAACTCGGGACGGACGTAGACGTGGCAGGTGGCGCACATCGCCTGTCCCCCGCACTCCCCCACGATGCCGTTTACGTTGTTGGCGACTGCGGCGCGCATGAGGGACGTGTTGTCCTCCACGGTGACGGTGTCGGACTGGCCGCTGGGCTGGACATAGGTGATGGTAGGCATGGTTCTCCTGAAGGAATGGTGAGTAGGAAGGGGACGCCGTGTGAGCCGGGCTAGTCCCAGAGGACCGGCATCTTGATCAGGCCACGGAACACCCAACCGGCGTCGACCGCCGCGTTGTCGGGGTCCAGGCGCAGACCGGGGAGTCTGTCGAAGAGGGCGGGCATAGCAACCTGCGCTACCTGTGCCCGTGCAATCCACGTGCCGGCGCAGAAGTGCTGACCGCCGCCGAAACCGAGGTGCGGCTTCTTGGCCCGGTGGATGTTGTACGACTCCGGATCCACGAATACTGCCGGATCCCGGTTGGCGGCGCCGAGCACCACACCGAGCCGAGCGCCTTCGGGGATACGCACGCCTTCGAGGACTGTCTCGCAGGTTGTCTGGCGCGGGTACATGCCGATGGGCGCGACCCAACGCACGGATTCCTCGAAAGCCGTAGCGTGCAGCTTCGAGTCAGCCACGACATCCGCGAGTTGGTCGGGGTGGGAGAGCAATGCCCAGACGGTGGTCGCGAGGACATCGCGCGGTTCATTCAGCCCACCGCCGATGGTCATCTTCAGGTTTGCCCTGACGGACTCGAGCGGAATCGGCAAGGAGGCCAGCCCCGAGAGGAGGGAGTGATCGGGGTTCTTCAGCAGGTACGGGATCATGTCATCGATTGCCGCGTCCACCTCGGCTGAGGCGGCCTCGCTCTTCGCCCACACGTCCGCGTCATCGGCGTAGTTGCCGGTTCCGTCGATCATCGACTGGCTCCAGCGCTGCAAATCTTCCTGCGTGGAGTTGTGGAACCCGCAGATCAGTCGGAGGTTCTCGGCCGCATAGGGTGCTGCGTAATCCCAGACGAAGTCCGCTCCCGGCCCCTTGGCGACGAGCTCGTCGAGGTACTTCCGGTTGTTCTCCTCGAAGATGGCGGCCCAATGCTTCTTGATCGTGCCCGGCCGGAGCGTGCTGCCGTAGGAGTCGCGGTCCACCTTGTGCTCCGGATCGTCCTTGCGGAGCATGGAATGCCCCATGGCGCGCTTCATCAGGGAGCCCGTCTCATTGGCAGAGAAAACGTCCGCGTCCTGTTCGATGGCGTGGCAGGCGGCGTAACTCGTCACCATGTAACGGTTGACGGCCGGGACCCAGTGCACTGGCGCCTCTTCGCGCATCCTCCGGTAGATCGGGAATGGGTTCCGGTGGAGTTCGGGGATCGTGACCCAGTCGGCGACAGGCGGGTCAATGGGCGCCTCGGTGTTCTCCGCAACGCTGCCGGACCCTACGTGGTCGGCGGGAAGGGATGCCAACACCGCAGCGCGTTCGGTAGGGTCCGTGGGCAGGTTCCCGCTGAAGGGACATGCGGCGGTCTCGGATGGCCCCTGGACATTCATGGCTGATCTCCTGCACTGAGCGACATTGCTGATGGATTCAGTGTGGCCTGACTCATATCAGCAGGTAAAGTACAAGAATCAGGGCTATATCCACGGTTTGGGTGAGGTGTTCATGGCACGGTATACGCTCCGGCAACTGGAGGCGTTTGTCGCCGTAGCTGAACAAGGCAGCCTCACCTCCGCTGCGGAGAAGCTCCATGTGTCCCAGTCAGCCATTTCCGGTGCCATCAACAACCTTGAACGCGTCTTCGGCGCACAGCTGACCATTCGCCGTAAGGCTCATGGAGTGACCCTTACCTCCGCCGGAAAGTACGTTCTCGACCGGTCGAAAGGCCTCCTGAACGCGGCGTCGGACCTCGAATTACACGCCTCCGACGCTGGGACCGAACTGCGGGGCGCCCTTACACTCGGCTGCTATCGCACGCTCGCGCCCACCGTGCTCGCTGGCCTCATCGACCAGTACAGCCGGCTCTACCCACTGGTGGAGCTCGATTTCTTCGACGGACCACAGTCGGAGATTCAGGAACGGGTCCTCGCAGGCCGGCTGGATCTCGCAGTCGCTTACGACCTGGGGCTGCCCGCCGGGCTGCAGCGCAAGCGCCTGTACGAGGCTGCGCCCTCCATCGTGCTGGCAGCGGATCACCCGTTGGCGTCCCGGCCTTCCCTTGGGTTGAACGATGTGGCCGATGAACCGATGATCCTGCTGGACGTGAATCCGAGCCGCGAGAACACCATGATGATGTTCTCCAGCGCCGGGCTGCAGCCCAATATCCGGTTCCGCACAACGGACTACGAGGTCACACGGTCGCTGGTCGGACGCGGGATGGGCTACGCAATCCTGATTCAACAACCGGCAGCGAATCAGACCTACGAAGGCCGCCCGCTTGTAGTCCACCCCATGACACCGGTCATTCGAACCGTCCCGGTCTCGATCGTGTGGCCGGGCTCCGTGACGCCCTCCCAGAGCGCTGCCGCCATGGTGGCGCTTGCCTCCGAGCTCTACGCCGATGCCGGCTGATTCGCAGCCGGCAGCGTCTGAAAGACTGACTCCCGTGACTCCATCCCATGCTGCTTCCGCGGACACAACCCATAACGACGACGACGCCTCCCAGCGCTGGCTCTTCGCCTACTTCACTCCCGAGACGGAGAAGGAAGGCGAGCAGGTCCGCTTCGCCGTAAATTCCGGCCCGGATGCAAGGACGTGGATACCCCTCAACGATGGCAACCCCATCCTGATCAGCGACGTCGGCGAGCGCGGCGCGCGGGACCCCTTCATCTTCCGCGACCATACGCGTGACAAGTTCGTTGTGCTCGCCACCGACCTGCGCGTTGCGACGGACGGCGACTGGGACCGAGCCGAGCACCGCGGCAGCCGGTCAATCCTCGTGTGGGAATCCGAGGACCTGATGACGTGGTCCGGCCCGCGGCTCGTCCCCATCGCCCGTGAGGACGCCGGCAACGCCTGGGCCCCGAAAGCCTTCTGGTCCATAGAACGGGACGCCTGGCTGGTGTTCTTCGCGTCATCGCTTCCGGGCATCGGTGAGGCAGGAAGTGATTACCAGCGCATGTTCGTCACCGAAACGGCCGACTTCGCCAGCTTCAGTGCACCCGTCCTGTACCTGGACCTCGGCAAGTCCGTCATCGACGTGACCTTCCTGCAGGTGGGCCAGTGGTGCTACCGCTTCTCCGCAACCTCCCGCCCCGCGGGGAGCCCCGAGGATGACGCTTTCGTGTTCGTTGAACGCGGCCGCAGCCTGCTCGACCCTGACTTTGAGCCCTGGGTAGTAGCCGCCGGAAAGGGGGACATCAGGCAGGGCGAGGGTCCCGCCGTCGTCCTGCCCTCCGACGGTTCCGCACCGTTGCTGCTGATCGACGAATTCGGGCTGAGCGGCTATCACCTGTTCGAAGCCGCTGACCCGGAGCTGCGGGAATGGAAGCACGTGCACGACGCCGTCCTGCCGCCCCGTGCACGCCACGGCTCGTTGCTGGCGATCACCCCTGAGGAACACGCACGGCTTCTGCGACGCCGATGACCCCTGCCAACGTCCTGGCAGACTAGGCGGGCTTGTGCGCCCGTCGGCCAAGCAGCCACATCAGGATGACCATCGATGCTCCTGCCACAGCCGCGGTCAGAGGTCCTGCCCAGGCGCCGGGCTCTGGGGCGAGCAGCGCTGTGTCATCTTGCCAGGGCCAAAGAGCGCGGACTGAGCCAAGGATCAGACCGGCAGCGATCAGGAGCGTGGGGACTTGGTGTTTGCGCAGGAGGTACGCGAGGAGCCGGACCACGGTCACAAGCCCCAGGAATGCGCCGGCGCCAAAGAGCGCGATGTAAGCAAGATCCCTGGAGCTGACGGCTTCCAGAGTCGGTTCGTACATGCCCACCGTGAGCAGGACAAACGACCCGGACAGCCCGGGAAGTACGAGCGCCCCAACCGCTGCCGCTCCACTGATGACGAGGATCCACCACCGCGGCTCGTCGACCTGTAGGGCCGGAATGCCAAGGAAGAGAAACGTAAGCGATGCGACTGCCAGCACCACGGCCACGTTGCGGACGTGGCGACCTGGCTTTGCCGATGTCGCTTGACGAACCATCGACGCCGGTACCAGCAGACTCGCGAGAACCATGCCGAAGAAGAGCGCCCGCGCCAGGACGGGTTGTGTGTCAACGAAGTGGTGAAGCGGTCCGGCAAGGGTGAGGAGAGCGACCACCATGCCGGCAACCAGCGGAAGGACGAGCACCCACTCGACCTGCTTGAGGTGCTGCAAGGCTGACCCGACGCTGCGGCGACGTACCAGCGACGCGACACCATGGACGGCATGGTTCGCTGAGCGGATCAGCCGCTCATAGATTCCAAGGACCAACGCCATCGTGCCGCCGGAGACTCCGGGAACGAGTTCCACGAGACCGATTACGGCCCCCTGGAGGAGAGCAGGGATGAGTCGCAACCACCCTCTGGTAGGAACAGGAGCGCTGGGTACCGGAAGCGAAGTCATCCCTTCAACGGTAAGTGCAAGGAGCCGATCGGCCTGAATCGGAGCCGGCGTGCGGTGGCGGTCAGCCGCTGGACTTGGGCAGGATGATCCACAGGATGATGTAGACCAACTCGCCAATGCCTACCAGTCCGAAGATGATGAAACCGATCCGGACAAGCCACGTGGGCAGGCCGAATCCGGTTGCGATAGCCGCGCAGACTCCGGCTATCAGTTTGCCGTTACGGGGACGTACCAGTGTGCCAGCCATGCGGCGACTCTACGCCCGTCGGGGACCCGGCGGAACCCCGCTCTTCAAACGTCGCGAGCGTTCTATCGGCCGGTTGCTAGTGTGACCAAGGTGAGTGAAGCGGACCCTAGGTCAACCGGGCAATGAGCGAAGTCCGTATCGGAACCTCCGGCTGGAGTTACGACCACTGGAACGGCGTCTGCTACCCGCACGGGACACCGCCGGCGAGACGGCTGGACCACTACGTGAGCCGGTTCAACACGGTGGAGCTCAACGCCAGCTTCTACCGCTGGCCGCGCGACGCGACGTTCGCCGGGTGGCGGCGTCGCCTTCCGCCGGGGTTTGCGATGTCCGTCAAGGCACCACGCGGACTGACGCACGGTAAGAAGCTGTACCAGCCGGAGGTCTGGATCGAGCGGATCGCCCGCTGCTGGCACGAGCTTGGTGACCGCCGCGCCGCCCTCCTCCTTCAACTCCCGCCATCCATGGAGCGCGACGACGCCCGCCTCGACTACTTTCTCACCCACCTGCCGTGGTGGATCCGGGTAGCGGTCGAGTTCCGTCATCCGAGCTGGGATGACGACGCCGTGTACGCGATGCTCGAACGTCACCAGGCCGCGTACTGCGTGATGAGCGGAGCAGGGCTCCCCTGCGTCCTGAAAGCGACAGCTCCCTTTGTGTACGTTCGGCTGCACGGACCGGATCACGGGCATCTTTACGCGGGCTCGTACTCGGACGCCGACCTTCGCTGGTGGGCGGACCGTATCTCGGAGTGGCACAGTTCCGGTCGGGACGTCTACGTGTACTTCAATAACGACGGCGCCGGCCACGCCGTGCGAAATGCGGAGACTTTGCGGGTGTTGGTGGGCAAACTTTGACTATGCTCGGCTCGTGAATCCGGGGAAGAACAGGGAAAACGTGCAGCGCGGAGAGCCTCTGCAACTGAGGCACCGCCCCGATGAGGAACCTCTACGCGCTGGCACGCTCCACGGACGATCCAAGTGCCCGGGAGATCTCGTTCGCCGCTGCGACAGCCTGCGGAGCAAACTGCTCGATGCTGGAGCCCGGATACTCCAACTCGAGGGATGAGATCGACAGACCATACGTCACGCGGCCGAGGTGGTCACGGATGGGGGCTGAAACGCACACCGTACCGCGCTCGTTTTCGCCCAGATCGAGTGCATACCCGCGCTGGCGCACGTTAGCGAGTTCCGCGTGTAACTTCTCAGGGTCGGTGATGGTGTCACCGGTTCGGGCCGGCAGACCGACCTCAGCCACCAACCGGTCCACCTGCTCAGCCGTCCAGCTGGAGAGCACCGCCTTGCCCATGCCCGAGCAATGCATGGGCATCGACAGGCCTACGCGCGAGGCCATCCGATAAGGCTTCGACGAGTCCTTGCGGATGACGTAAACCATCTCGAAGCCATTCGCGACGCCGACGTGAACCGTACAGTCGACTTCGCGAACGAGCCTGTCGACGATCGGCTCCGCGATGAAGGAGATGTCGAGCCTTGAGATAGCCCTACCGGCAATGCCGAGGAGCCTGGAGCCGGGGTGGTACCCACGATCGCTGTCGCCGCTAACGAACTGCAGCTCAGCAAGCGTTGCGAGGATACGGTGCACGGTCGCCTTGGGCAGCCCGGTTTCCTCGACGATGTCCGTAAACCGGTCGTAGAGGATCGCGGCCTCGAGCACCCGCAGGGTCTTCTCACTAGCGCCCATGGACGGCGCCGGGCTTGTATCAAGCTCCCTGGCTTCCCCGGTCATGGCCCGCATCATCTCACGTCAACAATCGCGACGCCATCCATATCGTCGAACGCCTGATTCTCCCCGGCCATCGCCCACACGAACGAGTAGTTGGATGTTCCGACACCCGAATGGATCGACCAGGACGGCGAGAGCACCAGTCCCCCGTCGCCGACAAGCATGTGCCTGGTTTCTGTCGGCTCGCCCATGAGATGAACGACGCGAGCCTCCTCGGGGATATCGAAGTAGACGTAGAACTCAGTGCGACGGTCGTGGGTATGTGCCGGCATCGTGTTCCACATGCTGCCGGGGTGCAGTTGCGTCACACCCATGACGACCTGGCAACTGCGCACACCGTTCTCGTGGATGTACTGGTTGATTGTCCGTCGGTTCGAGGTCAACGGATCACCGAGCTCACGGACCGTGCCCTGACCGGGCTCGACCAACGCCGTCGGGTAGGAAGCGTGCGCGGGTGCAGAGAAGCCGTAGAAGCGCGCGGGGGTGCCGGCATCGTCGGACTCGAAAAAAACATCCTTCACTCCGCGGCCCAGGTACAGGCACGCCCCTGTGGTCATCACGTGACGCTCGCCATCGGCCTGGACGGTGCCCGGCCCGCCGATGTTGACGATGCCGATCTCGCGATGGTCAAGAAACTGTTCGCTGCGGATCTCCGGGACAGCTTCGAGCGCAATAGGTGCGTCGGTTGGCACGGCGCCAACAGCCACCACGCGGTCGTAGTGCGTGACGACGATGCGCACGCTGCCCGGCACAAAGAGGTCTTCAATCAGGTAGCGGTCACGCAGCTGCTGCTGGGTGGCTCCGGGAATCTGCTCGGGGGATGTCGGCCCGTAGACGGCGGTCATGGAATTCCTTCCGGTCGGTTAGAGCAGTCCCATGAGGCCCGGTAGCCACAGGGAAAGCTGGGGGACGAAGACGATAATGAACAGCAGCACAACGAGCACGATCAGGAACGGCACCAGTTTGACGATAACCGGTTCGAGCTTGACCTTCGCCACCTGGGTACCGACAAACAGCACGGGCGCTGACGGGGGCGAGATCACCGCAATCGAGAGGTTGAATACCATGATGATTCCGAAGTGCACGGGGTCGATGCCGTAGGAAACAGCGATCGGCAGGAAGATTGGCGTGAATATCAGGATTGCCGGCGTCGGATCAAGCGGGATACCGATCAACAGCAGCACAAGCATCATGATCAGCAGCACTATAACCTTCGAGTCAGTCCACCCGAAGAGCGAATCAGCGATCAGCTGCGGCAACCGGGCATAGGTCATCACGTAGGACATGATCGACGAGACCGCG
This sequence comes from Arthrobacter sp. MDB1-55, assembly GCF_059092925.1. Lineage (NCBI taxonomy): Bacteria > Bacillati > Actinomycetota > Actinomycetes > Micrococcales > Micrococcaceae > Arthrobacter > Arthrobacter sp. MDB1-55. The sequence continues at coordinate 895,692 of NZ_JBNHID010000002.1, read as the reverse complement.
ATCAGGAAGATGACGATCGCACTGGTGCGGCAGGCGTCGAACAACACGCGCGGCAGGTCCTTGACCGAGATGGTGCGGTAGAGGAACGAGAGAAGCAGGGAGTAGATCACTGCAACTGCCGAGCCCTCGGTCGGGGTGAAGAAGCCGGCAACAATGCCGCCGATCGCCACGACGATCAGGCCGAGGGATGGAACGGCGCGGCCGAAGGTCACGAGGAAAACCGAGAACTTGGGCCAGGGCTCGCCCCGTAGCTCGGGATGGCGACGAGCGTAGACCAGCCCGACGACGGCGCACGCGACTGCCCAGAGAATGCCGGGAATGTACCCCGCGACAAACAGGGCGCCCAGCGACGTGCCGCCGGCGGCCAGGGAGTAGACGATGAGCGTGTTGCTCGGCGGGATCAGCATGAGCGACCCTGTCACAATCGGCGTGGTGACTACCGGATCTGTCGGAGTGATGATCGCGCCCAGCAGGAGTGCCAGCACAAATGGGACTCCCAGTAGCGCCCACAGCACACCGGTCGCCACGATCAACATCCCGATCATTCCCAGCAGGATGATGACAACGATCCAGCGCAGGTTCTTCCGCCAGTATCCGTGCGGCAGACGAAGGGCGACCCCGGTCAATCCGACCGCTAGGGTGATCCGGGCTGCTTCTTCGAGCAGCGTCCCTGTGGGAACACCGAAATCCTCGATTGTCATGACACCGAGACAATAGGGGCCGATCAGCGCCCCGAACAACAGGGCAAGCACTGGCCCCGGCAAGCTCACCCGTTGCATCAGCGTGGAGAAAGCAGAAAGCACGAGTACCGCACCGGCAAACAGCGTCAGCACGAGATTGATCGTCATGGATATCTCGTACCCCCTTTTCCCGGCACTAAACCAGTTGTGATGCTATGGCGCTGGCATATCGGTCACATCGTCGTATCCAGGCGCTCTGCCAGCAGTTGCGCCAGATGAATTCCCTTCCGCTCGCTGAGGTCCTCCAGTTGAGTACGGCAGGAGTAGCCGTCGGCGAGCACGACGGCGTCATCAGCCGCCGCACGAACCGCCGGCAACAGTTGCTGCTCGGCCACCGCAACAGACACCTCGTAGTGGCCGCGTTCCACCCCGAAGTTGCCGGCGAGCCCACAACAGCCTCCGAGCTTCTGAAGCTCGGCACCCGCTCCTTCGAGCAGCGCGGCATCGGGACTCCACCCCATGACGGCGTGATGGTGGCAGTGCGGCTGGGCCACGATGGTGGTTCCCTCCAGCGACGGCGGCTTGTAGCCCGGCGTTTTGGCGAGCAGCTCGGCGAGGGTGTGGGTCGCTCCGGCAACCCGGCCCGCCTCTGCGCGGCCCAACAGCTCGATCGAGTCCGACCGCAGCACCCCCGTACAGGACGGCTCGAGGCCCACGATGGGGATACCCTGCTCGGCGTACTCCATCAGGGCGCCTACTGAGGACCGCAGGATTTTGCGCGCGCTGTCCAGTTGCCCGGTCGAGATCCAAGTGAGGCCGCAGCACACAGGTTTCTCCGGAATCCGGACCTCATACCCCGCATCCTCGAGGACCCTCGCTGCGGCCTTGCCGACGTCGGGTGAGAAGTTGTTGGTGAAGGAGTCTGCCCAGAGCAGTACCTGCGGCCGCCCGTCGGACGCGGGTGTGGACCGTGACTGGAACCACTTGTGAAAGGTCTGCGGGGCAAACGCCGGGATGTTGCGACGCTGGTCAACGCCGGCCAGCCGCAGCCCGAGCTTCCCGAGGCCCGGCAGACCGGTCAGCGCGTTGACCAGCCGCGGAGCCACGGCAGCGAAGGAAGCCCAGCGCGGCAACCAGCCCAGTGAATAATGGGACGCCGGCCGGATGCGCCCCTTGTAGCTCTGGTGCAGCACCTCGGCCTTGTAGGACGCCATGTCGATCCCCGTGGGGCAATCGGACGCACACCCCTTGCAGGACAGGCAGAGGTCCAGTGCATCATGGACCTCCGGTGCACGCCAGTTGGGCTTCCCATGCTTATGACCGGCGGCGGTTCCGCCCGTGACGCTTCCGTTGATCATCTCCTGCAGCGCACGGGCACGGCCGCGGGTGGAGTCCTTCTCCTCAAGGGTCGCCACGTAGGACGGGCACATCACCGTCTGGTTGTCCCGGTGCGCCGCGCGGCACTGTCCCACGCCGGTACAGCGGTGAACTGCCTGGCTGAAGTCGCCGTCGTCGTGCTCGTAGCCGAAAGCCAGTCCCGTACGCAGGGGGCCGGCTTCCGCGACCCGGAGGTTGGCGTCCAGCGGCTCGGGATCAATCAGGACCCCCGGGTTGAGGATGTTGTCCGGGTCGAAGATGCCTTTCACCTTGCCAAACAGCGACAACGCGTCCGGCGTATACATGTACCGCAGGAGTTCGCTGCGCGCCCGTCCGTCGCCGTGTTCGCCCGAGAGGGACCCACCATAGGATGCGACCAGCCGGGCCGCATCGGTGAGGAACGCGCGGAAGGCGGCGGCGCCGTCGTCGCGCTGGAAGGGGAAGTCCAGGCGCACGTGCACGCAGCCGTCGCCGAAGTGACCGAAGGGGAAGCCTGTGAGGTTATGCGTCAGCAGGAGTTCGTCGAATTCACGCAGGTAGTCGCCTAACCGTTCCGGCGGGACAGCCGCGTCCTCCCACCCGGCGTGCGCAGGTGCTCCGGCAGGTGACCGGCCCGCAAGTCCTCCGCCGTCCTCGCGGATGCGCCACAACGCCGCGGCCTGAAGCGGGTCGGTGATGATGCGGGCGTGTCGGGCTGCTTCGATGCGGCTCACCGCAGCCGCCCTGTCCGCCACCTCCAGGGCATCGTCACCCGAGATCTCGACGAACAGCCAGGCCGCCCCACCGGGCAGTTCAGGCACCGCCCGCGGACCCTTGCGTGTGCGCACCACCTCGACGATGCGCGAATCGAGCCCCTCACACGCCGTGGGTTTGAACGGAAGGACCGCAGTCACGGCGTCACCGGCGTCCCCGATGTTCCGGAATCCCAGCACCACCATGGTTTTATGGGGCGCGTCCTTCACCAGCCGCACGCCGGCTTCGAGCACGACGGCGAGGGTCCCCTCGCTGCCCACGAGCATCCTCCGCAGGTCAAACCCCCGCTCCGGCAGGAGGTGCTCGAGCGAATACCCGGACACCTGCCGCCCGAACCGCCCCAGTTCGGTGCGGATGGTCCCCAGGTTCGCGCTCACCAATGAGCGGAGGGCATCGGTCTCCGACGACGACGGCGTCTCCCCTGCTCCCAGCTTCAGCCGCGTTCCGGAGCCGGTCAGCACGTCGAGGTGGGTCACGTTGTCGGCCGTCCGGCCGTAAGCGAGGGCGCGTGATCCGCACGCGTTGTTACCGATCATCCCGCCTACGGTGCAGCGCGTGTGCGTCGACGGGTCAGGTCCGAAGCGCAGCCCGTTGGCGAGCGCGACTTTCTGCAGCGTGGCGTGAATGGCACCCGGTTCCAAGACCGCGGTACCGCTCTCGGCGTCGAACTTCAGGACCCGATTGAGGTGACGGCTGAAGTCGATGACCACGCCACGGCCGATCGCGTTTCCCGCGAGGGATGTCCCGGCTCCACGTGAGGTAAACGGGATCCCCCGCTCGCGGCACACCTCGAGTGTGGCGAACACTTCGTCGAGATGGCGCGGAAAGACGACTGCGGCCGGCTGGATCCGGTACAACGAAGCATCGCTGGAGTAGACCGCGCGCGACGTCGCGTCCGCCCGGGCATCGCCCACTCCACGCGATTGGAGTTCCGAAACCAGGGACCGGGGAGCTGAGAGCGTCGTCGCCATGGGTAACATGTTACTACGCCGTGCTGCTCTGGGTACTTTTCTCACGCGACTACTCTGGACGCATGCCATCTGTTCAGACGCCGAGACCGCCGTCGCTCACCGAGCGCACCATTGAAGCGGTCCGGGACGGCATCCGGAATGGTTCATTCGTGCCAGGTGAGCTGTACTCGGTGTACCAGTTGGCGGACCGGCTTGGGGTGTCCCGCAGCCCGGTGCGCGAGGCATTGCTGCGACTGGCCGAGACCGGAATGGTGAGCATCGAGAAGAACCGCGGCTTCCGGGTGGTGCTGCCCGGCGCACGTGAGCTCGCCGAGATCATGGCCGTGCGGCTCGCACTCGAAGTACCGGCCGCTGCGCGGGCCGCCAGGCGTGCCGGCCCTGCCGACCGCGCAGCCCTCGAAGCGGAACGCGAGTCCATGCAGCAGGCTGTAGATACCGGCAACGAAGGCGACTTCCTCCTCCACGACCAACGGCTCCACTCCGTCCTGCTCAATCTCGCCGGCAACACCCACGCCATCCGCATCATCGACAACCTGCGCGACGCTACCCGCCTGGTGGGCATGTCCACCATCCGCACAGCGCGCTCCCTCGATGATGTCTACGCTGAGCACCTGCCGATTCTCACCGCCGTCGAGCATGGCGACCCCGCCGCCGCAGCCGACGCCATGCGCCATCACCTGGAATCGACGGGAAGGCTCCTGCTGCGCGGAGCGGCAACCGAGCACGACGACGTCGACCGCCTGTGGGAGGACTACGTCGGCTGAGCCGACGGTGCCGATAGCGGAGGCGCGTCCGCACGGGTAGAAAGGAGGGATGGACTCTCCGTTGATACTCGGCCCGATGCTCCGTTACGTCGACGAAACAACCGCGAGCGTATGGGTCGAAACGCGCTCCACTGCGTGCGTTCGAGTCAACGCTGCCGGGAACTCGTGGGAGGCGGGAACCTTCGCCGTAAACGGGCACCATTACGCCCTGGTCGAAGTGGACCGCCTGGACCCGGGATCGAGCTCACCCTATACGGTGGAGATCGACGGGCATCGAGTCTGGCCTGAGGAGGGATCGCCCTTTCCGCCGCCGACGATCCGCACCCTGGACCCGGATCGTCCGTTCCGCCTGTCGTATGGCTCCTGCCGGACAAGCGAAGCGAACGACCTCGCTGCCCACAAGACCCACGGGGTGGACTCCCTGCTCGCCTTCGCCCTGGACCTTGCTGTGCGGGAAGAAGAAGTGCGGCCTGATCTCATCGCGTTCCTGGGCGACCAGGTGTATGCGGACATCCCGAGCTATGAAATGCGCGAACTCATCCGTGAGGACCGCGGCATCAACACCAAGCTCGACGCCGAGCTTCGCAACTATGAGGAGTACACCCAGATCTACCGGCTCGCCTGGTCGAACCCGGCGATTCGGTGGCTGCTTTCAACTCTTCCGAGCGCCATGATCTTCGATGACCATGACATCCGGGACGACTGGAACTCGTCGCTGCTTTGGAAGAAGAAGGTCGCAACCCTCCCGTGGTGGCGCGACCGGATCGTCTCCGGGCTGGCGTCCTACTGGGTCTACCAGCACCTGGGCAACCTCTCGCCGGATGAACGTGCTGCCGATGAGGTGTGGCAAACCATCCAGCAGCATCAGGGTCCGGGCGAACTTGAGCTGGGGCCGATGGTCGAGGCCGTCGTGGAGGAAGCGGATCGGGATCCGGAACGCTATCGCTGGAGTTTCTGCCGCGACTTCGGTGATACGCGGCTGATCGTCCTCGACTCGCGCGCGGCACGCGTCCTTGAACCGGGCAAACGGTCCATGCTCGACCCCAAGGAATTGCAGTGGCTTGATGAGCGGATGCAGGGCGACCGGCGGCACCTGCTCGTGGCCACCTCGCTGCCGTTCCTGCTTCCGCGGGGTCTTCACCACATCGAGGACTGGAACGCCGTGCTGGCCGACGGGCGGTGGGGCGAACGTCTCGCCACCCTCGGCGAATGGATCCGGCAATCAATCGACCTTGAGCACTGGGCGGCATTCCCCGAGAGTTTCCGGGCTGTCGCGGAGATGACAACGGAGGTCGCCGAAGGCAGCCGTGGCGCGGCCCCCGAGACGGTGACATTCCTGTCCGGTGACGTTCACTTCTCCTACATCGAGGAAGTGGACCACCCGATGCAGTCGCGGGTGCTGCAGGCCGTCTGCTCTCCGATCCGCAACCCCTTGCGGCCCGCATTGCGCTGGGTGGCGGCACTGCTGTCGACCCGGGTGGCAGGCCCGCTCGGAGGTGTACTGGCTCGCTTCGTGCCGCGCCCTCCGTTCCACTGGTCCACCCTGAAGAGCCCGTGGTTCGACAACAACCTCGCAAGCCTGGAGGTAGCCGAGGAGGGGCTGAAGCTGCGGTGGGACACCGGCGTCGTCAGCGAAGGAAACCACGGTGCTCCGACGCTGAGGGAGGTCACCTCGATCACCATTGCACCGCATTCGGCGAGGGCGCCGCGCTAGGGACGCCTAGAGGACGGCCGGCTCGAGCAGCTGCGCCGCGAGGTCAGCCAACTTATCCTGTGCGGCGGCATCCAGCTCGCTGGGGCTCATCGCCTGCACGTTCGCCACTACTCCATTGCCGCGGGCGGTGACTGAGAGGGTGTGGAAGACCTGCTCCGACCCGACCTCTTGCGTCATCCGGACCGCAAAAGACTCCTCGCCGATGGGATCCAGTGGGAGCTCCTCTGTGGTCGACGTGATGGTGTTGCCCTGAATGGTCGCAGTCACCACGGCACAATCCTGCAGCGCTTCGCGGCTGACCTCGAACGCGTCCTGGACAGCTTGTTCCGTCGACCCGTCGAAGAGTACGACAGCCAGATAGCCACCCGACTCATCGGCCGCGCCCACCCCGCTCACGGCTTCCGCTGCAAGGTCCCCTGCTCCGGCCATGTTTCCCGTGGCGTGGTCCTTGCATTCCGCAGGCTGCACGTCTGCGCCTTCCATCGCCGACTGCACGATCTCAAGTCCCGCAGCCGCCTGTTCTGCTGACACAAGCTGCAGCGGATTACCGAGTGAATCGGTCAGGGCCGTGATGCGTGCCTCAAGTTCCGCTTTACTGACCTGCGCCACTGCTGGATCAGAAGCCGGAGCGGAAGAAGCCGGCGCAGTGGCCGAGGCGGTGCTTTCCGCCGACGGCTCGGCGCTCACGCTTGCATCCGCCGGGGCGGTGGCGCTGGCCGGCCCCACCTCGGGTTCTTCGCCACCACCGCTGCAGCCGGTAAGGAGCAACGCTGCTCCGAGCACGCAGGATGAAACAAGAGTTGATCGCATGATGTGGGCCCCCAGGTTGGCAGCGGCTTTCCGCTTGAGTACCGAAATAGTAGCCGCCGGTGCCCCTTGACGCCCCCTCCTGTACGGGAGTTTCGTTGGAGCATGGAGTGGTTGAGCGGCGTGCTCGACGCCGAAGGATACGAAGTGGGGCGGCAGATACTTCAGCGCGGGGTCGCCGCCATCTACCTCATCGCCTTCATCTCGGCCATCAACCAGTTCCCGGCGCTGCTCGGCGAGAACGGGCTGCTGCCCGCGCCACGGTTCATCGAGCGGGCAGGGAAGCGTGCCGGGCCCACGCTCTTCCGCTGGCGTTACTCCGACCGGCTCCTGTTGACGGTGTGCTGGGTCGGCGTCGCGATCGCGGCTTTGCTTGTGCTCGGAATCCCGCAGGCCGGACCCCCATGGCTGCCGATGCTCGCGTTCCTCATCCTGTGGGGGCTCTACCTTTCGGTCGTCAACATCGGCCAGGTCTTCTACGGGTTCGGTTGGGAGAGCCTGCTGCTCGAAGCCGGGTTCCTCGTGGCGTTCCTCGGATCCAACGAGGTGGCCCCGCCGTTCCTGGTGCTGCTGGTCATCCGGTGGCTGGTGTTCCGGCTGGAGTTCGGCGCCGGCATGATCAAGATACGCGGCGACCGATCCTGGCGTGATCTCACCGCCCTCTACTACCACCATGAAACCCAGCCCATGCCCAACGCCGCCAGCCGCTTCTTCCACCTCCTGCCGAAGCCGCTGCACCGCATGGAGGTCGCCGGTAACCACTTCACCCAGCTGGTGGTGCCGTTCTTCCTCTTCGCGCCGCAGCCGGTCGCCGGGTGGGCGGCCGTGATCATCATCGTGACCCAGGCGTGGCTCGTGGTCTCGGGGAACTTCGCGTGGCTCAACTGGATCACGATCGTCCTCGCCTTCGGCGCGGTGCCGGATTCGTTCTACGAAGCCTTCGGCCTCGCTATCGCGCCCGCATACAGCACGACGCCGGTCTGGTTTGCAGCCGTCGTCGTGCTGATGACCGTTTTCATCGCCTGGCTGAGCTGGCCGCCGCTGCGCAACCTGTTCGCCAAGCGGCAGCTGATGAACGCCAGCTTCAACCGCTTCCATCTGGTGAACGCCTACGGAGCCTTTGGCAGCGTCACGAAGGTCCGGAACGAGGTGATCATTGAAGGAACGCGCGACGACGGCGCACCCGGCTCCCGCTGGGAAGAGTACGAGTTCAAGGGCAAGCCCGGTGACCCTGGCCGGATGCCCCGCCAGTATGCCCCGTACCACCTCCGTCTGGACTGGCTCATGTGGTTCCTGGCCTTGGGGTCCGACGGCGGTTGGTTCACTCCGCTGCTCGTGAAGCTCCTCGAAGCGGACCCGAAGATCCTGAAGCTTCTCCGCCACGACCCGTTCAACGGCGAGCGCCCCCGCTATATCCGGGCTCGCATGTTCCGGTACCGCTTCTCCACGCGCGAGGAAAAGAGGGCGACCGGTCTCTGGTGGATGCGGGAGGAAGTCGGTGTGCTCGTGAACCCTGTCTCCCTCGGAGCTAACCAGCGACGCTGAGCGCGCAGATCCTCCTTTCGGGTGATGTCCCGACGGGGGCGCAGGACTAACCTGAAGTGCGGTTCTTGTGGTTTAGCGCCTTTGACATGGCTGCCACCCCCCTCAGCACAAGAGGCCGTCCGCCAGTCAGCCCACTATTCGAGGAACCGGCTCCATGCTGATCAAATTGGTCCGCCATTACCTGCGGCCCTATGCGCCACTAGTCCTGGCAGTGGTTGCACTGCAACTGGTGTCGACCATCGCTGCCCTCTACCTGCCCAGCCTGAACGCGCAGATCATCGACGAGGGCGTGGCCCGCGGCGACACCGGATACATCTGGGACACGGGCATGGTGATGCTCGGGGTGAGCCTCATTCAGGTTGCTGCTGCCATTGCCGCCGTCTACTTTGGGTCGAAGGCCGCTATGGCGTTGGGCCGGGACGTGCGCAAGAGCGTCTTCCACCGGGTGTCCGGTTTCTCTGCCCAGGAAGTCAGTTCCTTCGGCGCCCCGAGCCTGATTACCCGCGGTACCAATGATGTCCAACAGGTGCAGATGCTCGTGCTGATGGGTCTGAACTTCATGGTCGCTGCCCCCATCATGTGCATCGGCGGCATCTTCATGGCCCTGCGTGAGGACCTCGAGCTGTCCTGGCTGGTGTGGGTGTCAGTGCCGGCGTTGTTCGTCGTCGTCGGGTTCCTGGTCTGGCGGCTTATGCCGCTGTTCCGAACCATGCAGGTCAAGATCGACAACATCAACGGGGTGCTGCGTGAGCAAATCACCGGCATCCGCGTGGTCCGCGCCTTCGTGCGCGAGCCCTACGAAGCCAAGCGCTTCGGCAAGGCCAACCGGGAGCTCACGGATGTTTCGCTCGCGGTGGGGTCACTGTTCGTCCTCATGTTCCCGGCCATCGGCATGATCCTGCACCTCGCCACAGCGGCCGTGCTGTGGTTCGGCGGCCTGCGGGTAGACGCAGGTGAAATGGAGGTGGGCGCCCTGACCGCCTTCCTGCAGTACCTCCTGCAGATCCTGGTGGCAGTCATGATGGGGACGTTCATGGCGATGATGATCCCCCGCGCATCCGTCTGTGCCGAGCGCATCGGCGAGGTGCTGGACACCGAACCGGCGATTCACGAGTCGGACCAGCCGCTGCAGCCGGCCAGCAAGGCCGGCGTGGTCGAGTTCCGTAACGTCACCTTCGCCTACCCGGGGGCCGAGGCGCCCGTCCTGAACAACATCAGCTTCACGGCCCGCCCTGGCCAGACCACGGCAATCGTCGGGAGCACCGGCGCAGGAAAGAGCACGCTCATCAGTATGCTGCCGAGGCTCTTTGACGTCGGCGGCGGCCAGGTCCTGCTGGACGGAATCCCCGTCACCGATATGGCCCGCAGGGACATTACCGAGCGCGTGGCGCTGGTACCCCAGCGCCCCTACCTGTTCTCGGGCACCATCGCGCACAACCTGCGGTTCGGCAACCCGAACGCGCACGACGACGACCTCTGGGACGCCCTTACGGTCGCCCAGGCGGCAGATTTCGTACAGGCAAAAGAACACGGGCTCGAGGCGCGGGTGTCACAGGGAGGAACGAACGTGTCCGGCGGTCAACGCCAACGGCTCTGCATCGCGAGGGCCCTCGTGGCAAAGCCCAAGGTGTACCTCTTCGATGACTCGTTCTCGGCACTCGACGTCACCACTGATTCGCGGCTGCGTGCGGCGTTGAAGCCGAAAACCAACGACGCCACAGTCATCATCGTTGCCCAGCGCGTCACCACCATCACCGAGGCCGACCAGATCCTGGTCATGGAACACGGTGAAATCGTCGCCCGCGGTACGCACGAGGAGTTGCTCGAGATTTCTCCGACCTATCAGGAGATCGTGGAATCGCAGACTACCGCGGAGGAAGTGGCATGAGCACCGACAAAGACCTCCGTTCCGACGCAGACCGGACCATCGACCCGGTGGTCGCCCCTACTCCGGGTGCGGCGGCGGATGCTGAATCGCAGGTGCTCGATGAGGAATTCCGTCCCTCTGAAGCTGACGGCGACATGTTCGGCGGCGTCCCGGCCAAGAAGGCCAAGCACTTCTGGCCCTCCGCCAAGCGACTCTTTGGCCTGCTGGCCCCGGAGAAGGCAGCCATCGTGGTGGTACTCGCGATGGTGGTCATCGCCGTCGTACTCAATGTCATTGCGCCTCGGGTGCTGGGAAGCGCCATGGATGTCATCTTCAGCGGTGTCATCAGCAGCAACCTGCCCAGCGGCGTGAGCCAGGAGCAGGTCATCGAGGGGCTGCGTGCTGAGGGGCAGGACCAGTTCGCGGACATGCTGACCGGCATGGAAGTGACCCCGGGTGTGGGTATCGACTTCGGCTTGCTGGGGCGCCTGATCTACATCGTGCTCGGCATGTACCTTGTCGCCTCCCTGTTCATGTGGCTCCAGGGCTACCTGCTGAACAAAGTGGTCATGCGGGTGGTCTACAACCTCCGCCGCGACGTGGAGGCGAAGCTGAACCGCCTCCCCCTGAACTACTTCGACACCCGGCAGCGAGGCGACCTGCTCTCCCGAGTGACCAACGACGTCGACAACGTCCAGCAGGCCCTGCAGCAGGCGTTCGCGCAGCTCATCATGTCGGCGCTGAGCCTGATCGGCATCACGGTCATGATGTTCGTGGTCTCCTGGCAGCTTGCGCTCATCGCCCTGGTTGCGCTGCCCCTGTCGGCCCTCGGCGCCGGGATGATCGGTGTGCGCAGCCAGAAGCTTTTCGCGGAACAGTGGAAGCACACCGGGCAGCTCAATGGGCATATCGAAGAGTCCTTCAGCGGCCACGACCTGGTGCGGGTGTTCGGCCGGGAGAAGGAATCGCTGGAGATCTTCGACCAGAAGAACGACGACCTCTACAAGGCGTCCTTCGGCGCACAGTTTGTCTCCGGCATGATCATGCCGGTCATGCAGTTCATCTCCTACCTGTCCTACGTCGGCATCGCGGTGGTGGGCGGGTTGCGCGTGGCGTCCGGTTCAATGACCCTCGGCGAGGCCACCGCCTTCATCCAGTATTCCCGTGAGTTCAATCAACCGCTGAGCCAGATGGCGGGCATGGCCAACATGCTGCAGTCCGGCGTGGCGTCCGCGGAACGCGTCTTCGAACTGCTCGACGCCGATGAACAGGATCCGGACACGGCGACCGAATCCCTGCCCGAGCGGACCACAGGCCATGTCGAGTTCGAGCGGGTCAGCTTCAGCTACTCCCCCGACAAGCCGCTCATCGAGGACCTGTCCTTCGAGGCAAGTCCGGGTGAGACGGTGGCGATCGTAGGCCCGACCGGTGCGGGCAAGACAACGCTGGTTAACCTCGTCATGCGCTTCTACGAGCTTAATTCAGGGCGCATCACCGTGGACGGCGTGGACATCACGCACATCAGCCGCGCCGAGCTGCGCTCCAAGGTCGGCATGGTGCTGCAGGACGCCTGGCTGTTCGGGGGCTCGATCTACGAGAACATCCGCTACGGCAACCTGGACGCCACCAAGGAACAGGTGATGGAAGCGGCGAAGGCAACTTACGTGGACCGGTTCGTGCGCGCGCTGCCTGACGGCTATGAAACCGTCATCGATGAAGAAGGGAACAACGTCAGTGCAGGCGAGAAGCAGCTGATCACGATCGCCCGTGCCTTCCTCGCCAACCCGTCACTGCTGATCCTGGATGAGGCCACCAGCTCGGTCGACACCCGGACGGAGTTGCTGGTGCAGCATGCCATGGCGGCGCTGCGGACCGACCGGACCAGCTTCGTCATTGCCCACCGCCTGTCCACCATCCGTGATGCGGACATCATCCTGGTGATGGAGGAGGGCCGGATCGTGGAGCAGGGCAACCACGCGCAGCTCCTGGAAGCGCAGGGTGCGTATTACCGCTTGTACATGAGCCAGTTCGCGGGGGCTGCGGACCCGGTCTAGGCTTCGCTTCCGAGCGTCCGCGCTTCCACCGTTGTCGGTGGGACTGTTTGAATGGGGTATTCATCAAGGGGAACGTCATGACCTATACCAAGCTTCTGCTCACGGGTGGCACATCGCTGCTCGCCGGCTTCTTCCTGTTCGTGCTGCCGGTGCGCGACCTCATCAACGGCACGGGCACCGGACTCGACTGGCTCCTCGTCGCCGTCGGAGCGTTCCTCCTGGCGGAGGGACTCACCATGTTCTTCCTCGGGGAGCGGATGCGCAGGCGCGACCTGAGCCGGGACCTCAAGCGCTAGCTTTGTCATGCGGGTTCGTCATCGCCACCACAAGAAATACGACGACGCTGATCACGCCCTGCACCAGTAGCACCGGCAGCGCCACGGCTCCGAGGTAGAGGGTGAGCAGGACCGGCATCAGGCTCAATACCGTCACGTCAACTCCGCGCATGAGCGACGCCAGTTGCGCTCGGGGAACCGGACCGAACGGAGTCTCAACCGGTGGCGCAGACCAGTCGGTCGAAGGCCTCGTGGCGCCTCGCACCGTTCCCGCGCCCATCCCGATCCCGGCGAGTCCTGTCAGCAGGATGAGCATCGGTCCCGCCGCGCCAAGGACCACCAGCACGGCACCGAGCAGGATCATCCACAACGTCATGACGACGGCGGGCATGAACGCCCGGCTGGTTCGAACCAAAGCGGCGCTCGCGGGAACCAGCCCATCAAGTTCCGGCACCAGCGCCGCCCTCCGCGCCACTGCCCCGAAGCCGGAGGATGCAGCGCATCCCGCGACTCCCAGAACCGCCAGCTGCGCGAACAGCGGCAGCCCGCCGTCCACCATCATCACCGCAGCACAGGCGACCAGCCAAAGCACCGCCGTCGTCGGTAGCGGGTGCAAGCGCACGAACGCGACGATGTCAGCGCGCAGCAGCGCCGCGAACGGCCGTCGGGAGGGTCGGGCGAAAAACCGGGAGCCGCGGCGATGAGCTGCCCGGTTCTCCGCTCGTACAGCACGCAGCAACTCGTTGGTATCCATGAAGTAGAACGAGGCTCCCACGTGCCCGGACACCGCGCCCGCACGTGCCAGCTCCGAGCCGGGCACAAGACCGGCCCGCGGCGAAACCAGGGCCACCAGAAGAACAGCCAGCACCACGGCGGCGCCCGCAGTCCATATCGATGGCACGAGAGCAGCACCCGCCGCACCGCCTGCCACAACGACGCCGGCCGCCACTTTCAGTCCGACCGCACCGGGAGTTTCCTGAAGCAGCCCGGCGATGCCGAGCACCGCTGCGACAGCCGCCCCGAACGTGGCAGCGGCATACGCGTGCGTCAGCGGGCTGCGTTCAAGCGCGGTGAGGATGCTGAACGGCGCGTACACCGCGGCTGCGCCGGCGCCCGACAGAGCGGTCCTGCGCAGGTACGGCCCCCACACCATGGGCCGGCGGTCCAGCGGCAGGGAGAGCCACCACGCGCTCTCCGGTCCCCCGAGGGCAAGCGGTCCCAGCCGTCGGGACAGCACGACGACGGCGGCGAGCGCAGTGAACGTCAACATCATCTCAAGCGCCTGCCTGGGCAGGACAAACACCGGGTCGGTGATGAGGCCGCCGTCGGACGTGGCACGTTTCGCGAACTCACCCCGCAGGGCCAGAACGAAGGAAACCGCAAGGGCGGCCGCGCAGCCCAACGCATGCACGCTGACGTAGACGTCGGCGAACAGGTCGGGCAGCGAGGTGCGGGCGCGGTGTAACGGCGGGCGGACCACCGGGTGAAGCGGACAATTTCTTCAGCCCGGTCGACCGCCGGGTGCGGTTCGGCAAGAGCGGTCATCGGGAGCCAGCGATGATGGCCGCCCCCGCATCGGGTGCTCCGAGTGTCACCTCGTCGTCGATGACCAGGCAGGACGAGGCTGTGTCCCTGAGCAGCTGCGGGTCGTGCGTTACGAGGACCACGGCTGTGCCGTTGTCGGCCATGGTGCGGATTCGACGGCCGAGCGCTTCACGCATCACTGGGTCCAGCCGCTGTTCCGGTTCGTCGAGGATGAGCAGCGACGCGGGACGCATCAGTCCGGCGGCGAGGAGGGTGCGCCGGCGCTGTCCTGAGGAGAGTGACTCGGGTACGACGTCGGCGCGGGCGTGGAGACCAAAGAAGGTCAGCTCCTCCTCCACAGAGGCTTCCGGCTCGGGCAGCGAATGGCCACGGGCCACCAGCAACAGGTGTTCGCGCACAGTCAGGGACGGAAAGAAGAGATCCTCATCAAAGACGGCGGACACCTCCCGGCGGAAGGGAACGGCGTCCGGGTCGGCCAGTAGTCCATGCACCTTCACGTCACCCGGGATGGGCACTTGACGCCCCGCCAGTGTGCGGGCCGCCGTCGACTTGCCCGCACCGTTGAAACCAACGACGCCGAGCACCTCCCCGGCAGCGACAGACACGGTAATTTCGCCGCAGACAGGCGCTCCCGCGTACCCGACAAGAAGGCGCTCAGCCTCCAGGACAGTCCCCCGTACAGTCACTCCTCCACCCTATCCGCACCCGGTGTTGAGCCTGCCGTAACGTTTCAACAATCCACCACGGGGCCACAAATCGGCCTACAGTTAACCGGGTGACTCAACCGCCTGCGTCCCAGGCCCACCCTCCCCGTTATATTCCCGGCATCAAGTACATCCTGATGCTGGGGGCATTGGCCGCGCTCCCGGCCGTCACCACCGACATGTACCTGCCCTCGCTTCCTGCTGTAGCCGAGGACCTCAGGGCCAGCCAGGCGGCCGTCCAGTTCACCCTCTCCGGGATGCTCCTCGGCGGCGGCGTAGGCCAGCTGGTGATCGGGCCGCTCTCCGACCGGTTCGGACGAAGGCTCCCGCTCATCGTCGGCATCATGCTGCACGTGGTCATCTCGCTGCTCTGCTCGGTTGCGCCCGACATCGGCACGCTCATCGTCCTGCGCGTTCTGCAGGGGTTCTTCAACGCGGCAGCTGCCGTCGTCGCCATAGCGGTCATCCGCGACAGGTTCGTTGGCTCCGATGCCGCCCGCCTACTTTCCCGCCTCATGCTCGTGATCGGTGTGGCCCCGCTGTTCGCGCCCACCATCGGTCAGGCGGTCGCGGGCTTGTGGGAGTGGCGTGCAGTTTTCTACGCCCTGGCCCTGATCGGCGCCGTACTCGTCGTGATCGTGTGGCGGTTCATGCCCGAGACGCTTCCCGAGGAACGACGACGACCGGCCCACCTCCGGCACGTCGCCGGCGGGTACTGGCACCTGCTCAGGAACGTCCGCTTCATGTCCCTTGCCGTCATTCCCGGACTCGGCCTCGGCGTGATCATGAGCTACGTAGTGGGATCCCCCTTCGTGTTCCAGGACCAGTACGGGCTGAGCCAGGCGGAGTTCGCCCTGATTTTCGCTTTGAACGGCCTGGCGCTGGTGCTGTCAGCACAGGTGAACGCAGCGCTCGTCCGGAAGGTCGCCCCTGCCCGGCTTCTGCGCACTGCCGCCGTCGCCCAGCTGGTCTTCGCGGTCATCCTGGTTGTGGTTGCGGCCACTGGATTCGGTGGCGTGGTCGGTTTGATCGCGTGCCTGTGGCTGGTTCTTGGAACCCAGGGGATGATCCCGGCGAACGCCTCAGTTCTCGCGCTCAACTCGTACGGCCACATGGCCGGCACGGCGGCCGCCGTCATCGGCGCCCTTCAGTCCGGGGTGGCCGGAATCGTGAGCCCGGTGGTAGGCCTGCTCGGCGGCAACGCCACGTCCATGTCGGTGGTCATGCTCGGCGCTGTCTTACTTACCGTCGTCGTGCTTCTGCTGGGCACGCCGGTTTTCCGCAAGGGAGGCTGGCAAGCCCTCGAAGCCTCGGAGGAGCCGGCCGCCCGGCGTTAGCCCGACTCTGTAGGCTGTGCCCATGACAGCACCCCAGGTTTACGTCAGCTTCCCCGGTACTGCCCGCGAAGCACTCACCTTCTATGCGGACGTTTTCGGCGGGGAGCTATCCCTGCACACCCACCAGGATTCCGGCCGCGACGAGGGCACGCCTGACGCAATCGCTCACGGAACGCTCAGCGGCATGGTTGCGCTGGCAGGATCGGATGCAGGAGCCGATGGAAAGAGTGTCCGGTTCGAGGGGCTGATGCTCTCCCTGCTCGGCACCGCAGAACCACACGTCCTCCATGACTGGTTCGACAGGCTGGCAGAAGGCGGTTCGGTCGTTGACCCCCTGGGGCCCAAGCCGTGGGGCGCTTCGGACGGCCAGGTGATCGACCGTCACGGCCTTCACTGGCTCATCGGTTACGAGTCCTAGTCGCTGGGGCTGATGTCGGTGGTGAGCTCGCGCTCGTCGTCGGTCTCTTTATCCTTCTCTTCGGCGGGTCCGGCAGCTTCGTTCACTCCGAGCTTTGTGCCGCTCGCTTCATCCTCGTCCTGATCCGCCTGGACCACGTCGCGCGGAATCGGATTTTGCAGATTCTTCAGACCGTCGGCAACCTCGTCCTCAAAGTCATTGGTATCGCTGCTCACACGGTTCTCCCCAGCTCGGCGTTCCTGATGCCGAACACGTTACTCCCCACGGGAGGACTTTGGGGAGGGAACGGACAGCTTGGGGCTCCGTCAACACACCTGCCTGCCGCTCGCTGGAAGGCGTGATAACAAGCGAGGTCGCCCGAAGCCGACGCAACAATGGCACACTCGAATCCATGCGCGAACTCGTGATCCTCGGCACCGCCTCACAGGTTCCCACCCGAACGCGCAACCACAACGGCTACCTGCTCCGCTGGGACGGTGAAGGCCTGCTTTTCGACCCGGGTGAAGGGACCCAGCGGCAGATGACGTATGCCGGAGTCGGGACGTCAAGCATCACGCGAATCTGCCTCACGCACCTCCACGGCGACCACAGTTTCGGCCTTCCCGGCGTGTTGTCCCGCATGGTGCTCGACGGCGTCGACCATCCCATACACCTCCATTACCCAGCGTCCGGCGAAGAGGCCGTCCGTGCGCTGGTGTCGCTCGCCACTCCGGGCCTTGACCTTCGGCTCAGCCCGCATGGGTCACCGGGCGCCATCACCGATGGACTCGAGGTGCAACCGCTGCGGCACCGGATCGAGGCGTACGGCTACCGACTCAACGAGCCGGCGTCCCGCAGTCTGATCCCGGAACGTCTCGCTGCGGCTGGAATCATGGGGCCCGACGTCGGCCGCCTGCAGCGGGAAGGACATCTCCGTGGCACCGCGGTCGAGGACGTGAGCGTTCCCCGCCCTGGACAGAGCTTCGCCTTCGTCATGGACACGGCCGAGTGCGAGGGCGCAGACGCACTGGCGGACGGCGCGGACCTCCTGGTTGCGGAATCCACTTTCAGTAACGACGATGCCGGCCTCGCCTCCCAGTACCTCCACCTCACCGCCGGTCAAGCGGGCGCGCTCGCCGGGAACGGGCACGCCGGCATCCTGGTGCTGACCCACTTCTCGTCCCGCTACCCAGATGTGAGCGTCCTGCAGGAGCAGGCGGCTGCGGCCGCCGTCGTCACGCAGGTTGTCGCCGCGAATGACCTGGACCGGATCGCCTTCCCGAAACGCCGACGGCTGGAGTAGCACGGCTCTTGTCGGGCGACTCTTCGGGCGCTAGCTCTGGGGCAGCTCAACCAGGAGCTCGGGCCGCCTCTTCCCCAGTTCTGCGTGAAGCACTTCGAACGCGCCGCGGACCGGCCCGCCGTCGTCGTTCTTCTCCAGCACCAGATGCGCACGGCGAAGGAAGGCATCACCGTCTCCCTGGCCGGAGCGCAGTTCGCGCAGCGGAGCAAGCAGGGCTGCACGCCGGAGCCAGGGGTCGGCGCTTGCGGCCCAGCGGTCCAGCACCTCCTCGGCGTGGGAGCGCTCGGGCCCGGTCAGGCGCGCAGCCAACGGCCCGACGACGTCGACCGCCACCGGATCCACCAGCGACTCCCTCCGGCTATCCCGCACGTAACGCTCCAGGCGGGCGAGGTCCGAGTGCCGGAGCAGGGAAACGGAGGACTGCAGCAGAACCACGGCGGCGAGACGCCGCTCGAACACCGGCTCGAACCACAGCTCGGCGCTAAGGAAAAGCACATCCTGCCGGTCCATCCCCCGGAACTTACGGCTGGCATCCCGTACGGTGCCGCGCACGGCGCCGACGGAAGACCCGTAGTAGCGAAGGCCGTCGTCGAGCGCGTTCTGTGCATCCGCCCGTTCCCACGACGCCTCGCGCTGTAGCGCGGCGTCGATGAAGTCCGCTGCCTCGCTCAAGCTCAGAGGCGGGGGGACCCGGGATTGTTCGGGTTTGCGTCGGGGCCTTCACCCGGTCCACGCAGATGCTTCTGCGCCTGGCCGCGGGCGTTCTGGATCTTGTCCTGGTGCTTGCCCTTGGTTGCCTTGTCCGCAACGTCAGCCACGCGGTCCACTACTTTGCTGCCCATCTGTTTGGCCTGGGGGCTGTTGAGCGCTTCGCGGACCTTGGGGTTGCGGGCGAGTTCCTTCGCGATCTTGCCGAGCGAGCCGAATCCGGCCATGACTGAGTACCTTCCGTGGGAGATGGTGTCTTGCCAGTACCAACGTAGTGCTCGTGGGAATCGTCCCCACCTCTACCCACTCGACCCGACGGGCGCAGAAATGGCCCTTGGGTGCACGTCCGTCGGATCGAACCGGCGTTTCCTGAACCCAAGGGCCAATTCTGCGGGATTGCCCTACTGCTCCAGCTTCATCGCCTTGCGCAGGGTCAGCGCTCCACCGCCTTGCATCACAGCACGGCGGTAGATCTTCTCGCCGAGATGGAGCAACGCAACCGCAGCAGCGAGCGCGAGCACCAGTGACAGGATCGGTTCCCAGAGCGCGACCTCGGAGTTCAGCATGCGGATCGGCATCGCAACGGATGACACCACCGGCACATAGGACGCAATGACGAGCAGCTGGCCCGAGGCGAACAACCCGGCACCCAGTGCAGCGAAGATCAGGGCCATGACCGGTGTCGAACTGCTCGTCAGATCCTCCGCACGGCTGGCCAGCGACCCGAGCACCGCCCACATGGCGGCCAGGATCAGGAAACCGAACAGGAAGAACACCATGAACCACCCGGACGCGGGGATGATGCTGCCGATGATGTCCGCGGTGTCCGTGAGGTTCAACGCGAGCAGCGCCGCTCCGCCGTACAGCGCCAGCTGGATCATCGCCAGGATCGTGTTGCCCAGCACCTTGCCGTACAACAGCTGCCGCACAGGGATCGCAGTGGCCAGGATCTCCACCACGCGGTTCTGCTTCTCTTCCACCACCGAATTGGCAATAGCCATTCCGAAGATGATGGACGCCATGTAGAACAGGAAGCTGAACGCGAAGCCGGCCACGTCCGCAACGGCCTGGTTTTCCGCGTTGCCCTCCAGGAGCGACTCCTCCAGCGTCGACCCCCTGAGCAGCTGCTCGGAAGTGGTCCCCGCAGCTGCTGCATTCGACTCGAGGGCGTAGGCCTCCAGGGCGGCACCCAGGCCGCTGCTCAGACCTCGGGGTACCTCGTTCTTGCCGGTCAGGGTCCACGTACCGTCGCCCCCGCGGATGAGGGCTGCGTCGGCTCCCTCGGTCCGGACCTGCTCAAGCGCTGCATCATCGGACACTGTGGCTATCGTCTCGAAGGCCGTGTTGCCGTCGTCGTCCTGGCCTACTTCATGTGCGAGGGCGACCACAGACTCCCCGGCGTTCGAGCTCACCGCGACGGTGTACTCCTCGCCCCGGGTGGACATGTAGGCGTTGAAAACGACGCCCGCGACAATCAGCACCAGGGTCACGAGTGTCGAGATCGCGAAGCCGCGATCCTTTGCCTTCACCATGACCTCGCGCAGCGTTACGATCAGCCAGGCCGGCTGCGGGTTGTGCCCCGAAGGGGACGACGACGCCGGCCCTCGCTGCTGTTGCCTGTATGCGGTTTCGGTGCTCATTGGGATACCCCCCGGTAGATTTCGCTGAGACTGGGTCGGATTCTGCTGAACTCGTGCACACTGCCCCGCGTCATGGCAGCGGCGAGGAGGCGTTGGGCGTCGTCGTCGTTGTCCAATTCCACGACGGCGTCCCGTCCTGCCACGTCTATGACGCGCACACCGGTTTCCTCACGTACCCAGCCGGCGTCGGGTGAGACCGTCAGCCGGTGACGCCGGGGCGCTGTCGCGCGGAGTTCGTCGCCTGTCCCCGAGGCGACGAGCCGGCCCTTCTGCAGGACCACCAGGTTGTCGCACAGCCGGTCCACGAGGTCGAGCTGGTGGCTTGAGAAGAGGACAGGAACCCCCTGCGCGGTGTGTTCGCGCAGCAGTTCCACCATCGAATCGACGGCCACCGGGTCCAGGCCTGAGAAGGGCTCATCGAGAATGAGTACGGACGGGCGGTGAAGGAGCGACGCCGCAATCTGCACCCGCTGCTGGTTACCGAGCGAGAGCGACTCCAGCTTGTCCTTGCCCCGGTCGCCGAGCTGGAACCGTTCAAGCAACTCCTGCGCCCGCGACCGCGCATCCGACTGGCTCATCCGGTGCAGCTGCCCGAGGTAGACGAGCTGATCGAGAATGGGCTGCTTCGGGTAGAGGCCCCGCTCCTCGGGCATGTACCCGAAGGTGGCGCGGTCATTCGCGGTGACCGGACGTCCATCAACCAGCACCTCCCCGGCCTGCGCGGTGAGCACACCCATGATCATGCGCATGGTGGTCGTCTTGCCGGCACCATTTGCGCCGACGAACCCGGTCATCTCGCCCGAAGGGACAGTGAAGCTCACATCGTCGACGGCGGTGTTCTCGCCGAAACGGCGGGTCAGGTTCTGCACCTGCAACATGGGTTTCCTCCCGTTTGGTCTTCCTGGGATCAACACTAGGGAGGCGGGCCAGTTCGGGGATGCGCCGAAAGACGGAACTTTCATTCACCCGGACGGATGAGCCCGCTTTCGTAGGCAAACACGACTGCCTGTACCCGGTCGCGCACCTGGATTTTGCCCAGCAGGGAGGACACGTGGGACTTGACCGTAGCCTCGGCGAGGAACAGCTTCCCGGCAAGCTCGGCGTTGCTGAGCCCTGACGCCATGCACACCAGGACTTCCTTTTCACGCTGCGTCAGCGAGGCGAGCAGCCGCTGTTTGTGCTGCTGCTCCGGTGTGGGGTGCTTGTGCGCCGGGGCGGTGCCGGCACCATCGAACTGGCTGGTGAACCGTTCGATCACCCGGACAGTAACCTCCGGTGCCAGCAGCGCGTAGCCGCCGGCCACCGCGTGGACCGCTGCAATCAGATCTTCCGGTTCGGCGTTCTTCAGGAGGAAGCCGCTCGCACCGCCGCGGATCGCGTCGAACAGGTAATCGTCGCGCTCGAAGGTGGTCAGGATGATGACCTTGCCGCGGCCGGCCGCGGTGATTTGCTCCGTGGCCCTGATGCCGTCCAGCACCGGCATTTGCACGTCCATGAGGATGACGTCGACATCGTGCGAGGTGGCGAAGTCGACCGCCTCCTGCCCGTTGGTGACCTGTCCCACCACCTCGATGTCGTCCTCAACGGACAACATGGTGGCGAAACCGGCACGGACCAGCCCCTGGTCGTCAGCTAGCAGTACTCGAATCTTGTCCATGACGTCTTTCGGTGTGAAGTTTTGGGAATGGTGAGGACGTTCGGGATGACCTGTGCTTAGGACATCAGGAAGCGGGCGCGGACCCGCCAGCCTCCGTCCGCCCGGGGACCGATTTCAGCGGCACCGCGATGCAGCGCTACCCGTTCCCGGATGCCCTGCAGCCCGAACCCTGACCCGGGTTCTGCTCGCGGGCGCGGCCTTCCGTTGTCCACCGTCTCGAGTTCCACCCAGCGCTGTTCCGCGGTCTGCCCGGTCCGCAGGGTCATGACGGCTGCCGAGGCGGTGGAATGGCGGCGGACGTTGGTGAGGGATTCCTGCGCCGTCCGGTACAGGGAAAGCGCCAGCGGCGCCGACACGTCGTCGAGGGCTCCCGAAACGTCTTCAATCCGGGAAAAGGTGACATCCAGGCCGAACTCACGCTGCAACTCAGCCAGGGCACTGATGTCGGGGAGCCCGGGCTCCGGATGGCGGCCGCCGTCGTCGTCGGCTCCTTCAACCGAGGTGTCCGACCGCAGCACGCCCAGCAGGTTCCGCATATCGGTCACGGCCTGACGGCTGGCCTGTTCGATGGTGCGCAGCGATTCAGCCGCGACGTCCGGTTTCCGGTCCATCACACGGCGGGCGGCGCCGGCCTGGACTCCGATCACGGACACGTGGTGGGCCACGACGTCGTGAAGCTCACGCGCAATCCGGAGCCGTTCCTCGATGACGGCCCGCCGGGCAAGCTCGGCGGACTGTTGCGCGATCTGCTCGGCCTGTTGAGCCAGCTGAGTGCGCTGCAGGGCGTTGCGCCAGGAGGACAGTCCGGCCAGGATGGCGCCCCCGAAGTACGCGAAGTTCACCATGAAGTTGTAGACCGCCGCGGAGGTCAGCGGGTCAAGGATTCCCCGCCAGGTTTCGTCCCCCTCGGAGACCCGCTCCAGCATGCCGTCGAATGTGTTCGAAACCGTGAGGGACAGGATCAGCCACAGCGTCATGGCGACCACCACAAAGGTGGTGCCGAGCCACAGCACGCGCCTGTCCTTGGCCCACGCCACCGCCGAGTACAGCGAGGCGAAATAGGCAACCTGATACGAGAGCTGGATGGAGAGGGCTGGAATCCAGAGGCTGAGGATGATGAAGAGCGCGGACATCACCAGCATGACCGCGACGGGGAAGCGGCGCCGGAGCACGAGCGGGAAGATCATCAGGGCGAGAACGCAATGCTGCAGCCAGATGGGGCTGCGCTCCTCGGCCATGGCCCCGACGCCCCTGCTCAACTCCAGCGCGACAGCGCTGATCAGGAAGAAAACGACGACGCCGATCAGGTCCTTGCGCAGCTGCTCCTGGATGGGGCTGGGCCGCTCCCAGCGGCTTTCCTCGGAGCCCGTTGGGGGCACGAGCCGCCTCAAAATATTCAGCATGTCGACGTCCAGCACCCTCCGAAGTGTTCCTGCGCCAGTGTAGTCAGCGGCCGGTCCTGTTCTGCTCCCCCGCATGACCTAGTTCCTTCGGATGAGATGTCCGTAGAGGCGTTCCGGCCTTTTCGGGGCTTATGCCGTTGGTCACAGATGGGCCTGAGGAGTTATCTGCGGCAGGTAGCGGCGGATATCCTTGCAGCATCACCGTGCCGCACCGCCCGACGTCGATGTCGACCGGATCTGCACGGCAACAGACCAACAAAATCAGCCGCCCTTTCTTTCTCGGAGGAGCGGCAACGCCGGACAATCCGGTGAGAGAGAGGACCTGATCATCGTGGATCACAACCCTTCAGTCACCCGCGACACCTGGATGAGCCGGGAGGCACTCGCCGAGGGGATGATTCCCGTCATCGGCCGCCTCTACCGTGAGAACAACGTGGTCACCAGCATCCACGGGCGCAGCCTCATCAACAAGTCCACCATGGGCATCCTCAAGGCACACCGTTTCGCCCGCCGCATGAGCAAGGAAGAGCTGCTCCTCGAAGAGACCGCGCCTCTGCTGCGCACCCTCGCGGACTTGGACCTTGGTGCCGCATCCATCGACGTCGCCCGCCTCAGCCAGAAATACAGGTTGATTCAGGAGGAGGCCGGCAGTCCTACCCTGGAGGAGTTCCTCCGTGAGGAACTGTCCGACGTCGTGGGCAAGCGCGGCGCCGACGAGCGGACGAGCACCGACGTCGTTCTCTATGGTTTCGGGCGCATCGGCCGCCTGGTTGCTCGGCTGTTGATTGAGAAGGCCGGCGGCGGACACGGGCTGTGCCTGCGCGCGATCGTGGTGCGCAAGGGTGCCGAGAACGATCTCATGAAGCGCGGCAGCCTGCTGCGCCGTGATTCGGTGCATGGCTCCTTCGAGGGCAGCATCCAGGTGGATGAGGCCACCAACACGATTACCGCCAACGGCGTGCGCATCCAGGTCATCTACTCCAATGATCCGTCCACCATCGACTACACGCAGTACGGCATCAAGGACGCGCTGGTCGTGGACAACACCGGGCGCTGGCGTGACGAAGAGGGGCTCAGCCAGCACCTCCAGAGCAAGGGCGTTGCGAAGGTTCTGCTGACTGCGCCGGGCAAGGGCGGGCTCAAGAACATCGTCCACGGCATCAACCACACGGACATCACCGCTGACGACCGGATCGTAACCGCGGCGTCCTGCACCACCAACGCCATCACGCCGGTGCTCAAAGCGATCAACGATGAGTTCGGTGTCGTGCACGGGCACGTCGAAACCGTCCACTCCTTCACGAATGACCAGAACCTGATCGACAACTTTCACAAGGGCGACCGCCGCGGGCGCTCCGCAGCCCTCAACATGGTCATCACCGAGACGGGTGCCGCAAAGGCTGTTGCGAAGGCGCTGCCGGAACTGCAGGGCAAGCTCACCGGCAGCTCAATCCGCGTACCTACCCCGGACGTGTCGATCGCTATCCTGAATCTCTCGCTGGAGGACGCGTCCACGAAGGACGATGTCAACGACTACCTCCGCAAGATGTCGCTGCACTCTGACCTCCGCAAGCAGCTGGACTACATCGACTCCCCCGACGTCGTATCAACCGACTTCGTTGGTTCACGCCGCTCCGGCACCGTTGACGGCCTCGCCACCATCTGCAACGACAAGAACCTGGTCCTCTACGTCTGGTATGACAACGAGTTCGGCTACAGCTGCCAGGTTGTGCGCGTCATGGAAGAAATGGCGGGCGTCCACGCGCCGTCGTTCCCGGCGAAGGAAGCCATCCCGACGGCGGAGCTCACCGCAAGCGTCTGATCCGGCTGCTCCACTCGGCATAATCGTCGATGGGTTGGAGGATCGTCGTTCATACCCGATGATCCTGCAACCAATCGACGAATCCCGCGCAAGGCTTATACTTCCGGCATGGGTACCTCCCTGCTTTTCGGTCTGGTGGCTTCGACGCCGCTGATCATCGGTTCGCTGATCGGTATCCGGTTCGAGCTGCCGAAGCGGATCCTGGCGATCCTGCTGGCTTTCGCCGCAGGGTCTCTCATTACCGCGCTCGCCTTCGAACTCTTCCTGGATGCCTATGAGCATGGCGGGCTCGTTCTCGCTGCTGTGGGCCTCTTTGCGGGCGCGGTTGTCTTCACCGTCCTGAGCGCACTGCTCGACAAGTGGGCTCAGCCGGGCGACCAGGATATTCCGGCGGACGAGTACGAGGGCAGCCCCAAGCTCGACACGGACGCCGCTGCCCAGGAGAAGAAGCCTTCCAGCACCTCCGCCCGCGGCGCTGCCGGTCTGGCCCTCCTTGCAGCTGTCACGCTCGACGGCGTGCCGGAGAACGTGGCGCTCGGTGTCGCTCTCGGTGAAGGCAGCGGGGGACTCGCGCTCCTCGCAGCTATTTTCGTCTCGAACCTACCCGAGTCGCTGGTGGGCTCGGCCTCCATGCGGAGCCAGGGGATGCCGAAGGGGCGCATTCTGGGGCTCTGGACGGCGTGTGCAGTCCTGCTTGTGATTGCCGTCATCATCGGCGCCGGACCGCTCTCCGGCGCCGCTCCTGAAACCATCTCGCTTCCACTCGCTTTCGCGGCCGGCGCCGTCATCGCGTCGCTCGCTGACACCCTTATGCCGGAGGCTTATGAACACGGCGGACCCGCAGTGGCACTGGCCACTGCCGCAGGGTTTGTCCTCGCGTTCGTGCTCTCGCTGATGTAGAACGGGCTGGCGGCTATCCCGTGAAAAGCGCGGCCACCCGCGTGAGGGTCTGGAAGATTCCATAGGCGAGCGGCACTGCCACCAGCGCCCACACAACAGTCAGACGAGCCTTGGTCATTTCCATCTCATGCCTCCATCGCAGGTTCGGTGGTCTTCTTTGGTTCGTGGAAGCGGGAATCCACAGGCTTGATCAGCAGGTTTGCGGTGAAACCGACAATCAACAGGCCAACCATGGTCAACAGGGCGGGCTGGTAATCCGCAGCAACCAACTGTCCGGGCGTTCCGCGTGCGTCAAGGAACCCGTTGACGATCAGGGGTCCGGCGATGCCGGCTGCGGACCAGGCCGTCAGCAGTCGGCCGTGAATGGCGCCCACCTGGAATGTGCCGAACAGGTCGCGAAGGTACGCGGGGACGGTGGCAAAACCGCCGCCGTAGAAGGAGATGATCACGAACGCGAGCAGCACGTAGAGGATCGTGGTTGAAGCGCCTGCGAGGGCCAGCACCGTGTAGAGGACGGCACCGACGCCGAGGTAGACCATGTAGATGCGCTTGCGTCCGATGTGGTCCGAGGTGCTCGACCAGACGAAGCGTCCAACCATGTTTCCGATGGACAGCAGGCCAACGAAGCCCCCGGCCACCGCTACCGAAACAGCGCTGAGTCCGTCGGGCTGGCGGAAGAAGTCCTGGATCATCGGTGCAGCCTGCTCAAGAATGCCGATACCCGCCGTCACGTTGCAGAAGAGTACAACCCAAACGAGCCAGAACTGCTTGGTGCGGATGGAGTTCTTGGCCGAGACGTTGTCAGTGGTGACAAGTGGCTTCGATTTCAGCGTGCTCGGGTCGAAGCCGTCGGGACGCCAGTCGGCGGCGGGGACCTTGATAGTGAAAGCACCGAACACCATGTAGATCAGATAGATCACTGCGAGGGTCACGAAGAGCATCCCCACCGCGTCGCCGCTGGCAACCCATCCTTCGCTGCCCGAGTTCGGGTCATACATTTTGAGCAGCTGGGTTGACAGCGGGCTGGCAATCAGCGCGCCACCGCCGAACCCCATGATCGCCATTCCGGTGGCCAGTCCCGGACGGTCCGGGAACCACTTGATCAGCGTGGACACGGGCGAGATGTAGCCGATACCGAGACCGATTCCGCCGATGACGCCGTAGCCGAGATACACCAGCCACAGTTGGTTGGTGAAAATGCCGAGCGCACCCACCAGGAAACCGCTCACCCAGAACATTGCCGAGGTGAACATGGCCTTGCGCGGTCCGTTCGTGTCCACCCAGGTGCCCATGACGGCGGCGGACAGGCCGAGCATCACTATGGCGATGGAGAAGATCAGACCGATCTGGGTCAGGCTTGCGTCGAAGTGTTCCACGAGCGCCGTCTTGTAGACGCTGGTGGCGTATGCCTGGCCGATGCACAGGTGCACGGCAAGTGCCGCCGGCGGAATCAGCCAGCGGTTGTATCCGGGTGGGGCGATGGTGTGTTCCCTGTCAAGCCAGCTCATGGACGAAATGCCCCTTCTCTATATGTTGGACGTCATCGTCCGCTCGGCCCCCACCACAGAACATTGTGCAGTAGGTCACACATTGCCCGGGGCAAGTATCGCCGTCGAGCGGTGAACGGTCATCGTAATGCGATGAACGGTATGCGTTGTTAGTCCCCGATTGCCCGGACCAGCGCGTCGAACCGGGCCAGCTTCGGCAGGTCTTCAACCAGCACGACGCCGTCCGGTCCCGCCAGCGGGACCTGCCAGTTGGGATACTGCTCTGCGGTGGTTCCCGGCTGGTTCTGGGTGCGCTCCTCGCCGACGGCGTCCGTCAGCGCCACGCCGAGCAGTACGGAAGGCGTCCGGGCGATGAAGGAGTGCATCGCTTCCACCGTCTCCTGAACCGTGGCAGGCGCAGTCCCCGTAGTGGATCGCACAAGGGAGAGTACCTGTTCCTGCGTTTCCCGGTCTGCAGCTTTCTCCTCCTGCACCGGCCGGCTTAACAGTCCGAGCTGTTCGCGCAGCTCAACGTGGCGGTGGGCCAGGTACCCGGCAGTCGGCGGCAGGTCGTGCGTGGTGACCGTGGTGAGGCACGCCGTCCGGTACTGCTCCGCAGGGCGGGGCTCATCGTCGTCGTACTCAAACCACAGGATCGACGTGCCGAGCACGCCACGCTCAGCCAGGTACTCCTGGACGCCCGGCTCGAACACGCCAAGGTCCTCACCGACGACGACGGCGCCGGCCCGTTCTGCCTCCAGCGCAAGGATTCCGATGAGCGCCTTATGGTCGTAGTAAACGTAGGCGCCGTCCCCGGGCATGGACCCTTGCGGAATCCACCACAACCGGAAGAGACCGAGGATATGGTCGATCCGGATTCCGCCCGCGTGCCGGAGGATGGTGCGCAGCATGTCCCGGTAGGGCGCGTACCCGGATTCAGCAAGCCGTTCCGGGTGCCACGGGGGTTGTGCCCAGTCCTGGCCCTGCTGGTTGAACATGTCAGGCGGGGCACCGACGCTGATACCGGAGGCCAGCACGTCGCGCAGCGTCCAGGCATCGGCGCCGGCGGGGTGAACGCCCACCGCCAGGTCGTGCATGATTCCAAGGTTCATCCCGGCGTTGATTGCCGCCCGCTGGGCTTCCTCCAACTGCTGGTCGCAGAGCCACTGGAGCCAGGCGTGAAACTCGATGCGGTCGGCAAGGTTGGAACGCTGGGCCTCGAGGAACTCCGGGGCATCCCATTGAGGCGCCCCTTCGGGCAGGATTTCAGCGAGGGCCGACCACAGGGCGAAATTCTCGAGCCCCGGCCCGGCCTCCTTCCGGAATTGCCGAAATGAGTCCTCCCGCTCAGGCGTGCGCCGTACGGCGAAAAGGCGTTCCAGCGCCTCCAGCTTGGCGGCGTAACTGGGATCCCGCTCTATGACTTCCGCATTCTGGTTTGCATCCTTGAAACGGGATGCCAGCTCGCGGACCGTGTCCGAGTCGGTGTCAGTAAGCTTCTTGAATTCGGGAATGTTCTCCACACGCAGGTAGATGGGGTTGAAGAAACGGCGCGTGCTCGGCAGGTAAGGGGACGCCTCCACCGGCGGTTTGGGCTGCGCCGCGTGCAGCGGGTTGATCAGCACGAATCCGGCACCCTTGTCAGCGGAGATCTCGGCCAGCCGAGCAAGATCGTCGAGGTCACCGATCCCCCACGACGACCGGGACCGCACGGAGTACAGCTGCGCCATGAGCCCCCACGTTCGGCTGAGGCGATCGGCGGTGCTGAGCTTGCGTGGCGTCACGACGACGGTGCAGCTGCTGTCGGTCGATCCATCGTTCGCAAGGAGCGTATGCCACCCCAGTGGCAGGTCGAGCGGGATCTTCACCTCGAAGCGGCTGATGGTCTTGTCGGCCACCTCCTTTTCCTGCACCGCTTCCGGGGTCAACGGCAAGTGGTTGCCGTCCTCAAGCTCCAATCGGAGGGAGAGTGCGGCACCCGGCTCGACATTAACGGCCACCGTGGTGGGGTCACCCTGGCGAATCACGACGGCGGCGGGCAGCGTACTGAGCCACGGCGCCGCTTCGGCGGCACGGAGGGAGGAGGCGACGTCGTCGTCATCCGCGCAGGGAACGCCCAAAGCGGTGAGGACCGCGATGAGGGTGGCGTCGCTCACCGTTTGCGGAGTTCCGTCCCATCCCTTGAATGTGGTTCCGATGTGGTGCTTCTCTGCCAGTTGCGCCAGGGGTGTGAGCTCAGCCATCTTCCTAATCTATTGGCTTGGCGGCCTTCGTGCTTGCACATGTCGATCCCCTCCCGCCTGAACGGGAGGGGATCGACACGGTATTCAACTGTGTTTTCCGGCGGTTATGGGGCGATGGTGAAGCCTCCCCACCCTGTGCCGATCTGGGTACGGGCTCCGGCGAAGCCGCCGGTGCCGCTGCCGTTGTAGACGTAAAGCCTGCCGGTGCTGTCGCGGGCTACCAGGTCACTGGTCGTGTTGGCGGTTCCCCACGCTCCGGGACCCACAATGGTGAAGCCGTTCCAACCGGTTCCGATCTGGGCCGATCCGCTGAAGGTGCCGGCCCCCGATCCCCGGTAGAGGAACAGTGCGCCGTTGGAGTTACGGGCGATGACGTCGGACCGCCCGTCGCCGCTGAAATCACCAGTGCTGAGGATGGCCGTGAAGCCGCCCCATCCCGAACCGGGCTGGGTGCGGGTGCCGAAGCCGCTCGCACCGTTTCCTGGGTAGAGGAAGAGTGCGCCTGTGCTACTGCGGGCCAGCAGGTCTGCCCTACGGTCCCCGTTGAAATCACCCGGCGTGACCAGCGCGGTCATGCCGCCCCAACCGGTGCCGATTTGGGTGCCGGCGTTGATCCTGCCGGTGCCGGTTCCGGTGTAAAGCCAGAGCCGTCCGGACGTATCCCGGGCAATGACGTCTGAGCGTCCGTCACCGCTGAAGTCCCCCGGCTGCAGAACGGCGTTCATCGCACCCCAACCCGTGCCGATCAGAATCCGGGTTCCAAAACCGCCTGCGGCAGTTGAGGGGTAAAGGTACAGATTGCCGCTGGAATCGCGTGCGACGAGGTCAGGATTACCGTCCCCGTTCATATCCTTCTGCTCAGCTGTGCCGGCAGGTGGCGTGGTGGTTGTTCCGATCCGCCAGGTGTACGAACCGTTGGCGCTTACGTTTCCGGCAACGTCGGTGGCCCGGACGTTGAAGGTGTAGTCACCTGCAAGCTGTTGGTCGTACGTGTGCGGGGAGGTGCAAGCACGCCACGTAGCGTTACTGGGCAGCAACTGGCACTCAAAGTTCGCGGATGCCTCACCGCTGAACGTAAACGACGGAGTAGTGTCCGCGCTGGGATTCGACGGCGTGCTCTGGAACGTCGGCGCCGCCGGAGCGGCAGTATCCACCGTCATCTGCAGGGTTCCCGAGGTGGCTACTGCCCCCGTGGTCGCGTCGGTCACGACGCGGGCCTGAACCCTGTAGGCACCGCTGGTAAGCGCCGTCGTAGGAGTCAGGGTGTACGCGCCGGTTGCCGAAGCTACAGCGGTAACACCTGTGCCTACACCGTTGACGACGAGCTCGACAGTGGCTCCTGCCGTGGCCGTGCCAGAGAAAGTCGGCGTGGTGTCGTTGGTGATGTTGTCGGCGTTGGAGCGGCCGGAGTCGCTCAGTGCATCCAGGTCGGGCGTAGACGGTGCCCCGTCCACGACGTCGGCGATGAGACCCTGAACCGTGAACAGATTCGTCGACTGATTAACACCGGGGCCGACGATCGAAACGCTGTTGTTTCCCGACGGCGCACCCGTGACTGTACGGGCGGTGTTGATATCACCGATGGTTCCCGCTGGGGCGGTGGTCTGCCGCAGGAATCTTGCGGTTGTACCGACGGCGTAGTCTCCCAGGAATGCCTGGCCGACTGCCTCCCAGTTACAGGGTGTATCGGCGCAGCCGTCGTCGATCGTCTCGTTGATGACACCTTCCCCGTCAGCTGTGAAGGTGTGAACGCCGTAGGGGTGCGTGAAGGTATAGGAACCGTTGGCCTGAAGCCCTTCGAATCGGAAGCGCAGCCGGCCGAAACCTATCTGGTCGCCGGGGACCACAGCGTCGTTGGCGTGGGCAGCCTCAAGGGCAGCTTCGTACGAACCAAGCGTGCCGACGTCGGCAGATGCGGCGAACCAGAAGGACTCGTCCGGGAAATTGTCGGGGTAGGACACCGGCAGCTCGGGATTAGGCGGCTCGGACAGGCAACCACGGCCTGCTTCGTAGCACAGTGCCAGTTTGATGGTGCCGTCGTCGTACCACTCAGGGTAGCCGTGCAGAGTGCTGATGGGGCCGGTTGCGGCGGTGGCAGCCTGGGCGGGTGCGGCGGCAAAGGGCGCGAGTGCTGTGATGAGCAGCGCGCCGGTGAGAACAGATGATGTGAGGCGAAGTGTGCGGCGGCCCGTCGGTGGGTCCACCGCGTATGGATGGTTGGACATTTCAGAGCTCCCTCGTTCGAAACCAAAAACCGCTTACTGTCGGCTTCGGTGTTTTTCAGGGTGCTCCGTCCTCCTTGGACAATTCTTGGGGTTTGGGAAATTCGGTCCCGTCCGGTGAGGCGACAGGGTAGGATTCCGCATCCCTACTCGCCGGTAGGTTCGCGCGGAGGCCCGCCCTGCACGTCGATGGCCCCCTCCCACCGGAGTGGAAAGGGGCCATCGGCTATCTAGATGGCCGGCGTGCCTTACTGGGCGATGGTGAATGCGCCCCAGCCGGTACCGATTTGCGTGCGGGTTCCGGAGAATGTTCCGGTGCCGCTGCCGCGGTAGAGCCAGAGGGCTCCGGCACTGTCCCTGGCGACAACGTCGGCGCGGGTGTCAGCGGTGCCCCAGGCACCCGGGCCAATCAGGTGGAAGCCGTTCCAGCCGGTACCGATCTGCGCCGAGCCGGCGAAGGTGCCGGTCCCGGAGCCGCGGTACAGGGTAAGTGTTCCGGCGGAGTTACGGGCGATGACGTCTGAGCGGCCATCACCACTGAAGTCACCCGTGCTGACCAAGGAGGTGAACCCTCCCCAGCCGCTGCCCGGTTGGGTGCGTGTGCCGAAGCCGCTCGCACCGTTTCCTGGGTAGAGGAAGAGTGCGCCGGCGGCGTCGCGGACCAGAAGGTCAGCCCGGCGGTCGCCGTTGAAGTCACCCGGGGTGACGAAGGAGTTGAAAGCACCCCAGTTGGTCCCCGTGGCGATCTGGACGCCGGCGTTGATCCTGCCGGTACCGGTTCCGGTGTAGAGCCAGAGCCGTCCCGAGGTATCGCGTGCCAGGACGTCGGAGCGTCCGTCATTGTTCAGGTCACCGGGTTGCAGGATGGTGTTCATGATGCCCCAGCCGGTACCCATCTGGATCCGGGTGCCGAAGCCGCCGGCTGACGTGGATGGGTACATCCACAGGGTGCCTGCGCCGTCGCGTGCCACGAGGTCGGGCCGGCCGTCGCCGTTCATGTCCTTCTGCCGTGCGGTGGTGGCCGGAGGCGGAGGGGTCGTGGCGGTGCCGATCTGCCACGTGTACGAACCGTTCGCGCTCACGTTGCCGGCGGTGTCGGTGGCCCGCACGTTGAACGTGTAGGTACCGTTCACCTGGGCGTCGTAGGAATGAGGCGAAGTGCATGCACGCCAGACCGAGTTCGTCGGCAGCAACTGGCACTCCAACGTGGCCGAGGCCTCACCACTGAACGTGAAGGACGGCGTATTACTTGCAGTCGGGTTCGACGGCGTGCTCTGGAACGTCGGGGCCAGAGGAGCGGCAGTGTCCACCGTCATCTGCAGGGTTCCCGAAGTAGCTACTGCGCCCGTGGTCGCGTCGGTCACGACACGGGCCTGAACCCTGTAGGCACCGCTGGTAAGAGCCGTCGTGGGAGTCAAGGTGTACGCGCCGGTTGCCGAAGCTACGGCGGTAACACCTGTGCCTACACCGTTGATGACGAGCTCGACAGCGGCTCCTGCCGTGGCCGTGCCCGAGAAGGTCGGCGTGGTGTCGTTGGTGATGTTGTCGGCGTTGGAGCGACCGGTGTCGCTCAGGTCATCAAGATTCGGCGTCGATGGCGCTCCGTCGACAACGTCGGCGATCAGACCCTGAACCGTGAACAGGTTCGTCGACTGATTAACACCGGGGCCGACGATCGAAACGCTATTGTTTCCCGACGGCGCACCCGTGACTGTGCGAGCCGTGTTGATATCACCGATGGTTCCCGCCGGTGCCGTGGTCTGCCTCAGGAAGGTGGCGGTGCTCCCTACGGCGAAGTCGCCCAGGAACGCTGCGCCAACCCTGTTCCAGTCACAGGGAGTCTCAAGGCAACCATTATCGATCGTGGCATTGATCTCACCACCACCACCCGGGGCGGCCGTAGCCGTGAACTGGTGGGTTCCGTAGGGGTGCGTGATCGTGTAGACCTGTCCTGCGGTAAGCCCTTCGAAGCGGAACCTCAGCCGGCCGAACCCGATTTGATCACCGGGAATGACTGCTTCGTTGGCGTGCGCCGCCTCGAGGGCAGCTTCGTATGATCCCAGCGTGCCCACTTGCGCAGAGGCTTGGAACCAGAAGGATTCGTCCGGGAAGTTGTCCGGGTAGGCGGCAGGCAGTTCCGGATTAGGCGGCTCGGACAGGCAACCACGGCCTGCTTCATAGCAGAGCGCAAGCTTGATGGTCCCGTCATCGAACCATTCCGGATAACCGTGCAGCGTACTGACGGGGCCGGTAGCAGCGGTGGCCGCCTGGGCGGGCGAGGCTGCCAGGGGTGCAAGCGCTGCGACCAACATGACGCTTGTGAGGACAGAGGCGGTGACCTTCTTGGGTTGGGTGCGGCGTCCCTTCGGTGGATCAACCGCGTAATGAGAATTGGACATTTCAGAGCTCCCTTTGTGAGACCGAAACCTTGCTTACTATCAGCTTCGGTTGCAGAAAGGGTGCGTCGCGCTCCTTGGGCATTCCTTGGGAAATCATAAGGCTCGTTCTAATAACTCTTTTTGTGACGCTAGGATTCCGTTTTCCTACTCGGGAGTAGCATTAGTCCATGGCCGGGTTCCGGCTGGCGGAGCCTGCCAATGAAGGGGGCTGCCATGAGCGCCGAGGCACTTCAGGAGAACGTCAACGAGCGCACTTCCCGGGAGGTGGCCGAGTCCGCCCGCGAGACGGAATGGAACCGGCCAAGCTTCGCGAAAGGCCTCTACCTGGGCCGTTGCGACATCTCCCTCATCCACCCCTTGCCATCCTCCACCTACACCGAGAACGACGACGGCGAACAGTTCCTCTCCCGCCTTACCTCGGTTTTGGCCACCATGGAGGGACAACGGATTGAGAAGGAGTCGCTGATCCCCGACGAATACCTTCGCGACCTGGCCTCCGTCGGAGTTTTAGGCATCAAAATTCCCAAGGAATTCGGTGGCCTGGGCCTCTCGCTGACCTACTACGGGCGAGCCCTGATGCTCCTCTCATCCGTTCACCCCAGCATCGGCGCACTGGTGTCGGCACACCAGTCGATCGGGGTCCCGGAGCCGGTCCGCATGTTCGGCACGCCGGAACAGAAGCGCGAATACCTTCCCCGCTGCGCGTCCGGCGCGGTCTCCGCCTTCCTCCTCACCGAACCCGACGTCGGCTCGGACCCCGCCCGCATGAACGCTACCGCCACCTATACCGACGACGACGGCACCTACATCCTGAACGGCAGCAAGCTCTGGACCACGAACGGAGTGATCGCCGAACTGGTAGTGGTGATGGCGAAGGTGCCACCTCACAGCGGTGGACCGGGTGGTATCTCTGCGTTCGTGGTCGAAGCGGACACACCTGGCATCACGGTGACGCACCGCAACGCGTTCATGGGGCTGCGTGGAATCGAGAACGGCGTCACCCGCTTCGAAAATGTCCGGATTCCAGCGGCTAGCCGCCTGGGCAGAGAGGGCCAGGGTCTGAAAATCGCCCTGACAACCCTCAATACCGGCCGGCTCTCCATTCCCGCGAACTGTGCGGCAACAGGGAAATGGTCGCTCAAGATCGCCAGGCAGTGGTCGAATGCCCGCGTGCAGTGGGGGCGCCCGATCGGAAAACATGAGGCGGTCGCCCAGAAGATCTCCTTCATTGCGGCCACGGCGTTCGCCCTCGAATCCGTTTTCGAGCTCTCAGCCGCGCTGGCTGACTCGGGCCAGAAAGACGTTCGCATCGAAGCGGCGCTGGCGAAACTCTGGTCCAGTGAGATGGCCTACCGCATCGCCGATGAACTGGTGCAGATCAGGGGAGGTCGCGGGTATGAGACTGCTGCGTCCCTCAAAGCCCGCGGGGAGCGGGCCGTGCCGGCTGAACAGCAGCTCCGGGATCTGCGGATCAACCGGATCTTTGAAGGGTCCTCTGAAATCATGCACCTTCTCATCGCACGGGAGGCCGTCGATGCCCACCTCGCGGCGGCAGGCGACCTTGCGTCGTCGGACGCTGATCTGAGGGCAAAAGCAAAGGCGGCAGCCGGCGCCAGCAGTTTCTATGCCGGCTGGTTGCCGCACCTGTTGGCAGGGCCGGGCATGTCCCCGCGCTCATATTCCGACTTCGGCCGGCTCGCCGGCCACGTGCGCTTCGTCGAGCGGGCATCCCGACGCCTGGCCCGTCACACCTTCCTCGGTATGGCCCGATGGCAGGCGAAGCTCGAGCACCGGCAGGTATTCCTCGGCAGGATCGTGGACATCGGGGCGGAGCTCTTCGCAATGGCTGCAACCTGCTCACACGCCAAACACCTGGAGGGACAGGGGCGTCAGGAGGCAGGCGAACTCGCCGACGTGTTCTGCCGGCAATCCCGGATGAGGATCGAGCAGCTTTTCACCGACCTGTGGAGGAACACAGACAACGCCGATTCCCGGCTCGCAGGAAGGGTTCTGGACGGCCGGTACGAATGGCTGGAGGAAGGCGTCCTCGACCAGTCGGACGGAACAGGGCCGTGGATTGCGGAGGCGAACGGTGCGGAACCGTCCGGAGCATCGTTGAGTGCGGAAGACCTGCATCGCCGCTACCGGTGAGGTAGTAAGCTTCCTTTCCTTTTCATCCTGGACTTCTTACGATGGAACGACAGCCGAAGCCGACCTTGAGGACACCTGATGAATGAGACTCCGGACAAGCAGCCCTCCATCGACGACGGCGAGCTCACCCCGAAGGGCCAAAAGAAAGTCAGCTACGTAATGATGGCCGGCATCGCCGTAGTGATTCTCGGTTTCGTGATCTTCGTCGTCGCGAGCGCAGTCCTCAACGGAGGCTGACGCCCTCGACCCGCCCCGATACCTAGCGCACCCATTCGTGCGGCGCAGGCCTGCGAGTGCTGGGAAGCGCGGTGTTCGAGCGCCATTCGTGGAGCCATTCCGGAAGGACCATATCCTCAGGCGGGTATCCGAACGCTTCGAAGATGTCGGCATTTGGAACGGGTCCCTTTGAGCCGAGCAGGCGCGTGGCGACATAGGCGCGTGCGTAGACCTCGTCGTCGCGCACCATGCGCTGATCGAAGTAAATTGCGCGCTCATCGAAACCGACGATCCGGGTTTCGATGGTGTAGCGGTGCCCAAGCTGCAGGGACTTCCGGAATGTGATGGTCTCCGCGTTCACCACCGGGCTCCAGCCCTTCTGACGCATGACCTTCCAAAAGCCGCTCCGGATCATCAGGTCGAAGCGCCCCAGATCCATCAGCGAGAGGTACATGCCGTTGTTGACGTGCATCGCTATATCAATGTCCGTGAGCTGAACCCGCAGCGGCAGGGATGCCGGGTCCCAGATGCTTACTGCCTTGCGTCGACGGGAGGCGATGAGGAGCCAGAGGGTCCGGAAGATCAGGTGCATCGCTCCATATTACCCGCGAGTAACATCGCTCGAGCGGTTGCCGCCCGGAGAACTGTGAACCAGTTCACCTTATTGGCCAAACTGGACGACCCCTTGGAATAGTGGGCCGCTGCACACAGCCAACTCCAAGGAAGATGTGAATCTGACCAATGACTGACCAGATCTGGCAGTACCTGGCCATGGCGCTTTACATGCTCGCCATGCTGGGGATCGGCTGGTACGCCTACCGGCGAACATCCGATCTCGACGACTACATGCTCGCCGGCCGCGGGCTCACTCCGGGCGTCGCCGCGCTCAGTGCGGGAGCCTCCGATATGTCCGGCTGGCTGCTGCTCGGGCTTCCCGGGGCGATCTACCTATCCGGCCTGGTCGAGATCTGGATCGCCATCGGTCTGACCGTAGGCGCCTGGCTCAACTGGAAGTTCGTCGCGCCACGGTTGCGAAGCTACACCGAGGTGTCGAATAACTCGATCACGGTGCCAAGCTTCCTCGAGAACCGGCTCAAGGACCGCTCCCGCGTTCTTCGTGTGGTTTCGGGCGTAATCATCCTGGTCTTTTTCACGTTCTACGTCTCCTCCGGCATGGTGGCCGGAGGCGTCTTCTTCGAGTCATCCTTCAACTCCAGCTATACCCTCGGCATGATCCTCGTAGCGGCGGTCACCATCCTCTACACCCTGTTCGGCGGCTTCATGGGTGCTACCTACACCGATGTGGCGCAGGGTCTCCTCATGCTTGTCGCACTGCTCCTCGTCCCGATCATGGGACTGGTTAGTGTGGGCGGTTTCACGGGCATGACCGAGTCCATCAGCGCGGTCGATCCGTCCCTGTTGAGCTTCTTCGCGGGCGGTTCAATCCTCGCCGTTATTTCCGCCGCGGCCTGGGGTCTGGGCTACTTCGGCCAGCCGCACATCATCGTCCGTTTCATGGCGATGCGGAGCCCCCGTGACGCCAGGGCAGGACGCCGGATCGGTATCAGTTGGATGGTCCTCACGGTCCTCGGCGCCGTTGCCACCGCCCTGGTCGGCATCGCATACTTCCAGCAGAACCCGGACCTGACCCTTCAGGATCCGGAGGCTGTCTTCCTGTCGCTGTCACAGGCGTTCTTCCACCCGTTCGTTGCCGGCGTCGTCCTGGCGGCAGTGCTTGCAGCGATCATGAGCACCATCTCGTCACAGCTGGTCGTGTGCTCCTCGGCGCTGGTCGAGGACCTGTATAACATGGTGTCCAAGAAGACTCTGAACGCGAAGCAGGGCGTCATGCTTGGCCGCCTCGGCGTGCTGGTTGTTGCCGTCGTCGCGATGGTGCTGGCCTCTGGCCGTAACGAGTCGATCCTCGCTCTGGTGGCCTTCGCCTGGGCAGGCTTCGGTGCCTCCTTCGGCCCAGCCGTGCTTCTTTCGCTGTTCTGGAAGAAGCTGACCATGCCGGGTGCACTGGCAGGGATGATCGTTGGCGCTGTGATTGTCTTTGTCTGGGGCAATTCCCCGCTCGCCGACACCATGTACGAGATCGTCCCGGCGTTCTTCGCCAACCTGCTTGTCGCCGTCGTGGTCAGCCGGATGACCTGGAAGCCGAACGCGGAGATCGAGGCCGAGTTCGACGAGGCCGTCCGCGGCGTATCGGGCCGCAAGGAACCGGTGACGGTTTCCTAGCTGTCAGGCGCTGAACAGCTGGCCCCTAGGCTCCCCGGTTGCGCCCGCATCCGGGGAGCCCGCACTTTCGGGGCGGAACCCAGAAGTACGACGGCGCTCTCACCACCCGCTGCGCGTCGGAGTGTGCCCCTTCCGCGCTTCCTCCGGCATCGACATTTCCGCCCGGAAACCAAGGAGCCGCACAGGCCGCCCCTGCTCGATCTTCCCGACGAGCTCCAGAGCGCGGTCCAGCACCACCTCACGGTCGAACGTCTCAGGTATCCGCTTCGCATAGGTCTTGGTGAAGAACGGCGCGTACCGGACCTTCAGCGTCAGACCGACCACCGGGCGGCCTTCGGCGATAACGTCCTCGAGAACCCGCGCCACGAGTTCCCTGACGGCGTCGTCCACCTGCGCGGGGGCGGTGAGATCCTGCTGATACGTCGTTTCCCGGCTGTGTCCGCGGGCAACCCAGGGAGTGTCATCGACCACGGTTTCGCCGTCACCGCGTCCCAGCTGTGCGTACCACGGACCCATCTTCGGACCGAACTCCGGGACCAGATCGGCGGGATTACACGCTGCGAGTTGGGCAACGGTGACGATCCCGTGCGCAGCAAGCCGGCGGGACACCTTCGGCCCCACACCCCAGAGGTCGATCGTCGGCCGCTCGCCCATCACCTCGAGCCAGTTGCCTTCGGTCAGGCGAAAGACCCCCGCAGGCTTCGCGAAGCCCGTCGCAACCTTCGCGCGCACAAGGGTGTCGCCGATCCCCACACTGCTGGAAAGGCGGGTGTTCTCGAGCACCGCTTCACGCAGGCGTCGGGCGTATGCCTCCGGGTCCCCCGCCTCCACTCCAACGAAGGCTTCGTCCCAGCCCAGCACCTGTACGGTTGCGCCCGGCTGCGCGCGGAGCGTGGCCATCACCGCTTCTGACGCTTCGAGGTACGCCTCGTGATCCACGGGCAAGATCACGGCGTCCGGTACCTTCCGGGCCGCGATGCGCAGCGGCATTCCGGAACCGACGCCGAATGCACGTGCTTCATACGACGCCGTCGAGACGACCGCTCGCTCCGTGGGATCACCCCGGCCGCCGACGATGACCGGTTTTCCCGCCAGCTCGGGCCGTCGCAGTACCTCGACCGCGGCGATGAACTGATCCAGGTCGACGTGCAGCACCCACGAGGTCCGGCCTTGACTCACCGTCCCAGTCTGCCCGCCCGGTCCGTTTCGCACCACCATTCCGGACCCGATCACTTGGTCACGGATTGACGCACACCCTGCCCAACTAGAAGGCTGGGCAGAAGGCAGACCAAGACCCACACCCATACCCATACCCATACCCATACGAGGAGAACTATGACTGACGCAGCGGCCCCAACCATCGGACTCCTGAGCGGAGTGTCCATTCCGGCGCTCGGACTCGGCACCTGGCCGCTCAACGATGAGGAGGCAGCAGACGCCGTCGAGCAGGCCGTATCCGCCGGTTACCGCTTGTTCGACACTGCGGAGAACTACGGGAATGAAGCCGGGGTCGGCGAGGGTATCCGCAGGTCTGGAATTGACCGCGGGCAGGTCTTCATCACCACCAAGTTCAACAAGCAATGGCACAGCGTCGACGGCGTCCGCAAAGCATACGAGGAGAGCGCAGCCCGCCTGGGCGTGGACTACATTGACCTGCTGCTGGTGCACTGGCCCAACCCGGACCAGGACCTGTACGTCGAGGCTGTCCAAGGCCTTGCCGCGCTCCGCGAGGACGGTTTGATCAGGGCCATCGGCGTCTCAAACTTCAAGCCCGCCCACCTGCAGCGCGTCCTCGACGAGGGCTTGGTACCGGACGTCAACCAGATCCAGCTCGACCCCCGGCATACCCGTTCCGAGTCGCGAGCCTTCCATGCCGAGCACGGCATCATCACGGAGTCATGGAGCCCGCTGGGCAAGGGCGGCGCCCTCCTGCAGGATCCAGCCGTGGACCGTCTCGCGGACAAGTACGGCATGACGCCCGCTCAGATCGTGCTGCGCTGGCACCTCCAGCTGGGTCTGATCGCAATTCCAAAGTCCGCGAACCCGCTCCGCATCAAGCAGAACATCAATTTGTTCGGCTTCGAGCTGGAGCAGGAAGAGGTGGAGTCACTGTCGGCGTTGGACACCGGCGACGATGACATCACCGATTCCGACTCCTTCGGCCACTAGGACTAGGGCCAGAGAACGTCGCGCCGCCAGCCCTCTCCGTCGCGGACGTAGCGAAGGCGGGTATGGCGACGCTCCGCATCGGCCTGCCAGAACTCCAGCCGCTCCGGGGCGACGGTGTAGATGGTCCACGTCGCCGATCCCTTGCCCTCAATCCCCGCCAGTTCCCGCTCGACGGCGGCGCTCACCGATTCCCCCTCGAGAATGACCTCGCTCTGCCCGCCGGCGAGCACGAGCGCGCGTGCAGTGGGATGACGACGGCGGAAGTCGGCGTCGTTCTCCTCCGCCGTGCCCGGCGTCACCGGACCGCTGACCCGCACCTGCCGGCCCGCCGCCTGCCAGAAAAAGGTCAGAGCGGCATAGGGGGTTTCCCGAAGCTGACGCCCCTTCGGGCTCTCGCTGCTCGTAGCAAAGGAGAACCCGTTCTCGTCCAGGTCGCGAAGAATGACCACACGGGCGTCCGGGCGTCCGTCGTCGTCGGTTGTTGACAGGGTGACTGCGTGCGGGGCGGGTACACCGTCGTCGATCGCGGCGCTCAACCACTCCGTGAACAGATCCACCGGTGAAGCCGGCGCGGTGCCGGGATCGAACGGACGCATCTGCTCGGGGAAGACGGGCAGCCCGCGCAGCAGGTCCCGGGCTTGTGTATTCATGCGGCCAGCCTACGCTCGCGGAACGGCCACGCAGAGAACAGGCAGCGTTGCTAACCTCGGAAGATGTCGTTTCAGGACCCGGAGAACGAAGACCGTCACGTCGGCGCCCGCGACCTCACCCGGTGGACGACACCGGTAGGCCGGTTACTGGTCACATGCGTGAGGGCGGTCGCCCAGTGGATCGGACCGCGCTGGACACTGGTGATCATGCTGGTCATCGGCATCGGCGCGGCGGTGTCGCTCACGGTCGCCTCTGCCGAGGTGTATGAGGCTGTGGCCCAGGACGACGGAATCGCAGCGCTCGACCAGCCGACGCTCGACGCGGCAGTGGACTTACGGTCCCCCGGTCTCGACGGCGCAGCAACCGCGTTCACCCACCTCGGGGGCCCGGTGGGAATGCCCATCCTCGCAACGTGCGCGGTACTTGCTTTCACCGTGGTGCGGCGCTCCTTCACGCCGTTCCTCCTCATGATCTCCGCTGCCGGCGGATCGCTGTTGATGACGGTCCTGGGGAAGGAGGCGATCGGACGGCTCCGGCCCGACCTCCAGTTCGCGGTGCCGCCTTACGAGGTGTCCCCGTCGTTCCCCAGCGGCCACACGTTGAATGCGGTGGTGATTGCCGGAGTGACGGCGTACTTGCTGGTGCTGCGCCAGCACTCGAAGCGCGCACGGGCGCTGACCGTTCTCGGCGCCGTCGCCTTCGCGTTCATCATGGGCGCCACCCGCGTGTACCTCGGGCACCACTGGGTGACCGACGTTGCCGTCGCGTGGACCCTGGGCCTCGCCTGGCTGGCGCTGGTGATCACGGCGCACCGCCTGCTGCTGACGTTCGGCAGCTACAAACGTAAGCGGGTTTGACGGGTCCCACTGAACTCGTGGATTCCATGGGATAGTCCGGACTATCCCCCCGAATCCGCCCGTTCGGTGGGATAGTCCGCCCGTTCTGGTGACCCCGTTCCGGACGACCTAGAGCTGAGCCTCGATTTCCAGCCGCACGTACTCCCGCAGCAACTCCAGGGCGTGGTTGTTCCCCTCGGTCTCCAGCGCCTTTTCCATCGACTGGGCCAACTCCTGCCCGCCGGGGAACGGCGGAAGCAGCGGAACGTCAGCGTCGGTGCGGATGTCGAGCACAAACGGCCGGTCGGCGGAGAGTGCACGGTCCCAGGCCGGACCGACGTCCTCAGGGTTCTCCACCCTCACCCCATCCAGACCGAGGAGCCGCGCGTAGCCGGAGTAGTCCACGTCCGGAATGTCCTGGCTGTCATCGAAGCGCGGCTCGGTTTCCGTTTCACGCTGCTCCCAGCTGACTTCGGCGAGGTCACGGTTGTTGAGGACGCAGATGGCGAAGACCGGGTTCTTCCAGTTCTTCCAGAGCCTGCTGACCGTGATCAACTCGGCCATTCCGGTCATCTGCATGCCGCCGTCGCCGCTCAGCACCACCAGCGGACGGTCAGGAGACGCGAGCTTCGCCGCCAGACCATAGGGGATACCGCACCCCATGCTTGCGAGGGTGCTCGAAAGGTGGGCGGGGACGCCCGCAGGCAGATGCAGCTGGCGCGCGTACCAGTACACGCAGCTGCCGACGTCGATAGCCACCTGCGCATCATCCGGCAGGCGCCCGTTCAGCTCCCGGACAGCGCGCTCCGGGTTCACGGGATCCGCGGCGGTGAAGGCCCGGGCCTCTGAAAGGCTCCGCCAGGCGTCCACATGGCGCTCGACGTCCGCCAGCCAACCAGTGCGATGCTTCACCAGAGGCAGCAGAGCGCGGAGAGCCTCCGCGGCGTCTCCGGTCACGGCCACTTTCACCGGGTATCTGTTCCCGATCGCCTTTGCGTCATTGTCGATCTGCACCGCTCGGGCCTTACCGGGCGGCGGGTAGAACTCGGTCCACGGATCGTTCGAGCCGACAATCAGCAGGGTGTCGCAGTTGGCCATCACCCAGCCGCTGGCGCTGGTACCCAGATGTCCCATGGTGCCTGCGGCGTACGGCAGCGCCTCGTCCACGTACGGTTTACCGAGCAGGCTGGTCACGACGGCGGCGCCCAGCTTCTCGGCCAGCACCACCACCTCCTCCTGCGCAAGCCGTGCGCCCTGCCCAACCAACAGCGCGAGCTTCGATCCGGCATTCAGGACGGCGGCGGCGTCGTGCAGGTCCTGATCCTGCGGGACCATCTTCCCTGGGCTCCACAGCGGGGCGGACGGGATGACGCCGTGCTCGTGCTCCAGCTCCGGGGCGGGCTCCTGCTGCACATCGTGGGGCAGGATGACGACGGCGGGCGAGCGGGTGGCGAGCGCCGCCTTGAACGCCCGGTCTATCACCATGAGCGCCTGGTCGGGGCTGTTCACCTGCTGCCGGAAACCGGAGGCGACATCCTTGAACAGGCTCTGCAGGTCGATTTCCTGCTGATACGCCGAGCCGAGGACAGTCTGGCTCTGCTGCCCCACCAGGGCGACAACGGGCACGCTGTCCATCCGTGCGTCGTACAGGCCGTTGAGCAGGTGAACAGCACCCGGTCCCTGCGTGGAGAGCATCACGCCGACTCCACCTGTGTACTTGGCGTGTCCCACCGCCATGAAGGCTGCGTTCTCCTCATGACGAGCCTGAACGAAGGCCGGCCCACCGGCACGCCGAAGCGCGCCCAGGACCGGGTTGATCCCGTCCCCGCTGTAGCCGAACACGCGCTCGACTCCCCAGGCGGTCAACCGCTCGACAACAGCGTCAGCTACCAGCCGATCACCCATCAGCGAGCGGAAGGAACGGTGGGCCCTACCGGCCAGCGCAACAGCGCAGCCACTGGTCCGCCGTCGAGCGCGCCGGAAGGAAAGAGTGCCACCTCAGCGTCGGTGAGTACCGCCGCCCGCAACAACGACGACGGCGCCGGCACCT
This sequence comes from Arthrobacter sp. MDB1-55, assembly GCF_059092925.1. Taxonomy (NCBI): domain Bacteria; kingdom Bacillati; phylum Actinomycetota; class Actinomycetes; order Micrococcales; family Micrococcaceae; genus Arthrobacter; species Arthrobacter sp. MDB1-55. The sequence continues at coordinate 850,804 of NZ_JBNHID010000002.1, read as the reverse complement.
CCCCGAGCACGGGTGACCCTGCAGTTTCCCCATCGACCTCGGCGGTCCACGGTTCTGCTCCCAGAGCAAGAAGCCGATGGCCGTTCAGCCCGGCGGTCTCGAGGAGCAGCGTGTCGACCTGCGCCTGCTGCAGCGCGTGCACCACCGAACCGATACCTTCCGTTGACTCGGGATTGGCCCGCGCCTTCTGGTTGTTGAGCCTCTCGAGCAACTGCGCTTGCCGTCGCGCAATGCATTCCGCGACTCGTTTGTCGATTTCCTGCGCGTAGGCGCCCTTGTCCGCACCGTCGGTCCGGCTATGGCTTTCGACGATGGTGAGGATCTCCTTTGACTGTTCGCTCAGCTGTTCCGCGACCAGGTTCCGGGCACGGATGTCACCCGCGACAACGAGGAGCCTTGCCCGGCAGCTGCGGACAATCCGGTCGATCTCACCGGCGATGTCCGAGGCGTTCGCCTTCCAGATATTCTCGGTGCGATGTTGGTAGCGTCCTTGTGACCACCCACCGCTTGGCACCTTCTTGAGGTTCTCGGTCTCGCCCTCGATGTGGGTCATGTCGTCGTCCTGCCGTCCACCTGCGCGGCGAAGGTGGATCTCGCCGCCGTCGCGGCCTACTTCGGCCACTACGTAGGAGAAATCGTCCGGACGGTGCCACAGCAATGGACACAGGTTCGGCACTTCGTTCACCGAAGTGAACTCGGGCAGTGCAAGGGTGCCGGGCAGGAACTCGTCGAGCTCCACCGTGCCGTTTGCGACGACGAGCAACCGGGCCACCGGATCCGGAATGCCTTTCGCAGACTGGCGGAGGGCCTCAGCCACCGCTTTGCGGTCCTCCTTGGACGCTCCCGCCTCCTCAAGCGCCGTCGCAATGTTGTCCGGCCGGACATCGTCGGCGTGGAGGGAATCAACGGTCCCGGTACTCGCATCCGTGTAAATGGTCACCCATGGACCCGGCTTCCTGTAGAGGTCTGCGAGCATGTGCAGGGTGCTGGTCACTGCGCCTCCTCGTCGTCGTCATTGCCGGCAGCTTCATCGACCGATTGAGTGAGTCCGTCCTCGACGACGGCTCCCTCGCCCTGGTTGGTTTGCGACACGTAGACGGGCTGATCGCCCTCGGCCGTATCGTCGGAGTCGTCCACGCTTTCGGTCTCACGCCAGTCCTCAGCACGGGTGGGATGGTTACTGTGCACCAGCCCCTGTGTCTCGTGTTTCATCTGGTCGTCCACCTGTGGACCGTGGGTTGTGTTTCCCCGCTCTGCCATGACGTACCTCTCTCCTGTTGTTTCGGTTTCGTCTGACTCGAATTGCTAAGGCTACTGCCGGTTTATCATCCTCTAAGCTCGAATGAAAGACCCTCCTTTCCGACCGGTGCCCAAGATGGTGAGAACTCAGGAAGAACCAGAGCGATACGTCGACCGAGCCGATGCCGGTCGACTCCTCGCCACGGCGCTAATGCCGGTGGTCGAGGCCGATGGACTGCTCATTCTCGCCCTTCCGCGAGGAGGTGTTCCGGTCGCCGCAGTGGTGGCGGAAGCGCTTAGCGCACGGCTCGACGTCGTCATGGTGCGCAAGGTCGGGGTCCCCTCGTTCCCGGAGCTCGCGATGGGCGCCCTTGCCTCCATCGGCGGCGCCGTCGAAACGGTCCGGAATCCGCGCGTGCTGGAGCAGGTACGGGATGCCGACGCCGTCTTCGCAGCCGTTGCGAAACGTGAATTCGCCGAACTGCAGCGACGTGAAGCTCTGTACCGCGAGGGGATGGAGCCGCTGGTCGTGGCCGGTAAGACGGTGGTGATAGTAGACGACGGCGTTGCCACCGGAGCCACGATGCTCGCCGCCGTAGCGGCTCTTCGAAAGGCCGGGGTGAAGCGCATCGTCGCCGCCGCACCGGTGTTCCTGTCCAGCGCCTCAGTGACAGTGGGCAGTGCCGTCGACGAGCTGGTCAGTCCGTGGGCCGCGCCGAACCTGCCCGCCGTCGGCAGCGCCTACCGCGCCTTCGAGCAGGTATCGGACGAAGAGGTCCGACGGTTGTTGCGGGACGCGCGCGAGCGTAGTTTGGGGACCATGACGGATTACTCAGAGCTTCCCGATTCCTACCGCGCCTACCTTGCAGGGCTGGACGACAGCACGGCCGCCGCCCTGATCCCCGTTTTCAAGCAGTCTATTGCCGGCGGCGAGCACGGCGTCCTGGTCACGACGAACCTCGGGCCCGACACCCAGGCGGAAGTCTCCCCCGAGGTTCCGTTCGGCGAGATCCGAGAGACAGTCCGCTAACCGGTGTCCCCTGTGAAGGGTGGCCTGACCCCGAGCAGCCCGCTTACGCGCTACCACCTTGCGCCCAACCCCGGACCGATGAGCCTGGACGGCACCAACTCCTATGTCATCGCCGCGCCGGGTTCACCTGCCGTAGTTGTGGTTGACCCGGGGCCGCCCGACGACACCCATGTAGCCGCCCTGCAAGCGGCCGGGCTCGTGGAACTGGTGCTGATCACCCACCATCACTGGGATCACACCGAGGCCAGCGCCCTCTTCCACGAGATCACCGGCGCGCCGGTTCGCGCCCTCGACCCCGGATATTGCCACGGGGGCCATCCGCTCGATGACGGCGAGATTGTTACCGCCGGCGGCGTCGAAATCAGGGTTATGGCCACGCCGGGCCACACCGCAGATTCCGTGTGCTTCTACTTACCCGACGACGGCCCCGACGGTTCCGTACTGACCGGCGACACGATTCTTGGACACGGCACCACGGTCCTCAGCTACCCGGATGGAACCCTGGGCCAATATTTTCAGTCTCTCGACACGCTCGAGTCCCTGGGCAGTGCCAGCGTGCTGCCGGGCCACGGCCCTTTGCTCCCGCATCTCGACGAGGTTGTCGGTGCCTATAGAACGCACAGGCTGGAGCGGCTTGATCAGGTGCGGGCAGCGCTTGTGGCGCTGGGTCTGGCAGCTGATGATGCCGACGTCGGCTCCGTCACCGACCATGTATACGCCGAGGTCGATCCTTCAGTGCGCTCCGCAGCGCAGCAGTCGGTGGCAGCGCAGCTTCATTACCTGCGCTCCGAGCGCTAGCACGCGTTCACCGGCTGCGCTTCGCTACCGACGCGCGCTCTACGAACCGTGCCTCAAGTGTGTGCATGGTCCGCGAGGGAGTCGCTCCTTCTATCTCGCTCAGCAGGGTCTCTGCCGCCCGCGCACCCAGGTCCAGCATCGGTTGCGCGATCATCGTGAGCGGAGGCTCCATCACAGCCGCCCAGGAGCTGTCATCGAAACCAATGAGAGATACGTCCGCGGGGTAGCTGAAACCGCTCTCCCTGACGGCACGGAGAGAGCCGGTAAGAGCGTCATTCTCCGTGCAGAAGAGAGCAGTCACGCGATCATCAAGTGCCAACATTCGGGAGACGGCAACTGTTGCGTTCTGTTCAGTCTTGGGTCCCGTCATGACGAGGTCGGCGTCGAAAGGCAGACCGGCGTCGTCGAGTGCGTCCAGGTATCCGCGGAGCCGCTCCCCATCCGTCCAGAGGCTACGCGCTGCCGCAGCGGTGAGAGCCCGCCGGGTGGTGGCCGGCTTCTTCATCGGTGGCCCCCAGATGAATCCGATACGTCGGTGGCCATGCTCGATCAGGTGGTTCACCGCCCGTCGGCTCGCCTCCCGGTTGTCGATCACCACCGAGTCGAGCGCGAGGTGCTCCACGGCGCGGTCGACCAGGACCACCGGTATCCCCCGGGTCATCGCGTCCTGAATATGGGCGACATCGTCCCGTTCGACCGCCGCAGACGCGATGATCATGCCATCGACGCGCTTGTCGATGAGCACCCCTACAGCGGCCTTCTCTTCCTCGAGATCCTCGTGCGTGCTCAACACAATGGTGTCGAAGCCCCGTTGTCGTGAAAAATCGCTGATCCCCCTGGTGACGCCGGCGAAAAACGGATTACCGATATCCGCGACAATGAGCCCCAGGGTGTGGCTCACTCCAGTCGACATGCTGCGGGCGAGCGCGTTGGCCCGATAACCCAGCTTCTCGGCGGCGCTCAGGACGCGTTCCCTCAACTCCGGGCTGACATAGCCATATCCGCCGAGCGTACGGGCGGCCGAAGCTCGGCCCACTCCTGCCTCCGCGGCGACTTCGGAGATGGTTGGCGGGGCGACGCTGCGATCACGTTCAGCCGCCATTCAGATCGTCATTCTGTTTTGAATTCGGCGCATCCCGGTCAGCATGTCACATCGTAACCGCGATGCCGGAATCGGCAACACCTCGACCGAATGCTCCCTCCACCAGGCACTGCCGTGCGGCAAATGCGGCGCCCGCGTTCAGCGCGTTTCGAATCTCCGACTCACCGGGCGGTGCCGAGCGGCTCCATCCTCCCGCCACAAGAGTTACGGCAAATGCCGTAAGGAATGCGTCCCCACAACCCATGGTGTCAATCGGTTGTTCGGTCGCCGGGATGGGCACCGCCGGGGCACTGATGTAGTCCTGCCCGTTATATGCAACGGCTCCGGAGGATCCGCGGGTGCCAAGAGCCACGCCCGCGCCTCGTTCCACCAACGCGGAAAGAAGCTGCTCGGTATCAGTGTCCGTGAGACCCGAACACGAGATGAGGGCGAGATCAACGGAGGGGCAGACCCGCCTCAGGTACCCGGTGCTGCGAAACTCATCTTCACTCGAGAAGTCATAGCTGACCAGGGGTCCGGAAGGGCGGATCTTTCCGAGCTCGGTCTCGGAACGGGAATAGACACTCGAATGCACCAGGTCGAACCCTGCGACATAGCCCAGCAGGTCCTCGTCGAGTTCAAGAGGGTCTGACACGGTTACACCGCCTCCGTTCCACCCTCCGAACACCCGCTCTCCCTGCACGATGCTGATGGACGAGACTCCGCTAGGGCCGTCTCTGGTCACGGAACGACGGGTGTCCACCCCTTCAGCCTCGATTGCGTCCCGAAGGAAGCGTCCGTGTTCATCGGATCCGAACACTCCCAAATAGGACGACTGTGCTCCCAATTGGCGGGCGAATACGGCGAAGTTGACGCAGTTGCCACCGGGGTAGATCATCCCCCGGTCAAGGTACCGATCAACGATGTTGTCCCCGAACCCCAGAACCCTCACGGAGCCTCCCGTCCGATGTTGTAGATGCTTCATAGCCGCCCTTAGGTAGCTGGGCGCCTGCTCCCCAGAACAGACGCCCAACCTGGAAATGGATCAGTATTCGACAACGCGGTAGTAACGCCTGAGGTCCAAAGAGTGATTGCGTACCCGCTCGAGGTGTTTGCTGATACGACCGGTGACGGTGTCGAGGACGGCTGGTGCGAGAAGTCCGCGGAATTCCTCGCTGATGCCTTCCAACGGATAGTCCTTGGTATCAAGGACGGTGACGTCATCCGAAACCCGCTTGGCGAACTTTTCGACGCGCTCGGTCAGGGCGCGCGTCTCATCCTCACCCTGGAAAATGATGACGCTGGTGTCCTTCTCCAGCAGTTCGAGCGACCCGTGGAAGAACTCGGCGCTATGCACACGGGTGGTGCGCAGCCACTGCATTTCCTCAAGGATGCACATGGAGTAGAGGTACGTGAAGCCCCACAGGTTCCCACCCCCCACGAGGAAGTGATAGTCGGTGTCGGCATGAGCATCGGCGAAGGCGGCTGCGATGGGTTCCGCCTGGCGAGCCACGTCGACAAGCACACCGTCCAGCCCTGCCATCTCATCAGCGAATTTCTCGTAACCCGCGAACTCTCCGCGTTCAGACAGCAGCCGCGTCATGAAGAGCAGCATCTGCATGTCGAACGGCCAGGTCTTCGGCTCAGAGATAAGTGCAGCATCCACTGCCTGGGCAATAGGAGAATCCGCGTAACCGGTGAACGCGACGGTGTAGACGCCGCGCTGCTTGCAGTACTCGATAGCGCGCAGGCTGTCGTCGGTCGTTCCAGACACGGAAGTGAACACGGCCACGGAGTTCTCCCCCAGGGTCGCATCTCCGGAAACGATCAGCTCGGCCGCTATGGCGGCCTTCACCGGCAGGGTTGAATGCCGGCGGGCGAGGTGCTCGTAGGGCCACATGGCAGCGTAGGTTCCGCCTGCCCCGATCAGGAAGACGTTGCTGACCCCCTTCGCGGTGATGGTACTGACCAACTCCTCGATGTTCGGGCGGAGGGACACTGCACTGGCGATCTGTTTGCGGAATGCTGACTCGTCAAAACCGAGCATCATTTTCCTTTCGGAGGGAGGTGTAGGCGATAGGAGAACCGTTCGTATCGAAAGAACCTGATACCGGTATCAGCCATGACCGATGCTGGCACATCCAGCTGGAGGCCGTCAAGGACTTTCGTGAGAAGACTGCCGAGACCGCTTGTTTCCAGTGCGCTACAACTGGGGCATCGTCCCGAAACCACCGCTTCCGAATGGCTAGAGGACCAGGCAATTAAATATTTTTCGGAAAGGTCTGGTACCGGTACCAGATGCTCTGTATAGTCGTCGAAATCACGCAGTACCTGTTCTCACATCCAACGGCGGGTTTGATGGCTCACATACGTGGCTATGACGGTCCCGCTCGTCCAACATGAAGGACCACCATGCAGAAACGAGATTCCCTGGCGGCCATCGCGCTGGTTATGGCGTCGGCGCTCGGACTCAGCGGATGCGCAAACCAGTCGAGCACCGCTGTCGCCAATGTAGGAGCCGAACCGGAGTTCTCCGGCACACTGAGCATTCTCACGAAGTTCGCCGGCGACCCGCTGCAGCCCTACTTCGAAGACCTTGCCGCTGAGTACACGGAACTCCATCCGGAGGTCGAAGTTGAACTCATTCAGGAAACCGATCAGAGCATCAAGGACAAGACGAAGACACTGACAGCATCCGGAGCACTGCCGGACATCTACTTCAGCTGGACAGGCGACTGGGCGGAGAACTTCGTCACCGGCGGGCTTGCAGCTGACCTCACCGGGGTCATAGGTCCCGACACCGAATGGGGAAAGACCTTCGGAGAGGCTTCGCTCGACGCGTTCAAGTACAACGACAAGTACTTCGGGGTACCGCTCTACAACAACGGCAAGTTCATGGGATACAACAAAGCTGCGTTCGAGGAGGCCGGGATCGAGGTTCCGACGTCGTTCGATGAGCTCATCGAGAGCTGCGGCCCGCTTCGGGAGGCGGGTTTTGAACCCATAGCGTTCGGAAACAAGGACGGTTGGCCTGGGCTGCATTATCTCCAGCAGCTCTTCGCCTACAATGTGCCGGCTGAGGTGCTGCAGGCGGACTTCAATCCGGAGAGCGCAAAGCTGGACCACGAGGGATACGTCGCTTCGCTCGAACAGTTCAAGACCCTGGTTGATGAGTGCACCGACAGTGGTGACGGCACCAACGGGGTTCTGTACACCACGGCCCAGGAGGCGCTGGCAAGCGGATCGGCCGCGATGTACTACCAGGAGATCCTGGAGTTCGACACTGTCACAGCGGAGGGCAACGAGCTCACTGGCGAGAACTTCGGAATCTTCAAGCTTCCGGTCCCCGCAGGAGCCGAGGGTGACCCGGATGCCATTGAAGGCGCACCCGAGGGATACCTCATCAACGCCAAGTCCCCTCGCGCAGCACTAGCGGTGGATTTCATGAAGTTCGTGACGACAGCGGAGAGCGCCAAAACTCTCTCGTCACCGCCCTACGGACAGCCAAGCACCGTTCTCGGGGCCGTCACGCCGGAGACTTCGAGTGTCGCCGTAAATGAGGGCATCACCCAGGTCAACGACGCGAGCCAGATCGTCGTCTGGCTCGATACGGTGACCGTTCCGGAGGTCGCCGATGCCTGGCTTGCTGGCGGAGAGGCGATTATCAGCGGTAGCTCGACGCCCGAAGAGGTGCTCGAGAGCGTGCGCAACGCTTCCAACTCGGCGAAGTAAGCCATGCTGACAGTGGAGGGCACCCGCGCAAAGCGGGTGCCCCGGCCCCACTCCCCGATCCGCAAAAGCTCATCGACGCGCCAGTCCGGGATCAAGCGCATTCTGGGTTTCGCTTGGGTGCTTCCGGCCCTGGTGCTCCTGGCCGTGTTCGTCTACCTGCCGCTGGTACAGAACCTTGGGTTCAGCTTCCTCGAATGGGATATCTACAGCGGTAGCCAGACCTTCGTCGGCGCGGAGAACTACATCAAGCTTTCCAGTGACCCGATCTTCTGGTCAGCGCTCGGCAACAACGCTTTGTATGCGGGTGTCTCCATCGTCTTCCAGGTATGCGGGGCACTCGCGTTGGCTGCACTGATCGAAAGTGTGCGCAGGGAGCGCTGGAGGCGGGCACTGCGAGCGGTCTACTTCATCCCGTCCGCTATCTCCCTCACGGTTGCAGGCCTCCTTTTCTACTTCATCTACGAGCCCAACCTCGGCTTGCTGAACTACGTACTGAGCGGGGTAGGCCTGGATGCGCTGACCCAGCCCTGGCTCGGCCAGGAGAGCACCGCCATGATGGCGGTGATTGCGATGAGCCAGTGGCAGGGATTCGGGTACTCGACCCTCCTCTTCGCGGTCGCAATCCAACGCATTCCTTCGGAGCTCTACGAGGCCGCCTCCATCGACGGAATTGGGGTGATCCGCAGATTCTTCACGGTGACCGTGCCCCTGGTCCGTGAGATGACCGGCCTGATGACCATCGTCACGATCTCCGGGGCCTTTCAGGTCTTCAACGAGGTGATGGTGATGACCAGTGGCGGGCCCAACAACTCCACCCAGGTGCTCGCTACCTGGCTGTACCGCAGCGGTTTCGTCCGCAACGATTTCGGTTACGCGGCCGCGATCGCCATGGTGATCTTCCTTGTCACCCTCATCATCGCTCTCGCGCAGCTCTGGATTACACACAGGAGAAGAGTGGAATGGTGACTCGATTCTCGTTCCTCGGCATCATGGCGAAGGTCTTCATGTGGACCTTCCTCCTCGGCCTGGCGGTGGTGGTAATTTATCCGCTGCTGTGGATGGTGCTCAATGGTTTCAAAGAGAACGCCGAGCTCTTCGGCAACCCCTTTGCGCTCCCCGTGACCTGGGACTGGGAGAACTACGCGAATGCCTGGAACAGGGGCGTCAGCAATTACCTGATGACCAGCGTTCTTGTGACCGTAACCTCCACCATCGCCACGGTGTTCATCAGCGCATGGGCCGCCTACGGACTGACGCGCGTCAACATCCCTTTCAACAGGGCTATCGTGACGGCAATCCTCGGTGGGCTCATGCTCGCCCCCGCCGTCGCCCTCGTTCCGCTGGTGAAGATGTTTCAGGGCCTGGGGCTTTACAACACTTTCTGGGCGCTTCTCATTCTCTACACAGCTTTTCGCATCCCTTTCACGACCTTCCTGATCCGGGCGTACATGATTGATCTGCCGAGGGAGATTGACGAGGCCGCGAAGGTGGACGGTGCCACACAGTGGACAACTTTCTGGCGGGTCATTCTGCCCATGTGCAAGCCGATCATCGTCTCGACGGTCATCCTTCACGTCTTATTCGCATGGAACGAGTACCTCTTCGCGATGGTCTTCACAAGCGGGACGGGCGTCCAAACCCTCCCTGTGGGCCTGACCAGCCTGATGAGCAAGCACGGAACCGACTACCCGGTGGTCTTCGCGGGGATGGTGATCGCCGCGGTGCCCGTGGTGCTCCTGTTCTTCCTGGGGCAGCGCTACTTCGTGAAGGGGCTGGCCGATGGCATCGGAAAGTAAGTTCCCGGGAGGTCTCTCGTGAGCCTTTCGACGAATCAGATCACCGGGTCGAACTTTTCCTATCAACACCTGCCGTTCGAGACTTTTCTCGATGACATGGTGGCCCTCGACAGGGAACGGCTCGAGTTATGGGGCATCGCCCCTCAGTTCCACATCCCGCAACTCACCGCTGCTGATCTGTTGGCCGTCCGCCGACAGCTCCAAGAACGGCAGCTGCACATCCACTGCATCACCGCGGAACAGGTTATGTACCCGGTCAACATCGCGTCTTCCATCGCCTGGTTGCGAGAGCAGAGTATTGCCCTGTTCCGTCGCGCGGCGCAGGTGTGCGCCGAACTACAGGCTCCGCTGCTGTTTCTGACCCCCGGCCGGGGCTTCGAGAACGAAAGCGTGGGTGCTGCGTGGCAGCGATCCGTCGACGCGGTGGGAGAGATCACCGCCTATGCCGGCAGTCTTGGCGTTGATTGTGTTCTGGAGCCCTTGCAGCGGGTGGAGTCGAACCTAGTCAACGATTCCCCGGCACTTCGCCGGATGATTGACGACGTCGGCGCCTCACATCTCGGTGCCGTGCTGGACACGGTTGCCATGGCGGCAGCCGGCGAAACAGTCGCCGACTATCACGAGCATCTGGGAGCCCTCATCCGGCATGTGCACCTCGTTGATGGACGCCCGACAGGGCACCTCGCATGGGGGGACGGTGAGCTGCCGCTGGGAAGCTACGTCGCGGCCCTTGACGATTACGGGTACACGGGCCACTTCACCTTTGAGCACTTCGGTGACGGCACCTACGCATTCAATCCCCGTGCGGCGCTCGAACAATCCCTCGACGCGTTCAGAGAGGCGATCGCGGGCAGTGACGCACTAGCGTGAGTTGATCCAGAAAGCTACGCCGGACGGGTCTGTTGCACTGCAGACCCGTCCGTAGGGCGAGTCCTGCGGTTCGGACGTCACCGTTCCACCGGCTTCAGGAATGCGAGCCGCGACGGCGTCCGTGTTCTCCACGCCGAAATACACTCCCCAGGCGGAAGGTGCGCCTTCGCGCAGCAGGTTGGCGGCATCCATGATGCCCGCCTGTTGATCGCCCTCCACCAGGCCTGTCGTGTAGCGGAAGTCCTCCGTGTCGCTTTCCACCTGCGGTTCCCAGCCAAGGACACGCGGGTAGAAGTCGACGCACAGGCGGTACTGTCGGGTCATCAACTCGTGCCAGACAGCGGCACCCGGCTCACCGTGCAGTCCAAAGCCGGGCAGTTTCTTTCCCTGCCAAAGCCCGAAGGTCGCTCCGGACGGATCGGCAAGATGGGCGACGCTCCCCTGGTCTGAAACCTCGAACGGCTCAATCAGGATTTCTGCTCCCGCCAGTGCTGCCTTCTCAGTCAAGTCCCGCACGTTCCCGGCGGCGAAGTAGGTGATCCATCCGTCCGGGGAACCTGACTCGTTCGAGTTGGCGATGAGGCCTGCAACCGCCTTACCCTTCCTGAGGAACTTGGTGTAGTGCCCATAGTCGGGTCCCAGGTCCTCGACATCCCAGCCGAACAACCCGCTATAGAAGCGCGCAGACCGCGCCGGATCGGAACTGGCGAGGTCGATCCAGCAAGGCATTCCGTCACGGAAGGTTTCTCGGCTGGGCATGGCTCCTCCTCCTGGCAAGTCGGTCGAAGCGAGCGTATCGCCCGACTACGGCGCACACAATGGAAGACAATTAGCCCATGGCTACTCTCCTGCCTCGCGATCCGGCCGTCGTCGCTCCCGGCGCTGTGCATATTCCGGGCTGGTTGAACCTGGATCGCCAACGCGAGCTCGTGACGGCGTGCCGAGACTGGGCATCCGGTCCGGTGCCGATGCGGCACACACGCATGCCCAACGGCTCCCAGATGTCGGTGCAAACGGTGTGCCTCGGTTGGCACTGGATGCCCTACCGCTATAGCAGGACAGCCGACGACGTCGACGGCGGCCCGGTCGCGGACTTCCCTTCCTGGTTGGCTGAGTTGGGGCGGGACGCCGTCGGGGCTGCGTATGGTGCGCGCGACGAGAGCTACAACCCGGACGCGGCGCTCATCAACTTCTACGACGCCTCAGCGAAGATGGGCATGCACCAGGACAAGGAGGAGAAGTCCCTTGCACCGGTTGTGTCGCTGAGCATCGGCGACAGCTGCCTCTTCCGGTTCGGGAACACGGAGAACCGGAACAAGCCATGGACCGACGTTCGGCTCGAGTCCGGCGACCTGTTTGTGTTCGGCGGCGAGTCCCGTCTGGCGTACCACGGGGTCATGAAGACGTACCCGGGGACATCGGACCCTGCGCTGGGCCTGGAGGGGCGGCTCAACATCACGCTACGGGTGACCGGGCTCTGAGCCAGATCCGGCCAGAATCGCCGGTTCGGTGCAGAATCGTCGGATGTGCACAACTATCCTGCACCAAACCGGCGATCTTGCAAGGTCGAGTCAGGTCAGGAGTCCCCGCAGGTAGGCGGCCTGCCCGGCATGCTGCATGCAGTCCTCGATGACGCTGACCAGACGTACCCGTAGCGTGACCGGCGGATCCCACGATGTGTCGATGATCCGGTTCAGGTCCGTCTCGCTCAGGTTTTCGACGAACTCCAGCGTTCGGGCGTGCACTGCGCGGTGATACTCGATGAGCAGCTCGGCCTCCTGGACACGCACCCTGTCCACGTCCGCGGATCCGTGACCGTACCCGGTGTCCTCCCGCGGCAGGTCGAGGGTGAACTTCTCGGCCCAACCGTCGGCAAGCCACAGCTCGTTACGATCGGCGGCATCTGCAAGATGGTTGTCCTGTACCCGGGTGAGGTGCCAGATCAGCCAGGCGATGCTGTTCCCGGAAGAGCCGGAACCATCGGAGAGACGCGGCCGGTAGGCGAGCTGGCCGGCGTCGAGCCCGTCCGTCGCCTGCGACACCGCGTCGGGAATTCGTGAAAAGGCCTCAACCAACACGTCGCTTCCACTCATGCGCCCAGCCTAACGACTCCGCGTCCACGCAGAAACGCCGGAAAGGTGCAGAATCGCCGGATTGATCCGACGATCCTGCACCTTTCCGGCGCGTTTGTGTCTGCAGGCCTAAAGGTAGGGCTCCACGAGGGACTCGTAGCGGGCCTTCACCGTGGCCAGTACGTCGGCAGCCGGCGAATTCCAGATCTCCTGGTTGAAGATCTCGACCTCGACAGGTCCCGCGTAGCCGGTCGCGGCAACCCAGCGGGTGATGGTCTCGAAATCGATGTACCCGTCACCCATGTAGCCGCGGGAGAGCAGTGCGTCCGCCGCAATGGGCAGGTTCCAGTCGCATACCTGATAGGACGCAATGCGCCCCTCGGCACCCGCACGCTGAATCGAGGACTCGAGCGCAGGATCCCACCACACGTGGAAGGTATCGACGACGACGCCCACGGTCTCCGCCGGGAACGACGCCGCAAGGTCGAGCGCCTGACCCAGTGTCGAGAGCACCGCGCGATCCGCCGCGTACATCGGGTGCAGGGGCTCCAACACCAGGCGCACGTTGTGCTCCTGAGCCACCGGCACCAGTTCGGCGATGCGGTCAGCGACCCGCTGACGGGCAGCGGCGACGTCCTTCGCACCCGGAGTTGAAGGGTCGACGGCGGCACCACCGATGAGCGCGCCGGCGGCCGGCAGTCCGCCGACCACCATGATCAGCTCCCGGGTACCCAGCGTCGCCGCTTCGACGATTGCCTGGGTGTTGTCGGCCAGCGCAGCTGCCTGCCCGGCCTCGTCCGCAGCGGTGAGGAACCCTCCGCGGCACAGGCTCGAGACCTGCAGTCCGGCTTCGGACACGAGCCGCACGGCCTTGTCCAGACCGACCTCGGCCACCCGGTCGCGCCAGACACCGATGTGCGAGAGCCCGGCATCCGAAGAGAGGGCGACCGCTTCGGCAAGCGTGATGTTCTTGGTGGTCGCTGTGTTCAACGAGAGACGGCTCATGCACCCACTCCGTAGCTCGCCAGAAGCCATTCAAAGCGGTGTGCGGCGGTCTCCGGGTCGCGCAGCAGCCCGGCCTGGTCCGCAAGGCGGAAAGTCTCGGCGAGATGCAGCGCCGAGCGTCCGGAATGCAGGCCGCCGACCATCTGGAAGCCCGGCTGGTGGCCGTTGACCCAAGACAGGAACGCCACACCGGTCTTGTAGTAGAACGTCGGCGAGCTGAAGATGTGCTTGCCGAGTTCCCGGGTGGAGTCGAGGATTGCGCGCCCGCGGTCCGCGTCGCCGTCGTCGTACGCCTGAAGGGCTGCCGAAGCGGCAGGGTAGATCGCCGCGAAGATGCCAAGCAGGGCATCCGAGTAGTGCGTGCCGTCGCCGTGGATGAGTTCGGGGTAGTTGAAGTCATCGCCGGTGTAGAGCCGCACGCCCTCTGGAAGTGCTGCCCGCAGCGCGGTCTCGTGTGCGGCGTCGAGCAGTGACACCTTGACGCCGTCCACCTTCTCAGGCTGCGCGCGGATGAGGTCCAGGAAGATGCTGGTTGCGGCATCCACGTCGCTGTTGCCCCAATAACCGCTCAGCGCCGGGTCGAACATGGTGCCGAGCCAGTGCAGGATCACGGGCTCATCAGCCTCGGCGAGCAGGATTCCGTAGACGTACTGGTAGTCGGCCGGGCTCTGCGCAACCGCTGCGAGTGCGCGGGAAGCCATGAGGATGACCTTCGCACCGGCGTCGGACACCACCTTGATCTGTTCCCGGTAGGCCTCGACGACGGCGTTCAGCCCAGCCCTGCCGGACGGCAGGCTCGCGAGGTCCAGCTGATCCGTGCCGGCACCGCAGGCGAGCAGGTCGCGGACGGTCTTGCCGCGGGTCGCGTCAGCACCCGAGCCGACGACGGCGGCAGCCTCCGCGCCGGAGCGACGGATCAGTTCCTGCGTGGCAGCCCAGTCCAAGCCCATGCCGCGCTGCGCGGTGTCCATGGCATCCGCGACACCGAGCCCGTAGGACCACAGCTCCCGGCGGTAGGCCAGCGTGGTGTCCCAGTCGAGGACCGCAGGCGCGCCGGGGGTGTTGTCAGCGGTGACCTCGGGGATGACGTGGGCGGCTGCGTAGGCATGACGCGCGGTCAGCGGCGCGGTCGGCTTCGCCCACGTGGTCGCCGGAGCGAGTTCGTAGCGCTCAAGCCCGGTCGAGGATGGAAGGTAGAGCGAGGTCATAGCGTGATCTCCGGGATGTCGAGAGTGCGGCGCTCGGCGGAGGACTGCAGTCCGAGTTCGGCAAGCTGGACGCCGCGGGCTGCGGAGAGGAGACCGAAGCGGTGCTCGCGGCCGGCCGAAACGTCGCGGAGGAACTCTTCCCACTGCAGCTTGAAGCCGTTGTCGAGTTCGGCGTTCGCGGGTACTTCCTGCCACTGGTCGCGGAAGGACTCGGTGACGGGCAGGTCAGGGTTCCAGACCGGCTTGGGGGTGTGGGCTCGCTGCTGGGCAACGCACTTGTTGAGGCCCGCGACGGCGGAGCCGTGGGTACCGTCGATCTGGAACTCAACGAGCTCGTCACGGTAGACGCGCACAGCCCAGGAGGAGTTGATCTGCGCGAGCACCTGATCGCCGGCGGGGGTCTCCAGTTCGAAGATGCCGTAGGCGGCGTCGTCGGCCGTTGCCTTGTATTCCTTGCCCTGCTCATCCCAGCGGGTGGGGATGTGGGTGACAGTGTTGGCGTTGACGGTCTTGACCTTGCCGATGATGCCCTCAAGGACGTAGTTCCAGTGGCAGAACATGTCGGTGGTCATGCCGCCGCCGTCTTCCTTGCGGTAGTTCCAGGAGGGGCGCTGTGCGGGCTGGTGGTCGCCCTCGAAGACCCAGTAACCGAACTCGCCGCGCAGGGAAAGGATGCGGCCGAAGAAGCCTTCATCCACCAGGCGGCGCAGCTTCACCAGGCCCGGCAGGTAGAGCTTGTCGTGGACAACTCCGGCGGTGATGCCGGCTTCCTGGGCGATGCGCGCCAACTCAACCGCCTCGTCGAGGGTCTCCGCCGTGGGCTTCTCGGTGTAGATGTGCTTGCCGGCTGCAATGGCCTTCTTGAGGGTTGCAGGGCGCAGCGAAGTCATGGAGGCATCGAAGACGACGTCAACGGTGGGATCGGCGATGATCCCGTCCAGGTCGGTGGTCCAGTGCTCGACTTTGTGCTGCTGGGCCAGGTCGCGGATCTTCGCTTCGTTGCGTCCTACGAGGATGGGCTCTACCTGAACCTTCGATCCGTCAGCGAGGGTGACTCCACCCTGCTCACGGATGGGAAGGATGGAGCGCACCAGGTGCTGCCGGTACCCCATCCGACCGGTGATGCCATTCATCGCAATGCGGATGGTCTTGGTCTCAGTCACGTTGTACTCCCAGAGGGCTAAGAATGTTGGTGGAAAGCGCTTTCCAATATAGAGTGGTGATCGAGACCACGTCAACCCCCTTCTTCCACTGAGTGCACCTCATGACGCCGCGAGGCGTTCAGCGGCACGTCGACTGCACTCAATAGGCGGAACCCTCACATCAAGGAGCCAGGTGGCAGCTGTAACCCTGTCCGGCGTAGCCCGCCACGCCGGAGTTTCCCTGGCCACGGCGTCACGGGTCCTGAACGGCTCGTCGCGCCGCCCGGCGGAGGACATTGCCGAGCGGGTTCGCGCAGCCGCGATTGAGCTCGGCTACGTTCCCAACGCGCAGGCGCAGGCCCTGGCCCGCTCCTCCACAGGCCTGGTCGGCCTGGTGGTTCACGACATTTCCGACCCGTACTTCTCTTCGATCGCCCGCGGGGTCCAGCACGCTGCCCGGAACTACCGGCGCCAGGTGCTGCTCGCCAGCACCGACCCCTCGGAAAGCGCCGAGCACGACGCCGTCAGCGCCTTTGCTTCCCACCGCACCGACGCAATCATCCTGGCCGGTTCGCGACGCGCACACAGTGATCCGGACCTCGAACAGGAGCTTGCCCGCTACCAGCAGAACGGCGGGCGGGTGGTCACCATCGGCGGTCAGCCCGGATCCGGACTCACAGTACCGGTGGGGAATACCGACGGCGCCGCCGCTCTGGTGTCCCGGCTGGTCGCCCTCGGCAACACCCGGTTCGCCATTCTGGCCGGTCCCGGTGAGCTGAACACCGCCCGGGATCGCGTTGCGGGTTTTACTGCCGCGTTGACTGCTGCGGGGCTGGAACCGGTCGCCGTCGTCCGGAGCGGCTTCGACCGTGAGGGCGGCTTCGAAGCCGCCCAGCGCTGCTGGGAGGAGCTCCGGGGTGAGCGGGGGGTGTGCCTGCTCGCGGTCAACGACGTCATGGCGATCGGTGCCATCGCGGGATTACGTGCACTCGGTGTCTCCGTACCGGCGGATGCACTCGTCACGGGCTTCGATGACATTCCCACGCTTCGCGACTACTCCCCCGCCCTCACGACGGTCCATCTGCCGCTCGAGCAGTTGGGTGAAGAGGCCGCGAACCTTGCCCTGAACCCGGATCAGGAGCTTCCTGCTCCCGTCCTGGGCGAGGTTGTTATCCGTGAATCGGCAGGAGCTGGATCGGTATCATGAGGATTTTGGTTGCACCCGACAAGTTCAAGGGAACGCTGACGGGGGCCGAAGCAGCTGAGGCGATGGCCGCCGGCGTCCGCCGCGTCCTGCCGGAGGCTGACATCACCTTGCAGCCCATCGCGGACGGCGGCGAAGGGACGCTGGAGGCCGTGCTGGCGGCGGGTGGAGTCCGGCACGAAACGACCGTCCGCGGACCTCTTGAGGACTCGGTGACTGCACCCTGGGCACTCACCGGTTCTGTTGCGGTTATTGAGACGGCGCGAGCCAGCGGACTGGAGTTCGTCATGCCGACCCCCGGGACAGCGGGCTCAGCCCACTGCTACGGCAGTGGCGAACTCTTGAGCGCTGCACTTGACACCGGCGCCACCGAGGTGGTGCTCGGGGTGGGAGGCTCCGCCATGTCCGACGGTGGGTCCGGGGCCCTGCGCGCGCTCGGCGCGAGAATCCTCGATGCTGAGGGCGTGGAGCTTCCGCTGGGTGGACTCGCCTTGTCGCGGGCGGCCGTGCTTGACCTGTCCGGCCTGGACCCGCGGCTTCAGGACGTTCAACTGCGCATCGCGGTCGACGTGCAAAACCCGCTGTGCGGACCCGATGGCGCCGCCCACATCTTCGGCGCGCAAAAGGGCGCCGACGCGGACCTTCGCGAGGCTCTTGACGCCTCGCTCGCTCATTGGGCCAGGCTCCTCCTGGACACCACGGGCGTAAACGTTCAGCAGCCCGGCGCAGGGGCCGCAGGCGGTTTTCCCTCGGCCTTCCTTGCCTGCGCTAACGCATCGCTTGAGCCCGGCTTCGACCTCGTCGCCGACCTGACCGGACTGAATTCCAAGTTGGCGGCGACAGATCTTGTACTCACGGGAGAGGGTTCGCTTGACGCGCAATCCCAGTTCGGCAAAGCACCTCTTGGCCTGGCCAACCGCGCGCATTCCCGTGGTCTTCCGGTCCTTGCGGTCGCCGGCCGGATCACGCTGTCAGCCCCGGAACTAGCGGCAAACGGCGTTGTACATGCGCGCAGCCTCGCCGATACTGCACCCTCGTTGACAGCCGCAATGAACGACGCCGGACGCTTCACTGCCGACGCGTCTGAATGGGTTCTCAGGGCCCTCCTCTCGAACCAGTCCGGGTTGACAGGCACCTTGCCCGGGTAGCACGGTTGATTCCATACCAATCATAAGTAAGCTGATGATTAGATGGATAAACGGTTCGACAGGGAAGGTGAAAGCGCATGCCCGATCTTTCAGCCTGGTCGACAGGCCGGCTCCTCACAACAGCGGCGCGGCTGGTTGAGCAATCATGGAATCAGCGCCTCGCGGAGCTGGACGTCACGCACGCCGGGTTTACAGCCCTGGCCGTTCTGGCGTCCTACGGCCCGTTACGACAGGCACAGCTTGCTGAGCTGGTGCACGTACAGGCGCAGACCATTGGGAAAACCCTTAACCGGCTAGAGGCCAGGGGTCACATCGAGCGCACCAGAGGAGACGACGACCGGCGCAGTCAGACGGTCCGAATCACAGAGAAGGGCCGGGTGACGCTCGAGAAGGGCCGCGACATCGAGCGCACGCTGGTGTCGGATGAAGCGTTATTGTCTCCGGAACTGCGCTCGCACCTGCGGGCAGCCATTGAGGAACTTGCAGAGCCCCAGCGCCAGGTCCGCGGCCGCACCGGCCTGCACGCCGTTGACGATTAGTAGCCGGGGCTAGAAGCCGGCCTCCGCATAGAACCCCTCGATGTGGCGGGCAACGATCTCAGCGGCGCGGGCGCCGTCGTCGTTCTGGATAGCGGTGTGGATGTCGCGATGCTCGGCCCGCAGGCGTGCAGAGGTTGCCTCCCAGTCGGGGAGGGTGCGCGTGAGCTTCAACGTGTACCCCTCTATGGACTCTCTCAGCGATGACATCATCGCGCCGATCAGTACGTTGCCTGCCGCTTCAGCGACGGCGACATGGAAGAGGGCGTCCAGCCGCAGGAATTCCTTCTCATCCTTCGCGGAGGAGTCCATTGCATCCAGGAGGGCTGCAGCCTCACTCATTGCTGAACTTGCCGGATCGGCATGGGCGGCAGCCCAGGTCTCGAGAAGCAACCGTGTCTCGACGATGTCATTGACCGGAAGATGCGACGTCGCCATGTGCAAACGAAGCGCGGACCCAAGGGCAGCTCCGGGGTTGGCTGTGATCACCGTGCCCGAACCCGGGCCGGAACCGACACCGGCCCGCACTATGCCCATCGCCTCAAGGACACGGATTCCCTCTCGCGCGGACGCCCGTGAGATGCCCAGCTGCTCCGCCACCGTTCGTTCACCCGGGAGTCGATCACCGACCGCCAGCCTGCCGGCGGCGAGCTGATTCTCGAGCCAGGACTGAACAAGCTGATGGGTGCGCATGCGGCAAGTTTAGCTTGCATGGTCAGACCACACCGCGCTACTGTGGTCGGACCACATCTCGACCTGAAGGTTTCTCATGTCCAATACGCCTGAGGCGCTCAAGCGCCGGATCCCCAAAGTTGCTGATCTTGCCCCGCTGATGCAGTTCAAGAAGCCCGAGTTCAGCCAGAGCGCCAGGTTGAGCCGCGCAAACACCATCGGAGACCTGCGGGCCATCGCAAAGCGCCGCACACCCACCGCGCCCTTCGACTACACGGATGGAGCAGCTGAAGCAGAGATCACGCTTCGACGGGCACGCGAAGCGTTCCTGGACATCGAGTTCCGCCCCGGCATCCTGCGGAACGTTGAGAAGGTCGACACCTCGGTGACTGTTCTCGGCAAGGAGTCTGCACTGCCGTTCGGCATCGCACCCACGGGCTTCACCCGCATGATGCAGTCGGAGGGTGAGTATGCCGGTTCACAGGCTGCTGAAGCCGCAGGCATCCCCTACACGCTTTCCACCATGGGCACGGCGTCGATCGAAGACGTGGCCAAGGCGGCACCGACCGGGCGCAACTGGTTCCAGCTGTACCTCTGGACGGACCGGGAACGGTCCATGGAACTCATCGAGCGCGCGGCCGCCGCGGGCAACGACACCCTCATGGTGACCGTGGACACCGCCGTAGCCGGTGCCCGTCTTCGCGATGTTCGCAACGGCATGACCATCCCGCCGGCCCTGACAGTAAAGACGGTCATCGACGCCTCCTACCGCCCCGCATGGTGGTTCAACTTCCTGACTCATGAACCTCTGGCGTTCGCCTCCCTGAACCGCTACTCCGGCACCGTCGCGGATCTCATCAACTCCATGTTCGATCCGACCCTGACCTTCGACGACCTGGACTGGCTCCGTCAGGTCTGGAAGGGCAACCTTGTCGTCAAGGGCATCCAGACCCTCGACGACGCCAGGAAAGTAGTTGACCATGGCGCCGACGGCATCGTCCTCTCCAACCACGGCGGCCGCCAGCTCGACCGCGCACCCATCCCGCTCCGACTCCTTCCCGAGGTCACTGCCGAGCTGAAGGGCAAGACGTCCATCATGCTGGACACCGGGATCATGAGCGGCGGCGACATCGTGGCAGCCCTCGCCCTGGGAGCGGACTTCACGCTGATCGGACGGGCCTACCTGTACGGCCTCATGGCCGGCGGCAGGGCTGGAGTGGATCGCACGATCGGAATCCTGGAGAAAGAAATTACCCGCACCATGCAACTGCTGGGAGTAACTCGGGTAGAGGATCTCACGCCCGACCACGTGCGCTTCCTCTAACCTTTTTCATCGCTCGGCAGCCGCGTCGATTCTTTTGGCGTGGCTGCCGGGCGACAAAAGCTTTCCCGGGGCTTATTATCATGAGAGGAACTCGCGGGGCGCGGGATCCGTGAGACCTGGGGGTCACAATAAAATGAAACGGCGGCGGGTGCATTATCCGTTGAAGTACCGGCGTGCCCGGACAGTTATCTATGCTGTCGCACTGTTCTGGTTGTGGACCTGGCTTGGAAGCGCAGCGTTCATCGCCAGTCTCTTTCACTCCCCCGTACATGCGATCATCGCCATGTACGCGCTGGTGACCTTCATCCTGCTCTCCATTCCCGTCTTCCTGCTGGCCATCGCACAAATGGCTTTGAACCGGCCGGTCATGATGTCGGAGCAGGCCGTCGTCGTACAGCTGGGGTCGCGGCCGGCGACGGTTGTTGAGTCGATGGGGATCGCCCGCAACGCTTCCTGATTTCCCATTCGTAATTGTTGTCCTAATTGCTCTATGCAATTAGAACTTCACGATAATTACGCAATACATTCTTCCTGCGGGGATCTTGAGGAAAAACTGCGGGTCCTTGGACAATCCTTTGTGAATTCCCGGCGATTTTCCGGAGATTGCTAAACCTATACTTGGTGCGGAGCTTTTGAGCGCCGCCTATTCGAGCGGTCGGGCGCTGCCGTCGGGGGACACGGCGGTGCTCGCTCCAATCCACTCGTACCACCAAGGACCTTCATGCTTTCACTTCAGCGTTCCACTGCTGCGCTCACCGGCATCCTGCTCCTGGCGGCAAGCCTCTCGGTCGGCGTGCACCCCGCGGCGGCACAGTCCGCTCAGCCCGCACCTGCTGCAACCCAGGAGGCCGGACAGACCCACCCGACTACAACTGCGCCGGCCGAAACTGCTTCCAATGAGGTCGCACATACGGAGGCTGCGCCGGCCGATCTAAGTGACCTCTTCCCCGGTGGCATTCCGTCCTACCCCGATCACACCTATGAGGGCGGAACATCGCTCGACGGGCACGGACATGACCTGAACACCCACGCACTGGAAGGGGCAGCGATGTCCCCACTCGGCGCCGGGGGAACACTGGCCCGGAGGGGTGACATCAAGGTTCGACTGGTGACCGTCGATCTCGCGGACAGTACAGCACTGGTTCCCGCGGCAGCGGCAAGGACCGCCATCGCGAAATCCAGCGAGTACTGGAAGAGCATGTCCAACGGGCGCCTGACCATGACGGTGGCTACTGAATCGCTGAACTTCAAATCAGCGGCAAAATCGACGGATTCGTATGACCAGATCATGAACAAGGTCACCGCCGAGCAGAAGTGGTCCTACAGCCCTTACACGGCCCTCGTCGTCTTCATCCCCACCCCCCTTAAGGAGGGTTACCTGGGGTACGGCTGGAGCAGCAGTGGCACCAGCGGCCGCATCCTGATGCCCTACACATCGTCGCTGAGCAACTTCACCACCAACGTGGTGACTCACGAGTTCGGCCATGTGCTCGGCCTTATGCACGCTGATTCGCTGCAGTGCACCAGCGGCAGGCCGGACACGGCCAGCTTCGGGACGGACTGCTCAATCCGCCACTACGGTGATACCTCCGACCTGATGGGTATCTCCCGATGGTTCGACACCCCCGCCATCAGCTCGAGCTTCTGGGACTACGGTGCCTTCGGCCGCGGGGACGAGATCCTCAACGTGGGTGTGGCCTCCGGCAGCAAGACGTATACCCTTCGACCCTGGGCTGGCACCAGCGCAAATCGGGCGTTGAAGTTCACCGACCCGAAGAGCGGCGAAATCTACTACCTGGAGCTCAGGGTCCCGGTTGGTTTTGACGCGAATACGGCCACCGCCGGTAACCGTGGCGTGAAAGTTGTTCAGAGCGGCGGCCTTACGCCGGCGTCCTCGGTCCTCCTGATGCCATCCAGCAAGCCGTACACGGGTTACTACGCAACCAACACGGCCTGGCAGGCGGGCAGTGTCTTCACGACCCATGCCGGGACTACGGTCCGAATCAACTCAGTCTCGGATACGGCGGCCTCAGTGACCATCACTGCGACCACACCCGCAGCCGTCAACCCAGCACCAAGCCCCGCTCCCGCCCCAACCCCGGCCCCGGCCCCTGTAGTTGCATCAGCTGGCCGCACGGACATGAACAGAGACGGCAATCCGGACATCGTCGCTCGAGACTCCACCGGCAAGCTGTGGCTTTACCCCACCACGTCTGCAGGAGGATTCAACGGCAGGGTGCAGATCGGATCCGGCTGGGGCGGAATGAACATGATCTTGCAGCCCGGGGATTTCAGCGGAGATGGCATTGCGGACATCCTCGGGAGGGACAGCACCGGCCGGCTCTGGCTTTATGCCGGCACCGGAACGGGCGGCGTGAAGTCCGGAGTACAGATTGGGAACGGATGGGGCGGAATGACCGCCCTCGTGACACCGGGTGACTTTGACGGCGACGGATACCCGGACCTTCTGGCCCGCGGCAGCGACGGACGGCTTTACCTCTACTCAGGCAATGGAAAGGGCGGCTGGCGCAGCCAGGCTCAGATTGGTTCGGGGTGGGGCGGAATGACTGCAATGCTGAGCACCGGCGACTTCAACGGCGACGGCAAGTCTGATCTCCTGGCCCGCGATTCCAGAGGCGGTCTGCATCTGTATCCAGGAAACGGCAGGGGCGGCTTCCTGGCGAAGTCACAGCCCGGAGCAGGTTGGAACGGAATGACAGCCTTCGCCGGCCCGGGACCATGGGGTGCCGATTCCAATGCCGACTTGATCGCCCGCAACAGCAGCGGCGACCTGCTCCTCTACACCGGCAGCGGAACCGGACGCTTCACCGGCTCGCAGAAGATTGGCCAAGGCTGGAACGGAATGTACATCGTGGAGTGATCCGCAAAGGTGATCCAAGAGGTCGCTGACATCGTCTGAGGGCGGGGTCAGCGACCTCTTCGTTTTGCTACTCCTGAATCGCAGGAAGGTCGGGATCGGTGCGGAAGTTGATGAGCTTATGGGAGCCATCGCAGTAGGGCTTGATGGTCGACGCGCCACACCGACACAGCGCCACGGTCTTGCGGCGGCGCGGCACGGGTTCCCCCGCAGGCGTCACGATGGCAACTTCTCCCCTCACCAGCAAAGGCCCATCAGGGCACGCCACAATACTGACGTCGTTGTTCCTCGGTGATGATGCTGGCGAAGTCATGGTGTCTCCCTGGTTTTCCTTGCCGCGGCCCTAGTCGCTTCACCGATAAGGATACTAAGCTGGCTGTCCATACAGGACTCGGCGAGCTTGTCGGTTATGCGGAGAGTTTTCGTCGCGGTCTTGTGATCATATGCTAAGCATGCTTATTGTGTAGATGCGATGACTTACTTCCCAGGAGTCCTCCACATCAATAAAGGAGTCATTATGAGCACAACGAACTGGTCAGAAGACCCGCTGGTCACCTCAACGCCGGGCACACAGGGCTACTCGTCCTCGGGACAGTCCACTACGTCTGCTGCGAAGGATGAGGCCAAGGATGTAGGGCGGCAGGGCGTGGACGCAGCCAAGGGCGTTGCACAGACCGCAGGGTCAGAAGCAAAGAATGTTGCCCACGAGGCCGGCTCCCAGGCCAAGAACCTCGTTGGTCAGCTTGGGTCGGACCTCAAGAGCCAGGCCGGCACGCAGCAGCAGCGCGTTACGGACGGGCTCCGGTCCCTCACCGACGAGCTCAAGTCCATGGCTGACAAGTCTGAAGGTGGCACCGCGCAGCAGCTCGTCCAGCAGGTCGCCCAGCGTACCGACAGCGCAGCATCCTGGCTCGAAGGCCGCGATCCCGGATCGCTGCTCGATGAGGTTACCGGCTTCGCCCGCCGTCGCCCTGGTGCGTTCCTGCTGATTGCGGCCGGAGCCGGGCTCCTCGCCGGCCGTCTCACGCGCGGTCTGGCCGGAGGATCGGACTCGAGCGGTTCGCCCTCAACCGGTGGGCCCTCCGGCACGGTTGGCGGCGGACAGCATGTCGCCACCTATCCGCCGGTTCCGGACGAGTACGGTACGGATTTGCCAGCGTACGGCGCCGGCATCGATACCCCGCCGGTAGCTCCCCCGACCACGACGCCGACCGTCACCCCCACCACTCCGTTCACCGAGCCGGGCGTGACCGGCCCTGAATCAGGGAGGGACTTCCGCTAATGACTGAACAACACCTCCACGGCTCGCACGCGGCTGGATCGCATGCAGCACAACCGCCACCGCCTTCGGACGGCGATAGAGGTTCGGACGCATCCCTCGGGCAACTGCTCGGAGAGGTCACCCGTGACCTCTCAACCCTGATGCGTCAGGAGCTCGAACTTGCAAAAGCTGAGCTGCGCGAGTCCGGAACCCGTGCCGGTAAGGGCGCAGGTATGTTCGGTGGCGCAGCCGTCGCCGGGCACTTCGTACTTCTTTTCCTTTCCCTCGCGCTGATGTGGGGCCTTGCAGCGATTGACTTCCTCAATCTCGGCTGGGCATCCGTGATCGTTGCACTGATCTGGGGCATCATCGCCGCAGTTCTCGCACTCAAGGGCAAGAAAGAGATGAAGTCGATCAAGGGCATGCCGCAGACCGCTGAGACAGCCAAGGAAATTCCGCCTACGTTGAAACCAGGAGAGCACACGCCATGAACCAGACACCTGATGAAATCCGCGCGGACATCGAACG
The DNA here is from genome assembly GCF_059092925.1 of Arthrobacter sp. MDB1-55. Taxonomy (NCBI): domain Bacteria; kingdom Bacillati; phylum Actinomycetota; class Actinomycetes; order Micrococcales; family Micrococcaceae; genus Arthrobacter; species Arthrobacter sp. MDB1-55. Next base: position 825,280 of record NZ_JBNHID010000002.1, on the reverse strand, counting down.
CACCCGTCGCGAGCTAGGGAACGACGTCGACGCCGTGGCCGACAAGGTCAGCCCGTCGAACATCGCCCATCGCCAGACCGACAAGGTCAAGAACGCCCTTGGCAACGTCAAGGAGAGCGTGATGGGCTCGGCACAGTCGGCCAAAGACAGCGTGATGGGGTCGGCACACGACGCCACCCACTCTGCCAAGGGCAGCGCGCAAGGCGCGTCGCAGACCGTGAAGGACAAGGCCCATAGCGCAGGCGATGCGCTCCACGACGCACCCCAGCGGGTCACCTCGAAGACGCAGGGAAATCCCCTCGCGGCCGGGCTGATCGCATTCGGTGCCGGGCTCCTCGCGGCGTCGCTCATTCCGGCGAGCCAGAAGGAAAAGGAAGCGGCTCAGGCCGTGAAGGAAAAGGCACAACCCCTCGTGTCCGAGGTCACCGACGCAGCCAAGGACGTAGCCCAGGGCTTGAAAGAGCCGGCCCAGGAGGCGGTGGATTCCGTCAAGCAGAGTGCTACGGAGTCGGTAAACACCGTGAAGGAAGAGGGCACCAGCGCGGCATCTGACGTCAAGGACCGCGCGCAGGACGCCAAGTCCAACGTTCAGAGCAGTTCGAACACCCCATAACGGCATACATCAAACCGCCGGTGCTGCGCATTTCATGGTGCAGCACCGGCGGTTCTGTTTTGCCCCTAATTCTGTTGATCAGAGCCACGGGCGCGACCACGGCGGGGAGCCGTTAGATCATTGATCAGGTTTTGCAGCAAGGGCCGCAACTGAGGTGATGCGCGGTGAAGCGCCAGCATGAATTCGCGCTCATGCCGTTCAGCCTCGGAGAGCCGTGATGCGCCGAGATCAGTCAGACTCACTACTGATGTTCGACGGTCACTCTCACTGCTCTGCCGAGCCACCAGCCCCTGCTGCTGAAGACGTGCCAGCGTACGACCAACAGTCTGCGCGGTGACGTGCAGCTGTTCGGCCAACTCCACCTGTGAAAGGGGACCATGCGCTTCGATCGCACGGAGCGTGATGAAGGCAGCGTGCGTAATGCCAAGAGAGAGAAGACGCTCATTCCAGGCATTCTCAGTCAGTCGAGCAGCGGTGGTCAGGAGCCTTTCTGTGGTCCATGAATCGATGTCCGACATCTCTGCCTCTTCCCAACGTGGTCCGGATTGGGGATTTGTAGCCGGCTGCTCCACGGATAATTCTCTTGTACCACTCTTTGAAAGTGAACGTGTATCGAACCCCGGGTATGCCCGAAAAATGGGTGCAAAGAAACGCGAGAGAGAGACTCTTGAGGTTGCTTGTTACTTGCAGTAGACGGGTTCACCCGTCGTGCCCACGCGTGAAAGGCGAAAAGTGGAGCCTAGGGGAATCGAACCCCTGACCTTTTCATTGCGAACGAAACGCTCTACCAACTGAGCTAAGGCCCCGCAGCAACCAAGATACCCCAGCACCTGGGCGGAGAACCAAATGTCAGCGCCCGGCTGTACCCTCAAACCATGCAATCCTCCGCCCCCGACATCCGGGAGTGGCCGGCGCTCTGGTCGCTCGTCATCGGGTTCTTCATGATCCTGGTTGACTCGACCATCGTGTCCGTCGCTACCCCGGCCATCATGCAGGGGCTGCAGGCTGACATTGACAGTGCCATCTGGGTGACCAGCGCCTATCTTCTCGCCTATGCCGTTCCGCTGCTGATCACGGGCCGCTTGGGTGACCGATTCGGGCCACGTCGCGTCTATCTGGCCGGTCTTGCCGTTTTCACGGCATCCAGCGCCCTGTGTGGTTTTGCCGGCACCATTGAGCTTCTGATCATCGCCCGTGTCCTTCAGGGACTCGGTGCGGCGCTGATGACCCCACAGACCATGTCGGTCATCACCCGAATCTTTCCGCCGGACCGGCGTGGGTCGGCAATGGGGCTGTGGGGTTCCGTAGCGGGCATTGCCACCCTCGTCGGACCAATCCTGGGCGGAATTCTCGTGGATTCGCTCGGCTGGGAGTGGATCTTTTTCGTCAACGTGCCGGTCGGCGTCGTCGGACTGGTGCTTGCCTACCGGCTGGTACCGGAACTGACCACCACAAGTCACTCGTTCGATCTCCTCGGCGTGGTGCTCAGCGCAGCCGGGATGTTCTGCCTCGTGTTCGGGCTACAGGAGAGTCAGAGTTATAACTGGGGACCTATCGTCGGTCCCATCTCGGTATGGTCCCTGATTATCACAGGCGCCGTACTGTTCACGGCCTTCCTTGTCTGGCAGCGTTTCAACCGCAAGGAACCGCTCGTCCCGCTCAAGCTTTTCCGGGACCGCAACTTCTCGCTCGCGAATACGGCGATCTCCGCGATGGGCTTCACGGTCACCACCATGAGTCTCCCGCTCATGCTCTATGCGCAGAACGTCCGCAATCTGTCGCCCACCGAGGCCGCGATGCTCCTGACTCCCATGGCCGTCATTTCCGGTGTCCTGGCGCCGTTCGTCGGCAAACTCGTGCAGCGAGGCAACCCGAAGTACATGGCCATTTTCGGATTCTCCGGTATGGCCACAGCACTCTTCTGGTTGGCGTCGCTGCTCACACCGGACACTCCTATCTGGCAACTGCTCCTGCCCCTCGCACTGATCGGTCTCGCGAGCGCAGGAGTTTGGGCTCCGGTCTCGCTGACAGCCACCCGAAACCTTGCACCGTCGCTCGCCGGTGCGGGTTCCGGTGTCTACAACACCACGCGGCAGGTGGGAGCCGTCATTGGCAGCGCAGGGATTGCTGCGATCATGCAGGCACGCCTGATAGCCAACGGTGCGGTGGACGCTCCGGAGCGCGCCGGTGAGTACGCGGCGGCCATGGGGCAGTCGCTGTTGCTGCCCGCATGCGTTGTCGTGGTCGGATTGATCGCTGCCCTGTTCTTCGCCCGGCCCGAACAGCGTCAGCCATGGAACGCCGACGTTCAGCCCGCGGTCCGCACCTCGAGACAGGGGTAGTTGCCTGCTACAACCACCGCTAGGCTCAGGGTATGGCTGAAGAATTCGCAACTGAAGACACCACTGCCGAGAAGACTGAACCGGCCGCAGTAAAAGAGGTCAGCGACGACTTCGTGACGCGGCAGCACACCGCACCGTCAGGGCTTGCCTACACCACAACCACCGGCAGGCTCGTCCTGCGACGGGAAGAAACCAAAGACGGCAAATCCGAGGGGTTCAAACCCAAGGCGGAGATCTTCGTGGTCGCCTACACCCAGGACAACGGCGCCTCGAGCAGGCCCGTCACCTTCGCGTTCAACGGCGGCCCGGGTTCGTCCTCGGTGTGGCTGCACCTCGGCCTCCTTGGACCGCGCCGGGTGGACTCGGGAGACGTCGGCGCCATGACTCCCCCGCCGTTCGGCCTGGTCGACAATCCGGAGACCCTCCTCGAACACAGCGATCTCGTTCTGATCGACCCGGTCAGCACCGGATTCTCAAGGGTCATTGAGGGCGAGAAAACCGACGAGTTCCACGCCTTTGTCGAGGACCGGGACCTGGTCGCCGAGGTCATCCGCCTGTGGACCACGCGCAACAACCGGTGGCTCTCGCCCAAATACCTGGTCGGCGAGTCCTATGGAACGCTCCGCGCGGTCGCTGTAGCGGGCCGACTGTTCGACGCTTACGGGATGACCGTCAACGGTCTGGGGCTCATCTCGACCGTACTCAACATGTCGACCCTCCGGTTCTTCCCCGGCAGCGACACCCCGTACGCCCTGCACCTGCCAACCTATGCGGCGATTGCGCACTATCACGGCCACCATCCCGGTCGCGAGCTCTACGACGTCGTCCGTGAAGCGGAAGAATTCGCCTCGCGTGACTTCGGCTATGCACTGACCCAGGGCAATCGACTCACGCAAAGCGAGTACGACGACGTCGTGACCCGCCTCAGTGCCCTCACCACCCTGGGCGAGGACTTCATCCGCCGAACCAACCTGCGCTGGGCCTATCACGAGTTCGCTGCTGAGTTGCTGCGGGCTGAAGGACTGGTGGTGGGCCGGATCGATGGGCGCTTCACCGCTCCGCCGGCCAACCTTCAGTCCTCAAGTTCGACGGACGACCCAAGCATGCGGGCCATCACCGGGCCATTCGCAGCAGCGATCAACCACTATGTACGCGCCGAACTCGGATACGAGAACGATCTCCCCTATGAGATTCTTACCGCGCGTGTGCAGCCGTGGAGTTACCGGACATTCGAAGGTGCACCAGTTGACGTGAGCGATGTGCTTGAGCGGCTCATGGTGCATAACCCGGCCCTACGGGTTCACGTTGATTATGGCTACCAGGACGGTGCCACACCGCACTTCGCGGCGGAGTATGTGTTCGCGCATATGAATCTCCGGGAAGAGGCACGGGCGCGGATTTCGCATCACTACCACGAGGCCGGACACATGATGTATCTCAAGCCGGAGTGCAGGCTCGCCCAGCTCGAAGCCCTCAGGCTATTCGTCGCGGACCGGTCGACATCCGAATAGTCAGTGTGCTTACTATGGAGGCTCACTCCACGAAAGGCGCACAAGATGCTGAAGAAGATCCTATGGATGCTCGCTCCGGTTATTGCCTCGAAACTGCTCGGTAAGCGCCAGCAGGGCCGGACCACCAGGTACTCGCGTGGAAAGACCCGCGGCTACAGGCGGTAGCAGGGCAAGTGGGCGGGTCAGCGCGTGGAGAAATGCGCCCAGACGGCGAGAACCCATGCGCTGCCCGCCGCGCAGGCCAGCAGAAGCTCGACCAGGATGCCCACGCCCATGGCTTTGAGTGCCGCTCCGCTCGACGACACGGCAGACCGAAAGTCATGAAGACGGGCAGTCTCGCTCAACAGTAGGCCCACAACAAAGCCGACGATCAAGCCCACCACAGGGATGATGAACATGGCCACCACGCCAAGCACGAGCCCGATTGTGATGGATCGTCCCGGTATCTTCCGCTGACGCAGTTTGCGCCCCGTCAGTATGGTCCCCGCGAGAAGACCCGCCACCGCGCAGGTTCCGCCGATCGCAAGGGCGGTCCAACCGGAAGCGCTCGTCACAGTAAGCGCCCACACCAGCAGCGACACAACGATGAGGATGCTGCCGGGCAGGATCGGAATCACCACTCCGGTCACGCCAACCGCTATGGCCAAGCCGCAAATAACAGTTATCAGAATCTCCCAGTCCATGCTCCTAAGCATGCCATCGGCCGGTGTGGCGCCCTTGTACACGCCACACCGAAATACTAAGGTTGCTTATTAAGTTGCCTTAGGGCCCTGAAATCAGGAGACATCATGAGTACACCAGGAACAGGGAACAACGACCGGGACTATCGCCCCAAGCATGCGGATGATTCCCTGACACCGGATGTAGGCGGATCCAGCCGCGCCGATGCACGCCGATCCCAACCGGAGACCCGCGCAATGAACGTCGACCACGACAATGACGGCGTTGACGACCGCGACGAGCGGACCGCTGCAGTACCGGTGTCCTCCAGTAGGGATTCCTATAATCAGGACCGTCGCCCGCGGAAGCTGGATCCGGATGATCGGGACTACGACCGCGACTATGACGGCAGCCGTGACGGCAACAACGCCGTTGCGCCGGTTCCTGTCGGGGCGGAAAGGGATGCGCTCCATCAGCGCGAAAAGGAGACTTTCGGCGGCATGAAGTTCGGTGCCGCGTTCTTCGGTTGGCTCACCGCTACAGGCATGGCGGTCATCCTCACCGCCCTGGTCGCGGCCGCCGGTGCTGCCTTCGGCCTGTCGACGAACACGAACCTGAACGAAGCAACCAACCAGGCATCCCAGAACCCGCAGACCGTGGGGATAACAAGCGCGATCATCCTGCTGGTCATCCTGTTGGTGGCCTACTACTGCGGAGGGTATGTCGCCGGACGCATGGCACGGTTCAACGGAGCCAAGCAGGGCGTCGCCGTCTGGCTCTGGGCAATCATCATCGCTGTGCTGGTCGCAGTTCTGGGCCTCATTTTCGGCTCTCAGTTTGACGTCCTCGCCAACCTGAACAGCTTCCCCCGCCTTCCGCTGAACGAAGGCACACTGACCACTGCCGGCATCATCGCCGTCGTAGTGGCCCTGCTTGCCGCGTTGGCGGGTGCCGTACTCGGCGGACTGGCCGGCATGCGGTACCACCGGAAGATCGACCGTACCGACTACAACGAGATCGACAACAACGCCTAGGTCGGTCCGGCTGCTTCGAGAACTGGCGCAGGTTTGGCTATCCCGGAAGCCCGGGAACCAGCCAATCCTGTGCCAGTTCTTTGTTATAGCTACGGCACAACGCGGACGTGTGCATACTTCCGACGCAGCGCCCGTGGAGAATTTCCCGCATTCGGCAGTCGTGAGCCCGCGTAGGGGACGCCACCGGCCAACCGCATGCCGAGCGCGGCCCAGACGGTAAGCATTCGCTCAGCCACCCATGCAGGCGCCCACAGCGCAGCCGTTGGCGGGAACACCGCCCTGCCGCCCCGCCGTCGTCGTCCTCGTTCCGCCACACCGACGACGACGGCGGCGGCAGGCAAGCAGGCCACCGCGCCGAAGCGGCGCACCAGCAGGATCAATGCGGGAAGCAGCGACAACTCCAGAAGCAGCCGGAGCGGCTGGGCGAAGTCGTCGTACGCCTGCCGCACCCGTTGGCGGCCGAAGTGACCCGTTTCCGGCGGAATCCGGCCGACAAAGAGATCATCGGCCCGTATTTCCGTCCCACCTAATGCTCGAACCGTGCGGAGCAGCTCCAGGTTCTCAAAGAGGACGTCACCGTCATAGCCGCCGCTCGCATCCATGACCGAGCGGCGGACAGCCAGGGTACCCGGAAAGTCGGAACCAAAGGCGCGGTTCAACAGCGTTCGACCGGTGTCCCAGCGGGCATGCCAGGGCCAGGACAGGAAGTGGTTCTGAGGGCGGACCACGTGCCCCTCGTCGAGTAGGTCCACCAGGCGGCGGAACCCGCGCTCGGCATAACGGACGTCGTCGTCGGCAATGACTACCCGCTCGCAGGAGGCCTCCGCCAGGCCGGTGAGGACGCCTGCCACCTTGCCGTTGCGGCAGGAATGGCGTGGGCGGAGATGGCGGACGGATCCAGGGAGAGCAGCGGCGTGACGGGCGAACACCTCATCCGGAGAGCCATCGACAACAATCACCTCGGCCCACTGCACCACCTCGTCGAGGTACGCTGCGAGCGCTTCAATGCCACAGTCCTCGGTCCAGCGCAGCGGCAGGATGTATGTGGCCGCAGGTGGAGTCATGCTCGTGCTGGCGCGGTGGTCCGCAGGGACGACTCACCTTTCTCCCAGGCGGCCATGATGTGTTCACCGAGCATGCCGTCCAGCGTCAACGCTGCAGCGGCACCGAAGTACACGTCTTCCAGCAGCTCCGGCTCTGCTTCGACCAGCCCGCCGGCCAGGTCCCGTCCGGCAATCTGCTCATGAACAGCGTCGGCCTCGACATGCTCGTCGAAATACCAGGTGACGTCCTCCTCGAAGCCAAGACGACGGAAACCGTTCCCGTAGAGACGGTTCGGCTGGGATGAGGTCATCTCGTACGCCGCGAGGTGGCCCACGATGGCGCCGCGAAGGCGGCGGTTCAGCCCGAACATCGACATCATGTTGGTCGAAGCAAGCGTCAGGGCAGGGACTGCGTCGACGTAGCACCCGTAACTGTCCTCGAGGTCCAGGCCTCGCATAGTGCGCGCAAAAAGGGCCGAGTGCATACGATCCTGGCGTCCTCCCCCGTATTCGTCAGCCTGGATCTCAACCATGGCCGCTTTGGCCCTGCCGCTCAGGCGGGGAATGGCCCAGGTATGCGGGTCAGCTTCCTTCAGCTGATAGATGGACTTGTGAATCAGGAATTCCCGGGCCTGTTCCAGCGAGGCCTTCTTCGCGACGAACCGAGAGACGCTCGGTCCAGTGTCGGCAGCGGCCAGCTCGAACAGCACTGCCGCCACGCCGTCGCTGTCCCGCGGTTCCAATGAGGGAAGTTCGACGACGTCACGCAGGGCAGCTTCAAAGGTCCGCTCGATTTTACGGCGGATCGAGATCAGTCCCGGCTCCCACTCCCATTCGGCATGCGCTACGTCGATACCGCTGTAGTGCAGCTCATACAGACAGAAAAGCGTCAGCTGCAGATCATCATCTGCAAGGATTCCGGTGGTCTGGCCGAGCGCGTCCTGCACCGCGAGGGCCAATGCATCAATGCTCTCGCTGTTCGGTGCCTGTGGCAGCAGTTCCAGCAGAGCCGTGCTCGCAGCCCCGCGTGCTTCAGGAATCCTCATGACAAACCTTCCTACCGGTGGGCCGACGTCGTCGTCCCCATCCATCACATAGTACTAAGCCCTCTGTCTATCAGGGCGTAACCCGGAAACAGCCCGCTGCTTCAGCAAGCAGCGGGCTGTTCGAGAGAGGGTCAAACTACTCCTTATGGAGCTTGTCCTGCACGGCACCGGCCATCTTCTCCATGGCGTTTGGCAGCTCGGTTGTCCCGTAGAAACGCGAGTCCGGATGCGTGGGCGGCGGCATGGGAGCCGAGGTGGTCGGACCCTCGTGATACGAGAACTCGCCGTGCCCGTCCGGGGTGGGCCCGGAAGCCCATGAACCTTCGGATGCGGCTTTTCCGTCCGAGAAGTTGAGGTACTGGTAGGACACGCTGCGCTCTTCCTTCTTGAGAGGGAAGTTGCTCGGCACCGGGAAGTTCTCCGCCCCTTCTTCCTGCAGCTCGCAGGCTGCGGCCATCCACTGGTTCTGATGCATCGTGTCCCTCGCGAGGAGGAAGGAAAGCATGTCCCGTACGCCGTGGTCGTCGGTCATGTGATAGAGCCGGGCCACCTGCAGCCGCCCCTGCATCTCCGCGTTCGCGTTGGCTGTGAAGTCCGCCAGCAGGTTGCCGCTGGCAGTGATGTAGCTGCCCTGCCAGGGGTTGCCCATGCTGTCGACGGGACGTGCACCCGCGCCGGCAACGATGGCCTGCTGCATGTCCGTCCCACCAACGACGGCGGCAATCGCCGGGTCTGACTGGACCGCGTCTTCGGTGATGCCGAGAGGCGCCTTTTCAAGCAGCTGCGCGATCATGGTCGCGAGCATTTCGACGTGGCCGAATTCTTCGGCACCGATACCGAAGAGCAGGTCACGGTACTTTCCGGGTATGTGGGTGTTCCAGGCCTGGAAGCTGTACTGCATGGCAACGGTGATTTCACCGTATTGCCCGCCCAGTACTTCCTGCAGCTTGCGCGCGTAAACGGCATCCGGCTTATCGGGAGTCGCTTTGAATTGCAGTTCCTGTTTGTGGAAAAACACGGGGTTACCTCCGCAATCGATGGCTCCTGCACTGAACGGCCAACTCATCTGTACGGCTGGAGGACAGGAGCCCGGGTTCTTCGACGCTAACCCGCGGTCCCGACCCAAGGGAAGTGATAAGCTTACTTATTTTCCTGTGAATCAGCTCCAAGAAAATTCCAAGGTGCGGCCCCGATAGTTAAGGGGCAGGACAGAGGCGGGCGAGACCACCGGCTCCTCCTGCTGGCACTGGTTACCAGAGCCCCCCCGAGCGGGACCGCCTCGTTTCCCCGACTGAGGCGGCCCCGCCCGGGAACACTCAGCAAACCGTTCCCCGAACGCTAATTCGTCACCGCAGGCGAGTTACGGCGTCGGGCTTCCGCCGTTAACGTTCAGCGTCTCGCCGAGCACGTAACTGGATTCAGGCGAGGCGAGGAAAACATATGCCGGCGCCAGTTCCGTGGGCTGCCCCGCGCGGCCCAGGGGCGTGTCCTTCCCGAACTCCGGCAGTGCATCCTTCGGCTGGCCGTCGGAAACCTGGAGCGGCGTCCAGAAAGGGCCGGGCGCTACCGCGTTCACACGGATTCCGCGAGGCGCCAACTGCTGGGCCAGGCCTTTCGTGAAGTTGTTGATTGCCGCCTTGGTGCTCGCGTAATCCAGCAGCGTCGGGGACGGGTTGTACGCCTGGATGGATGTGGTGTTGATGATGCTCGATCCAGCAGGCAGGTGCTGCAGCGCTTCGCGCGTGATGCGGAAGAACGAGTAGATGTTGGTCTTGAACGTGTGGTCGAGCTGCTCATCGTCCAGGTCCTCAAGCCGCTCCACCGCGATCTGCTTGCCGGCGTTGTTGACGAGGATGTCGAGGCCGCCCAGGCCCTCGACCGCCTGCGCCACCAACTGCTTGCAGAACTCGCCGTCCTTGATGTCGCCCGGCAGCTTCACGGCCTTGCGCCCGCACTCTTCGATCAGGCGGACAATTTCATCAGCGTCGGCCTCCTCCTCGGGCAGATAGGAAAGTGCGACGTCGGCGCCTTCCCTGGCGTAGGCGATCGCCACTGCCGCTCCGATCCCGGAATCAGCACCCGTCACCAGGGCCTTCCGCCCCTCGAGGCGACCGGTGCCCCGGTACGATTCTTCACCGCGGTCAGCCTGCGGGTTCAGGTCACGGTCCAGGCCGGGTTCCGGCTGGTCCTGCTTGGGCGGCGAGATCTCCGGAAAGCGGGTGACAGGGTTCTGGAAGGTGTACTGGTCGCTCATGCGTTCCTCCTGGTACGTGGAAGTTTGGGTAGCACCCTTGAGGGCCATTGGCAGTACGGATAGGCTCGAACAACAATTGCTAAGCCTACTGATCACACTAGGACGGACCGGCTCGCCCATTCAAGAGCCCTCCACGGAAAGGCCAGCGCATGCCCCTCATCGGTTTCCACGCTTCCCACGAACAGATCGCGCCGGGACAGCTCCTTGCAGATGTACAGATGGCGGAACAGGCAGGGTTCGATGCCGCGATGTGCTCGGACCATTTCGAGCCATGGTCCGCGGTTCAGGGGCACTCCGGTTTCGCCTGGTCCTGGCTGGGAGCTGCTCTTGCCACCACGGGGTTGCGCTTCGGCGTCGTCACCGCCCCCGGCCAGCGTTACCACCCCGCGATCATCGCGCAGGCCAGCGCAACCCTGGCAAGTATGTTCCCCGGCCGGTTCTGGGCTGCCCTCGGCAGCGGCGAGAACTTGAACGAGCACATCACCGGTGACCCGTGGCCGGCAAAGGCCGAGCGCCAGCAGCGCATCGAGGAGTGCATCGACATCATCCGGCGGCTGCACGACGGCGAGGAGGTCACCCATCGCGGTCTGGTCACCGTTGAGCAGGCCCGCGTGTGGGACGCACCGGAGGTCAAGCCTCCCCTGATCGCTCCGGCGGTTAGCGTGGAAACGGCTGCCCGGAGCGCCCGTTGGGCCGACGGCCTGGTCACAGTGAACCAGCCGCACGAGAAACTCACCGAGATGATCAATGCCTACCGGGAGAACGGTGGACAGGGCAAGCTGATCCTGCAGGTCCACCTGTCATGGGCACCCACGGAGGAGGAAGCCGTGAAGATCGCCCGGTCCCAGTGGGCGTCGAACTGTGTGACTCCTCCGACCACCTGGGACCTGGCTCGCCCGTCTGACTTCGAGGAAGCCACCAGGGACCTTACCGAGGACAAGCTCAGGGAAACTGTACAAATTTCGCCTGACCTGGCTGTCCATGCACAGCGCCTACGGGAGTTCGCGGACCTCGGGTTCGACGAGCTCTACCTCCACTTCGTGGGTACGGAGCAGAAACCGTTCATCGAGGCCTTCGCCGAACACGTGTTGCCCGAGGTGCGCTGATGCGCATCACCGACACCTCGGACCTGTGGTGGAAGAACGCCGTTATCTACTGCCTCAACATTGAGACTTTCTGCGATTCCAACGGTGACGGGGTCGGTGACTTTGCCGGCGCAGCCCAACGGCTGGACTATCTGGCGGAACTCGGGGTGACGTGCGTGTGGCTGATGCCGTTCTACCCCTCGCCCCAGCGAGACGACGGTTACGACATCGTCGACTTCTACGGAGTGGACGAACGGCTGGGGTCGCTGGGTGATTTCGTCGAGTTTGTCCGTACGGCGAAAGACCGTGGAATGCGGGTGATCGCCGACCTGGTGGTGAATCACACGTCGGATCAGCATCCGTGGTTCAAGCAGGCGCGGTCCTCGAAGGACAATCCCTTCCGGGATTTCTATGTCTGGCGTTCTGATGCACCGCCGGACACGTCGGCGGAGGTTGTCTTTCCCGACAAGGAAAACTCGATCTGGAGCAAGGACGAGGAAAGCGGCGAGTGGTACCTGCACCGGTTCTACTCCCATCAACCGGACCTGAACGTGGCCAACCCCCAGGTACGCGACGAGATAGCAAAGGCCATCGGCTTCTGGATGCAGCTCGGACTTTCCGGATTCCGCGTCGATGCCGTGCCGTTCTTCCTGGAAATGCAGGGGCAGGACAACCAGACCGGCGACCCGCATGATTACCTGCGGGACCTCCGCCGGTTCCTCTCACGCCGGTCCGGTGATGCGGTCCTCCTCGGCGAAGTGAACCTGCCGTATGAGCAGCAGGTTGCGTTCTTCGGATCCGCGGCCGATGAGCTCAATATGCAGTTCGACTTCGTCACCATGCAGCAGATGTACCTGTCACTGGCGCGCGGAGATGCGAGACCGCTCGCACGCACTATCACGGACCGCCCGTCCATCGATGGGGATTCCCAGTGGGCGACCTTCGTCCGCAACCATGACGAGCTGACCCTCGACAAACTGCTGGACTCGGAACGCCAGGAAGTGTTCGAGGCCTTCGGGCCCGAGGAGAGCATGCAGATCTACGGGCGCGGATTGAAGCGACGGCTCCCCCCGATGCTCGGGGGAGACCAGCAACGCCTCCGCATGGTGTATTCGTTGTTGTTCTCGCTGCCCGGCACCCCTGTCCTGTTCTATGGGGAGGAGATCGGCATGGGCGAGAACCTCGAAGCCGAAGGACGGATGGCCGTGCGCACCCCGATGCAGTGGACGCATGAGGAGAGCGCAGGTTTTTCTGCCGCCCCTCCGGATCGGCTGGTCGCCCCGCTGGTGCAGGGCGAGTACGGACAGGCCAAGATCAACGTCGTGGACGCACGCCGCGACCCCGAGTCATTGCTGGCTTTCATTGGAACTCTCATCCGCCGCTACCGCGAGTGCCCCGAGCTGGGATGGGGGACCTTCTCCCTCATAGACACCCCGAGTCCCTCTGTCTTTGCTCACCGCTGCGACTGGGAGGACCATTCGCTCTTCCTGTTTCACAACTTCTCAGACCAACCGGCAGAAGTTTCGGTCACGCTGAAGGAGAGCGATGTTCCCGAGGGCGGCGGGATCCTGACAGACCTGCTGGAGAACTCGATGACGGACATCGCCGTGGGCGACAAATTGAAGGTCAAGCTGCCCGGCTACGGATACCGCTGGATGCGCATTCAACTGCCCGACGCGGGGAGGCTCTGGTAGTGCCGGGCTGGAAGTAGCTGCCGGAGCTAGAAGATGGTGGCGAAAAAGCCTGCTCCGATGGACGCCACCATCGCGATGACGATGAGCCAGACAATAGGGGCGCGGTACTTGTTGATGAAACCCATGATGAAACCAGTGTACGAGGGCAGGAGAAGGCATGAGCAACAGCACAGGCGTTGATGAGGTCTGGGACGACTGGAAAGAGGCCGTCAACATGACCGCCTCCGAGTTGGAGAAGTGGCTGGACAGTGACGAGTCAAAGGCAGTCGGGCAGAAGGACGACGGCGGCGAATCGGTCGGCCATGCGTCCGGCCGACGCATCATCAAACTCCTGTCCACGAAGAAGTCAGATCTCACCGACTCGGATGTCGAGCACATGCGCAAGGTGGTGGGGTACGTGCACCGCCATCTGGCACAGAAGCCGTCCTCCGACGTCGAGCATTCGAAGTGGCGTTACTCACTCATGAACTGGGGGCACGACCCGCTGAAGGCATGAGACCGGCGTAGCGGGCACAGGGCGCCGTCGGGCCGTTTTTCGTCCCTTGCTAGAATTGGGACATGATTCCGGCCAGCTTACAGATGCCCCGTGCGCTTGTACGGGCGCTGGCCGTGTTCCCGAACCGCCTGCTGCTGACCAAGCGGGCAAGTGGAACCAACGGATGGATGAGTTCCTGGGGGACCAACGCACACGGCGAGATCGCCGGCTGCCCGCCGCCACGTCGCTGACCTGCATCTGCCCCTCATCGATCAGGACCGCAGATGCCCCATGCCCGCGGACACTCCTCGACGAAAGCACCCCCCATGACGCAGCACGACTCCGCTCTCCCCCCGAACCAGCAGCCGCACTCCATCTGGCGCGGGGCGCACCAGACCCTGAGCAAGGACACCACCGGCGGCGCGCTCCTGCTCGGCGCGACGATACTCGCTCTTATCCTCGCCAACTCCCCGGCAGTGGACTTCTACAATTCAGTCCGCGAATTCAGGCTGGGACCAGAATTCCTTCACCTGAACCTGAGCGTCGGAGCCTGGGCCGCGGATGGGTTGCTCGCCATCTTCTTCTTCGTTGTCGGACTTGAACTCAAGGAGGAGTTCGTCGCTGGAAAGCTGCGAAACCCTCGGAGCGCGATTGTGCCGATTGTTGCGGCTGCAGGCGGCGTCCTCGTCCCAGCGATCGTCTTCACCCTGATTAACCTGCAGGGCGGGGCCGAAGCGCTGAGCGGTTGGGCTATCCCGGCGGCCACCGATATCGCTTTTGCCGTCGCAGTGATCGCCGTCGTCGGACGGCACCTGCCTCCTGCACTGCGGACGTTCCTGTTGACCCTCGCAGTTGTGGACGACCTCCTGGCAATCACGATCATTGCCATTTTCTATACAGCCACCATCCAGATCCTCCCATTGCTCCTGGCCCTGATCCCCCTCGCTGTGTTTGCCGTCCTTGTCCAGCGCGGGGTTCGCACTTGGTGGATACTCATCCCTCTCGGGGTTTCCGTCTGGGTCCTCATCCACGAATCGGGCGTTCATGCGACTGTCGCCGGGGTGCTGCTGGGCTTCATGGTTCCAGTCATTGCCAAGGGCCGGGCGCAGGTGCAAACCGGCACAGACGCAAACGGCAAGCCGGTTGTTGAGGGACTCGCCGCTCATTTCGCTGACCAGTGGGCAGTAGTGTCCACTGCGTTCGCGGTTCCGGTCTTCGCCTTCTTCTCTGCCGGAGTAACCGTGGGGGGTTTTCATGGCCTCGTCGAATCCCTGCAAAGCACTGTGGCGCTGGGCATCATCGGCGGGTTGGTCGTGGGCAAGTTCGTCGGCATTGCGGGGTTCACTTTCCTGCTGACCCGGCTGCGGGGCATCGCCATCGACGCGTCCCTGCGGTGGGCGGACATCATCGGCGTTGCCTTCGTGGCCGGTATCGGCTTCACCGTTTCCCTCCTCGTCGGAGAGCTTTCCTACGACCCGTCCAGTAGCACGGCGGACGATGTGAAAGTCGGTGTTATTGTCGGTTCCCTCGTTTCCGCCGTTATCGGCGCCTTCATTCTTTCCGCTCGAAATCGCCACTACAGGGACATGAAGTCCGTCGACGTTCCTCGTTCATGAACTGGGGGCACGACCCGCTGAAGCAGTGAGTCGTTCGGCAGCAAGCCTCTTCAGCCCGTCCGCTGGGCGGATGGGCGTAGGCCATCGTGGCTCGAGGTGATCGCCCAGCGTTACGTTGCGGAGACGTCGACCGAACATGGGAATCACCCACTCGCCCCACCACGCCGTCTCCTTGCGAAGCAACTCAGCCATCGTCAGGCGCTGGTGAGGCCGGAGCGGTTTGGAGGTGAGGGTGTGGTCGACGCCGAGAACGCGCAGCACATGCGCCGCCATGTTCTTATGGCCGGCCGGGGACATGTGGAGGCGGTCAACGTCCCATAACCGCGGGTCGTGGTATTCGTCGAAGCACCAGTAATCGACGAGCAGCGCGCCGTAGTCTTCGGCGATCCTCCGGACGTGGTCGTTGTAGGTCCAGTTCCGCCGCCTCATCGGTTCGAGAACCGGGTGCAGCCGCACGTCAAAGCCGGTGAAGAGCAGTGGACGGGCGCCGGCCGCTGCTATGAGTGAAACCATTTCCTCATAGGTCTCCATGAGCGGTGTGATGCTCGTGCGCAGTTCAAGAATGTCGTTTCCCCCGGCATAGACACTGACCACCGTTGGGTGCAGATCGAGCGCGGGCTGCAGCTGCTCGTCAATGATCTGGCGAAGACGCTTGCTTCGGATAGCAAAATTGGCGTAGCGCCAAGTGGGATCCTGTTTGCTCAACTGCTTGGCCACCCGGTCCGCCCACCCACGGACGCCGTTGGGGTAACGGGGATCCCAATCCCCCACTCCCTCCGTGAAGGAGTCACCGATAGCGACGAACAGTCTGGACACTGCTCCACGCTAGGGACCAGGGACGACGCCGGCTCATCCTCCATGTGTCGGCGAAGGAAATTGCGATGGAAACTGCGATGAATTTGGAATATTCACGGCGGGATCTGCGCTCCACCGAGCATGAACCCACGAATTGCGGTCACCGGCTCCACCGGACACGTCGGCGGAGAAGCTGCCCGCCTCCTTTCGGACGAAGGCTACGAACAGAAGCTGATTGTGCGGGACCCCGCGCGAGCGCCCGAACTCACGGGCGCCAGCGTTGCCCGCGCCGAGTACGCCGATCGGAAGGCAGCCGTGGAGGCCCTCCGCGGCAGTGAGATCCTCTTCATGGTTTCAGGCGCTGAGGCAGAAGACCGCGTTGACCAGCACCGCACGTTCATCGACGCGGCGGTCGAAGCCGGTGTTCAGCACATCATCTACACCTCGTTCCTTGCCGCATCGCCGGACGCTACCTTCACGCTCGGACGCGATCACTGGGCTACTGAGGAATACATCCGCAACTCAGGCCTGAACTACACGTTCCTCCGCGACAACTTCTACCTCGACGTCCTGCCACTCTTCGCCGGGGATGAAGGGGTGCTGCGCGGACCGGCCGGAAACGGGCGAGTGTCAGCCGTGGCACGGACCGACGTGGCACGCACCGCCGTCGTTGTCCTGAAGGATCCGGAAGCTCACTCCCGCCGCACCTATGACCTCACCGGCCCTGAGGCTCTCTCGCTGGGCGAAGTGGCGGCAACTACCACCCGCGTCACCGGGCGCGAGACCCGGTATGAAGAGGAGACCGTCGAAGAGGCCTACGCGTCGCGCGCCCACTATGGTGCGCCGGGATGGCAGGTGGATGCCTGGGTGAGTACGTACACCGCCATCGCTTCGGGAAAGCTCGAACGCACGACGACGGCAGTCCGGGATCTTACCGGCTCCGAACCGATCGGCCTCGAAGAACTCCTTCGGCGCTCCTAAAAACCCTTGACCTCCGATGAGGACAAGCCTAATGTTGTAATCAATCAATTCGTTGATAAAGGATCGTGTTGACAATGGTGACGGACGCAGACCGGCTGGACCGGGCCTTCATGGCCCTGGCCGACCCCGCGCGCCGGAGCATCATTGCGCATCTCAGCCGCGGTCCGGCAACGGTCAACGAACTGGCCGCACCCTTCAACATCACGAAGCAAGCGGTCTCCAGGCACATACAGGTCCTTGAACAGGCTGAGCTGGTGACCCGCTCGCGAGACGCCCAGCGTCGTCCAGTGCACCTCAATGCGGCACGGCTGGAGACGCTCACCGCGTGGATTGACCAGTACAGGCTTGTCCGTGAGAGCCAGTTCCGCGCACTCGATGATCTACTCGAATCCAAGGCCAGGACCGGCCACGCACCCAAGGATTAATGATGACCAACCCACTCAAGCTTTCCGTCCCAGCCGAACTTCCCTTCATCGACGTCGAGCGGGAATTCGACTTTCCGGTAGAGGCCGTCTTCGAAGCACACAAGGACCCGGACCTCATCTTCCAGTGGCTCGGCCCGAGGGGCCTCACCGCCACGGTCGACCACTACGAGTTCCGCACCGGCGGCAGTTACCGCTACACCCATACCGGACCCGACGGCGTTGCGTACGGCTTCAGCGGCATTTTCCACACCGTCCGCGAGAACGAATTCGCCATCCAGACCTTTGAGTTTGATGGCTATCCCGACGTCGTGAGTCTTGAGTTCCTCCGGTTCGAGGACCTCGGCGGTGGCCGCTGCAAGCTGGTGGGACACTCCGTGTACCCCTCGCAGGAGGCCCGTGACGGCATGGCGCAGTCCGGAATGGAAGCCGGAATGACCGAAGGCTACGAGCGCCTCGATGAGCTCCTGGCCAGTCGTGGGTGAACTTTCCTGCTGAGAGGCCCGAATCGGCTTGGTGCTTCGCGTCTGGTCGCTGCCGCCCCTTAGGCTCGGTAGATGCGCAGGGACTTCTACCGGGACCAACTATCAGCCGCAGCGTTCTATAAGCTGCTGACCGCTACGGTGGTACCTCGCCCCATCGCGTGGGTCGCTTCCCGGTCCGAGAGCGGAGTGGACAATCTCGCTCCGCACTCATTCTTCACCGTGGCGTCCACCGACCCACCGGTCATCCAGTTCACCTCCGTCGGCGAAAAAGACAGCCTGCGCAACGTCCGGGCGACCGGTGAGTTCACGGTCAATCTCACCCCTGAGCACCTCTTCGAGCGAGTCAATGCCACCGGCACAGCGTTCAGCCCGAAGACCAGCGAGTTCGAGGCCGCCGGTCTCCGGCGGGAACCGAGCACCTTCGTGCGCGCACCCAGGGTTCACGAGTCACCAGTGGCGCTGGAATGCCGCCTCCACAGCCTGATTCCCGTGGGGAACTGCACGCTCGTCCTGGGCGAAGTGGTACACGCCGCGATCTCCGAGCAGGTTCTCGACGGCGATCATCCCCGAGTGGATCTGCTCAAGCCGCTGTCCCGGTTGGGACGCAACGAATGGGGCACCCTCGGGGAAGTCCGGCAGATCAACCGGATCAGGCTGGAGGACTGGCCGGGTGATTTCCCGGTTGATACGCCATGACCTCCGCGCCGAGCCCCATCGCCGGGTTTGAAGATTGGCCCGATGCCGTACAGCGGCTGGCCAAACGCAGCGGATACAACCGGGCAAGCGCGCAACTAGCCGCCGCATTGGGCGTACCCGCAGCACTTCCTGCGCCACCTGTCTCGGTACTGAGCTCCCAGGTTGTTGAGGGAGTGCTGCTGGAGGAGCTGGTTTGGCAGCTGCCGTACGGTCCTCCTACCCGCGGTTATTTCCTCAAACCAGCGAACGCGACGGCCCCGCTGCCGGGCATTCTGTGGCTGCACTGCCACGGCGGCAACAAATGGCTCGGGGCGGAGCGGCTGATCGACTCGGCGAGTGGCAGGACCCCGGAAGTCGCAGCAATTCAGCAGAATCTGTACTCGGGACATGCCGTGGCCAACAAGCTGGCGCGCTCCGGCTTCGCAGTTCTCGTTCATGATGCCTTCAGTTGGGGAAGCCGGAGGTTCCAGCTCGATCCTCCGCCCGCCCGAATAGCTGACCAGATGGCCGCCCAGCGGGCCCTGTGGCGCGAACAAGGTGCGCAATGGACGCCGGCATTGGAGTACAACGCGGCAGCGGCTCTGCATGAACACACCCTGGCCAAGACCGCTGGACTTCTGGGCACGAGTTACGCGGGAATCATCGCATTCGAGGATCTGGCCGCATTGGATGTTTTGCGAAGACTCCCCGGCGTCGAGCGCAGAAGCATCGGCGTCGGCGGTTTTTCCGGGGGTGGCGGGAGGGCGCTGGTCCTGTCCGCTCTGGCACAGGAAGTTCGTGCCGCCGTCGTGTGCTGCATGATGACCACCTTCAGGGGTCTTTTCCCCTCCCACATGGACGCCCACTCCTGGCTGCTGGCCACACCTGGGCTTCCTTCGTCGTTCGACTGGCCGGAGCTCACGGGCATCAACGGCTCATGCCGGTATCTGATGCAGTTCGCGCGTCAGGATGCCCTCTTTTCGGAGAGGGGAATGCGTGACGCCGATACAATGCTTCGCGCCTCAGTCCCGCCTGATCGTTACAGCGGCACCTGGTACGACGGCGGACACGTGGTGACTGGCGAGATGCTGCGGGAAACTGCGGCATTCCTGCAGGCTTCGCTCCCTGGGCCCGGAAGCGGTATGACGGGCTGATTCGCTCAAGAAAACGTTTTCCTTGACGTGTGGCACGTCACACACTAGGGTCGAGTGCAGTCACGAGAAAGCGTTTTCTCGAACCTCGAACGCTCACCCTACGACCCCGACAGAAGGTACCCATGAAGCTTCCGAACCTTGCGCGAGCGGCGGCGCTGGAAACCGCCTGCCCGAGTGCGGAAAGGACCGGCGATGTCAGCCCTGTCTGAGATGTCGCGGCTGAAGAAAGAGCCGCGCGGAAGTAAGCGAAAGCTGACCGCTGCCGAAAAGAAAGAGGAGCGGGTCTCCTATCTGTTCCTCGCTCCATGGTTGGTAGGCCTGGTGGTCATCACCATCGGGCCGATGGCGGCGTCGCTTTACCTCTCCTTCACTGACTACAACCTCCTCCAGCCGCCGGAATGGACCGGACTGGACAACTATCTTCGAATGTTCGAGGACACCCGCCTTCAGAACTCGCTCGGGGTGACCTTCCTCTACGTCTTCGTCTCCGTCCCCCTCCAGCTCATCGCAGCACTGGCGCTCGCACTGATCCTGGACCGCGGCATGCGGGGACTCAGCTTCTACCGCTCGGTCTACTATCTACCGTCCCTGCTCGGCGGCTCTGTTGCCATCGCAGTGCTGTGGCGGCAGATCTTCGGCACCTCCGGCCTGATCAACCAGCTCCTCGCCCTCGTTGGCATCGAGGGCATGGGGTGGATCGCCGACCCGTCCACGGCACTGGGAACCCTGATGGTGCTCAACGTGTGGACGTTCGGCGCACCGATGGTTATTTTCCTCGCCGGACTGCGCCAGATTCCGACCATGTACTACGAGGCTGCGGCCATGGACGGTGCGTCCAAGGTACGTCAGTTCATGACCATCACGGTGCCGCTGCTGACACCGATCATTTTCTTTAACCTGGTGCTGCAGATCATCGGAGCATTCCAGTCCTTCACCCAGGCCTTCGTGGTCTCGGGCGGCACGGGCGGCCCCGCCGACTCGACGATGTTCTTCACGCTGTACCTCTACCAACAGGGCTTCGGCAACTTCAACATGGGTTACGCCTCGGCCATGGCCTGGCTGCTGTTGCTCATCATCGCGGCCTTCACCTTCATCAACTTCATCGCCTCGAAATGGTGGGTGTTCTATGACGACTAATATCGCGCCCCAGACCAATACGCCCCGCGAAACCACGCGGAAGCAGGTTCCCGCTACCCCGCCGGTCCGCCGGAAGAAGGGCAGCGACGAGGAACTGCACGGAAGCGCTGGACGCCGGCTGCTGAAACACGTTCTGCTCACCATCTTCGGCATCATCATGCTCTACCCCCTGCTGTGGATGCTCGTCAGTTCACTGAGGCCAAATGACGAGATTTTCCGGGAAGCCGGTCTCTGGCTGACCACGTTCGAGATCAGCAACTACACCGAAGGTTGGAACGCCCTGCAGTCGCCGTTCGGGCATTACATGATCAACTCGATGATCGTGGTGATCGGCTCGATCATCGGCAACCTGGTCTCCTGCTCCATGGCGGCCTACGCCTTCGCCCGGCTGAAGTTCCGGCGTCGCAACCTGCTCTTTGCCATCATGCTCATGACCATCATGTTGCCGATCCACGTGATCATCGTGCCGCAGTACATCATCTTCTCGGAGCTGGGCTGGGTGAACACCTTCATCCCGCTGGTCCTGCCGAAACTGCTCGCTACCGACGCGTTCTTCGTGTTCCTCATGGTGCAGTTCATCCGCGGTCTACCCCGCGAGCTGGATGAAGCTGCCCGTATCGACGGCTGCGGCCATGTGCGGATCTTCACCCGCATCATCCTTCCGCTGATGGTGCCGGCGCTGGCAACCACCACCATCTTCACCTTCATCTGGACGTGGAACGACTTCTTCAGCCAGCTGATCTACCTGACCGACCCCGAGATGTACACGGTGCCGGTTGCACTCCGATCCTTCGTGGACAGCACCGCCACCTCCTCCTGGGGCTCGATGTTCGCCATGTCCATCGTTTCCCTCCTTCCGGTCTTCCTGGTCTTCCTCTTCGGCCAGAAGTACCTGGTCAAGGGCATCGCCACCACGGGCATCAAATAATCGCACCGTCCTGACAAACCAGCGCATCTCTCTACACCTGAGCGCGACAGACACCTGACAGATAGGAAAGAAATTCAATGAGGAAGTTCTCCCGCCCTGCCCGCACGATCACTGCGGCCTCAATGGCCCTGGTCTTCGGTGCCTCCCTCGCCGCTTGTGGAAGCGGCGGCAGCGAGGCCGCCGGTGACGGCAACCTGCGCTTCTCCTGGTGGGGTTCGGACCCGCGCCACGAGGCAACGCAGGAAATCATCGACATCTACGAGGCGAACAACGAGGGCGTCACCGTCGCCGGCGAGTTCTCCGACTTCTCCGGCTACTGGGACAAGCTGGCGACGACGACGGCGGGACGGGATGCGCCCGATGTCATCACCATGGACGAAAAATACATCATGGAGTATGCGGGCCGCGGAGCGCTGACCGACCTCACGGAACTCGAGAATCTGGACCTGTCCAAGTTCCCCGAAGCCGCGCTGGATCTGGGGCGCTACGAGGACGGTGTCTACGGTCTCAGCACCGGACAGAACGCCTACTCCGTGATGGTCAACGCCGACCTCTTCGCCGAGGCAGGCGTGGAGATCCCGGATGACAGCACGTGGACGTGGGATGACTACTACAAAATCTCCGCGGAGATCAGCGAGAAGCTGGGCGATGTGAAGGGAACCGATTACGGCGCGCTGGACGGCGACCTGCGCATCTGGCTCCGGCAGAACGGGGAGGAGCTGTACAACGAGGACGAGCCGGGCACGGTCGGATACTCACAGGAGAACCTCGTCTCATGGTTCGAACACCTGCTCAACGTGCGTGACACCGGCGGCGGCGTCAGCGCAGCCCAGTTCACTGAAGCTGCTGCAGGCACCTTCGAAGCTGAGAACTTTCCGACCAAGAAGGCCGCCATGGGCTGGTACTGGTCCAATCAGCTCGGCGCGCTGCGCTCGGCCACCGGTGATGATGTCCAAATCCTCCGGGTCCCTTCACCGTCGGGCAATGCTGAGGACAACGGCATGTACTACAAGGCGTCCATGTACTGGTCCATCTCCAGCCAGTCCGACGACCAGGAAGCAGCTGCCGACTTCGTGAACTTCCTGGCGAATGACCCGGCTGCCGCCGAAAAGATGCTCGTCGACCGGGGTGTTCCTGCGAACCCGGACATGGCCGCAGCAATCGAGCCGAAGCTGGATGAGGCCCAGAAGACCGTTGTCTCCTTCCTTGAGGAGATCGAGCCGGAGGTGTCGGATTCGCCGAAGCCATCGCCCATCGGAGCGGGAACCGTGCAGGAGACAATCGTGCGCTACGTCGGTGAGGTCCTCTTCGACAACCTCACCCCGGAGAAGGCAGCCGAACAGCTGACCACCGAAATCGAAGGCATGATCAGCGCGGGCTGATCCGGTCACCACCATCCATTCACTCAACAGACAGGACGAGGTTCAATGAAGAAGATCTCCCGTTCAACCCGCACACTCACGGCCGCAGCTGCAGCCGTCGTTCTCACCGTTTCACTTGGCGCCTGCGGCAATGGCGGCAGCGGCGGCACCAATGCCGGCGACGGCAATTTGCGCTTCTCCTGGTGGGGTTCGGATCCGCGCCACGTGGCGAACCAGGAAATCATCGACCTGTTCGAGTCGGAGAATGAGGACATCACCATTGAGGGTGAGTACTCCGATTTCAGCGGCTACTGGGACAAACTCGCGACGACGACGGCAGGCCGGGATGCCCCCGACGTCATCACCATGGACGAGAAGTACCTCCAGGAGTACGCCGGGCGGGGTGCCCTGGCCGATCTGAGCACCCTCGAGGGCATCGACACCTCCAAGTTCGACGACGATGCCCTGAATCTGGGCCGCTACGAAGAGGGTCTGTACGGGCTGACCACCGGCCAGAATGCCTACGTGGTCATGGCCAATGAGGACCTCTTCAAGCAGGCCGGCATGGAGCTCCCGGATGACTCCACCTGGACCTGGGATGACTACTACCGGATCTCGGATGAGCTGACGGAGAAGCTCGGCGGAGATATCGTGGGCACCGACTATGGAGCCCAGGATGTCGACCTGAGGATCTGGCTCCGCCAGCACGGTGAAAACCTCTATAACGACGACGAACCGGGCACGGTCGGATACTCCCCTGAGAACGCCACGGCCTGGTTTGAGCACCTCCTCGAAGTACGCGACGGCGGCGGCCCCAGCGCTGCCCGCTACACCGAGGAGATGTCGGGTTCCTTCGAGGCGGGTGGTTTCGCGACCAACCGCGCGGCGATGGGTTGGTACTGGTCGAACCAGCTGGCAGCGCTTCGCACGGCGAGCGGCAGCGATGTGACCATGCTGCGGGTGCCGTCCGAGAGCGGATCAGCGGCAGACAACGGCATGTATTACAAGGCATCCATGTACTGGTCGATCTCCAGTCAGTCGGATGACCAGGAAGCAGCGGCGGAGTTCGTCAATTACCTTGCGAACAATCCCGAAGCGGCAAAGAAGATGTTGGTCGACCGCGGCGTTCCTGCCAACCCTGACATGGCTGAAGCCATCGCCCCTGAGCTCGACGAGAACGACCAGGCTGTTGTGGACTTCCTCGACGAGATCCGTCCCGACATGGCAGAGCCTCCGCTGCCCTCCCCCGTAGGGGCCGGCGGTGTCCAGGACATGGTCAAGCGCTACGTGTCCGAGGTGCTGTTCGACAAGCTGACCCCTGAGCAGGCCACTGAAAAGATGACCGCAGAGATCGAAGGGATGATCAGCGCAGGCTGATCATCCGCAGAACGGAACGTGAACATGCTCGACCCCGCACCCGGCCAACTGCACCCGTTGGAGCACGCTGCCGGTGACACCACCGCCGTCGCCCGTGTCGCTCTCGTGGGTGTCCACGGCTACGGTGCCCGGCACCTGGACAATCTCCGGCGGCTGGAGAACGACGGCGCTGCACGGCTTGTGGCAGTGGCTGACCCGCACCCGCCGGCTGACGGGGTGCTGGGTGCGGAGGTAGGGGTGTTCACATCGCTGGAGAACCTGCTCGCGTCGGGGGTGGCACCCGACGTCGTCGTGATAGCCACCCCCATCCAGGCGCACGCGCCGCTCGCGCATACCGCGATAGCGGCCGGCGCGGACGTCTACCTCGAGAAGCCGCCTGTGGCGTCAATGGAGCAGTACAAAGCCCTCCTGACTGCTGCGGAGGAAGCCGGCGTAGCCGTGCAGACCGGGTTCCAGAGCCTGGGCTCCGCAGCGCTGGACCGGCTCGACGAACTCGTGGCATCGGGATCGTTGGGCTCGGTTCGGGGCGTCAGTGCGCTGGGAGCCTGGGTTCGAACCCGAGGTTACTTCGCGCGCTCACGCTGGGCGGGAAAGCGAACGCTGGACGGAGTGGACGTGGTCGACGGCGTGGCCACCAATCCGCTCGCCCATGCGGTTGCAACCGCCCTTCGTGTGGCCGGTGCAAGGGAAGCCTCCGACGTGGCTACCGTCGAGACGGACCTGTACCGGGCCCACGACATCGAGTGCGATGACACGTCCACCCTCCGGGTCCGGAGCACTTCCGGCACCGTTGTCACGCTCGCGCTCACCCTGTGTGCCGCGGAGCAGACGCGTCCCAGCGTCACGCTTCACGGCACACAGGGCACGGCGGTGCTCTACTACACCGAAGATGAGCTCGCCGTTACTACTGCTGACGGCACGACGACGGAGCACTTCAACCGGACGAACCTCCTGGACAATCTGCTGGACCACCGTCTACACGGCACTCCCCTGCTCAGCCCGCTGTCCTCCTCCGGAGCCTTCATGCGGGTTCTCGATGCTGTCCG
The DNA here is from genome assembly GCF_059092925.1 of Arthrobacter sp. MDB1-55. NCBI lineage: Bacteria > Bacillati > Actinomycetota > Actinomycetes > Micrococcales > Micrococcaceae > Arthrobacter > Arthrobacter sp. MDB1-55. Next base: position 799,546 of record NZ_JBNHID010000002.1, on the reverse strand, counting down.
GTTGTCCCCGCCGCCGCAGCCGATCGATCCTTCTTTCATCACCTGGGTGGGTTCGGGAGACGATGCGCATCCAGTGGTGCGCGGCATTGAGGACCTGCTGCAGCGGGCCTGCCTCGCCCAGGCGACCTTTACGGAGCTGGCCCCGGGCTGGGAGCGACCGTCGTCGTCTGTATCCCTTTCGGTGGACGGCCAGGACGTGGGTACGTACCGCGAGGGCACGACCGTTTCACCGATGCTTGCCCCGCGCCCCTATCTGCATCCGATCACAACACGAGGCGGCGTTGTGGTGAGCGACCATTTCCCTGCGGACCACGTCTGGCATCTTGGGGTCGGTGTGGCTATCCAGGACGTCGACGGAGTCAATCTGTGGGGCGGGCGCACCTACCGGCGCAAGGAGTCGGGCTATGTCTGGCGCCCGGACCACGGCCGGATCTCCAGGACGGCCCTTTCACGGCGTGGAAACTCCCTGGAGGAGACCCTGCGCTGGAGCGGGCCCGACGGTACCGCGCTGCTGCACGAGGCCCGACGCATCAGCTGGCGCGCAGTGAACGAAGCGGTCTGGGCGCTCACGCTCGATTTCACGCTGACGCCTGTGGCTGATGGCGCAGTATCTCTCGGCAGTCCCGGCTCTAACGGCCGGATCGGCGGCGGTTACGGCGGCTTCTTCTGGCGCCTGCCCGCCTGCGAAAGCCCCTCCATAACGACGGCGGACGCCTCCGGTGAGGAGGGGGTCCACGGCACAGTATCGGAGTGGCTGTGCTGGCAGGGACGATTCCAGGGTCAGGAGGCCACGCTCGTCTTCCTGCCGAATGACGCAGCCGGCGACCCGTGGTTCGTGCGGGCCGCAGGCTATCCGGGAGTCGGACTTTCCCTCGCCTGGGGCCGGCCCGTAAGCGTCACCCGACAGGACCCGCTTCTTCGCTCCGTCACCATCCTCGTCGCCGACGGCGCCGTTCCACCAGAGACTGTCCGCACCCTCGCGGCCGAAGAAAGGCACGCATGACCACCACACCAGTCGCCAGCCGGGACGCGCTCTCCGAGCCTGTTGATGACCTGACCGGCGAGCATGCCGTCAAGCGCGCGCGGATCATGGAAATCCTCGACCGAACCGGCCACGACTCGCTGCTGATGACGAGCAACACGGTCATGACCTGGTACCTGGGCGGCAGCCGCCTGCACATCAGCCTCGCCGGTGATCCGGTCGCCGTTCTGCTCGTAGACCGCGAACGCGACCACCTCGTGACTTCCAACAACGAAGCGGACCGGTTGATCCGTGAAGAACTGCCTGCCGGCGTCGTTGTTCATCCCGTGCCCTGGTATGAGTCCGTACTGGAGGTGGCGCGCCGTCTGGCGGTACCGGAGCCATTGGCTGAGGCAGACGTGCAGCGGGAACTGCGAATGGCGCGGCAGGAGCTCCTTCCGGTCGAGGCGGAGCACTATGCCGCTCTCAATCGGGAAGTGGCGCGGGCCATGACGGACGTGCTCTCAGCGGTGCGGCCGCATACAAGGGAGCGTGACGTCGCTGCGGAGCTGTCCGCCCGGATCGTCGCCATGGGTGCAGAACCGCTGGTCCTGTTGTGCAATGGCCGCGAGCGCTCGGCTTTCCGTCACCCCCTGCCGACGGCGGCGCCTCTGGGCCGCCGGGCTATGGCCGTTGTCTGCGCGCGGCGTCGCGGCATGGTTGCCAACGTCACGCGCTGGGTGCGGTTCGATGGGTCAACGGCTGCAGAACGCGATGCAGAGGTCCGGATCGCCGCGGTTGAGGCTGACATCTTCGCGGCCACTGTGCCCGGTGCCCGGCTCGATACGATTTTCGACGGCATCCGCCGCTCCTATGCAGTGCATGGTTTTGGTCCCGAGCAGTGGCGTTTACATCACCAGGGCGGTCCGGCCGGTTATGCGGGCAGGGATCCGAAGGTGACAGCGGCAACCGACGACGAGGTGGTGCTGAACCAGGCGTTCACATGGAACCCGTCCGGACCTGGCGTGAAAATTGAGGACACCGTACTGCTCACGGCAGAAGGGGTCCGGGTACTCAGCGTCGATGAGCGCTGGCCTACCGTCGAGGTGAACGGCCTGATGCGTCCGGCGACCCTCGAGATCTAGAATCAGAGGCGCTTGAGCCAACCGACGGCGGCGCTAAGATCCGAACTGGCGACCCCGTGGCCGCCATCCCTCAGAACCTGTTCGACGTCGGCCCCCTGCCGCCGCAGTTCCTGCACCACGGTGGTGACGCTCTCCAACGGCGCCATCGGGTCCGTCCGTCCGTTGAGCACGAGGAACCGGCTGCCGGACAGATCGCCCTCCGTAGTGCGGTCTCCGAACGGATACATCCCGGAGAACGTAATCACGCGGTCGATCACGTCGGCATGGAGCATGGCCGTTGCCAGCGCGATGTTTGCACCGTTGGAGAATCCGACGGCGATGAACTGCCGGTCACCCAGGCCGTACTGCTCCCGTGCCTCACCAACGAACTGTGCCAGCTCGCCGGCACGCAGAATGACGTCGTCGACATCGAACAATCCCTCCCCGCGCCGGGCAAACCACCGCAACATGCCCTTCTCCTGCGTTCGGCCACGCGGAGCGAGCACACCGGCGGACGGGTCGAGTTCCGCGGCGAGCTGGGCAATGTCCTGCTCGTTCGACCCTGTCCCGTGCAGCATCAGGAGGATAGAGCTGTTGGCGGAACCTTCCCGATAGATGTGCGGCCAGTCCGCGGCGTTCGGCGCGCCCGTCATGCGTTCTGTCCCGTTGACTCATTGACGGTCCCGTCGACCGTTCCAACCGCACTTTCGAGGTCAGAGCCGGCGTCGCTACCGAGGATGTTGTTGTCCTCCGGCACCTTGATCCGGGCCACGGACGCCTCGATGTCTTCCCGTGACGGCTCAAGCCACGGCGGGAGCTTCAACGACCGGCCCAGTTCGAGCAGAGGTTCATCGACGTTGAATCCCGGGGTGTCGGTCGCAATCTCGAACAGCACGCCGCCCGGTTCGCGGAAGTAGATGGACGTGAAGTACTGCCGGTCCAGGATGGCCGTGACCCTGAAGCCGCGCTCCACAAGGTCCTGGCGCCAGAGTTCCTGAGTAGCCTTGTCCGGCACCCGGAAAGCGATGTGGTGCACGGTGCCGCCGGCGACCAGCCCATACTGGCCGGAAGAATCCGCGACGACGTCAACGATGTTGCCTGCACCGCCGTCGCCGGCTTCCAGGCGGGTACGGCCGGGGGTCTCCTCTGTGATGCGCAATCCCAGGTCCTCGGTGAGGACACGCAACGTGTGCTCCGGGTTGGCGACGGTCAGCACCGAGGAGTGCTGACCGCGCACGGCGTGGTCCGCAGGGACGAACGAGGAGTCCCAGGGGTTGCGCGGGTCCGTGGTGGAGGAGGCGACGAGATCGAGTTGGAGGCCGTCCGGGTCGCGGAGGGAAAGTCTCTCCTCCTGCGCCGATGCACGGGAGATGGAGGAGTCCACGCCGAGGGAACGAAAGTGGTTCTGCCACCAACCGAGACTTCCCTCCGGAACGGAGAACGCCGTCGTCGTCGACTGGCCTGCACCGATGCGTCCCGGCGCTACCTGACCCCATGGGAAGAACGTCATGAGCGAACCCGGACGGCCGGCGTCATCGCCGTAGTACAGGTGATAGGTGGACGGGTCGTCGAAGTTCACGGTTTTCTTCACGAGGCGCAGCCCCAGACCGCGGATGTAGAAGTCGATGTTCGCCTGAGGGTCGCCCGCGATGGCGGTGACGTGGTGCAGACCCGTGGTGTGCGCTGTCATGGTGATCCTCCGGAGCTCCCGGTCGGCCCCTGCGGTCGACGCGTATAGATGCAAATGCATGCACCTTCTTCGTTATTCCCACGGGCAGCAGATAGCCTGTGGGACGTGGATGAAGGCCCGAACGAGTTGTTGAAGTCGGCCGTTGCGGAAGCTGTCGGCGGCCGCGTTACCGCGCTTGGAGAAATCAAGCGAACACCCCTGGAGTACGACGCGTTCCTCGCCCATCGGAGCGTAAGCCGGGTCCGTGGCATAGCGGCGGTCGGTGGAACAGGCGTTGAGTGGTCCATGATCGAGAAACGCACCGAAGGACCAGGTCTGGCCACCTCGTACCTGCTGGATAACGGCGCGCGCGAGTTCGATGCCTACGCATCCGGAGTGCTCGATGACATCGCTCCAGGGGTGGCAGCGCCGCGGCTGTACGGAAGCGAGCTCGACTCCGAGGGCGGCAGGACGCTCTGGCTGGAGGAAATCGGCCACGACGGAACCCGTCCTCTGGACGCTGAAACGATCCTCGCCGCCGCCCATGATCTGGGCCAGATGGGCGGTCGGTGGGTAGGACGGGAACTCGCTGAGCCGTGGTACTTCACCGGGTGGATCGATCGGCATAGCCAGCCTGAAGCCGTGGAACGAGGCCTGCGCAGCCTCCGTGAGGCTCGCCCGGCCACGTCAGCGCGTCTCGGTGACCGACTGGTCGCAGCCGAACGCCTCGTCCTTGAGCAGGCGCGCTACCGGAGCTTCCTGGAATCCCTCCCCCACACCCTCTGCCATCACGACGCGGTGGGTGCAAACCTCTTCCGGTCGGATTCCCGGACTGTGCTGATTGACTGGGAATCAATTGGCGCCGGTCCCGTAGGGGCTGACCTGGCATCGCTCCTGTTTTCCTCAGTTCGTAGAGGGGATGCCCGGGCCGGTGTAGTGGTTCCGATTGTCGATGAAGCCGTAAACCGTTACTCCGAAGCCCTTCGTGCGGAGGCGGGTCACATCACGCCTGAGGAAATCCGTCTGGGGTTCGACGCCGCCATTGCACTTCGCTGGAAGCTCGCCGCGGACATCGTGGCCGGGATGGATGCGGGGCACCCTCCCCGGCGAGGAAGCCTCCCCGGGGAGGAACCAGCAGCGGCACTGGAGGACCTGATTGCCCTGCTGGACCTGCTCCTCAACTCAGCAGAACGGGCACGCAAAAGAGCATTGAGTTAAGTGAGCGCCAATCCCAGGCCGGGCTGACCGGTAACCGTCAGCCCGGATTCCGTAATCCTGACGGGCGACGGCCCGTCGAGGATGCCCAGCTCAGCCAGGGTGGCGCCGTCGACCGCTTCCACCCAGGCCGTTTCAGCAAGCGTGGACGCCAACTGACCGGACAGTTCCGGCAACAGGTGCGGCGCCACAGCGATGCTGTTCGCCCGCGCGAGCTCAACGATTCGACGGAACGGCGTGATTCCACCGACGCGGACGATGTTCGGCTGGATAATATCGACGGCATCTGCCTCGATGAAGTCGCGGAACCGGTAGATGGTGTGCACGTTCTCGCCCAGGGCGATCGGCACGGACGTGGAACGGCGCAGCCGGCGGTACGCGGACAGGTCATCGGCACGGATCGGCTCCTCGAGCCAGTGCAGGCCGTACTCACCGAGCCGGTCGAGGGCGCGCAGGGTGGTGGGCAGATCCCACCGCTGGTTGGCATCGATCATGAGCGCGCGGTCCGGGCCGATGATGTTCCGCACGGCGGCGATCCGCTCGACATCCTCGCGCAGGTCGGGTTTGCCGACCTTCACCTTGACGGCCTGCCTGCCCTCCGCCACCCAGCGTTGTGTCTGATCGACCAATTCGTCCAGGGAGTAGTGCAAATTCACTCCGGACCCATACACCGGCACCGTCTCGCGACGGCGTCCCAGCAGGTCCGGCACGGAACAACCTGCCTGCCTCCCCGCCAGGTCCCACAACGCAAGGTCGACGCCGGCCATTGCGATGGTGGTGAGACCTCCTCCGCCGGCCTCATGAAGGCGGACCCAGAGCGCGTCCCATACCTCCTCGGCGCGGGCCGGCAACCCCGCCACAAACGGCGCGATGTCATGCTCCAGCAACGCCAGAACTGCTCTGGGCCCGATGGTCGGCGTCCAGGAGAAGCCGTGCCCCGTGCCGCCGTCGTCCGTCGTCACGGTGGTGGCAATGAAGTGGTTCTCCGGGACATCCGCCCCCCACGCGCGCCGCAGGGGCGCTGTGATGAGGCGGGCTGACAGGCCGGTGATCTTCGGGGTCATGAACTTACGAGCTCCCGGCCGGCGGTGAGAATGGCCTTGAGTTCCACCAATTGGCTTTCAGTCGGATCGACCAGCGGTGGGCGGACAGAACCGACGTCGAACCCGTCCAGTCGAAGCCCCGCCTTGATCAGCGAGACACCGAATCCGGGAGTCTGGTCGCGCAACCTCACCAGCGGCGCATAGAAGCCGTCGAGCAACCGATGCCGGGCCTGCTCATCGTTGTCAATGTACGCGCGGTAGTAGGCGGTGGCGATATCCGGCGCCATGGCGAAAGCAGCGGAAGAGTAGAGCGGGATACCGAGTCCCCGGTAGGCGCCCTGGCTGAGCTCGGCGGTCAGCAGACCGTTGAAGAACTGGAAATCAGTTCGGCCAGTAGTTGCGACGGCGGACACAATCTCCTGTGCAAGGCCGACGTCCCCCACACCGTCCTTGAACCCGATCACCTTGGGATTGGCCGCCAGGCGGGCAACGGCGTCCGCGGTGAATGATCCATTAGCGCGGTGATAGATGATGACGGGCAGACTTGATGCCGCTGCCACATCCTCGACGTACGCCACCAGTCCGTCGGTGGGCCCCTTGACGAGGTACGGCGGCAGGACGAGGAGGGCATCAGCGCCCGCCTCCTCCGCAACCTTCGCCGCAGCACGGGCATGGCCGAGCGGCCCGCCGGCACCGGCAATCACCGGGACCTTCCCATTGACGGCACTCACCGCCGTGGTGACCACCGCACGGATCTCGTCGATATCGAGGGCATGGAACTCACCCGTGCCGCACGCGGGAAAGACTCCTCCCGGATTGTGGCTGAGGCGGGACTCAATGTGCTCCCGAAGCTTTGAGGTGTCCACCGTCCCCGATGGCGCGAACGGTGTGACAGGGAAAAACAGAACTCCATTGAACTGCATGTCTTACCTTGCTTCCTGGGTAGCTGACGCGAGCTGCGAGGTTGCCAGCTCGGTGCGCCAGCTGCGTTTCGGCTTCCACCCGAGCAGGCGGCCGGCCTTTTCAATCGAAAATGCCGGGCTGGTTCCATGCAGGTCGGCGGCGAGCGCACCCACTGCGGGCAGATAGCGGGGAATGAGCTCGGACAGCGGCTCACGGGCCAGCGCGTCAGCCGCCCCGACGAAGAACGTTTCGGCGTTCGGAATCCGGTCCATTGACTGCAGCAGCACGTCGAGGAAATCTGCGACATCACGGGCGTCGACGTAATTGAAGATCGCCGGCGCGGACAACGCGGGATCGTCCAGCCGCTCGACGACGGTGTGCCCCTGTTGCGTGGGCGCTCCTGCCCATTCCTCGGGCGAGATGACATAGCAGGGCCGGAATGCGGCGTAGCGGATCTTTTCACCCTGGGCTGCCGCGAACATCCGCATCGTCTGCTCGGCGAGCAGCTTGGAGAGCGCGTATGCGTTCCAGGGTTTCGGGGTCGTCTGTTCATCCAGCGGAAACGCTTCGGGCATCCACCCTGCTGGAGAACCGTACCCGAGCACTGTGGGACTGGAAGCGGTGATGATCCGGCCGACTCCAAGGTCGGTCGCCGCACCCATCACCTGGAAGGCGAGCTGGCTGTTGGTCTGGAGGATGACGCTCTCCGGTGCACTGAAGGGTACAGCGATCGCAGCGAGGTGGATGACGGCGTCGGGCCGGTGCTTTTCGATCACGCTCCCGGCAACGCCGGGGGCCAGCAGGTCGACTGCCTCCTGCCGGATCTGAGCGGGGAACACGCCGCTGGTAACCGGCGCGCGGTCCACGGAGACGACGTCGTACCCTGCGTCAGCGAGGCCGGTCACCACGCTGCGCCCCAGCCTGCCCGAGCCGCCCGTGACCAGGACTGTGGTCCGGGAGCGCTCAGTCATGGCGCACCTGACCGCTCGCATCACGGTCAGCCGCGAGATCTGCGCCCAGGCCGAGTTCGCTGATCCGGACAGGGAGTGAGGAATCGAGCGAGGCGTTGCCTGCAATGCCGACCGCCACGGCGCGCAATCCGTCCAGGTAACCGGACGGCCTGCCCAACGGGTCCTCGCCCGGCCCTTCGAAAAGGTCGGTGAGCAGCAACGCATCACCGCCGCCATGACCGCCTTCTCCGTTCACGATCGGCACTTCCACGGCGCGTTCCCAGTGCTTCTGGAGAATGAGCCGTTCACCGTTCACCCTGAGGGCGTCCTCTTCCTCCACCGGGGTGGCGCTGGGATCGACGACGTTCTTCTGGTCCGTGCTGCTCGAGACAGCGGCGCGTTCCACTACCTCAAGCTCAACCCGGCCGAGCGTCCCGTTCACCGCGACCCGGTACCCCTCCCAGGGGCTGTGTGCATTGAGGGAGTAGCTCAGGGTGGGCCCGGTCCGGTAGTCCACCACCAGGGCGAGGTTGTCCTCGATCGTGATGCCGGGTGCGAAGACGTCCTGGTCACGCTGATAGCCGTCGTGGTGTTCGTTGGCGTAGTAGAGGGCGTTCAATCGCTCGTCCTCGCGCAGATCAAGAGCGAACGGATCCCCGGCGGCGGAGTCGGTGGTGCCGCGCTCCGGGCGGTCGGTCAGCCCACGGCCTGCGGCGTTACGGTCACCGTAGAAGCGAAGCCCCCCACTGGCGAACACGCGCTCGGGGACGTCGTCGATCCACCAGTTGACCAGGTCGAAGTGATGTGAGGCCTTATGGATCAGCAGGCCGCCGGAGTTCTCTTTGCGCCTGTGCCAGCGGCGGAAGTAGTCGGCGCCGTGCACGGTGTCGAGCATCCAGCTGAAGTCAATCGATGTGACAGTGCCGATCGCGCCGCTCTGGATGAGCTCCTTCAGCGCGCTGTTACGCGGCGAATACCGGTAGTTGAAGGTGACGACGACGTCCCTGCCCGTTCGTTCGATGGCGTCGCAGATACGGCGGCAGCCTTCCACGTTGATGGTCAACGGTTTCTCGACGACGACGTCCGCGCCTGCTTCCAGCGCCTCGACAATGTAGTCGGCGTGCGTGTAATCAGGGGTGGTGACGATGACGCGGTCTATGCCGTTGTCCTGGATGAACTGTGTCAGGTCTTTGGGATCGAACTTTCCAATCGCTGTTCCGCCGGCCAGCTCCGCAGCCAGCGCGAGGTAGTACTCGACACGGCCGGGATTGGTGTCACTGATGGCAACGAGTTCGGTTGAGGAAGCATGGTCGCCGAGTGCTGCACGGACGTACATGTCGGCCCTGGACCCGGTGCCGATCAGGACGACGCGGGTGCGCTTCTGATCCTGCGACTGCGGTTCGGCAGACAGGGTGTGGGAGGCGGTGCTCATGGGGCTCCTTGGTTGGTCGGCATCAGGAACGATGCGACGCCGTAGATGGCGAGAAAACGTTTTCTGGAAACGTTATATGCTTTCTATCAATACACCGGCTCACCCGTCAACCATTCACCGTGATCACGCCGATCCCGAGTTCATGAGGAACCCATGGCAAGGAAAACCGCCAACCGCAGGGTAGGCATCACCGACGTCGCACAGCGGGCAGGAGTCTCGCTCGCCTCGGTCTCGCGCGTCATGAACGGCAACTTCTCCGTAGATCCGGACATCGCCGCCCGTGTCCGCACAGCGGCTGCCGAGTTGAATTACCAGCCCAACGCGGTGGGACGCAGCCTGGCGCTGGGCAAGACAGACACGATCGGCGTCGTCGTTCCTGACCTTGCCAATCCAACCTTCCAGGGCATGCTCCGCGGGGTGAGCCGTGCCGCTGCGCAGGACGGCTACCGCGTCCTGATAGCCGACTCCTCCGAGGTTTCCAGTGAGGAGTCCATCCTGGCGGGGGAAGCACGGCGCCGGTGCGACGGCGTCGTGCTCTGCGCACCGCGCATGAATGATGCCGAACTTGAAGCGCTGGCTCCGTCCCTGCGTCCGCTGGTACTGGTCAACCGCTCGACGGCGGACATCCAGACACCCAGCCTCGTGGTCGACTACGGACGAGGTATACAGGATCTCGCGATGCACCTGGTGAAACTGGGTCACACCCACCTTGCCTTCCTCTCGGGCCCCGAGCGGAGTGCCGGCAACCAGGCCCGCCTTCAGGGACTGGAGAAGTTCCGCACGGATCATCCCGCGGTCACTCTGACCGTACTCCCCGGCGGATCCAGCTTCGAGGCTGGCCACGGGTCAGCGGAGGCCGTTCTCGGAACCGGAGCGACCGGCGTACTGGCGTTCAACGACCTCGTTGCCATGGGACTACTGAGCGGCCTGCACGAGCGGGGCGTCGACGTGCCGGGGGATATCTCCGTAACCGGGTTCGACGACATCCCGTTTGCGAACTACACCACCCCACCCCTCACCACGGCTGCCGTGCCGATCAACGACATCGGCGAGCAGGCGTGGCAGGAGATGCGGCGGCTTCTCGGGGACGCCGCTTCGGAACCTTCCCACACCACCTTCCAGCCCGAAGTCCGGCCGCGCGGGAGTACCGGACCCGCGACTCGCTAGACAGCGAAACGTTCACGCGTGGTTGACATGCGAGAAAACGTTTTCTATGGTTGCGGCACCGGGATCGGCCCTCGTCGAGGTGCCGTCAAGAAAGCTTTCGAACACACCACTCAATCTCAATGAGGAGAAGCTCAGTGAGTCTGTTTCGTCCTGCCCTGACCCTGCTTTGCGCCGCGACCCTCGTGTCAACAACCGGCGCCCCCGCTACCGCCCAACCTCCATCTCATGCGGCGCCGCCCGCGCAGACAGCTTCAACGCCACTGGAACACCAGACGCTACCCACCAATGACGGCTGGGGTTCGTACGGTGCGGGTACCACCGGCGGCGCGGGGGCTGACGGTGACCGTATCTTCGATGTCTCATCCCGGGCAGAACTCAAAGCGGCCTTCGCCGCAGCCGGTAACGATTCCAAGATCATCCGCGTCCACGGTGAACTGCTCGGCAACGCCGACGATGCCGGAAATCCGCTCTCCTGCGACCAGTACGCTTCGGGCACCGGCTACTCGCTCGATGCATACCTTGAGGCATACGATCCGGCCACCTGGGGGTGGGACCGGGAGCCCGAGGGTGGGCAGGAGGAAGCCCGAAACCGTGCAGCCCAAAAGCAGAGGGCAACGATTCTCCTCGATGTGCCGAGCAACACCACCATAGTGGGCGCCTCTCCGGATGCAACCCTCAACGGACTGTCGCTGCGCATCAATCGTGCGAACAACGTCATAGTGCGGAACCTTCACCACAAGGGAGTCATTGACTGTTTCCCGCAGTGGGATCCCACCGACGGCAGTTCCGGGAACTGGAACAGCGAATACGACATGGTGCAAATCATCAACGGGTCCACGAATGTCTGGATGGACCACAACCACTACACCGATGATCCCTACTTCGACGACGAGGCACCCGAGTACTTCGGGCGGCCCTACCAGCAACACGACGGCGCTATCGACGTCACCAACGGTTCCGACCTGATCACCATCTCCTATAACCGTTTTGCTGACCGGGACAAGCTGATGCTGATCGGATCCACAGACTCACCCGGCCGTGGAGACCCCGGCAAGCTGCGGATAACTCTGCACCACAACGAGTTCGTGAACGTCGGGCAGCGCGCGCCGCGCGTGCGCTACGGGCAGGTTGACGTCTACAACAACCACTTCGTCACCAACGAGCAGTCCAGGGTTCCTTACCAATACAGCCTGGGTGCCGGCGTGGAGTCCCACATCTGGGCGGAGGCCAACGCCTTCACGCTCACCCCGGAAGTCGACCCTTCGGAGATCATTGCGCACTGGAAGGGAACGGCAATCACCACGATCGACAACACAGTCAATCGGCACGTCGTCGATCTCCGCGCCGCCTATAACGCCAGCGCACCCGCGGACAAACAACTGGCGGAGGACACCTCATGGCGGCCGGTACTTCGCACACAGGTTCATCCGGCTCAGGCGGTTCCCTCGATTCTCAAGGGCAACGTTGGACCCGTATTCACGGCGGGAGATCGCCGGTGATCCCCGAACGACACATCAACCGCAGAACAGTACTGACCGGAATCGCCGGTACTGCCGGATTTATGGCATTGGGTGCGGCTTCCCCCGGCGTGGCCGCGACGCCGGATAGTACCGGCGGCACAGGTCAACCCACCCTCTACGTAGTGGGAGATTCGACTGCGTCCACCTACGCCCACCGGGAATTGCCGAGGGCAGGCTGGGGACAAGCGCTCCCGCTCGCCCTGAATTCAGGCACACGGGTGGTCAATCGTGCCCTGTCCGGTGCATCGTCGAAGAGCTTCACAGACTCCGGGCTCACCGCGGAAAGCCTGACCATGCTGCGCCCAGGAGACTGTCTTCTGATTTCCTTCGGCCATAATGACGAGAAGACATCGGACCCCGCTCGCGGAACACACCCGCAAACCACCTATAAGGAATACCTCGCCGGCTTCATCCGCGGCGCCCGGGCGGCGGGAGCACAACCAGTTCTTGTCACTCCCGTCGAGCGGCGGCGCTTCGACAGTCAAGGCAATGCACGCGAGTCGCACGGCGAGTATCCGGCGGCGATGCGGGAACTGGCAGCGGCGACCAAGACACCGCTGATCGACCTGACGCTCTCTTCACTTGAACTCTGGCAACAGCTGGGCCCCGAAGCCACCACCCGCATGTTCCTGTACACGTCACCGGGCGAGTTCCCGCAGTATCCGTCCGGGGTGCAGGACAACACGCACTTCCGGGCTGAAGGCGCGCTTGCCGTCGCGCACCTGGTTGCCCGCGGGCTTCAGGAGCTCGACCTTGCTCCCCAGAACCCCCGGACTATGGAACTACCTGCCGAGAGCCTCCTGACAGGTATGTTCTGGCCGGGTGAACGTCCCGTGGACAAGCCGGTGGTTCTTGAAGTGGGCCCCGGGCGGAAGTTCCAGAGCGTGCAGGCCGCAGTAAACGCTGTGCCGGACTCCGCGCAGACGCGTCACGAGATCCATATCGCGCCCGGCCAATACCGGGAGCTGATCCTCGTCCCGCGCGCCAAGACCCGCGTGAGTTTCGTCGGGACGGGAGCGTCCGCTGCCGACGTCGTTCTTGTCTACGACAACGCTTCCGGCACCATGAAGCCGGACGGGTCCGGGCCGTACGGGACGAGTGGAAGCGCCTCGACACGACTTGACGGCGCTGACTTTCATGCCAGGAATCTCACCTTCAGCAACGATTTCGATGAGGCGGCGAACGAGCACATCCGTAACCGCCAGGCGGTAGCTCTGCATGTGACAGGCGACCGCTGTGTTTTCGAGAACGTGCGCATCCTGGGCAATCAGGACTCGCTTCTCGTCAACACCCCGAATGCCCAAACAGTGTCGCGCCAGTTCTTCATCAATACGCATGTCGAAGGAGACGTCGACTTCATCTTCGGACGGGCAACCGCCGTGTTCCAGCGTTGCTCCATTGAGTCCTTGGACAGGGGCTCCTCGTCCAACAACGGATACGTCACGGCAGGAAGCATCAATCAGGGGTTCCACTACGGCTACCTTTTTGATGAATGCCGTTTCGAATCCCGCGCCGCTCGCCGCACTGTTCATCTGGGGCGACCGTGGCATCCGAGCGGTGACCCAACCGCCGTCGCCCAGATGCTTGTTCGGAACAGTCACCTCGGAGCGCATATCAAGGAATCCCCCTGGACCGATATGAGCGGATTCTCATGGCGTGAGGCCCGGTTCCACGAATTCCGCAACAGCGGACCCGGTTCCGCACACTCCCCTGATCGCCCTCAAATGGGTAATGACCAGGCTGCGGGCTTCACGGCCAGCCACTATCTCAGGGGTCCAGACTGGTGGCAGCCGCAGCTCGCCGGAACGGGTAGCGATACTGCCACCGTCCGCGCTTAGCGCCCGGCCCCACCATCGGCCAAGTTGCATCACGTTAGGAAGCAGGCTTAGTGTTCTAGCCAGGAACACTCACCTATTGAAGGAGGCATCATGATTGGCTTTATCATCGCCGGATTGATCATCGGGGCACTCGCACGGCTCATCAAGCCGGGCAAGCAGAACCTCGGGCTGCTCGCGACCCTGCTGCTCGGACTTGTCGGATCGGTAATCGGCGGACTGGTTGCCAGCTTCTTCCACACCGGAGGAATCTTCGAGCTGAATATTCTCGGCTTCATCGTCGCTGTCATTGCTTCGGTACTGCTCATTGGCGTCGCCGAAAGCATGTCGGGTCGTCGTCGCAGCGTGCGCCGGTAGCCTCTCCCGGCAAACCGCCCAGTCCGGACGTTCGGGAGGGAATCTTCCTCCTGAATGTCCGGACTGAGCTGTTTAACGCCCCCGGCAAATTAACGCCCCCGGCAAACTGCCGTGCCGCAACGACAGGGGCTCACCTCGATCGGCAGAAACCGTCAGCCGAATGCACAGCCGTATGCACGGCAGCGGGGCGGTCAGCTCTTCGTGCGACGGCGGAGACCTGCAATGAACTCGTCAGCCTGCTTCAGCTTCATCTCAAGCTTGTCCCGCCTGGCCCCGGCTTCCTCAATGTAGCGGTCAAGCCTGGTCAGCAACTCCGGGTCTCCCGACTTGTCTGACAGCTGATCGACAATCTCGAGAAGCTCGGCCATCTGCTCCAGCGTGAAACCAAGCGGCTTCATCGAACGAACCACCAGCAGCCGTTCAAGATCCGTCTCGGTGAAGAGCCGGAAGCCACCATCGGTGCGCTTGGTATCCGGAAGCAGCCCCATCTCGTCGTAGTGCCGGATAGTCCGTAGCGACAGCCCGGTGATCTCCGCAAGCTCCCCGATGTGCATTGTCCGCACGTCCCGCCCGCCCGGTTGTTCAGTTACTCGTCCGCTCACCGTCGCTCACTCTTCCTGGTTGCATTACTGCTCAACCCTCACGTTAGGTTAGAGTTGTTGATAGCCCGGACCCCTCACCTCTCGGCCGGCCTCTCCCAGCGCATTGCAGCGCCCCTCAACATTCCCATGAATGAAGGCGAGCATGCCTTCCGAACGTGAAACGGAGCCTTCGTGGCCACATCGACTCTCGGCTCGAAGCCTACCCTGACGCCCGAGCAGCGGCAGTCCGTCCTGCTGACCCTGAAGTCGCCGCGCCTGCTGAAGACCGAGGTCCTCGCAGGGCTCGTGGTCGCGATGGCGCTTATTCCGGAAGCCATCGCCTTCTCGATCATCGCTGGCGTGGACCCCCGGTTGGGGTTGTTCGCCTCCTTCACGATGGCCGTCTCGATCGCCTTCCTCGGTGGCCGCCCAGCCATGATCTCGGCAGCAACCGGCGCTATTGCCTTAGTCATCGCCCCGCTGGTGGCCAGTCACGGGGTTGATCACTTCATCGCCGCCGTCATCCTCGGTGGCATTTTCCAGGTGGTGCTTGCGCTGCTCGGAGTCGCGAAACTCATGCGCTTCATCCCGCGCCAGGTCATGGTGGGCTTCGTCAATGCCCTCGCGATCCTGATCTTCATGTCCCAGGTCCCGGAACTCCTGGGCGTACCCTGGATGGTCTACCCGCTGACGGCGCTCGGACTACTGATTGTCTTCGGACTGCCGCGCTTCACGAACGCCGTCCCTGCACCGCTGGTGGCGATCGTTGTGCTCACGCTGATCACCGTCCTCGCGGCAGTTGCAGTGCCAACCGTGGGCGACAAGGGCGAACTGCCGGACAGCCTGCCGACCCTCTTTTTCCCGAACGTGCCCCTCACCCTTGAGACGCTGCAGGTCATCTTCCCTTACGCGTTGGCTGTGGCACTTGTTGGTCTCCTCGAATCACTGATGACCGCCAAGCTGGTCGACGACATCACCGATACGCACTCGAGCAAGACACGCGAAAGCTGGGGACAGGGCGCCGCGAACATCATCACCGGGTTCTTCGGCGGGATGGGCGGCTGTGCCATGATCGGCCAGACCATGATCAACGTGAAGGCGTCAGGGGCCCGAACGCGTATCTCGACCTTCCTCGCCGGTGTGTTCCTGCTGATCCTGGTGGTAGCGCTCGGTGATGTTGTTGCGATCATTCCGATGGCGGCGCTCGTCGCGGTGATGATCTTCGTTTCCATTGCCACCTTCGACTGGCACAGCATCCAGCCCTCGACGCTGAAGATGATGCCCAAGAGCGAAACGCTGGTCATGGTGGTCACCGTCGCGGCTACCGTCGTCACCCATAACCTGGCGATCGGCGTGGGCGCCGGTGTGCTGACGGCGATGGTGCTGTTCGCCCGTCGGGTGGCCCATTTCGTCACGGTGGAACGAACGGTGCTCGAGCTGAACGGCGAAGAAGTTGCCACCTACGTTGTTGACGGAGAGCTGTTTTTCGCCTCTTCCAACGACCTTTACACGCAGTTCGAATATGCTCACGACCCACGAAAAATCATCATCGACATGCACGCCTCCCATCTCTGGGACGCATCGACGATCGCCGCCCTTGACGCCATCACGGAGAAGTACCACTCGCACGGCAAGGAGGTCGAGATCATCGGCCTCAACGATGCCAGTGTGGTCATGCGCGAGCGGATGGCCGGCAAACTGGCCGGTGGCCACTAGGCCTACGTAGGGAGCGAACATCCGGCCTCGTCCAGAAATGGTCCTTGAGTGCAGAATTGCCGGTCTCAATCGGCCGATTCTGCACCCGGAGGCCATTTTTCTGCGACGGGGCTATGCGACGGGGCTATGCGACGGGGCTGTGCGACGGGACTGAGCAACGTGGCTGTGCAACGGACCGAGGTCACAGCGCCTTGACTGCGCCGAGCACCCGGGTCAGCGAATCCTTGGCATCACCGAAGAGCAGGGTTGTCTTCGGCGAGTAGAGCAACTCATTCTCGATGCCCGCGAAACCCGGACGCATGGACCGCTTCAGGAAGACCACCTGACCGGCATCGGCCACCTCGAGGATGGGCATCCCGTAGATCGGGGAGCCCGGCGACGTCTTGGCGGCCGGATTCACGACGTCGTTTGCGCCCACCACCAGGGCAACGTCCATATTCCGGAACTCCGGATTCACTTCGGCCATTTCCTTCAGCGACTCGTACGGCACGTTCGCCTCCGCAAGCAGCACGTTCATGTGTCCGGGCATCCGACCGGCCACCGGATGGATCGCGAAGGACACCTCCACTCCCCTGGCTTCCAGCACATCCGCCAGCTCCGCGATGGTGTGCTGCCCCTGCGACACTGCAAGCCCATAGCCCGGGACAATCACCACCTGCTGCGCGTATCCAAGCATGACGGCCACGTCTTCGGGCCCGGATGCCCGAACCGGCCGCTCACTGACCGTCCCTGTCCCGGCGGTCGAGCCGCCACGGAACGCGCCGAACAGGATTCCTGCCACGCCGCGACCCATGGCTGCGGCCATCGCACGGGTCAGGATGGTGCCGCTCGCACCGACCAGTGTTCCGGCCACCAGCAGCAGCACGTTGTCGAGCACCACGCCGGACGCCGCAACCGCGAGACCGGTGAACGCGTTGAGCAGGGAGATGACAATCGGCACGTCCGCCCCGCCGACGGGTAGCACCAGCAGGACGCCCGCGGCGAGACCGAGCACCAGCAGGACCGTCGCCCACACCTGGTTCCCCGTCAACGTCACCAGGACAGCGGCAACCAGAAGCAGGATGACGACGGCGGACATCACCCAGCGCATGCCCCGGAAGATGACCGGACGCGTAGTCATCAGCTCCTGCAGCTTCGCCACGGTGACCCCCGAGCCTGCGAAAGACACTGCCCCCACCATGAGGGTGAAGACGACGGCGCCACGTACCCACACGCCGTCGTGCGCTGCCAGTTCGAGAATGGCCACCAGCGCGGCGGCGCCACCGCCCACACCGTTGAACAGCGCCACGAGCTGCGGCATCTGGGTCATCTGCACGCGGCGCGCGATAGGGGCCGCGATCACGGCTCCCACAGCGATGGCGATGAGAATGGCGGGCAGGTTCTGCAGCCGGGCGGAGAGGAACACAGTGACGACGGCGAGCGCAGCACCCCCGGCACCGATCAGGTTGCCGCGGCGGGCAGTGCGCGGGGAGCTCAATCCCTTCAGTGCCAGGATGAAGCACACGGCGACAGCGAGGTACAGCAGGGCTGTGGCTTCCGGCGCGAGAAGGTTCATGGGTCGAGCTTTCCTGCGGATTGTCCGGTCGATTGGCCCGGTTGATTCCGGCCTCGGAACATGTGGAGCATCCTGTCAGTCACCACGAACCCTCCGACCAGATTCACCGTCGCGAGCAGCACCGCTACCAGCGCGAGGCCCAGAGGCAGAAGCTCCGTGGCCTGACCCGCCACCAGGATCGCACCGACGAGGATAATTCCGTGGATCGCGTTGGCACCGGACATCAAGGGTGTGTGCAGCGTGCTTGTCACTTTGGACACCACTTCGAAACCGACGAACACGGCGAGCACGACAACGGTGAGCAGGGACGGCAGATCCATTAGCGCGTTCCTTTCAGCGCGGCCGCGGTGGGTTGGTGCGCCACCCTGCCCTCGTGGGTGAGGCAGGCGCCGGCCACGACGTCGTCGTCGAAGTCCGGCTCGACGCGCCCGTCCACGGTCATGAGCTCCACAAGGTTCGCGACATTGGCTGCGAACAGCCGGGACGCGTCGGCGGCCATCGCGGATGCAGCGTCCTTCATCCCCACCAGGGTGACGGTTCCACCGGCTCCCGACACCAGGATGTCCTGCCCTGCCACGGAACCTTGCACGTTGCCACCGGTTTCGGCGGCAAGGTCGACGACGACGGCACCGCCCTGCATCCCCTGAACCATGTCAGTGGTCACGAGCAACGGTGCCGGCCTGCCGGGGACGGCGGCAGTTGTGATCAGGACGTCGGAGGCCGCCACATGCGGGACGAGGAGCTCGCGCTGCCGCCGGGCCCGGTCCTCACCCATCTCCCGGGCGTAGCCGCCGGCGCCTTCGATGGCGTCGAGGTCGAGGTTGATGAATGTGCCGCCGAGGGAGGCGACCTCGTCCGCGGAGGAGGGGCGGACGTCGTACGCAGACACACGGGCACCCAACCGCTTGGCCGTTCCGATGGCCTGAAGTCCCGCGACTCCCGCACCGAGCACAAGGACGCGTGCGGGCGGCACCGTGCCTGCAGCAGTCATGTACAGGGGAAAGAACCGGGGGAACCGGATCGCAGCCTCGAGGACCGCGCGGTATCCGGCGACAAGGGACTGGGAGGACAGCGCATCCATCGACTGCGCGCGGGAGATCCGCGGGATGAGTTCCAGCGCAAACGACGTGACTCCGGCCTGTGCGAGGGCGGCGACCGTGTTCAGCTCCGTGGCGGGAGCGGCGAAGCCGACCGTGAAGGTACCGGGCCGCAACATCCCCGCTTCTTCCGCAGCCAGGGGCGCAACGTGGCACAGGAGATCGACCTGGCCGAGTTGGGGAACGACGTCGGCGCCCGCTGTGCGGTACGCAGCATCATCATGGCCCGCCTGTACACCGGCCCCGGATTGCACGACGACGTCCAGGCCGAGTTTGGTAAGTTGGCGGACGGATGCGGGCGTCGCCGCCACGCGTCGCTCACCCGAACGGGTCTCCCGTTTCACTCCCACCAGCACGATCTGTCCCTTCCGAACGGGGCGCCGTCGCCCAATCGCTGGAACACAGCATCACACAGCAGGAGTGTTCGCGGAACGCAATAGCCCGGGCTGTTGCGGGAAGGTTATGCAGCCATGCCCTGCCAGGACCCAAACCTCCACCCACGCCTCAGACGGCTTCGGTGCCGGAAGTAGTCAGCTAACTGCATATTTTCAGCAGACCATCAGGTGGCGGCTGTAGCCTTGAAGAATCTTCGGGAACTTGGGGACCCTCCGCGGCTGGGAAGTCGGTTTCGACTTCAGGGATTCTTATGACCATCACTTCACCCGCACGCACGGTCCGCGTTGCCAAGCCGAACGACGTCGTCGCTTCCTACGCCACGCTTCTCAAGCAGGTGCGCAAGGAAGGCCTGCTCGCACGCAGGCGCGGCTTTTACCTTTCAGTCATGGCACTCCTCGGCCTGGCACTCGGCGCAGCATGGACGGGCTTCGCCCTCCTCGGCGATACCTGGTTCCAGCTCCTGATCGCAGGTGTTCTTGGAGTCGTGCTGACGCAGATCGCTTTCCTGGCACATGAGGCGTCCCACCGCCAGATCTTCGCCTCCCGCGGCGCCAACGACTGGTCGGGACGGATTCTTGCCGCCGGCGTCGTCGGAATCAGCTACCAGTGGTGGATGAACAAGCACTCCCGTCACCACAACGATCCGAACGTTGTGGGCAAGGATCCGGACATCGAGGTGGACACCATCTCCTTCCTGGAAGAGGACGCCGCCAAGGCTAGGGGCATCCAGGCGTGGATTACCCGCCGCCAGGGTTACTTGTTCTTTCCGCTCCTGACGCTCGAGGGCCTGAACCTGCATGCCCGCTCCATCGCCACTCTCTTCCGCCCCGGCGCAGTGCAGGGACGCTGGGTCGAGCTTGCGCTCCTCGCGGTCCGCTTCGGCTTGTACCTCGGAGTGCTGTTCTGGTTCCTGCCTGTGGGCATGGCTTTCGCTTTCATCGGCGTGCAGATGGCGGTCTTCGGCATCTACATGGGCGCTTCCTTCGCTCCCAACCACAAGGGCATGCCGGTCATCCCGCGTGACAGCAAGCTGGACTTCTTCCAGAAGCAGGTCCTCACCTCACGCAACATCCGCGGCGGCAACTTCATCAACAACGCCTTCGGCGGCCTCAACTTCCAGATTGAGCACCACCTCTTCCCGGACATGCCACGCCCGCACCTGCGCAAGGCAGCAGTCATCGTTCGGGAGCACTGCGAGCGACTCAAGGTTCCCTACACCGAAGTCGGTGTCGCGGCGTCGTACGGCGCAGTTGTCTCCTACCTCAACCGGGTGGGACTCGCAGCCCGCGACCCCTTCGACTGCCCCATGGTCAACCGCTACCGCCGGCGGTAGGTCCGGAACCAGCGGCTGAAACCCTTCAAACGACGACGGCGACCCTCACCGAGCGGTGAGCGGTCGCCGTCGTTTCCTGTCTTTGCTGTCTTTGCTGTCTTTGCTGTTGCGATTGTCTGCCCGTGAGTCAGGCGTTCCAAAGCCCGTAGGAGTCCGCCAGTGAGGAAATCTTCTGCGCGCGGGCAAGACGCGGGAGGTACGAGCCATCGCCGACGACGGCGCCGGACGCGTGTGCGTCGAGGAGCTCGTGGGCCCACTGGATCTCGGACTCGCTCGGGGAGAGACCCTTGTTGATGGTGTCTGCCGCTTCCGGGCGCAGACACAGCTTTCCGGTCATACCCATGGATGCCGTGACCTTGCAGGCGTCGAGCAATTCGTCGCCGAGCGCACCTACCGTCGGCCCGTCGATGGGCCCGGGCAGTTGGCCGACACGGGAGGCGACCACAAGCTTGGCGCGCGCGTAGGCAAGGGCCATAGGGTCATCGGAGGCACCCGTGTCGCGGCGGAAATCGCCGACCCCGAATGCCAGCCGGAAGGTTCCGGGGGCGCTCGCGATCGCCGTTGCATTTTCGATGCCGAGCGCGGATTCAACGAGGGCGAGCACGGGAGTGCCGGCCTGGAGCCGCATGGCCGTGTGCGTGACCTGCTCGGGCTTCTCGGTCATGGCGAGCATGACGCCGCGGAGACCGGGCGCCTTGGAGAGGGCAGCGAGGTCATCGGCCCAGAAGTCAGTCTCGATGCCGTTGACCCGCACCCATGCGGTCATGCCGGTGGAGAGTGCTTCGACAACCCTTTCACGTGCTTCAGCCTTGAAGTCGGCGGGCACGGCGTCCTCGATGTCGAATACGACGGAATCGGCCTCGGAAGCCAGCGCCGGCGCGAAGTTCGCCTCGGTTGCCGCCGAAGCGAGCAGCCAGGAACGGGACAGCTTGGCAGGAAGCGCAGCAGCGCGACTATTACGAAGGGGGGCCATACCTAGAACCTTACGCAACCGGCCTCGTCGTAATCCACCGGGTGACGCCCCCGGACGGTAAACACTACGACCAAAAGATCCTTTGACCCCGACGAAGGCGGTCGATAGAATTTTCACGATACAGTATCAAAATATCGTTATATGAAAGTGGTCAGCTATGAGCAAGCAACTCGCGGTCGGAGATCCGGCTCCTACGTTCACCCTCACCGATGCTGACGGACTGCCCGTGAGCCTCTCGGAATTCAAGGACCGCAGCGTGGTGGTCTACTTCTACCCCAAGGCCGAGACCCCGGGCTGCACCACCGAGGCCTGCGACTTCCGGGACAATCTCGCCTCACTTCAGAACGCCGGTTTCAGCGTTGTCGGCATCTCGCCGGACACGCCGGAGGAGCTCGCTTCCTTCACGAGCAATCACGGGCTCGCGTTCCCCCTGCTTTCCGACGCCGACAATACGGTCGCCATCGCGTGGGGCGCCTACGGCGAGAAGGAACGGAACGGCAAGATCGTCACCGGCATCATCCGATCCACGGTCGTTGTGGGACCGGACGGAACTGTGCAGCACGCCGAGTACGGCGTCGATGCACAGGGCCACGTTGCACGCTTGCGGGAGACCCTGAACGTCGCCTGACCCCTGCATGACAGAAGACCCTCCTGCACTGGGTGCGGGAGGGTCTTCTGCTTTCCCGGACGGACGTGCTAGCACCCTTCCGGAGTCTTTGGGTTGCGGGTCAGGCTGCGCCTCGACGGAGCAGGCGCCCGGTGGGCTTTTCGAGGTCCAGCACCTCGCCTCGCAGGTAGGTGGAACGGACGACGCCGGCGAGCGCCTTGCCGGCGTAAGGCGAGATGGGATTCTTGTGGTGAAGCTTGTGCACGTCGACCACGAAGGTCTCGTCCGCGGCGAAGATCGAGAAGTCGGCATCGTACCCGAGAGCGAGCTTGCCCTTCCGCTGTAGCCGCGCGATCGCGGCAGGGCGGGCAGACATCCATTCCACAACCTGCTCCAGAGGAATGTCCCGCGTCCTCGCCTCCGACCAGATCAGCGAGAGACCCAGCTGCAGCGAGGACACCCCTCCCCAGGCCACGCCGAAGTCGCCGTTCTCAAGGTCCTTCAAATCGAGGGTCGACGGGGAATGGTCCGACACGATGCAGTCGATCGTCCCATCCATCAGGCCCTGCCACAGCAGCTCCCGGTTGGATGCCTCGCGGATGGGAGGGCAGCACTTGAACGCGGTCGCCCCATCCGGGATTTCCTCCGAGAGCAGGGTGAGGTAGTGCGGGCAGGTTTCGACGGTGAGGTTCACCCCGTCGCGCCTGGCTGTCGCGATCATGGGCAGGGCGTCCGACGACGACAGGTGCAGGATGTGCGCCCTGGCACCCGTCCAGCGGGCACGCTCGATCACTTCGGCGATGGCCACGTTCTCGGCACCACGGGGCCTGGATGCCAGGAACTTCGCGTACTGGTCGCCTTCGGGGGAAGGGGCGCGGTCAATGGCCCGCGAGTCTTCGGCGTGGACGATCATCAGGGAGTCGAAGGATCTCAGCTCCGCCATGTCCGCTTCCATTTCGTCGGCTTCCAGATGCGGGAACTCGTCCACGCCGGAGTGAAGCAGGAAGCACTTGAATCCGAACACGCCCTCGTCATGAAGCGGGCGAAGATCGGCCTTGTTGCCCGGAATGGCGCCCCCCCAGAAGCCGACGTCGACAAAGGACTGGGTCTCGGCCGCCGCCCGCTTCTGCTCAAGTGCGTCGACGGTCACGGTCGGCGGGATGCTGTTGAGCGGCATATCGATGATGGTGGTGACCCCTCCGGCAGCTGCAGCCTTCGTGGCGGACGCGAAGCCCTCCCACTCCGTGCGGCCGGGTTCGTTGACGTGTACGTGGGAGTCCACGAGGCCCGGGATCAAAGTCTCGTCCGGTGCGAGGTCCACTACTGTTGCGCCGTCCAGCCCATTGCCAAGCGGCTCGATCGCCACAATGACGCCGTCGCGGACGCCGACTTCGCGCGGCGCGATTCCCGCCGTCGTCATAATCCGTTCGCCGCGGATGACGAGGTCATATGTTTCCCTGCTCATCAAAGTCCTCCATTCAGTCCAACACCGACGCCGATCGAGGCGGCGATGGTGCGCCCCACCTCTTCCAGCAACCGGCCCGCGTTGGCAATGCACTCATCTACATCAGGCTCCAGGTCCGTCAGGGCGTACACGCCCGCGAACCCCGAGTCGCGAACCTGTCTGCGGCTGAGACTGGTGCGGCCGCAGACTGCGATCACCGGTACCCCTGCCGCCGTCGCGGCTTCGAGCACGCCCAACGGCGTCTTCCCTCCGAGGCTCTGCTCGTCGAGGCTGCCTTCACCGGTGATCACCAGTTCGGCCCCGTCCAGCTTCTTGTGCAGTTCCGCCAGTTCCAGTACGACGGCGATGCCCGGCTCCCGCTCAGCCTTCAGTACCGCTAGCGCCGCGTAGCCAACGCCGCCCGCAGCTCCAGCGCCCGGCGCCTCGGCCTGCTGTTGAGCTTGGGGGCCCAATCCCTTCCCGAGTACCTCGACGAAGCGGGCGAGGGCACCGTCAAGGTCAGCGACGTCGTCGGGCGCTGCTCCCTTCTGGGGTCCGAAAACCGCGGCGGCGCCGTTGGGCCCAAGAAGGGGGTTGTCGACGTCGGACGCCAGGGTGAACGCAGTCGTGGCAAGCCGCGGGTCAAGGCCCCGCAGGTCGATCCGGGCGAGGCGGGCCAGGGCTGCGCCTCCGTCAGGAAGCGGGTTGCCGCCGTCGTCCTGGAAAGCGGCGCCGAGGCCGGTAAGCATCCCGGCGCCGCCGTCTGTGTTCGCGCTGCCACCGACGCCCAACACAATGTGCGTGCAGCCGAGGTCGAGAGCGAAGCGGATCAGTTCCCCGGTCCCACGACTCGAGGCTTCCCGCGCCTTCAGCACTCCCCCAGGAAGCACCGCGAGACCCGAGGCAAGCGCCATCTCTATCACCGCGGTGCCGGTCCGGACCGCGATCGGCGCCTCCACCGGCTCCCCGGTCGGGCCGGCGACCGTCGTGGTGTGCCGGCTGTACCCGGCGGCGAGGGCAGCATCAAGTGTGCCCTCACCGCCGTCGGCCATCGGAACCACCTCGACCGTGAGCTCCGGGTCTGCCGAAAGCAGCCCTGCCCGCAGGTGAGCGGCGACCTCGGGGGCGGTCAGCGACCCCTTGAACTTGTCCGGCGCGATGACGATCCGCATGTGGCTATTACACCAACAGGGAGATGGCCGTGGGGGCGTCGTCGGCGGATTCGGCGAGGTCCTCAAACTCGTTGATCGCGTCGATGCCCGCGGCGCCCATGGCGATGTTGGTGACCCGTTCCAGGATGACCTCCACAATCACCGGCACGCGGTACTCCTGCATGAGCGCACGGGCCTTTTCGAAGGCGGCCTGCAGGTCATCGGCTTCCCGGACACGGATCGCCTTGCAGCCCAGGCCCTCGGCGACCTTGACGTGGTCGACGCCGTAGCCGTCGAGCTCGGGCGCATTCACGTTCTCGAATGCGAGCGACACGTGGTAATCCATCTCGAACCCGCGCTGCGCCTGGCGGATGAGGCCGAGGTACGAGTTGTTCACGACCACGTGGATGTACGGCAGCTGGAACTGCGCACCCACGGCCAGTTCTTCGATCATGAACTGGAAGTCGTAGTCACCGGACAGCGCGACGACGGTTTCCCCCGGGCTTGCCTGCGCCACACCGAGGGCGGCCGGCGCGGTCCAGCCCAGCGGTCCGGCCTGGCCACAGTTGATCCAGTTGCGGGCCTCGTAGACGTGCAGGAACTGTGCACCGGCAATCTGGGACAGCCCGATGGTCGACACGTACCGGGTGTCCCGGCCGAACGCCTGATTCATCTCCTGGTACACCCGCTGCGGCTTGACCGGCACGTTGGTGAAGTTGGTCTTGCGCTGCATCGTGGACTTCCGCTGTGCGCAGTTCTTGACCCAGGCGTTCCAGTCCGGCAGCCCCTGCTGCTCCTTGCGTTCACGCGCGATCTCAACCAGCCCGCTGAGGGCGGCACCGGCGTCGGACACGATCCCGAAATCCGGCGCGAAGACGCGCCCGATCTGCGTGGGCTCGATGTCGATGTGCACGAACTTCCGGCCCTTGGTGTACACGTCGAGGGCACCGGTGTGGCGGTTGGCCCAACGGTTGCCGATGCCGATCACGAAGTCAGACTCGAGCATGGTGGCGTTGCCATACCGGTGCGAGGTCTGCAGGCCGACCATGCCGGCCATCAGCTCATGGTCATCGGGGATGGAACCCCAGCCCATCAGCGTGGGGATCACCGGGATGTTGAGCAGCTCGGCGAGTTCCACAAGCTGCGCGGAGGCGTTGGCGTTGATGATGCCGCCGCCTGCCACGATCAGCGGGCGTTCAGCGGCGGTCAGCATGTCCAGCGCCTTCTCGAGCTGCTTACGCGTGGCGGCGGGCTTGTGGACCTGGAGGGGTTCGTAGGTATCAGGATCGAACTCGATCTCGGTCTGCTGGACGTCGATCGGCAGGTCGATCAGCACAGGCCCGGGACGGCCGGAACGCATCTCGTAGAACGCCTTCTGGAACGCGCCCGGAACCTGCGCAGCTTCCAGGACAGTCATGGCCATTTTGGTGACCGGCTTGGCGATCGAGGAGATATCGACGGCCTGGAAATCTTCCTTGTGCAGCTTCGCCACGGGAGCCTGGCCGGTGATGCAGAGAATCGGGATGGAGTCCGCCCACGCCGAGTAGAGGCCTGTGATCATGTCGGTTCCGGCGGGGCCGGAGGTGCCGATGCAGATCCCGATGTTGCCGGCCTTGGCACGAGTGAATCCCTCGGCCATGTGGGAGGCGCCCTCAACGTGGCGGGCGAGGACATGGTGGATGCCGCCGTGGGCTCGCATCGCGGAATAGAAGGGGTTGATCGCCGCGCCGGGCAGGCCGAACGCCGTGGTGGCGCCCTCCTTCTCCAGAATCGCAACGGCTGCGTCGACAGCGCGCATTTTGGGCATGGTGTGCTCCTACTGAGGGAAGTTTTGCGCAGCTCAGGCGACTTGCGACGTCGTCGGCTCGCCTAAGCTGCACGGAAGTTTGGGTTTTATTTGCCGGAGAGCTGGTTGATCAGCTTGAAGAGGCCGGAGTGGTCCAGGCCGCCGTCGCCCGTGTTGACGAGCGAGGCAACCAGCTGCGCGACGACGGCACCCAGTGGGGTGGCGACGCCGGCTTCACGGGCGGCTGAGGTGACAATGCCGAGGTCCTTGTGGTGCAGGGCGAGCCGGAAGCCGGGGTCGAAGTTGCGGTCGAGCATCTTCTGGCCCTTCTGGTCGAGTACCTTGGAGCCGGCGAGGCCGCCGCCAAGGACCTTGAGGGCGGCGTCGGTGTCCACGCCGTAGGCCTCGAGGAAGACGATCGCTTCGGACAGAACGCCGATGTTGACGGCGACGATGAGCTGGTTCGCAGCCTTCACGGTCTGACCTGAGCCGGACGGGCCGACATGGACGATCGTCTTGCCGACTGCGGCAAGCACGTCCTGTGCGGCTTCGAAGTCTTCCTTCTCGCCGCCCACCATGATAGACAGGACGGCGTCGATGGCACCCTGCTCACCACCCGAGACCGGTGCGTCCAGCGGGCGGAGGCCGGCAACACGTGCCTGCTTGGCTAATTCCACGGCGACGTCGGGTCGGATACTGCTGGCGTCGACCCAGAGGGCGCCCTGCTTCGCGTTGGCGAAGAGGCCGTCGTCGCCTGTTACGACGCCCTCGACGTCCGGTGAGTCGGGCACCATGGTGATGATGACGTCGGCGTCCTTGACTGCCTCGGCAATGCTGGCTGCTGCTGACCCGCCTTCGGCGACGAGCTTGTCCATCTTGTCCGAGCTGCGGTTGAACCCGGTGACGGTGTAGCCGGCCTTGACGAGGTTGATGGCCATGGGCAGGCCCATGATGCCGAGTCCGATGACTGTTACGTTTTTCATGGTCATTCCTTGTTATGAGCGGACAGCGTTATGAGCGGGCGGCGTGGTCGCGGATGGCCCAGTTGAAGGCGGCGTCCGCCGGTTCCTTGTACTCGAGTCCGATGTGGCCGTCGTAGCCGAGTTCGCGGCTGCGGGCGATCCACTCCCCCAGCGGCAGGTCGCCGCTTCCGGGAGCTCCACGGCCGGGTGCATCGGCGATCTGGATGTGGCCGAAGTCTTTGGCGTGGTTCTCGATGACCTGGCCGACATCGTCGCCGTTGACCGAGAGATGGTAGAAGTCGGCAAGGAGCTTGATGTTGCTCTTGCCCGTTTTCGCTGTGACCTTTTCGATGACGTCGAGTGCATCCTGCGCGGTCAGCAGCGGATACCTGTCTGCACCGCTGACGGGTTCCAGGAGGACGGTGCCGCCGATCCGTGAAACAGCATCCGCCGCGAACGCGAGGTTCTCGATGGCCACGGCGTCCTGCTCCTCGGGGCTGACGCCCGCGACGCGGTTACCGTACAGCGCGTTGAAGGCCTTGCAGCCGAGCCGTTCGCCGATTCCGACGACGACGGGGACGTTCGCGCGGAAGTCCGCCTGCCGTTCGGGCCAGGACACCAAGCCACGGTCACCTCCCGGCATATCGCCGGCGTTGAAGTTGAGGCCGGTGAGCTGGACGCCGGCGGCAGTGATCGCGTTCTCGAAGGCTGCAACCTCCGAAGCAGACGGGGTGGAGGTGCTGAAGGGCCACCAGAACTCGACAGCGTCAAAGCCTGCTTTCTTCGCGGCAGCCGGGCGCTCGAGCAGAGGCAGCTCGGTGAGAAGGATGGAGCAGTTCACTGTGTAGGTCATAGTTGATCCTCGGGTGCTTGGCCAAACGGTCATTCCGTAATGCGGAAGTAACTTTCTGTCTAATGAAAGAGTAGGGCTAAACCGCGAGACGCGTCAACCGTCCCGGAGCACCCCGGCGCACAGAATTGGCCCTAAGCGTCACCTCCACCCCTTCGGAACGCCAAGGCTGACCCTCAGGGCCACATTTGGGACGTGCGGCTCGGCACCCGATCAGGCGGCGGCGGTTCGAGCGGCCCGGGCGAAGGCACGAAGGATCCGTTCCTTGAGCTTCACCTCGTCAAAAAGGTCCTTCCACTCGATCCGAAGGACCGTCCACCCATCCTCCATCAGCGCCTTCTCCCGGCGTCGTTCCTCGAAGATTGCCTGCTCGGTCGGGCGGTAGTCGAAGTACTTCACCTTGCCGTCGAATTCGAGAGCGACTTTCCGCTCGCGCCACCCGAAGTCGAGCCGGTACTCCCCGTGGCGGGTGTGAACAGCCAGTTGCTGCTCCGGCATCGGCACCCGCATGACCGTCATGGCATGGAGCGCGAGCGTCTCCCCAGGGGATTCGGATAGTGAACTGGCAACCGCCAGCACCTTCCTGGCGCGGTGTATCCCTTTGTGACCGGGACGTTCGCGGACGGCTTTCTCCATCACGGCGCGATCCGCACCGAGCTGCAGCCCATGCTCCACCAGAACCAGCGCCGACTTATGCGGAAGGATCCGTGAGCAGTCGACAACTGTGCGCTCAAGCGAAGTCGTCCGTACGCCACGGATCTCGACGACCTCCCCCTCGGAGAGCCGCACTTGATGCACCCGAACGTCAGGCGCGCGACTCGCGGATGACAGCGCTGCCTGCTGGGTCACATGGATGAGGGAATCGGCGTTCCACAGGTGCAGACCGTGCAGTCGCGCCGCTGACGTGTGGCTATAGGTTCTCTCTGCGACGGCCGCGGCGGCCGTCACAAGTCGGTGTGCGTAGATCATCTGGATCCCGTGCTCTCCGGCCGACAAGCCGTGCCAGCGGGAATGATGGATATAGCAACCCCTCCGGAGCCGCACGAGTGACCCGACGGCAACCAGTTCTCTTACTTGGGCCGTGGACAAGCCTCGTTCCTTGAGCACGCGCGTGAGCCATAGGGCGTTGCCTGATAACCAGGGAGGTTCTGCCATGACTCAAGGGTGCGCTCAACACCGGCGTCGATCAGGCGCACGTCGCGCTATGTGCACAATCCGCCCCTTACCGGCTCGGTGCGCGTCCCAGAAGTGGCCCTCCGCGTCAGAAGCGACCGATTCGAACGAGCGAACCCGTGCCCAATGGCCACTTCTGCGCGATAGCCTTAAGGAGGAGAGGGGATCCAATGAAAAACGCGCACCAGCATGACGAAGTCACAGCGGTCATCGAGTGGCCGCGACCGTTGAGCGCGCAGGCGCTCAAAACCATCAAGACAGTGCTTCTGGGCGTCCTGGTGGTCACCGCACTCGTGCAGATCGTGCCGTTCCAGATGCTTGGCGGGCTCGCCAATCACCTCTTCACCATCCTCCTGATCCTCTCCTGGGCAGGGCCCGCCCGCCGGTTCTTCCGGCAACGTGCTGACCGATCCAGCACTGGCGGATCCAGCACTGACGAATCAAACACCGACGGACCCAACGGGGAACGCCGCGACGGGCCCTCTGAGGACAGGTAAGGCCTCAGGGAACGAGCAGCTCCGCGACCGTGACTGGCCCCTCAAGCACTAGCCGAACCACCGAAAGCGTTGCGCCGAAAGGGCACGTGAGCGGAACTTCCACATCACCGGAGTATCCCGCCGCAACATCGGCGGCTCCCACTTCCCGCCAGGTACCCGCGGGCCCGGGCACCTGAATCCGCAGCACGCCACCTCCGCTGCGCACCACGCGAACCGAGACTGACGACGGCGCTGACCCGTCCCAGCCGCGGTAGGTCAGCGTGCCGCGCAGGAGGGCCGGGTCGGCGACGGTCACTGCGGTTCCCCGTAGCGGAGTCTCGGGAACCAGCAGGGCGTTGGCCGATTCGTCGAACAGTTCGGCCCGGGTCCATGTCCCGCGCTTGCGGAGTGGGCTGCCCACACCGTCCACCTCCAGGGAGACGGCCAACGGCAGGTCCTCAGCGGAACGCCCGATCAACAGGTCATAGGACCCGGGTTCCACCACCATTCGCTCCGCGGTAAGGCTATAGGTCGCGAGCTTTTGTTCGTCCACGGAAAGCACGACGACCGACCGCTCTCCCGCCTGCAAGGACACCCGGGAATGAGCGACGAGCCGCCGTCGCGGGTAACCCGACCGCTCTGAAGTGGCGTACACCTGCACCAGCTCGTGAACCTGCCTGTCCCCGGCGTTCCGCACGGTGACCTCCAGGGAGCCGTCCACCAGCTCCGCCGACTCATACTCCACAGGTGCGTAAGCCAGCCCGTGCCCCACCGGATAGAGCGGTTCGGCCGTGCTGTAGTGGTAGGTCGATCGTGAGCTGATGATGTCGTAGTCGAGGATGTCCGCGAGGTCCGCGTCCCGCGCCCACCACGTCTGCGGCAGCCGTCCGGAGGGCTCACGGTCTCCGCTCAACACGTCCGCAACACCACGCCCAAGCTCCTGCCCGCCATGCGAGGACCAGACAACCGCCGGTGTGTCCGCGAGCTCACCGAGCGCGTAGGGATAGGACGAAACGATCAGCAGCACGGTCCGGGGGTTCGCCTCGCGCACCACGCGAATCAGCTCCTGCTCACTCTGCGGCAGGTCCAGTGTGGTGCGGTCCAGGGTTTCGCGCCCGCCCAGATGCGGATCATTTCCAACGACGACGACGGCGACATCCGCCGATGCTGCTGCCTGACGTGCCGCTTCGGTTCCGGAGCGAAGGGTCCGCAGCATGAAACGGTCGGCGTCCTGCTCGGTGCCGGTGACCAACGCGGCGCTGCCTGTGCCTTCTTCGACCCGGACCCACTTCCCGGACGCGACATGGCGCAGCGCAACCGAACCATCGACCGAGTGGTGCAGCGCGAACGTTTCCTGTACCACCCATCCGCCGACCCGGTCAGCGGATGCGCGGAGATACCCACTGTCCCCGGAGACGAAGCGGCCATTCAGGGCGGACCGGAGCGTGCACTCGCCGTTGCCCCAGTCCTTGAGAACGAAGGTCTCGGCAGACTCCGGCCTCATGGAGCAAGCCGTCACCGCAGCTGTTCCTTCGGGAACGCTCAGGTAGGCGTTGGTCCGTATGCTACGGAGCGCCACCAGGTCGAGCGCTTCCTCCGGCACGACTGTGCCGTAACGCTCGGCGAGCCCTTCGGCAACGCTGACGGGGTTAACCAGGGTTCCGCTGTACCAGTCGGCGAGCACGTCGGACCCGAGGGAGCCGAGCACTGCCACCGTACCCGGGGAATCCCCCAGCGGGAGAATGGAACCGCCGTCGCCTGAGGCCTTCAACAGAACGCGGGCGTTGCGAAGCACAACCACGGACTTGCCCGCGGCCTCCCGGGCCAATTCCGCGTGATCGTCCGTGAGTAATGCCTCGGAGGAGATGCCGCCGTACACACCGCCGTCGGGCAGGAACTCGCCCGTGCGTTCACGCAGGGTGAGCAGGCGGAGGACTGCCGCGTCGACATCGTCCATGGACATCAGTCCGCGAGCCAGCGCCTCTTCAAGATAGGCGATCGAGGGCGCAGGATCGTCACCGTCGTCAGTGAAGCTGTCTACGCCTGCCCGCAATGCGGCAGCATAGGCGGACGGTCCGTCGTCGAAGTATTTCTCCGCCGTGAAGAGGGACGAAGGCGCTCCGGCGTCGGTCACGATCGCGACCGAATCGCCGTTGCCCCAGCGCCGCAACTGGTCCGCCACAAGGTCCGAAACGTGGGCGGGCCGGCCGTTGACCAGGTTGTAGGACAGCATGACGGCGCCTGCTGCACCGGACTCGACGGGCAGGCGGTAGGCGGGGAGCTCGTACTCATTCAGTACACGCGGCGGCAGTTGGCTTGAGGTGACGTTGCGGTCGCGCTCGTTGTTGTAACCGAGGAAGTGCTTCAGCGTGGGAACGGTGAGCCACTGCTCGGCGTGGTCGCCCTTCAGGCCTTCACAGTAGGCGGTTGCCAGCAGGGCTGTGAGCCCGGAGTCCTCGGAAAAGCCCTCCTCGTTCCTGCCCCACAGCGGGTGCCGAAGCGGGTTGACGACCGGCGCCCAGACGTTGAGGCTCACGGTCGGGTCGCCGGCCTTTTTCGCCCGCATCTCCAGGCCGACCGCGCGCCCCACCCTGCGCAGAAGGTCCTCGTCCCAGGTGGCCGCCAGCCCCACCGTCTGCGGGAAAACCGTCGCATCACCGAGCCAGGCAACGCCGTGCGCCGCCTCCGCACCCGTGTGGAAATACGCCAGGCCAACCTCTGGAATGGCGGGTGAATGCTGATGGAGCAGCGACACCTTTTCGCTCTGGGACAGGAGGGCGAGGATGCTCTCTGCGGTGCGGGCGACAAGACGGGTTTCGCTCACGAAGAAGTTCCGATCACTGGGGAAATTGTTTAAGCGCTTGCACAGCGCTCTTCGACCCCCATGCTGGCATCAACCGCTGTGATAAGCAACACAATTCGGTCTTGTCCGAAACAGAAACATGCCCTACGGTTGGATCAATCGAAGCGCTTCGACGAATCGGGTAGTCCGACGTCATAGTTCGATAACCAACCATGCAAGCGCCGTCCAAGGCGCGCCTGGACACAAAGGAGTGCACCATGCCAAACAGTTCACACGGCACCGACCTTCAAGGCGTTGCGCTGGGCCGCAAGCCGCTGGGCCGCCGGTCCTTTCTCGGCCTGCTGGGGGGAGCCGCCTTCTTCGCAGCCTCCCCTACGCTGCTGACCGCCTGCAGCACCGGCACATCCGCTCCACAGGCAACGACGGCGGGCGGTCTGGCTGAATCGGTTGCGAAGCTCGTGCCCGACTACATCCCCATGAACCTGGTGCAGCCGGACATTCAGGGCGTCAAGGGCTCTACCCCCGGGTTCACCACCATTCCCACTGAACTGGTCAAGTCTGTCAGCAAGGTGCCGGGCAGCGGCGGCACCTACACGGCAATGTCGCCGGCGTGGTGGGCCATCCCCCGAGGCTTGCCCGACAACGCGTACTACCAGGCGGTCAACGAGCGGCTCGGTGCCACCATCAATTTCCAGGCAACCGACGGCAACACCTACGGCGACAAGATTCAGACTGTACTCGCCTCACCGCGTGACGTTCCTGATTGGGTGGTCATCCCCTCCTGGAACATTCCGCCCCGTTTCGGCCAGGCAGCCAAGGGATTGTTCACTGACCTGGCGCCCTACCTCGCCGGGGACAAGGTGAAGAAGTATCCTAACCTCGCGAATATCCCGACGGCGGCCTGGAAGTACAGCTGCTTCGAGGGCGGTCTGTACGGGCTGCCCATGCCCACCCCGCTGGTCAATGACGCATTTTTCTACCGCACCGACCTGTTCGACGAGATGGGCCTGGAGCAGCCGAAGACGGCGGACGAGTACATCGCCATAGCCAAGGAAGTCACCGATCCTTCCAAGAACCGTTGGGGATCCGAGGACGTCTGGAACGGTGCCCAGCTCATGCACGGGGTGGTCCCGAAGTGGAAGCTCGTCGACGGCACACTCGTGAACAAGTTCGAGACCGAGGAATACCGCGCCGCCCTCGAGTGGATCATCAAGCTCTTCAAGTCCGGCGCCGTGCACCCCGACGCGGTTGCCGGCAACGCACAGCAGGCCAAGCCCCGCTTCGAGTCCGGGGCCACCCTGATGACGACCGACGGCGTGGGCGGCTGGCATGAGGCTCTCGGCCGCGTCCTGCCCACGAACCCGGACTTCAATATGCAGCCCATGGACTTCTTCGCCCCCGACGGCGGTGACCCCGTCCTCTACAGCGGCCAGCCCGCCGGCATCTTCAGCTTCATCAAGAAGACCGAGGACACCGCGAAGATCGAAGAGTTGCTGGCTCTGGCGAACTTCATAGCTGCCCCCTTCGGCACCGAGGAAAACCTTCTCATCAACAGCGGCGTCGAAGGCAAGCACTTCGAGCGCGATGCCCAGGGCATCCCGCAGATGACCGATCTCGGCCGCCAGGAAGTCACCAGCACCTACCAGTTCCTCGTCAGCCCGCCAACGGTCAATTCCCACGTCCAGTACCCCGGGTTCGTCCAGGCGAAGACCGAGTGGGAAGCGCGGCAGGCGCCGTTCGTGCAGGAAGACGTCTTCTTCGGAATGCAGATCCAGGAACCGCCGCAGTACGGATCGTTGAGCGCACCCTTTGACGATCTTGCCAAGGACATTGCCCGCGGCCGCAAGGGTCTCAAGGACCTGGACTCCGAGATCGAAACCTGGAAGCGGAACGGCGGCGAGAAACTTCGTGAGTTCTATGCCGGGTTCCTGACCGCGTAGCTCCGCCGCCATGACCACGACTGACTTCACCCGCCGCGGGCAGCAAGCGCCGGCGAACACGAACGACGACGGCGCCGGCTCGCCTGCCCCGCTGGCGGTCCGCCGAAAGCAAGGACTGCGGGCCCGCTTCCGGCGGGACCGCTCGCTTGTTCTGATGGCGCTTCCCGCCGTCGTCCTTCTGGTGGTTTTCGCCTACGTGCCGCTCCTCGGCAATGTGGTCGCCTTCCAGAGCTACTCGCCCTTCATCGGTATCCCAGCCAGTCCCTGGGTGGGTTTGGAGAATTTCGCACGCGTATTCGGGGATCCGAACTTCTGGAATGCCGTCAGGAACACGCTCGTGATCACCGGGTTCCAGCTGGTGTTCTTCTTCCCCGTGCCGATTGCCCTGGCGCTCCTGCTGAACTCGCTGCTTCGTCCGGCGATGAGGGCAACGATCCAGGCCATCGTCTACCTCCCGCACTTCTTCTCGTGGGTGCTGGTGGTCTCGGTCTTCCAGCAACTGCTGGGCGGCGCAGGGCTGCTGAGCCAGATGCTGCGGGCCAACGGGTGGAACGGCATGGACATCATGACCAACCCCGACACCTTCCTCTTCCTCATCACGTCGCAGGCGGTCTGGAAGGACGCCGGATGGGGCATCATCGTCTTCCTGGCCGCCCTGGCAGCCATCGACCCGGAGCAGTACGAGGCTGCCGCGGTTGACGGCGCCAACCGCTGGCGCAGAATGTGGCACGTCACCCTCCCCGGGCTGCGGTCGGTCATTGTCCTGCTGCTGATCCTTCGCCTCGGCGATGCGCTGACTGTCGGATTTGAGCAGATGATCCTGCAGCGCGACGCCGTGGGCGCCGAAGCCGCCGAGGTGCTGGACACCTTTGTCTACTACACGGGAATCCAGAACGGCGACTGGAGTTACGCGGCTGCCGCCGGACTCATCAAGGGCGTCATTTCGCTCGGTCTCATACTCGCTGCGAATAAAGTGGCGCATCTCTTCGGTGAAAACGGGGTGTATTCCAAGTCATGACAACCATCATCAAGCCAGCCCGGTCCCGCCGGACCGGCACCTCAAGACCCGCCTGGGAAGAAGAACCGGGAATCGCGGCCAAGGCGGGCAAGGGGTTGCTGCTGTTCCTGGTGGTTCTGGCGGTTCTCGGGCCGCTGTACACCATCGTCCTCACCAGCATCTCCTCGCAGGGCACCATCACCCAGGCCGGCGGACTCGTTCTTATCCCGGGAGAGATCTCCTTCGACGCGTACCGCCAGATCCTCAACGGCGGAGTGGTGACGCGCGCTGTGCTGGTGAGCGTCGGCGTCACCGCCGTCGGGACGCTGCTCAGCATGGTGGTGTCGATTCTGTGCGCCTACGGCCTCTCGAGGCCTGGCTCCTTCGCCCATACACCCCTGCTGTTCACCCTGCTCATCACCATGTTCTTCAGTGCCGGAATGATTCCGTCCTACCTCCTGGTATCAGGACTGGGTCTCATCAACTCCTACTGGTCACTGATCCTTCCGAGCGCGGTGTCGGTTTTCAACATCATCATCCTGCGCGGATTCTTCATGGGCATCGACCGGGGCATCCTCGACAGCGCACGGATCGACGGTGCCAGCGAGTGGCGCATCCTTGCCCAGATTGTGCTTCCGATGTCGAAGGCGGTGACGGCCGTCATCGCACTGTTCTACGGCGTCGGCTACTGGAACGCTTTCTTCAACGCGGTGCTCTACATCAATGACAGCGCCAAGAACCCGCTACAGGTGGTCCTGCGCTCCTACGTGCTGCAGGGCGTGTCGGTACCCGGGCAGATTGATGTTGGCCAGGGCGTGGCCCCCTCGCTTGCCCTGCAGATGGCTGTCATCGTGATCGCGATGGTTCCCATCCTCATCGTCTACCCGTTCGTGCAGAAGCACTTCACCAAGGGAGTCATGATCGGTGCGGTGAAGGGATGACGCGGGACACCGGCCCGCGGTCAACGGGCGCTCGTGGTTTCCCGCTGCACCAGCTTGGGAACGATCAGCCGAACCTCCACCGGCTTGTCCGAGTTGAGCCGGTCCATCACCATTTCGACGGCGGCCCTGCCGATGTCGTGCGCGGGAATGGAGACAGCGGTCCACGGCTTCGCTGCGGCGAGCGCCACGTCCTCCGGGGCGATCGCCACCACCGAGATGTCCTCGGGAATCCGCAGGCCCCGCGTGGCCAGGGCCTCGTGCAGGAGCGGCAACAGCCCCTCGTTGTGCACTACGAGCGAGGTGACCGGAGTGCGGCCGTCGTTGTTGATCAGCGCGTCGAGCGCTTCGGCGAGAGCCGGGACGGTGGCCTCGCAGGCGCGCAGCACAGAGGCTACTCCGGCGGCCTCGCACGCCTCAGAGAATCCTTTCCGGGCTCGGTCGGCGTAGGTCGCGTGACGCTCAAGGGAAGCCTGCGGGGAACCGATGAAGCCGATACTGCGGTGGTTCAGCTCGACGAGGTGGCGCACCGCGGTACGGGATGCTCCCGCGAAGTCGAAGTCAACACAGCTGAGCCCCTGCGGGTCATCGGGCAACCCGATCAAAACTGCGGGCTTCCGCAGTTTGGCGAGGAGCGGAATGCGGGGATCGCGTGCCTCGATGTCCATCATGAGGAGCCCGTCCACCATCGACTGGGACGTAACCCGCTCAAGACCACCGGCGTCGTCCTGCGTCAGGAGAAGGACGTCCTGGTTGTAGGTGCGCGCAGTGGTGACCACCGCTGCCACGAACTGCATGACGACGCTGACGTTCACGTCCGCGCGAAGCGGCGCCATCAGGCCGAGCACGTTCGAACGATTGGAGGCGAGCGCTCGGGCCCCCGAGTGCGGGCTGTAGTTGAGCTTCCGGATGGCATCCTGGACGGCCAGCCGGGTCTCCTCGGAGATGGTTCGCTTACCGCTCAGCACATAGGAAACGGTGCTCAGCGAGACGCCCGCTTCCCGAGCGACATCATTCATGGTGGCCACGTTTCCCATCCTAGCTTCGACGGTCTTCGATCCATAGCAGCGCGGAGGATCGGCTCGAAGACCCGAAGCGCTTCGACTGCCCTGCACTCTTGCCCGCACGAAACGTAAAGGAACAGCATGAAATTCACTGACGGGTACTGGATGTACCGTAAAGGGCTGACTGCCCTCCACCCGCGCGCCATTGCCGACGTCGTTTCCACCGATTCCGGCCTGGAGGTCTACGCCCCCACCCGGCCGATCAACGCCCGTGGAGACGCGTTGAACTGCCCCCAGCTGACGGTCTCCTTCAGCTCTCCCCTCGAGGGTGTCATCGGAGTGACCATCGAGCATTTCCAGGGCGCGCTGGATCCCGGTCCCCGGTTCGAACTGCAGGAGGCGCATCCCGCCGTCGACGTGTCCATCGGTGAGACCCACGCGACCCTGACGTCGGGTGCGCTCACCGCGTCGGTCAGCCTCAGCGGTGACTGGGGAGTCGACTTCACCGGCGACGGAAAGCCGCTCACCAGTTCTGTCCCTCGCAGCGTCGGGTTCATTACCGACGACGCCGGACGCTTCTTTGTGCACGAACAGCTCACCCTCGGTGTGGGCACCAACGTGTACGGCCTGGGCGAGCGGTTCGGTGCCTTCGTGAAGAACGGCCAGTCGATTGACGTCTGGAACGAGGATGGCGGAACGTCCAGCGATCTGGCCTACAAGAACGTCCCGTTCTTCCTCACCAACTCCGGCTATGGCGTGTTCGTGAATCACCCCGAGCGGGTATCGTTCGAAATCGGCTCCGAGGTGGTCTCCCGTGCACAGTTCAGCGTCGAGGGGCAGAAGCTTCAGTACTTCGTGATCTACGGCCCCTCGCCGAAGGAGATCCTCCGGCGGTACACGGAACTGACGGGCCGCCCCGCTCGAATTCCTGCCTGGTCCTATGGCCTGTGGCTTTCCACCTCATTCACCACGGACTATGACGAGAAGACGGTCATGTCCTTCATCGACGGCATGGCCGAGCGGAACCTACCCCTCTCTGTCTTCCACTTCGACTGCCACTGGATGCGGGCATTCCACTGGAGCGACTTCATCTGGGACCCGGAGACTTTCCCGGACCCGGAGGGTATGCTCCAGCGCCTGCACGAACGCGGCCTCAAGGTCTGCGTGTGGATCAACCCGTACATTGCCCAGCGCTCCCACCTGTTCCGGGAGGGGCAGGAACTCGGTTACCTCGTGCGCAAGGCAGACGGGTCAGTGTGGCAATGGGATCTCTGGCAGG
The DNA here is from genome assembly GCF_059092925.1 of Arthrobacter sp. MDB1-55. Classification (NCBI taxonomy): domain Bacteria; kingdom Bacillati; phylum Actinomycetota; class Actinomycetes; order Micrococcales; family Micrococcaceae; genus Arthrobacter; species Arthrobacter sp. MDB1-55. Next base: position 760,309 of record NZ_JBNHID010000002.1, on the reverse strand, counting down.
CCGGAATGGCTCTGGTCGACTTCACCAATCCCGACGCTGTCCTCTGGTATCAGGACAAGCTGCGCGCATTGCTCGGGCAGGGAGTTGACTCCTTCAAGACCGACTTCGGCGAGCGCATCCCCACGGACGTCGTCTGGCATGACGGCTCGGACCCGCAGCGCATGCACAACTACTACACCCAGCTCTACAACGAGGCCGTGTTCCAGCTCCTCGAGAAGGAGCTCGGCGTCGGTGAAGCGGTCCTGTTCGCGCGGTCCGCGACTACCGGCGGCCAGAAGCTCCCCGTGCACTGGGGCGGAGATTGCGAGTCCACCTTCGCTGCCATGTCGGAGTCCCTCCGCGGCGGTCTGTCGCTCGCCTCGTCGGGCTTCGCCTTCTGGAGCCACGACATCGGAGGGTTCGAAGGCACACCGGAACCGGAGATGTTCAAGCGGTGGATCGCCTTCGGGCTGCTGTCATCCCACTCGCGGCTGCACGGCTCAAACTCCTACCGGGTCCCGTGGCTGGTCGATGAAGAGTCCGTGGACGTACTGCGCCACTTCACCGAACTGAAAATGCGCCTCATGCCCTACCTTGCCGGCGCGGCCGAGGAGGCTTACTCCTCAGGCACCCCGCTCATGCGGCCGATGTTCCTCGAATTCCCGGACGACCCGGGGTGCGCCCACCTCGACCGGCAGTACATGCTCGGAAGCAGCCTCCTGGTTGCGCCGGTGCTGGAGGCCGGTGGAAAGCACTCCTTCTACGTCCCCGAGGGAGAGTGGACGCACCTTGAATCAGGTGAAACCTTCGAGGGGCCGCGGTGGCACAGCCGTCCCTTCTCGGTGATGGAGGCGCCGGTCTTTGTTCGGCCGGGAACGGTGCTGCCGGTGGGCACCGTCTCGAATCGGCCCGACTACAACTGGGCCACCGACGTCGAGTTCAGGGCGTTCGCCGCGGAGGGACACCGGTCGGTCCTGGCTATCCCCTCGCCCGACGGCTCGTTGATCTCCTATGACGTGACAGTCGCGGACGGGAAGGTGAGCGCCGTCGTCGTCCGTTGATCTCCCTGATCGGCACTATTTCCTGATCGCCACCGACTCCGCCATGAACTCGGCAACCACCTGCTGGGAGATCGCGACGTCGAGGACGAACACGCCGTCGTCGTGGGTCGCCAGCCAGTCGGCGAGTGTGGAAAGGTCCGCGAGCGAGTGCGCCTTGATGCCTTCAGCACCGAGTGCCCGCCCGACGGCGGCGAAGTCCACTTCATCGATGAGCATCGCCTGGTTGTGGAGCCCCTTGGCCGCGTATTGATGGAGTTCAGCGCCGTAGGCGGAGTCGTTCAGCACGATCAGGACGCCCCTCCGGGTGGCGCGGAGGAAGGTCTCGAAGTCAGCCAGCCCCATCAGGCCGCCGCCGTCGCCGCTGACCAGGACGGTGGTGCGCTCCGGTCGGGCGACCGAGACGCCGGCGGCGGACCCGAAGCCCATGCCGATGGACTGGAAGGCCGTGCCCACCAGGATCATGGCGTGCGGATCGGGCACCGAGAGGTACATCGGGGCCCAGCCGATGAAGTGTCCGCCGTCCATGACTACGGACCGCTCACGGGGAAGTATGTGCTCGAGCGCCGCGACCACCGCGCGGGGGTTGAGCCTGCCGTCCGGTGCGAACTCGACCGGGTCTTCGATTGGTGCGGATGAGCGGAACTCCTCCCCCGCGACTTCCGGGATGCTTTCACGCCAGGTGCTCTCTGCAGGCTGCACGAGCTGCAGCAGGGCTTCGGCGAACGGGCGGATGTCGGACCGGATGTAGTCCACGACGATCGGATGGCGCTCGTCCGGTTCGTTGTCCACGCGGATGATCCGCGTCTCCGGTGGGAAGAGCGTTCCGTAGCGCGTCTGGAAAATGTTCATGCTGGCACCGACCACCAGCACGACGTCGGCCTGCCGCGCCACCTCGAGGCGGTGGCGGCGGGTGAAGCCGCCCGCGACGCCCAGATCCCATTCGCTTTCGAACGCGTTGATCGCCATCACGGAGGTCATGAACAGCGCACCCAACCGGTCGCCGATGTCCCGCAGCGGGGCAGCGGCACCGGCGAGGACCACGCCGCGGCCGGCAATCACGACGGGCCGCTTCGCTGAGGCGAGGAGTGCGGCCACCCGCTCCAGGTCGGCTTCCTGCGGGGGCCATGCTGCCTTGGCGGGTAACGGCTCCAGCGGCTCGGCATCGGTGAGCGGTTCGGTGGCAAGGTCGTATGGGATGGCGACGATCACGGGCTGCACCGTCTGCAGCGCCAGGTCGAAGGCCCGGTGCGTGATCGCTGCGGCATTGCCCGGATGAGCTACGAGCGTAGTCACTCCGACCGCCTCAGCAGCTTTGGGCTGGTCAATGTCGAAGTTCCGGAAGCCACCGGCAGGCGCATCCCCGACAACCAGCACCAGTGGAATCCGGGCGATGCGCGCCTCAGCGAGGGTGGTATAGGCGTTGGTGAAACCCGCACCGTAAGTGGTGGTAGCTGCGGCTACCCCGCCGGTCGCCCGGTGATAGGCGTCCGCCATGGCGACGGTCGCGGATTCATGACGGGCTGAGGTAAATGGGAAGCCGCTCCGTGTGAGCCTGCTGATGAAGTGGGCGTTGCCGTTGCCCATCAGCCCGAAGAGATGGCCTGCCCGCTCCGCGACGGCGTCAGCAACGGCCGCCGATACATGGCCTTCGTCCGGAAGCTTTTGCGCCCCGGCCGTGGGTGGAACGTGCGTACTCGCGCTCGTCATAGTCCTCTGCACTCCTTCGTGTCGTCGTGAATAGGGTATGTGATTCACGGTGCACCGATGACTTCGCCGGCTTGCCCGCGTCTATAAGGCAAACCACAACGGTTGGACGAAGGAAAGGAAGATTTCGATGAACGGCACCTCAGCACCCGTTACCGGCTACGCCCCCGTCAACGGGCTGGACATGTACTACGAGATCCACGGTGGAGGAGGCGATGTTCCGCTTCTCCTCCTCCACGGCGGACTGTTCAACATCGACCTGCAGTTCGGTCAGCTCATCCCTGATCTGGCGAAGACACGCAAAGTCATTGCCGTCGACTTCCAGGCACACGGACGGACAGGCGATATCGACCGTCCGCTGACCAGCGCGGGTCTGGCGTCCGACGTCGTCGGGCTCCTCCGCCATCTGGGCATTCCGCAGGCGGATGTTTTCGGTTACAGCGTGGGCGGTGCAGTGACCATTCAGCTTGCCGTCGAGTACCCCGAGGTTGTTCGCAGGATCGTGACCTCCTCGGTGTCGTTCGACCCGAGCGGTGACAGGTCGGAGAACCAGGGCGCTATGGAGGAGATGACCGTGGACATGATCGCGGGCACGCCGATGGAAGCGGACTACCTCGCGAAGTCACCGAATCCTGACAGGTTGCAGGACCTGTTGAACAAGCTGGTGCGCTTCGACGACGGCGCCTCCGGTTGGAGCGAGGACCAGATCAAGGCCATCGAAGCACCAACCCTCATCACGGTCGGTGACTGCGACATGGTGCGCCTCGAGCACGCTGTACGGTTCCTTCAACTGCGCGGCGGTGATGTGAACGGCGACTTCGAGGGCGTACCTGCCTCCCAGCTCGCCGTGCTTCCCGGCACCACGCACTTCTTTGGTCTCAGCCGTCCGTCGCTGGTGCTTGAGCTGGTAGTCCCGTTCCTCGATGCGCCGATGCCCGGAACGGAACCGTCGACGCCGTTGATGTCCTGAGGACGGCTAGCTCCGGCGCACGAGCGCATACCCGAACGGCTCAAGGTGGACTTTGTCCACGGAGTCACCGTCCACGGAGTCACCGCCCAGCAGGTCAGTTCCTGACACCTCGATGGCGACGGCGTCGGCACCGTGGTTGATGAGCGTTACCACGTCACCGCGCTGAGCAACCTCCACCAGCTCGGGCAGTCCCTCAAGTACGGGCACGACGCCGGCACCTGCGAACACGTGAGCGCTCACCTGGCGTGCGCCGTCGTCGTCGGGCACCGTTGCGAGGTAATAGGCGCGCCCGGCGCCGGCCGTGCGGCCGGTGAAGGCGGGCAGTCCCTCGGTCCGGCCGCCGCTGAAGCTGCCAAGCACCTCCGCGTCGACGGCGGCGATCTCCTCGGCGAGATACAGTCCGTCGAAGGAATCGGAGCCAAGGGAAACCGGCGCGGTCTGCTGGCCGGGCGAGGTGGAAGAAGGCGGCACAAGCGCGCCGAACTCCTCGAGCGTCACGCCGAGCAGCGGTCCGAGCTGGGTCAGGTAGCCGCCCTCGCGGAACCGGTCATACTCGTCCACAACGTCGCTGAACGCGGTCACCAGCAGGTGCCCGCCGTCCGTAACGAACCGGGTGAGGTTCGCGGCGCCGTCGGACGTCAGCAGGTAGAGCTGCGGCGCGACGACCACGGAGTACTGGGCCAGATCCGACGTCGGCTGCACGAAGTCGACCTGCACGTGCTGGCGGTGGATGGCGTTGTACCAGCGCTGGACGCATTCGACGTAGTCCAGGACAACCGGGTGATCGGGGTTCTCGATGGCCCACCAGTTCTCCCAGTCGAAGACGATGGCGACGCGGGCGTCCCGCGAGCCGGCAGGAAGCGTCGGCAGGGAGGCGAGTTCCTGTCCCAACTGGACAACCTCGCGCCACGTACGGGTCGATGTGCCGGCATGCGGGAGCATCGCGGAGTGGAACTTCTCGGAGCCTGCGCGGGACTGTCGCCACTGGAAAAACAGGATCCCGTCGGCGCCGCGCCCGACGCACTGCATGCTGAGGGCCTGCATCTGGCCCGGCGCCTTCGGTGCGTTGGTGGGCCGCCAGTTCAGCGCGTTCGTGGACTGCTCCATCAGCAGCCACGGCTTTTCCGGCTTCAGCGAGCGGATGAGGTCGCGCTGGAACGCCCCGGCGCGGAAGCTCTCGGCCTCGTTCGGATCGGGGTAGCAGTCATCGGAAATGACATCCATCTCCGCGGCCCACTCCCAGTAATTCGCGGGCTTGAACGCACCCATGAAGTTGGTGGTGACCGGCTGGGTGGCTCCGGCGGCGCGGATGATGTCCCGCTCCATCCGATAGCACTCGAGCAGCATGTCGGAGGTGAATCGGCGGAAGTCGAGCAACTGCCCGGGATTGTGGCTGTAGGGCGCCTTGCGCGGGGGGAAGATGTGGTCGAATGACTCGTAGTGCTGGGCCCAGAACCAGGTGCCCCAGGCAACGTTCAACTCTTCGAGCGTGCCGTACTTGCGCTTCAGCCAGCCGCGAAAAGCATCACGGGCCGAGTCGGAGTAGTCCAGGTTCAGGTGACACCCGTACTCGTTGTTCACATGCCACAGGACCACTGCGGGGTGGTCCTTGTACCGCTCGGCCAGTCGCTGCACGAGTGCGGAGGCAAGCCTCCGGTACGACGGCGACGACGGCGCGTAGTGCTGGCGGCTGCCATGCCAGTACGGTGCGCCGTTTTCATCTGCGGCCTGGATGTCGGGATAGGCGACGGTCATCCACGGCGGTGGTGACGCCGTCGCGGTTGCGAGGTCGACGGCGATTCCGGCCTCGTGCAGCATGCCGATGATGCGGTCAAGCCACTCGAAGTCGTAGACGTCCTCCGAGGGCTGGATCCGCGACCACGCGAAGATGCCGAGGCTCACCATCGTGACCCCGGCCTCGCGCATCCGCTCGACGTCTTCCGGCCAGACCGATTCGGGCCACTGCTCAGGGTTGTAGTCGCCGCCGTAGTGCACGGTTGATATTCCTTTCGATGTGGGAAAGTTCTAGCGCCGGGTGACGTTCTTGCGCTCGCGTTCCTTCACAACGAGCACGGCAAAAACCAGACAGCCCATTCCGGGCACAATCAGCGGCGGCAACTGCCAGGTCACGACGACGGTCAGCGCCAGCGCGACAAGCAGAGGCAGGATCGCTCCGGCGTCGGAAACGAAGGCCTGAACACCGTCACGCACAGCCTGCCGCCAGCCCTTCTCGAGACTCCAGCGGACAGCCGACTGCAGCAGCGTGACCGCAAGTGCTGCCAGACCAAACAATCCGACGGCGAACACCGCCTGCCAGCCGGGCAGCACCTGGGTAACGGCGAGGAGCAGGTTGAAAAGTAGGACTGCGGCGAGCGCCACCGCTCCCACGCCCACGATCCAGCCGGTTCGCAGGGCGGACAGGTAGTCCTGCCACCACTGTCCGACGGTGGACCGTTCCGCCAGCAGGTAGCGGTGCAGGTGCCGGGTGGAGGCCGCAACCGCGGCCGGGAGTGTGATCAGCAGGAGTCCGCCGACCACGGTCAGTACACCCATCCACAGCACTTCCGCGAACAGCGCGAACTTCCCCTCGGCACCCGGCCACTTGAGCTGGGTGCCGTCGGGAAGGGGGCGCCTTTGGCGCCTTTCGCGCTGTCCGCGGGGTGTCATCCCTTCAGACCCTGGGTGGCGACTCCGTCGACGAGGAACCGCTGGAAGATCACGAAGAACAGCATCACAGGCAACAGGGCGAGGACCGAGATTGCCACGGTGGCCCCGTAGTCGGAGGCGCTGGACTGGTCATTGAAGACTCGCAGGGCCAACGGCAGCGGGTAGTTCTCGGGCGAGTTCAGGTAGAGCAGAGGCCCGAGGAAGTCGTTCCAGCTCCAGATGAACGCGAAGATCGAGGAGGTGATGAGCGCCGGCTTGATGAGCGGGAGGGTGATCGACCAGAAGATCCGCCAGTGACCACAGCCATCGATGCGGGCAGCTTCGTCGAGTTCCTTCGGCAGGTTACGGATGAACTGGACCATCAGGAAGACGAAGAACGCCTCGGTTGCCAGGAACTTGCCGACCAGCAGGGGGAAGAACGTGTCAACCATGCCCAGGTTCCGGAAGATCATGTACTGCGGGATGATCAGCACGTGGAACGGCAGCAGCAGTGTTCCGATCATCATCGCGAAGAACAGCGGACGGCCCTTGAAATCAAGACGGGCGAAGGCGTAGGCCGCCATCGATGAGGAGATGACCGTACCGATCACCGCGCCGATACCGAGGATGGTCGAGTTCCAGAAGAACTTCCAGGTGGGAATGCCTGCCACGCCCTCCATGACCTTCACGAAATTGTCGAAGGTGGGGTTCTCGGGCAGAAGGCTCTGGTTCGAGCCGAACTCGGCGTTCGGCTTGAAGGATGCCGAAATCATCCACAGGAGCGGATACAGCACGACGGCGGTAAGCAGGACGATCCCGACGATCCACGCTACTGTCGCTGCAGTCTTGCGGGGGGTCTGAGGGCGCTTCCGGACCGGACGGACCGGGGAACCAACGGAGTTAGTCGCTGATTCGATATTTGCAGTGGTCACTTTGTGTCACCTCCGTAGTGCACCCAGCTCTTGGAGGTGCGGAAAAGAATGAACGCGAGAATGCCGACGGCAATCAAGAGAACCCAGGCCATCGCGGCGGCGTAGCCCATCTGGTTGTTCGTGAAGGCGCGGGTGTAGAGGTAGACGGTGTAGAAGTTCGTCGCACCCGCCGGTCCGCCGCTGCCCGAGCCGATGATGTAGGCGGAGGCAAAGATCTGGAAGGCGTTGATCATCTCAAGCAGCAGGTTGAAGAAGATGACGGGAGAGAGCATCGGCAGGGTGACGCTCAGGAACTTGCGCCAGGCCTTTGCACCGTCCACGGATGCTGCTTCGTAAAGCTCTCCCGGAATCTGCTTCAGGCCGGCCAGGAAGATGACCATGGGGGCACCGAACTGCCACACGGCCAGGAGGATCATCATCGGCATGACCAGGGCCGGTACTCCGACCCAGCCGCCGAGGTTGATGCCGAACAGGTTCAGGCCGTTGTCGATCGGACCATTCGTGGAAAACATTGCCCGCCAGACGATCGCAATGCTTACCGATGCTCCAATCAGGCTTGGTGCGTAGAACGCCGACCGGAAGAAGCCGGTGCCCTTCGACTTGAAGTTCAGCAGCATCGCGACGCCAAGCGCCGCGGCCAGCTTGATCGGCGTGCCGACCAGCACGTAGATCAGGGTGATCTGGACAGAACCCCAGAAAACGGTGTCGCCTGCCATCCGTTCGAAGTTGCCCAGCCCGGTCCATTTCGGAGCGGTGAAAAGGTTGTAGTCCGTGAAGGCGAGGTAGAGCGAGAAGAGCATGGGGCCCAGGGTGAGGGCGAAGAGCCCGATCAGCCAGGGGGTGAGGAAAAGGTAGCCGGCGAGATTGTCCTTGCCGCCCTTGCGTTTGGGCTGACCACCCGTCCGGCGGTTGCCCGCCGGACGGGTGCCGGGTTCGGCGGTAGTGCGGGTGTTTACTGGCGCGTGCGCCGATCCCGTTGTCATGAACTGCTCCTAATAGCGGCGATAGCTAAGGTCGGTGTTCAGCCGGCGAGGGTTACCGCGGCCTCGTCGAAGAACTGCTGGGCAGCATCTTCAGGCGAGATTGAACCCAGGCCGATTGAGGTACCGAGGGTGAGGAAGGTGTTTTCCAGTGCGCCGTAGCCTACGACGGGCGCTGCCGGAGGCTCACCGATGCGGTCAGCGACCGAATCCAGGTACTCCTTGACTTCAAGCTCAGGACCTTCGAGTGCCGCGCCTTCGAGTGCGGTTTCGGATGCGGGAACGCCCAGCGATGCTCCGAAGATCTTGCCGACCTCGGGGCTGTTGATCAGGAACTCGACGAACGCCACAGCAGCTTCAGGGTGCTCGGTGCCGGCTGATACAGCGTGCAGCATGGAGGGCTTCTGGTAGAGGTCCTTCACCGAGGGGTCGTTCGTGGGAGGAGCAACGATGTTCAGGTCCTCAGCACCGGTGTCACCGAGGTAGCCGCCCATGAAGTTGGACCAGGTCATCTCGCTTGCGGTGAGGTTGGAGCCGAACCCGGACTTGGGCAGCAGTTCCTCAAGGGTGCGCGCTGGGATGACGGTCTCGTTTTCGCGAAGATCCGCGGTGCTGCTCCAGAATTCAGCAAGCTCTTCCTGGGTGAAGTTCAGCTGGCCGTCCTCGGTGAAGAGCTCGCGGCCCTCCTGGCGGAGCTGCAGCTCGAAGTTCTGGATACGGCCGGTGTAGTCGGTTCCGCCGAAGACTTCATCGCTGGCGTCACTCACGCTGGCCATGTACTCCTCGTATTCCTCCCACGAGGTTCCGCCTTCGTAGCCTTCAACACCTGCCTGCTCGATGAGCGCAGGGTTCTCGAACAGCGACCAGGCGTTGTAGCCGGTGGGCACACCGAGGGTCTGGTCCTCGAGCTTGCCCGTAGCCAGCAGGGTGTCGTCGATGGTGTCGGTGGTCAGGCCGTTGCCGACATAGTCGTTGAGATCCAGCAGCAGGCCGTTCTGGCCGTACTGGCGCAGGTAGCTGTAGTCGAACTGCATGACGTCCGGCAGTCCGCCGCCCGCGGCTTCGGTCTGGCGCTTCTCCCAGTAGGCGGGGAAGTCCATGAAGGTTCCGTTGACGTCGATGTTCGGGTTCTCTTCCTCGAACAGGGCGATCGCCTCGTTGTAGCGCTCAGCGCGGTCTTCGTTGCCCCACCAGGTGAAGTTGAGGGTGACTTCCTCGTTCGGGTCTGGGGTGCCGCCGGCTTCGCCGCCGCCATTGCCGCCACAGGCGGTCAGCATGAGAGCTGCCGCGACCGTGACCGCTACGCCGGAACCGGCGCGTCGTGAGAATTTGTTGAACATCTTTGTCCTCCTGGGGAACGGCTCAGATATGAGGTGAAGCTCTTTGGTTCCGCTGCTACAGTGGTGTGCATCACGGAAAGCGCTCTCCAATGAGAGTAAATTGAATCGTCTCAACACGCAAGGCCTATCTCTAGAATAATGTGATCCGTGATACTTCCGAGACCAAAGAAGCGAAGGATTTCCTGAAGATGCCGCAGTTTGACCTCCCCCTCCGCGAGCTCGAACAATACGCGCCGGAGCGGGCTGAGCCCACTGATTTCGATGCCTTCTGGGAAAAGACGCTTGCCGAGGCGGCGTCGTTCTCGCTTGACGCCCGCTTCGAGGAGGTGGAGGCAGGTTATACCGAGCTCGTTACTGAAGACGTCACTTTCGCGGGATACGGAGGGCACCCGATCAAGGGGTGGATGCTGCGGCCCCGGTCTGCGTCCGGCCCGCTGCCCACCGTCGTCACGTACATCGGTTATGGCGGCGGCAGGAGTCTTGTCGGTGAGTGGACAGCCATCCCCAGCACCGGCGTCGCACACTTTGTCATGGATCTGCGTGGCCAGGGGGCCGGACACAAAAGCGGAGACACCCCGGACCAGGGAGTGAGCGGACCGCACTTCGGAGGGCACCTCACGCTCGGAATCGATTCACCCGAGACCTACTACTACAGGCGCCTGTTCACCGACGCCGTGCGCGCTGTAGAGGCTGCGCAGGCTCATCCGTTCGTGGATCCCGCGCGTGTGGTCATTTCCGGGGGAAGCCAGGGCGGGGCGATTGCGCTCGCATCCGCAGCCCTCACCCCAACCGTCCTGCAACAGGCCCCGCTGGCCGCAATTGTGGACGTTCCGTTCCTCTCGCATATCCGGCGCGCGACCGAGATTGTGGACACGGCACCCTACGGCGAGTTGGTGCGCTACCTCGGTGTACAGCGGGGTCGGGAAGAGGAAATCTTCAACACTCTCGGCTACTTCGACGGCGTGAACTTCGCAGCCCGCGCCACCATGCCGGCGCTCTTCTCCGTGGGTCTGCTCGATGACGTTTGCCCGCCTTCCTGCGTCTACGCCGCCTACAACCACTACGCAGGCGAGAAATCGATGAACGTCTACCCCTACAACGGACACGAAAACGGCGGAGCGGTCCAGCTCGCCGAGCACATCCGGTTCCAACGGGAGATCTTCGCCTCGGCCTGAGCCCCGGACGGTCGGTTGCGCGCCGCGGCCCGGTGATTTCCGTCGGCGGCACCGGTCCGGCGATCATTGAGCGGTGCCCGATACTTCTCCGCCGCAGACCGCCACCGTGACCGAAGTGCCCGAACTGAGGTTCGGCGTCGTCGTCCCTCCGTCGCTCGATCCGGCAACCATGCAGGAGCTGCGTGCATCCCTGCCCGTGCTGCTCACCGAGTCGTATCCGGGAGTCGGATGGCGCGTGGACCTTGCAGTCGAGACCCTCGACGGCCACGCGCCGTCGGAGCTGTTGGAAACCGCGCGGGATCGGCTGCTGGATGAGGACTGGGACCTCGCCGTCGTTGTCAGCGATCTGGCGTTGCGCAGCGGGCGGAAGCCCGTGCTCACACAGATCAGCCCCGTTCACAGGGTGGGCCTGGTGGCTCTGCCCGCGCTGCGGGCGGTGGGACGCAAGGAAAGCATTACGACGGCAGTCAGCCGCCTGGTCGGCCCTCTGGCGGGATGGGACGACGACGACGAACCCGTTGACCGCGCGCGCCGCGCGCACGAGATGGCCGACGACCTGCCCGACCTCGCCGATGAGAACCCTCTTCAGTTCACCGGCCGGGTGCTCGCGGGAAATGCCCGCGTACTGCTGGGCCTCATCCTCGCGAACCGGCCGTGGCGGCTCGCCGTCACGCTCTCCCGTGCGCTGACCGCGGCGGCGGCCGCCGGCGTCGTCACCCTCGCGACCAGTGACCTCTGGCTGCTCGCAACCGCCTACGGGCCGTGGCGGTTGGTCCTCCTGACCCTGCTTGCGGTGGGAGCCGTCACGCTGACGCTCATGATCGGTGCGGACCTGTGGGAGCGCCCACGGCGGCGGGTCGAGCGGGAACAGGTTGCTCTGTTCAACCTCGCGACGACGGCAACCGTGGTGATCGGTGTCGTCACCTTCTTTGCGGCGCTCTTCGTCCTGTCCTTCCTGGCAGCGGTGCTGCTGGTCGACGCGGGGGTGTTTGCCGCCGTCGTCGGTGAATCCGTTGGCCTCGCGGAGTATGCGCAGCTCAGCCTGCTGACCGCCGCGTTGGCGACCGTGGGCGGTGCGCTCGGCGCGGGGCTGGAGAACGACGACGTCGTCCGTGCCGCGGCCTTCACCCGAAACGACGTCTAGCTCCTCGCCGCCGTCCTGCCGGGAAGCGAACAAGAGCAATCCGGACAGGATGGCGCTGACTCGCACCTTCCTGTCCGGATTGCTCTTTTATCCGTAGGGGCCAAACGCTACCGGACCATAGTGAGGACCGTCTGCGCTCCGTTGTCCAGAATTCCCCGGGCGGCATCGGATACGACGTCCGGCTTCTTGCCCTGGTTGAGCGCCTTCACGAACCGGTCCATCGCCTTGCCGACGTTGGTGATGTTGCCCTGCTCAACGCCCTCCTGCGCCTGGGCCAGCGAGGTTTCCAGCTGCTTGGCTACCGGTCCCGATACATCGCCGCTGGCGATCAGGGATTCGAGCGTGGCCTGCAGGTATCCGATGAGCCCCGGAGTCCAGGCATCTGGCACCGGAACATCTGCGAAGTCCATGTCCGAGGCAAAGTAGTAGCTCGTGTAGGACGGCTGGTTGTAGGAGGTGTTCTGGCGGGCCACCTCAGCGCGGTACTGCGGGTCATGCATCAGCGTGGTCAGCTTGTGGTCCGTGACCTCCGTGCTGAGGTACACGCGGATCGCGGAGCTGTCTGCGGTACGAAGGAACAGCTCTTCCCGCCAGTCACCGAAGGCGTCCGCCACCAGTGCCGGGTTGCCCTTGGTGCCGTTGTTGGTCCGGGTGCCCTCAGCTGTCACGAGGCGGCCGCGGGTCCAGTCGTCGATGGTCGGCGTCCCGTTGCCGGAACCGTTGACGGGCTGCGTGGTCATGTCCGCCGCCCACTTGATGCTCTGGTTGGTGCCCGGGGTGCGGGACTCAACCCGCTCGCCGGTTGCGTTGAGCAGACCGGACCCGTCGCTGCCGCCAGGCATGCTGGCCCACACTTCGATACCCTCGACGTCGGAGCGCACATCACCGATCATGCCGCGGCCGGTGTCGCGGCCGGAGTACGCGCCGAAAAGCACTTCGCCCGTTGCCGCGTCACGCATGGCCGAGCCATAGGGAGCCCAGGCTCCGCCCTCGTGAACGGTCCAGATCTCCAGTCCGGGGCGGTTCGGATCAATGTCGGTGACATGCATTGCGTCGCCGTGGCCAAGGCCTGCTTCCGCACCCGGATTGCCGCTGCCCGACGGCAGGGTGTCGAAGGAGCTGTAGAGGAGCGAGCCGTCGTCGTCGATGGTGGCTGCGCCGTAAACGATTTCGTGCTTGCCGTCGCCGTCCACATCGGCGGCGCTGAGGGAGTGGAAGCCCTGAGTGGTGATGGAACCGAACTCGGGATCAGTGCCCAGGCGTCCATGGGGTCCGTCGTTGAACGGATTGGTCATCGGGGTCCAACCGCTGTCCACGTTCCAGACCTTTGAGAGGTTCTTGCCGTCCCAGTTGTAGGCAACCAGGGTGGAGCGGGTGTAGTAGCCGCGGGCGAAGACGGCCGACGGACGCTGGCCGTCGAGGTAGGCGACACCCGCCAGGAAGCGGTCCACACGGTTGCCCGGCTCGATGCGGCTCATGGCGTAGTCGCCCCACATGAGACCGTCGTCGTGACGTCCCGGCTCGTAGTCCACGGTCTGGAGCTCATCTCCGGTGGCGCCGTCGAACACCGTGAGGTATTCGGGGCCGCTCAGGATGAAGCCCTCGAAAGCGCGGAGGTTGTTGCGGGTGCTCCGTGAGGGTGCGTAGACGTCGATGAAGTAGTCCGCCATCGCGCGGGCATCGGCGTCGGAGAGCGGGTACTCGTACCGCTGCTCGATTCCGAACGCTTCCTCGAGGGTTGCCGGCCAGTTTCCGGCAACCACCTCAGGGTGCTCGTGCCAGCCGGCGAACATGTCGACGACGTGCTCGTAGTAATCGGCCGCGCTCTTCCGGTAGTCATCGGTGTTGCTGTAGCCCGCCGCGACGTCGTCCGCCGGCATGGTGATGTATGCAGGCTCGCCGGCCACGCCGTCCGTGTACCTGGTGACCGTGGTGCCTGGCGCGGTCTTCATCATCATCTCGGTGCGGCCGTCGCCGTCGAAGTCATAGACCATGAACTGCGTGTAGTGCGCGCCGGAACGGATGTTCACGCCGAGGTCGATGCGGTGAAGCAGTGTGCCGTCCATCGCGTACGTATCGATGTAGGTGTTGCCGGTGTAGCCGACCTGTGAGACGTCCTTGGAGTTGTTCGGCTCCCACTTCACGACGTACTCATAGTCGCCGTCACCGTCCGCATCGCCGAGGCTCATGTCACTCGCCGAGTAGGCGTAGCTGTCACCCTTGGGGGTGACACCGTCGGCCGGCTTCTGGAGCGGGATCTCGGTGTACCCCTGCGCCCACGGGCTGACGTCTGCGCTGCGCTGCAGTTCAACCCCACCGACGACGGCGGCAACGGAGTAGGTTGCATCAGCCGGCGCGCCGGTGTCGAGGTAGTTGGTGCTGTCGGTGACTGTGGCGATCTTCTCGCCGTTGCGATAGACGGCGAAGTCGGCGCCCGTCTGACCGGTTTCGTTGGCTCCGGTTACTTCAGTAGCCAGGAGACGCCAGCTGAGGAAGGTTCCCTCGGTCGTGGCGGCCGCGACCAGGCCGCGGTCGAGGTGTTCGAGCTGTACGCCGATCTGGGCGTCGGGGGCGGGAGCAGCTGCGGCGGGAACGCCGCCGCCTCCCGCAATCAGGGCTGCACTGACGGCAAGCGTCGCCGGTATGGGTGTCAAGCGAAAGCGCGGGTTCATCTTTGAATCCTTTCAACGGAAAACGCTTTCTCTAGGCTAGGGGAAGTGCCGGAGACAGGTCAAGGTTTTTCCAAGGTCGAGATGAGTGGCCTCGATGCCGTCGGATGCGGAGGAAGTTCGGTGGTGTCCGCGGCCGCCTACCGCGCCGCGGGGCTATGTTGTCTCAGGCAGTAAAGTCGGCCCCCACGACTCGATCAGCAACAAGCGGGGTTGATGGGGTTTGCTAACTGGCGACTCGTTCAGTGATCGTCCGGCTCCTGGAACTCCAATGGAACAGCATCCGGATCACCATCCGGGGCAAGGAAAAGGTGTACGTGTCCTCCCCCTGACTCAACGGTCAGGGTGTCGAGCTGCGCTGCTCCGGACTGCCAGAGGCGAACCGCCGCATCGCGCCGCTCGATCACAGTCTCGGCATACGATTCGCGCTCCTCATGGGGCGCATTGAGAAGGTGGCCATAATCCGCCACAGCCGACTCGAGCAAGTGGGCGGCACCGAAGAAGGCCTCCCTGGCCACCGTCTGTTCGCTTGTGCCTTCCCCGACAGCGTCCAACGCGGACATCGCACGCTCCAGCTCCAGCTCCCACTCACCGGCCCCGTCGGCGCCTGCGACGTTCGGAGTAGCGTCTTGCTGCGCCGACACAGCGAAGGAGAGCTTCTGCAGGACCTCCCCCATATGCCCATGCGCCACTTCGGCGGCGGAAGCAAGGCTGACGTTGAGCTCTGCCCGTTCCCGCGCCTGCTCAGCAGCCAGTTTCTCAGCGACCGCTTCAATTGAAGCGACCTCAGGGGCCTCCTCTCCGCGCGGATCCCGACCAGCGGCAAGCGCGGTAGCGGCGACAGCGACGAGCACCACGGCAACTGCAGCCATGGCGAGGACCAGTGTTATGCGCCAGCGGCGGGACAAACGGTTCACGATGATCAACACAACCTTTGATGGATCTACCACACGCTCCATTCGCTGCCGACTTTTGACGGCAGTGTGGAGCGTCGCGAAGCAAGCACGTCAGCAGGTATCGGGGTAGGCGACCTGATGGCCGCCAGAGGAAGATCGCCGCACTGGCCCTGACGCAGCGGCCAGTGCGGCGACCATACGTTTACTCCAGCTCGCTCTGCCAGGTTTGCAGGTCGCGAACCTTTCCGATCAGCAGGCCCTGCGCTCCGGAACCAGCGTCAACGTGCGCCCGTACCTGTGCGACAGCTGCATTGAGCTTGTCTGCAGAGTCAGCATGCAGGCCCGCATCCGCCAGCTCCTGGGCCTTCTCCAGTTGCTTCGACAGCTGTTCGGCGGCCTTCGGCGAAATCGTTCCGTCAGCCAGCAGGTTTTCGGTCAATGATTCCACCTCGTACCAAGTGGTGCAGTCACCGCCGCCGTGGACAGCACCGGCCGACCATGCGATCCCACCCAGAAGGTGCTCAAGGAACACCGGATCCACGTACGACGCTTCTGTGTGCCCTCCGGCCGTGTACCACGAGCGCGCTGACTCAAAGTTGTGGCACCAGGACAGCGGGTGATCGGAACCCATGGCATTACGGCCGGGGTTGTAGGTTGTCTCATCGAGATTTGTGAGCACACGTACGGCATCGCGCGGGCTCTGGTTGAAGTTGTACCACTCGTCAAATCGGGTCCAGGATCCTGACAGATGCTTCGTGGAAGGGTGGGTGCCGTCTTCAACCGTCTGAACGGCGGTTTGCTGCGCGGGATGGCTGACGAACCGGGCACCGCCGCCTGTTAGTTCGCTGTACCAGGGAACGGTGTGCATCGAATCTGTCGCGGCATGGACACCGGCAAATCCGCCGCCGGCTCGGATATACCCCTGGAATGCTGTCAATTCACTGGCGTCGAGCAGCGTGGGTTTTGCCGGATCGAGGTTATTGGTGCCGTCGACCGTGGATACGAAAACGATCGTTTCGTACTTGGCCAGATCCGACGCACTGGTGAAAGGGGTGGTTGGCAGCGTGCGGTCCGGTTGCCCCAGATTCCTCGACGAGGTCGGCGGATCCCAGACATCGACGCTGAAACCGTTCGCTTCACCGAGGGCGATGATCGCCGTTGTGGCCTCGTCGATGCTGCTATGGCGGAAGCCTGTCGTCTTTCCCACCACAAGAACGTCATAGTCCTCGACCACAGCGGCTGTGGTGGAGACTGGCTCGGCCTGGGCGGGGGCCGTCGCCAACGCGGGAACGACGAGCGCCGCTCCTAAAACGCCGAGGGCTGCCTGACTGATGTATCGCTTCATTGCGCTCCTTCTGTTACGGCTGAATTCCCGAGCCGCGGACGGCTGAGCCGGAGGTTCGGGGGAAGTACGCTGCCGGTCCCCTTCAGCGCCGCTACTCTCATCGGCGGAATATGTTGGATCGAACAACATATTCCAAGTAAAGCGCCAATTGCGTCAGGAATCTACAGTTCGGCCTGAGGAAAATGCCCTGCTGATGAGAAGGGACCGGCAGCCCTACGCCGGGGACAGCCTGATTGGAGAGCTGACCGTGTCATTACGCCGCCGTATCGACAGAAGAAAAGACGGGTTGCGCAGAGCCCTGCTTCCGTCAGCGCAGGGCATCCACGGGCGCGTCGCGGTCGCAGATCAACGTCCCGCCCGCAACCCATAGGCGGGCGCGGTGCACCTCCGAGCGCCGCAGTGCGCCGGACTGGAGCTCGACGTCGTTACTTCCGTCCCACTCCGGATGCGTGAAGTAGAACGCGACGGCTTCCTCGCCACGGACGACGACGTCGGCATGCCTGCCCACCTGCCGATCCTCGGGGTGCTTTCCCGGCGCGTCGAGGATGAGACCCTGAGCGGTCCAATGCACACCGTCATGTGACCGGTAGACGCGCTGGCCCCGCCACTCGTCGACAATCATCCACATCCAGCCGGCGAGCGGGAAAACGTTCGGCCCTTCGTGCGGCAACCCGTCGATGACCCGCCCTTCCACGGTCCACGACTGTCCGTCCGGACTTACTGCAGCCCAGGTGGTGGAGCCGTCCGCTTCGTCCTTGTACCAGAGGCGGAGCAGTCCGTCAGGGGTGCGGGCGACCGCGGCATCGATGACGTAGTTGGAACTCAACTCAAGGAACCCGCGGTGTTCCCAGTTCTCCAGGTCGTCGCTGACCAGGTGGGCGATACGGCGCTCGTGGCCCGCCCAGGTCGAAGCCACCCCACGGATCCACGAGAGGTACATGGAGTACTGCGCGCCCTCCCACACGACTTCGGGCGCCCAGTGGGTGTTCAACCCGGGCTCATCCGCCGGGTCGAGCCCGTCGACCACACCGCGATAATGCCAGTGAGCGCCGTCGTCGGACACCGCCATGCCGATCCGGCTGCCGTGCACCCACTCGACGCCGTGACCGGGGTCCGAGGGGCGCCGCTGGGTGTAGAACATCCGCCACTGCCCGGTCTGTTCATCCCGGATGACCGTTGGATCGGTGGGTCCGCCGAGCGGGTCGGACAGCAGCGGCGCGCTCACTGCCCGGGACGCAGGTCGCGGACCGGTACGCGCATGCTTCTGCGGAAGTCCGGCTCGGCCAACTCGGTTCTGGTCACGGGCCGTCCGCGCCCGGCTGAGGCATACAACGCCGCGACGATCTCGATGGCGCGCGCAGGATCCGCAGCGACCGGCGGCACCTTGCCACCGGCGAAGAGCGATGAGTACACCTCGGAAAGAAGCGCATCGTGTCCACTCGGCACCTCGACCTCCGGCAAGGCCCAGGAGGCGACGCGCTCTGATGTCACATGGCGGGCCGGCGTCAGCTTCCAGCTCGCATGATGGTGGCCGTAGAGGTGCTCGAGCTCAATGGTGGCGTGCTCGGCGTCAATCCGGATCAAACTCGATTCGCGGGGCGCGAGCACGGTGGTCATCACGGATGCCACGGTGCCGCGCTCAAACACGACGACGCCGCAGGAGGTGTCCTCAGTCTCCACATCGCGGTCCAACCGGAACAGCTGCCCCGAGGCGGAGCTCCATTCGCCGAGCAGGTAGGAGAGCAGATCGATCTGGTGGATCCCGTGGCTGAGGGTGGTGCCGCCGCCCTCAGACTCCCAGGTTCCGCGCCACGGCACGTCGAAATACTCTGCTCCGCGGTACCAGTGCGTATGGCAGACTGCGGTCAGCGGCCGGCCGAGTTCCCCGGACTGCAGCAGGTTCCGGATGTGCGTTGCCGCCGTACCGGTGCGCTGCTGGAAGACGACGGCGAGTTGCCGGTCAGCTGCGGCGGCGGCCGCCTGCATGGCGTCAACTTCGGCCAGCGACAGCGCAGGCGGCTTCTCGGCGATGACGTGGGCACCGGCGTCGAACGCCGCTGCAGTCTGCTGCGCGTGGCCGGCAGGAGGAGTGCAGATATGCACGACGTCGACAGCCTCCTCCGCGAGCAACTCCTCCAGGGTGCCGTACCCGGCTGGGATACCGTGCCGTGCGTTGAAATCGCGGACGCGCTCGTCGCTGGGGTCAGCGGATGCGATGACGTTGACGCCGGCGATGTCTGCAAGTGCCTCGGCGTGCAGGTGTGCAACAGCGCCGGTGCCAAGGATGGCGGCACGGAGGGTGGGGGTCATTCGGGATCCTTAGGTGCAGGGCGCAAAATTGTCGGTGTGCCGCAGGATCGTCGACGGATCGCGACGGACCTGAGAACAAGTGACGATCCTGGGGAGGCGGGTCACTTAGCGTGCGGCTCGAGCTGGTCCTCGAGGTTGAAGACCTCTTCGAGCTGAAGGAATCCCTCATCAGGACGGCCCTCGAGAGCCACAAAGAACTCCCCCATCTCAGCTTGCCAGCGGGCGTTGACGCCGGTCTCCGCCATGGCTTTCTGCGCGGCGGCGAAGTCATCCGACTCGACGTAGCCGATCAGGAGACCGTCCGGGCGCAGGAAAAGTGAGTAGTTGTTCCACCCGGTGTCCTTCAGAGCACGCAGCATCTCCGGCCAGACCGCCGCGTGGCGCTCCTTGTATTCCTCGATGCGGTCGGGCTTCACCTGCAGTTGGAAGCAGACGCGTTCCATGATCCTCCTCGTTGAGCGTTGTTCGGATGGCCTAGTGAATCGTTTCACGGCAGATGCTATCACCGGAGAAAGCCGAGCAGTAGCGCGTTGGAGACGCTAGAGCGTGCTCCCGCGGCTGACCAGCTCCGGCTGGAAAATGACTTGACGGCTTTCCGATGTGGGCCGGTCGATGGCCTCAAGCAGGAGTTCGATGGCGGTCCTGCCCATCAGCTCGGTGGGACGCCGAACGGTGGAAAGCGGGACGACCGCGGACTGCGCGAAGTCGATGTCGTCGTAACCAATCAGCGCCAGATCCTCCGGGATGCGGAGCCCTCGGATGAGCAGCACCGCCTGCATGACGCCAATCGCCACCAGATCATTCGCACAGAAGATGCCGTCGGGCAGCGCTTCAAGGCCTCGCTCCGCAAGAAGCTCACCGGCAGCCCGCCCGGCGAGCACCGTCATCGCGGCCGCTTCAACGACCTCGAGCTCCGCATCCGGATACTCAGCGACTGCTTGCTGCGCTCCGGCAAGGCGATCCGCTACCTGCTGGATGTCCGTCGATGCGCCTACGAAAGCGATCCTCCGCCGCCCGCGCGTGAGCATATGCTTCACGGCCATGTACCCACCCGCGACGTCGTCGACTGACACGGAGCTCACGCGACGCTGCGGGTCGACGCGGTCCACCAGGACCACCGGAACTCCGTGCGCACGGAGCTGCTTGAGCCGCTCGTCCACGTTTCCCACCGGTGAAATCAACACACCCTTGACGCGTTGCTGCTCGAACACGTCGAGATAACGGCTCTCCCGCTCTCCGTCGTGTCCGCTGTCCCCCAGCAGCACCGTACTGTCCGACTCTGCCGCGCGGTCCTCGGCGGCGCGCGCGAGGGAAGAGAAGAACGGGTTGCTCACGTCGAGCACGATGAGGCCGATCGTGCGGCTCATTCCGGCTCTCAGTTGCCGGGCGGCGTCGTTCCTCACGAAGCCCAGTTCAGAGATGACGCTGAGAACCCGCTCCCGGGTTTTTTCCGCGACGCGGTCCGGGTTGTTCAATACATTGGACACTGTTCCAACAGCGACCTGCGCCTGGTCTGCGACATCTTTGATACTGACCATTGCGGCTACGCCTCATTTCGTGGGATTGGTAGCTGTGAGCAAGTGATGTTCAAAAATGTGCAGTCTCCAAAAGATTGCTTGACACCACTTTGAGCCAAGGATACCTTTGAATCGTGCCAATGAATCGATTCAAATTCGATTTCATTTGCTGACTCTCCACCTCAGCCTCAGCGGTCCTGTGAAGAGTCGGCGCAAAACAACGACGACGCGCGCCGGCCAAGTAGCCAGCAGCAGTAGATGTGGAGAAGTAATGGTTGACCTGAGCGGCATCACGCCAACCCTGGAGAACCTCGCTATCGAGGTGCCGTCCTGGGCTTACGGCAATTCCGGAACCCGTTTCAAGGTGTTCCAGACACCGGGCACCCCGCGCACTGTGCAGGAAAAGATCACAGACGCCGCCAAGGTTAACGAACTTACCGGTCTGGCTCCCTCTGTTGCCCTGCACATCCCATGGGACAAGGTCGAGAACTACTCGGAGCTGTCGGACTTCGCGCAGGGCCTCGGCATCAAGCTGGGCACGATCAACAGCAACACCTTCCAGGACGACATCTACAAGTTCGGTTCCCTGACCCATAGTGACCCGTCCGTGCGCAACAAGGCCCTGGACCATATGTACGAGTGCATTGACGTCATGAACGTCACCGGCTCCCAGGACCTGAAGATCTGGCTGGCCGACGGCACCAACTACCCGGGGCAGGGTGACATGCGCTCACGCCAGGACTGGCTGCATGACTCCCTGCAGAAGGTCTACGCCCGCCTGGGCGATGACCAGCGCATGGTCCTCGAGTACAAGTTCTTCGAGCCGGCTTTCTACCACACCGACGTTCCGGACTGGGGCACCTCCTACGCCCACACGCTGGCCCTGGGCGAGAAGGCGTTTGTCTGCCTGGACACCGGCCACCATGCACCCGGCACCAACATCGAGTTCATCGTGGCGCAGCTGATCCGTCTCGGGAAGCTCGGATCCTTCGACTTCAATTCACGCTTCTACGCCGACGACGACCTCATTGTGGGATCGGCAGATCCGTTCCAGCTGTTCCGCATCATGTACGAAGTTGTCCGCGGCGGCGCGCTCGATCCCGCCAGCAACGTCGCGTTGATGCTGGACCAGTGCCACAACCTCGAAGAGAAGATCCCCGGGCAGATCCGCTCGGTGCTCAATGTCCAGGAGATGGCCGCGCGTGCGCTCCTCGTCGACCGCGCGGCGCTGACCAAGGCGCAGGAGGCCGGCGACGTACTCGGCGCCCATGCCCTCTTCATGGATGCCTTCTACACCGACGTCCGTCCGGCGCTCGCGCAGTGGCGTGAATCCCGCGGCCTCCCCGCGGACCCGATGGCTGCCTACGCAGCCAGCGGCTACCAGGAAAAGATCAATGCAGACCGCCAGGGCGGGCAGCAGGCAGGATGGGGCGCGTAACGATGGAGAACGCAGTGAGCACAGTAAACAGCACAGTCCAGGCTCTCATCGAGCGCTCCAACCGGCTGGGAGCGGACAAGCGCAACACCAACTACGCGGGCGGCAACACGTCCGCGAAGGGCCCCGCCACCGACCCGGTAACCGGTGAGAACGTCGAGCTGCTGTGGGTAAAGGGCTCCGGTGGTGACCTCGGCACGCTCAAGGAGCAGGGTCTGGCCGTGCTGCGCCTGGACCGCCTCCGCGCCCTGACCAACGTCTACCCGGGCCTTGACCGCGAGGACGAGATGGTCGCCGCGTTCGATTACACCCTGCACGGCAAGGGCGGCGCCGCCCCTTCGATCGATACCGCCATGCACGGCCTCGTCGACGCCGCGCACGTTGACCACCTCCACCCGGACTCCGGTATCGCCATCGCCACCGCCGTGGACGGCGAAGCGCTCACCGAGAAGATTTTCGGTGACAAGGTGGTGTGGGTTCCCTGGCGCCGTCCCGGATTCCAGCTCGGCCTGGACATCGCCGCGATCAAGGCCGAGAACCCGCTGGCAGTGGGCACCGTCCTCGGTGGGCACGGCATCACCGCCTGGGGCGAGACCTCCGAAGAGGCCGAGAACAACTCCCTGTGGATCATCGAAACCGCCGAACGCTACATCGCCGACAACGGCCGCCCGAACCCGTTCGGTGAACCCCTCGAGGGCTACGCGGCGCTCCCACCGGAGGAGCGCCGCGCGAAGGCCGCCGCCCTCGCGCCCGTAATCCGCGGCCTGGCCTCCACCGACCGGGCACAGGTCGGGCACTTCACCGACGACGACGCTGTCCTGGACTTCCTGAGCGCCTCCGAACATCCACGGCTGGCAGCCCTGGGCACCTCCTGCCCGGACCACTTCCTGCGCACCAAGGTCAAGCCGCTGGTCCTGGACCTGCCGGCAGATGCTTCCATCGAGGCTTCCGTTGCCCGCCTGAAGGAACTGCACCAGGAGTACCGCGAGGACTACCGCGGCTATTACGAGCGCCACGCCGAGTCTGATTCCCCGGCCATGCGCGGAGCCGACCCCGCGATCGTCCTGATCCCCGGCGTCGGAATGTTCTCCTACGGGGCGAACAAGCAGACCGCCCGCGTCGCAGGCGAGTTCTACATCAACGCCATCAACGTCATGCGCGGAGCCGAGGCGATCTCGACCTACGCACCGATCGATGAGTCGGAGAAGTTCCGCATCGAATACTGGGCACTGGAAGAGGCCAAGCTCGCGCGGATGCCCAAGCCCAAGTCCCACGCCACCCGCATCGCGCTGGTCACCGGCGCGGCCTCCGGCATCGGCAAGGCCATCGCCACCCGCCTGGCCGCTGAGGGTGCGTGCGTGGTCATCGCCGACCTGAACCTCGAAAACGCTGAGAAAGTAGCCGAGGAACTCGGCGGCTCCGACGTCGCTATCGGCGTCCAGGCCGACGTGACCAGCCCCGAGCAGGTTCAGCAGGCGATCGACGCAGCCGTCCTGGCCTTCGGCGGGCTCGACCTCGTGGTCAACAACGCCGGCCTGTCCATCTCCAAGCCGCTGCTGGAAACCTCCGAGAAGGACTGGGACCTGCAGCACAACGTGATGGCCAAGGGCTCGTTCCTGGTCTCGAAGGCTGCCGCGAAGGTCCTCATCGACCAGGAAATGGGCGGGGACATCATCTACATCTCCTCGAAGAACTCCGTCTTCGCCGGCCCGAACAACATCGCGTACTCGGCCACCAAGGCAGACCAGGCCCACCAGGTGCGCCTGCTCGCCGCTGAACTCGGTGAGTATGGTGTCCGGGTCAACGGCATCAACCCCGACGGTGTGGTCCGCGGCTCCGGCATCTTCGCCGGCGGCTGGGGCGCCAAGCGCGCCGCGGTCTACGGCGTCGACGAGGAGAAGCTGGGCGAGTACTACGCACAGCGGACCCTCCTCAAGCGCGAGGTGCTCCCCGAGAACGTGGCCAACGCCGCCGTCGTACTCACCTCCGCCGAACTGTCCCACACCACCGGGCTGCACGTCCCCGTCGACGCCGGCGTCGCCGCCGCGTTCCTCCGCTAAGTTCCGTCGATGAGTTCGAAGCCTGCGGTCTACGCAGCCATCGATATCGGCGCCTCATCCGGCCGGGTCATCCTCGGCCGGATGGGCGCCGACGGCCCGTCCCTCGAAGTCGTGCACCGGTTCCCGAACGGCGTGCAGGAGAACGACGGCGCGCTGCGCTGGAATGTCGCTGCACTCTTCGAGGAAGTGCTGCACGGCCTCACACTCGCGGGGGAGCGGGCGAAGGCCGCCGGCGAGCAGGTGGTGAGCATCGGTGTCGACACCTGGGCCGTGGACTACGGCCTGGTGCACGACGACGGCGAACTCACCTCCCAGCCGCACAGCTACCGTGACTCCCGCACGGCGGATGTGACGGAAAAGGTACACGCCACCGTTCCGTTCGAGCAGCTTTACGAAACAACCGGACTGCAGTTCCTGCCGTTCAACACCGTCTACCAACTGGCGGCCGAGCCCTCCCTCGCGAACGTCCAGGCGCTGCTGATTCCGGACCTGCTCGGGCTCTGGCTCACGGGGGAGCGCCGAACCGAGGTGACGAATGCCTCGACCACCGGCCTGCTCGACGCATCGACGGGCAACTTCGCTACCCACCTCTTCGACGCACTCGAGATTCCGCGCCAGATCTTCCCGACACTGATCGAACCCGGACAGGCGCTGGGGTCCCTGCTGCCGTCGATCGCGGAACGCATCGGACTGGATGCCGCAACGCGGATCGTCGCCGTCGGATCCCACGACACCGCGTCCGCCGTGGCCGCGGTGCCCGCCGGTGAAGCGAACTTCGCCTACATTTCCTCCGGCACCTGGTCGCTCGTCGGCGTCGAGCTTCCCGAACCGATCCTCACCGCAGCCAGCCGCGCCGCAAACTTCACCAACGAACGCGGCGTCGACGGAACAATCCGCTACCTGCGCAACTGCGGCGGCCTGTGGCTGCTGCAGGAGTGCCTGCGCGAGTGGGGGCCGTCGGTCACGCTTGAGAACGTCCTGGCGGAGGCGGCTGCTCTGCCGCACGGCGGCCCACAGATCGACGCCGATTCGGATGACTTCATTGCGCCGGACACTATGCCGGACCGCATCCGGGCCGCGGCGGGTTCCACGCTTGAGTCCCCCGCCGCCGTCGTCCGCTGCATTATGGACAGCCTCGCGCAGGTCTACGCGCGCACGCTTGCCCAAGCCGCCGACCTCAGCGGACAACCGATCGACGTCGTCCACATTGTGGGCGGCGGATCGCAGAACCGGCTGCTATGCCAGTTGACCGCCGACGTTACGGGTCTGCCCGTGGTTGCCGGTCCGGTTGAGGCGACGGCGCTTGGCAACGTGTTGGTCCAGGCGCGGGCCGACGGCGCACTCGGTGAGGGCGCCACCCTCGCCGACATCCGAGCGGCTGTGAGGAGCACGGCACAGACTCAGAGCTACGAGCCGTCAAGGCATGTCGAAGCAGCACTGACCAACAGCTAAGGCAAAGGATCACAGTGACAGTTCGCACCACACCCATCCGTACCGCCGTCGTGGGAGCCGGAGGAATCGCACAGGGCCAGCATCTGCCCGGGCTGCGGGGGCTCGGCGACCGGATCGAGATTGCGGCGATCGTGGACATGGACGGCAACCGCGCCGCCGAGGTGGCCCGTGAATGGGGCGCGCCGCACTCATTCACGGTGGTGCCGGACATGCTCGAAACGGTGCAACCCGACCTCGTCGTGGTATGCACTCCCCCCGGCTCCCACACCGACGCGGTGATCCGTTCACTCGACGCCGGCGCCTCGGTCTGGTGTGAGAAACCACCGACCCTGTCGCTCGCCGAGTACGACGCGATCCTCGAACACGAGCGGGAGAACGGCCCGTATGCGTCCTACGTCTTCCAGCACCGGTTCGGCTCGGCTGCGCGAACGCTGCGGTCACAGATCGCAGCCGGTGAGTTGGGCCAACCCCTGATCGGTATCTGCCACACGCTCTGGTACCGGGACGCGGCCTATTACGACGTCGCATGGCGGGGCAAGTGGGAGACCGAGGGCGGTGGTCCTGCCATGGGACACGGGATTCACCAGATGGACCTGTTGCTTTCTCTGCTCGGTGACTGGACCGAAATCAACGCCACCATGGCAACTCTCGGCCGTGACGTCGAAACCGAGGACGTATCCTTTGCCCACGTCACGTTCGAGAACGGCGCGATCGTGTCCGTGGTGAACAGTGTGCTGTCTCCCCGGGAAACCAGCTACCTGCGCTTCGACTTCGCCGATGCCACCGTGGAGGTCGAGCACCTGTACGGCTACGACAATTCGCACTGGAAGTGGACGCCGGCGCCACACGTCAACCCTGACACCGTAAGCTCCTGGGCGCCTACCCAGAACCTCGCCAGCTCGCATGCCGTACAGCTAGAGGAGCTTGTGTCCTCCCTCGAACGTGGGGAACGGCCGGCAGCATCCGGTCACGACGGACGGCGGGTACTTGAGCTCGTGGCAGGCCTGTACCAGTCGGCCATCACAGGACGGCGGGTGCGGCGCAACCAGCTGACCCGCGACAATCCGTTCTACTGGTCCATGAATGGTGAACACTCAACGATCGGGGAAACAGCGAATGCCTGACCTGCAGCTCAGCCGTCCGAACAACAGCGAGCTCGTGATCTCCTGCGGCTCCGTGGACCTGGCGACGTACGTGTTCATTCCACCTGCCACCCGGTCCGAAGCGCCAAAGCCGTATCTGCATCCTCTCCGGACGCTGAGCGGGGCGCCCCTGACCGGCTTCCGCCCCTGGGACCATCGCTGGCACAAGGGCCTGCAGATGACGTGGTCCCATGTTTCCGGACAGAACTTCTGGGGCGGGCCCACCTTCTCTCCGGAGACCGACTACCAATGGAGGGACAACCTGGGCTCGATCGAGCACGACGGGTTCCCTGCTGTGTCCGCAGCGCAGGAGCGCATCGCGCTCGGTGAGGAGCTGACGTGGCGCAACTCCGCCGGCGAGCGGTGGATCTCGGAGCAGCGCGAGACCGTGTTCTCCAGCGTGGACCTGCAGGAACAGTCCTGGCAGCTGGATTTCAGTACCGAACTCACCAACATCTCCGACCGCGTTCTCGACCTTGGCAGTCCCACCACGCACGGACGCCCGAACGCAGGCTATACGGGGTTCTTCTGGCGTGGTCCCCGCAGTTGGACCGGCTGTGCGATCGTCGGTCCTGACGGCGTCGACGGGGAAGCGATGATGGGCACCTCCGCACCCTGGATTGCCTTGGTCGGGGAGAATGATGAGCTCGACGGCGGTGCCACGATTGTGGCATTGGCGGGGACGTCGTCGTCGTCGGTTCCGCTGAAGTGGTTCGTCCGGAGCGAGCCGTTCGCGGCGCTGGCCCCCTCCCCCGCGTTCGACGAGGGGATATCGCTGGCACCGGGAGAGTCGCTGCGGCTGCAGCACCGGTACGTCTTCGTGGACCGCATCTGCGAGCGCGACGACGTCGAGCGGTTGGCCAAACAGGCGGCCCTGTGAGTGCTTCGCCGCCGCTGTTCCCCGGCAGCGTAGGCATGAGTGATCTGCGTGTCTACGAATGGGAGACCGAAGACGGTCATCACGGCGGGACCCCGCACCTGCACACCGTGTCGAACGAGGGCTATGTGGTGGTCGGCGGCTCCGGGGAAGTACACACGCTCTCGTCGGAGGGCTACGCCCGAGATTCCCTGACAGCCGGTTCTGTGCTGTGGTTCAGTCCGGGCACCGTGCACCGGCTCATCAACACCGGCGACCTGCGCATCCTGACGGTCATGCAGAACTCGGGCCTGCCCGAGGCAGGCGATGCGGTGCTCACCTTCCCACTCGAGATCGTGCAGGATGCTGACCGCTATCGCTTGGCGGCCACCTTGCCCGAGGGGGACGAAAGCGAGCGGGCGGACGCAGCACGACGGCGGCGCGATCTCGCGATCGAAGGCTACGGTTCCCTGCTGGCTGCCCTAGAGGACGGCGACCGGGGGCCGCTCGAGGAGTTTTACGCGGCCGCCACGGCGTTGGTGCAGCCCCGTGTGGAGGAATGGGCCAGGCTCTGGTCGGACACCGTCCTCGCCGACGTTGAGACGACTCGCGCTCAACTGGCCTCCCTCGCTGAAGGCGACGCTTCGCACCTGCGGGATGCCGTCGTCGTGCGCGCCGTGCCCCGGCCGGAGCCACGGGCCTTCGGGATGTGCGGGCGGCTTCAGGTGTGGGACGCTCACAGGCCTTAACCCGCGCCCCTGACCAATGCGGCGCCGCAAGAACGCCGATAAGTGGCAGGATCGCGGGGTAGTCTCCACGTTTTTGCGCAAGCCCGGCACTTTTGCGGATCAGGTTGCTCTCGCAGCGGCGCGCTCGTACGGACCGGGCGCCCTTCCACCTCGATAAGCTCTACGGGTGACCCACCATCCGGGTGCCGGCCTCGGCGCGCTCTTCGTCCTCATCGCCGCGGTGCTGTGGGGCACCACCGGGACGGTTGCCAGCTTCGCTCCCGACGTCGGACCCCTCGCCATCGGCGCGGCCGCCATGGGGGTCGGCGGACTCCTGCAGGCAGCCCTCGCCAGCCCCGGTCTGGCTCAGGCACGTCAGGAATTACGACGGCGGTGGCTCACCATCGCCGTCGGCGGCCTCTCTGTCGCTATCTACCCTCTCGCCTTCTACAGCTCGATGCGCCTGGCCGGCGTGGCAGTCGGCACGGTCATCTCCATCGGCTCGGCACCCATCGCGTCTGCGGTCATCGAGCGGGTGATTGACGGGCACAAGCTGACGCGGCGTTGGGTGAGCGGTGCCGGCGTCGGGCTTGCGGGAGTGGTGCTCCTGACCTTCGTGGAGCCCGCGCACGCGGCTGAAGCCGGCAACGCCGCGCTCGGAGTGCTGCTTGGGTTGCTGGCAGGGGCCACCTACGCGCTGTACTCGTGGGCGGCGCACCGCACCATGCAGGGTGGCGTGCCGTCGCGGGTTGCCATGGGCACGATCTTCGGAGTGGGCGGAGTCCTTCTGATGCCGGTGCTCCTCGCCACCGGAGCACCGCTGCTTGAATCCTGGAACAACTTCGCGGTCGGTGCCTACATGGCGTTGGTCCCGATGTTCCTCGGTTATGTGTTCTTCGGGCTCGGCCTCGCCCGGGTCAGGGCGAGCACCGCGACCACTCTGTCCCTGGCGGAACCAGTGGTGGCTGCGATCCTCGCCGTCGTCATCGTGGGTGAGAGGCTGCCCGCGGCCGGATGGATCGGCGTCGCGCTTGTGATCGCGAGCCTTGCCGTGCTTACGGTGCCGGTGCGGCGCAGGATCCCCACGGCTGCCGGAGTGCCCTGACCCGTAGCGACGTCCGTTTGGTCACAGCCGCCGTGGAAATGTGGCCGCCTAGAGTGGGAGCATGTGGTGGGAACCGGTGCTCGCGATCCTGGCGGGGCTCCTCCTGCTGTACGCGGTGGCGCTCGTGTTTCTCTACCTCTACGCGCGCCGTCACCCGGAAACGGTGAGCATGCGCAGCGCGATGAGACTGCTGCCGGACCTGCTCAGGCTTTTCCGCTCACTGGTAACTACCCCCGAGGTGCCGAGGGCCGTCCGAGTGCTCATCGTAGGCTTGCTGGTGTACCTCGTCCTCCCGATCGACCTCGTTCCCGATTTCATCCCGGTCCTCGGCTACGCCGACGACGTGATTGTGGTCGCCGTCGTCCTCCGCGCGGTGATCCGGCGGACCGGCCCTGATCTGGTGGCCAGCCTCTGGAAGGGCGGCGACGACGGCCTCCGGATTGTCCTCCGCCTCGCCGGAGTGCCCAGGGCCTGACTGCGTAAACGACGTAACTTTCCGGCAGATTCAGTGGTTTACGCTCCTTTATCCCCCTGGACCTGAGCAAGTTCTCTGGAGTTCAGGGACCAGCGAAATGGCATGCACCGGCCCCGCATTCCGCTAGTTCGCAATGAATTCGACGCCAATCCCGGGTGAACTCAACCCCAACGGGTAGTGAACACGTCGTGGTGCAACATCATGGTCGTCAGTATGCTTACTAAACTGCTGCTCGACCGGGAACAGGGTGGGACCATGGTGGATAGAAATGAAGCGCTCGGCGGGAACATGCACGCCCGGACGTCGGCTCGCTCCAGAACTGTCGGAGTGATTCTTGCCGGTGGAATCGGAACCCGGATGGGCCTTGATATTCCAAAGCAACTGGTGCCCATCGCGGGGAAAACGAGTCTCGAGCACACCACAGAGATTTTCCAGAACTGCGGGCTCATCGACGAAGTCCTGGTGATGATGGACCCGCACTGGATCGACCGGGCGCGAGAGTTACTGCCGACGGCGCACTACTCCAAAATTACGGCAATCCTCGCCGGCGGCCGGGACCGAAATGAAACATCGTTCCTTGCCTTACAGGAGATCGCCGATCCCCACGCGAAGGTGATCTTCCACGACGCCGTCCGCCCCCTTCTCGACGCCGGAATCATCACGTCCTGCGTCGACGCTTTGGAAACCTATTCCGCCGTGGACACCGCCATTCCCTCTGCCGACACCATTATCGAGGTGGACGAGCACGACTTGATCCGGGCCGTACCCCCTCGCGCATCGCTCAGGCGTGGCCAGACACCGCAGGCTTTCCGATGGGAGGTGCTGATGCGGGCCTACTCACTGGCCCGGCAGGATCCGGATTTCGCCGCAACGGATGACTGCAGCGTGGTCCTCAAGTACCAGCCGGAGGTGCCGATCTTCGTTGTCCCCGGACATGAAGCGAACATCAAGCTCACCCATCCCATCGACATCCACCTTGCCGACAAGCTGTTTCAGCTCAAGCACCAGCACCCCGGGGCGATCCCACTACCCACGTCAACGCTTCGGGGCGCGTCCGTCGTGGTGCTCGGAGGAAGCTCGGGCATCGGTGCTGAGCTTGCCCGGCAGCTGAAGGAGGCGGGGGCCGACGTCGTGTGCCACAGCCGGACCGGCAGCGGAACCTTCGTGGAAGACCGGGCGTCCGTCCGGAGCGCACTCGCTTCCGCAGCGACGAGCTTCGGGAAGATAGATCACATCGTGCTCACCGCCGGCGTCCTGACCGTGGGTGAACTGGTCACCCTGACAGACGAGCAGCTGCAGCATGATGTCGGAGTCAACCTGATGGCGGCGTTCGTTGTGGCGCAGGAGGCACACTCCTACCTCCGGGAGTCGCAGGGCTCGCTCCTGCTCTTCTCCTCCAGCTCCTACACCCGTGGCCGCGCCAAGTACACCGTCTACTCCGCTACCAAGGCTGCACTGGTAAACCTCACCCAGGCATTGGCTGATGAATGGAGTGGCGATCACATCCGCGTCAACTGCATCAGTCCCAGCCGCACGGCCACACCGATGCGGGAGAAGGCTTTCGGGATGGAGGACCAGAACACGCTGGTGCAGGCGGCCACCGTCGCTTCCTCAAGTCTTCAGGTGCTGGCTTCCGACTCCACCGGCCAGATCTTCGATGTCCGCCTACCGCAGACAGACCCCCTGCTCACGGAATTGGAATCGGTCCTTTGAACGGGTCCTTGACGGCGGACACGCTGCGGCTGACCGTCTCTAAGGTGACCGTCCCTGCCGGCGAACCCCTTTCCCTCCTGCTGGGTGGCCGGCGAATCTGGACCTTCAAGGCGCCGAGCGAAGCTGCGGCGGCACCCAGCTGGTCTGTGGAGTGGCCACCTGCACTGGCTGAACGGCTGGCGGGACGCGCAGCCCTCGCCGTCGAGCGAAATGGTATTCGAGTGGTGGAAGAGCAGCTCGTCTCATTTGACGGCACAACCGACGAACTGCACCTGACAGAACCAGGCACGGGCTTCCCCCAGGTGGTCAACAAGTGGGGGCGCGTTGCCCGCTCCTTCGAAGGAAGGGATGCTGCCTTGGTCGAGGAGGTCCTCGACGAGGTCGAGCACCTGATCAGCGTCCTCCGCCGCGAACTGGGGATCGACCTCTTCGTCACCGGCGGCACCTTGCTGGGACCTGTCCGCAACGGCAGAATCATGGCAAACGACGACGACGCCGACCTCGCCTACCTGAGCACGCACGGCAATCCGTCCGACGTTGCCCTGGAAAGCTTCACGATAGAACGAACACTGCTAACCCACGGGTATGAAGTGGTGCGCCATTCGAGCGGACACCTCCAGTTGATGTTTCCGGGCGGAAGCATCACTGACCGCTTCT
Source organism: Arthrobacter sp. MDB1-55 (assembly GCF_059092925.1). Classification (NCBI taxonomy): domain Bacteria; kingdom Bacillati; phylum Actinomycetota; class Actinomycetes; order Micrococcales; family Micrococcaceae; genus Arthrobacter; species Arthrobacter sp. MDB1-55. The sequence goes on along the minus strand of NZ_JBNHID010000002.1, from coordinate 728,018 downwards.
ACATCGACATTTTCAGTTACTTCGTGTGTTCCGGATGGTTCTACGGCACCTTCCACGCACGGGAGCGTGCCGAGCGCGTAACCATTCTCCCCCTGGAGCCGCTTCCGGTTAACGGGCGCCTGCTCCCCGGTCCAGCGGAGCCCGGACAACTCCTCGAAGCAATCTATGGGCCCACCTGGGAGACGCCTGATCCGACCTTCACCTTCGTCACCCCGCCTCCTGCGTTCCGCCGGTTCTACTGGTGGCTGAACCACTTCGATGTCGACCGGGAGAATTGGGAGGATCGCCACAGGGTGGACATCGCCGCGGGCCCAGCCGACACCGAGTCAGACGTTGCCCGGAAGGCTCTCCAGGTTTTCGGGGAGGGCTCCACCGTCCTGGAACTCGGGTGCGGATTAGGCGCTGATGCTCGCTTCCTTACAGCCTCTGGGTTCGGAGTTCTGGCAATTGATTACAGCCGCCCAGCCATCCAGTACGCGCGGGCTCAACAAGACCCGGCTACAGGGTCCTCTCACTTCGAAACGGTCAACCTGAACTCAGCTCGCTCCGCCCTCCACGTGCGGAAGCTGTGCACTGCATTCACGAACCCGGTCCATGTCTACGGGAATCACATTTTCGACGCGCTGAGTCCGCTCGGCTGGGACACCACCCTGATGTTGGTCAAACATCTCCTCAACAACAGCGGCAGCCGCGCACTGTTCGAAATCAGGACCGGCAGCACCGGCGAACCAGTCCGGTGGAGCGGCTGCCAGCCTGTCGACTGGGATCGCTTCCAGGAGCAGCTCCATCGTTACGAGCTGAGCATCGAGGACGAGGAAGAAGCTGCACAGAACGAGGCAGATGCAGGCTCGACACACAGACGCGTCGTCGTACGGAAGGAGAACAGGTGAAGAGGATCCGGGTAGGAAAGCGGACATCGCACCGTGACGTCATGGACCAGCTGGCGGACCTCCAGCTGGAAGTGCAGGCGCTGAAAGCTGAAGTAGCACGCCTCGACGCCGACCTCGACGAGTCACGCAGGCTGAACCTGCGCGCAGCCGAACTGCTCGACGTCGTCTATCAGGAGTTGGGAGACCGCCATGACCGGGCCACGTTATAACCGACCCATCGAAGTGATCGGCGGGTTCGAAAGCACGTTCCTGCCGGCTCATGACCGGGACATCTTCGAAACCACCCAACATGACCTCCGGTGGCGGGAGGACCTGCGGTTACTGAGCAACTCCGGCATTGTGCGGTTGCGATACCCGGTCAGGTGGCATCGCGTCGAGGAGACCGAGGGCAGCTATGACTGGTCGACGACCGATGAGGTTCTCGGCTTCCTGCGGGACGAGGGCTTCCGCCCCATCGTTGACCTCGTCCATCACACGAGCTACCCCCGCTGGCTTTCCGACGGGTTCGCCGATGCACGGTTCGGCGACGCCTACCTTCGCTACGCGGAGGCTTTTGCTCGACGCTACCCGTGGATCGAGGAATACACCCTCTTCAATGAACCCTTCTCCACCCTGTTCCTCAGCGGCCACGAGGCTATTTGGCCTCCGTATCACTCCGGCCTGCAGGGCTTCGTCGATCTGATCGTGAACGTGCTGCCCGCGGTAGCCGAGGCCAGCCGCCTTTACCGCACGCTGCTGCCTCACGCTCGCCACGTTTGGGTAGACACCTGCGAGTTCCACACGGGGTCGGACGCAGCGGGCCAGTCCTACGCTGACATGGCGAACGAGCGCCGCTTCCTGGTGCTCGATGCCTTCCTCGGCAGAGACTACGACGACGGCGGCCAGCTCGCACGCGATCTTGAGCCGGTGGGCGGCGAGCGCCTGAAAGGCCTGGTCCCCGGCTTCGTGGATGTCCTCGGGTTGGACTACTACGCTCACTGCCAGTGGAACTTCTCCATAGCGGGAGGATCAACCCCCACGCCGACGCCTCTTCCCCTGGCGGATCAGATCGCTCAGTACTGGGAACGCTACGGGCTTCCCTGCATGATCACCGAGACGAACGTCCGAGGCCATACCTCTGACCGCGCGACCTGGTTCAAGTACGTCCTTGAACAGTGCGAGATCGCGCAGGAACGGGGGGTTCCCCTTGAAGGCCTGTGTTGGTTCCCCGTCATCGACTCCACCGACTGGGATTCCCTGCTGTTCCGCTGTGACGGCCATATTGACCCCGTGGGGGTCTACTGGCTGGACGAGAACCTCGAGCGGCGGAGCTCCGTCATGGCCACCTCGTACGCGCTGGCCGCCGGCGGTGCACGAGCGCTTGATCTTCCCGCCTACCGGTTCCAGCAACCCGTGGATGCCTGGCTCAAGGGCTATCTTCCGCAGATGTCGCACTGGAATTGGCAGGAGCCACCCTCTACCGATATTGGATCCAGCCTCCCCCGAACAACCACACGTATGGAATTGAGGATCGTCGATGCAAAGTGAACTCATTGTCCTGTCACACCTCCGCTGGGATTGGGTCTGGCAGCGGCCGCAGCAACTCGTGTCGAGGCTCGGCAAAGCGCCGGCGCGCAAGACCTGGTTCGTGGAGGAGCCGCTCACTCCTGCGGGTGGGACCACCGAGAATCGGCTCAACAGCAACGAGGTCGACGGTCTCACACGCGTCTGGCTCGAGATCCCCGAGCAGGGCAGGCACGTCGGCTTCTTCGATGAAGTGATGCCCGACTACGTGGAACAACTTCCGAAGCTGATCGGCGAGCCCGAGGGTGAGCGGGTCGTCTGGATCTATACGCCGCTTGCACTCGAGGCCGCCCTCGCTCTCAAACCCACCACTTTGGTGTACGACATCATGGATGACCTTGCGGCCTTCAAGGATGCCGCTCCTGAGCTCCTGGTGCGCCAGCGGCAGGCCCTGAGGAAAGCCGACGTCGTTTTCGCTGGAGGGAGATCGCTCCACCGGTCCGTCGTCAAACAGGGCAGAGAGGACGCACATCTCGTGCCAAGCGGGGTAGCTGCGGAGCACTACGCCGCGGCCGGCCGCGCGGCCGGCACGGACCGCGGTACACGAACTGCCGGGTACGTCGGAGTCCTCGACGAACGACTTGATCTCGCCCTGGTGGCAGAGCTCGCCGAACGGCTTCCGGACTGGGAGATCCGTATGATCGGTCCCATTTGCAAGATCGACGCCGCGGATCTCCCGCAAGCGCCGAACATCAGCTATCTGGGTCAGCAGGCCTACGAGGATCTTCCCCGCCTGATGGCTGACCTGGATGTGGCGCTGATGCCATTTGCCTTGAACGAATCGACCAGATCGATCAGCCCGACGAAGACGCTTGAGTACCTCGCGGCCGGTCTTCCGGTTGTATCAACCCGGGTACCCGACGTAGTGGCCGATTTCGAGGGCGTGGTGGAGCTCAGGAATGATGCGCGTGGTTTTGCGGCGGCCTGTGTCGACCTTCAGGGACAGGCCGGCAGGAAGGCACGGGCTACCGAGTTGAAGCGGCTTATGAAGCACCACCACTGGGACCGTATTGCGGGGCTCATGGAGAAACTGGTGTTCACGGCTGCGAACGCCAATTCAGAAGCCGATGCCGCCGAGGCGACTGCTTAGCTGCCATGGCTGCCGGCAACAGAGCAGCGGATATTTATCTCTCCTCCGAGTACCCGCCGCCCGGACACCTGCTCCTTCACCTCAGCGACACCCACATCCTGGGCAGGGGCGAGCCACTGTACGGAGCCGTGGACAGCGAGGCCCGGCTCCGGCAATTGCTTGGGAGCATCCGGGCTTCGCATCTCCGGCCGGACGCCCTCATCGTCACGGGGGACCTGGCCGACAGGGGTGAGCCGGCGGCGTACCGGAAGCTGCGCAGCGTCGTCGAACCGGTGGCCCGAGAGACCGGCGCACAGCTCATCTGGCTGATGGGCAATCATGATCGCCGTGAAAATCTCCGCGCCTGTCTTCTGGGGGAAGCACCTGCGGCCGCCCCGTTGTACCGGAGCTACCTGCTGGGTGGACTGCGGATCATCACCCTGGACACCTCGGTGCCCGGGTACCACTATGGGTCGCTCGATTCCGAACAACTCGCTTGGCTAGCGGCAGAACTGGCGACACCCGCACCGGAGGGCACCATTCTTGCGATGCATCATCCTCCCATCCCGATGATCCAGAACCTTGCGGTGCTGACGGAGCTGCGGAACCAGGACCGTTTGCGCCGGGTCATTGAAGGGTCGGACGTACGGCTCATCCTTGCCGGACACCTTCATGTCTCGACCTCGTCGATGTTCGCCGGCATCCCGGTCTCCGTGGCGTCGGCGACCTGCTACACCCAGGATCTGCACGTGCCCGACGGCGGCGCCCGCGGGTGGGATGGCGGCCAGGGCCACAACCTCGTGCATGTCTACCCCGGGACCATCGTCAATTCGGTTGCGCCCCTAGGATCTTTCAGCACGGTTGGAACACACCTGTCAGCGGAAGAAGTCGAAGAGCGGGTTCGCGGCGCCGGAGTTCCCAGCGGAAACTAGCAGTAGCGCCCCCGTCACATCCGCCCGAACTTCGAGCGCACCAGCGCGAAAGCACCGTAACAAATCAGGCCGACGGCGATCGAGATGAGCAGCGGCATGCCGAACGGGTGATCAGTCAACGCCTTCAGGCTGCCGTCCAGCCCGGTGGACCGTTCCGGATCATGGGTGACCACCGCGGCCACGAACAAAACTCCCACGAGGATGAGAGCGAGGCCCTTTGCAACGTGGCCGATCACGCCGAGTATCTCGACGAGAGCACCCCGCCGCGTGTCCTCGAAGTGACGGAGCTCAGGCCGGAACTTGCGCAGGATCCCCTTGAAAACGAAGTACACCCCAATGCCGAACACGGTCCCGCCCACCGCGAGGATCACGAAGACCCCGAAGGGCGAACCCATCATCGCCGCAGTGAAGTCACGCGTGGATTCACTCGAGTCAGCCTTGCCGCCGAACGCGAATCTCGCGAAGGTGAAAGCCATACTGCCGTAGATGATGCTCAGCGACCCTGAGGAGATTGTCTTCGAGATCTGTTCCCCGGTCGGAAGGTGACGGGCCCGCAGGGTAGCCTCACTGAACTGCCAGACAGCCAGCCCGAAACAGCCGACGGCGCACGCCCACATGGTCCACGGGCCGAGGGTCCCCCCAGCCAGGCGTTCCAGCGCCCCCGTAGGCTCCGCCTCGCCGTTTCCCCCGAACGCGATCTGCAAAGCGATGATTCCGATGAGCACATGCACTAAAGCGAGAACAGCGAACCCGAAGCGGGCGACGACGTCGAGCGCCTTATGGTCCGACACCTCTTCCGCGACGTCCGCGGCCTCCCGTGCCCGAGAATTCTCGTCCGTTGACATCACCGCTCCTGTAGTGCCCTGAGTATTTCAGGGTACAGCGGCAGGAACTTTCTTGGTGCGAACCCTAAGTGCAGGGGTGGCACAGGCGCACCGGGGAACTCACCGCACCAGCTGTCGTTTTAACTTTTACCACTCCCCTCCGCTCTTACTGCTGGAAGCACCACTCCTGATGATCAACGACAACCTGAATGGCGGCCGACGACGCCGCGTCGGGTTGTTCCTGATGCTCCTGCTGCTTGCGGTACTCGCGTCTGCCGCAGTGCTCGTGGTGTCCGGTTTGCGCAGCGGGGGCAGCTTGTCACTGGGGCTTCCGGAATGCACCGTCCACACCGCGGAAGGGGAGGTTGGACTCGACCGTGACGAGGCCAAGCGGGCTACGACCGCCGCCGCACTCCTGGCTCGCGGGTTGGAAGCGCCGGACACCTCCGATATCGACGACGCCGTGATACAGCGGCTGGCCGACGGGCCCGCCGAAGACGCCGGACCCAGCCTGGCATGCCGCGGTTCAGCGTCCGGCGGCCTGGAGGAACAGCAGCTGGGTGCCAGCGGTCTCACACCACGCGCCGAGCAGGTGCTCGAGGCGATGACTGGGGTGTTCGGCGAACAGAGTCTCGGCGGGTACGCCCCGGGTGGCGTCAGTCAGGGGCACGGAGCGGCGTCGACGCACTATGACGGACGAGCCATCGACATCTTCTTCCGTCCCGTGTCGGAGGACAATCGGCGCGACGGCTGGATGCTGGCCCACTGGCTCGTCGCTCACGCCGAGGACCTCGACATTCAGTACGTCATCTTCGACGACCGGTTTTGGAGCGCGCACCTCTCCAGAGCGCAGTGGCACGATTACGACGCCCCTGATCCCAGCAACGAAATCCTGCGCCATCTCGATCACGTGCATGTGGACGTGCTGGGCGGAGGCGACTGACTAGCGCCGCCAGAACAGGTGATGCGTCACGCCGCTGGAGCTGGGCACGACGTCGAGGTGGAAACGGTCGAGAAGCTCCTCAGGTGATTCCCAGAGGCGCGATCCCGATTCGAGCTTCATCGGTGACACTGCGACATGCAGCGTGTCCACGAGGTCCGCATCGAGAAACTCCCGAATCGTCGTTGCTCCTCCACCCAATCGGACGTCCTTGACGTTTGCGGCCTCTTTCGCCTTCCCCAGTGCAGCGACAGGATCGACGTTGATGAAGTGGAACGTGGTGTCCGAGAGGGTGAAGGATGGCCGCTCGTAGTGGGTCATCACGAACACCGGAGTGTGGAAGGGCGGCTCGTCACCCCACCATCCCCGCCAGTCCTCGTTCTCCCAGGGGCCGCGGTGGGGACTGAACTTGTTGCGGCCCATGATTTCGGCCCCGATGTTGTTCTTGAAGTCACGCGTGAAGTAGTCGTCGAGGCCGCGCGTTCCGCCGGGGTCGGTCCGGTTCGGCCAGCTCGCCGTAGCGCCTGCCCACGCGAACATTTCTCCGGGGTCCGCGTGGCCGAACGGTCGCTCCAGGCTTTGGTTTTCGCCCGCGCCGAAGCCGTCACTGGAAACGTTGAAGTTCTGGACCCTGAGTAGCTGGCTCATCTTGGACTCCTCATTGCCTTCAGAGGCATCGCGGCTACCCAGAAACTATCGGCAACCGGCGCCATCCACAACGGTCAGTCTGAGCGCCACTCCCCCGTCTCGAAGAATCGGCGCAGCACGGCGAGCGCAGGGGCGGGGTCCAGCCCGCGCTCGGCCAACCAACCATCGTCGTTGTAGGAGCAGGCGTACCGATCGCCGGAGTCGCAGAGGAGCGACACGATGCTCCCACGCCGGCCGGCAGCCTTCAGCTGCGCAACAAGCTGCCACACTCCCCACAGGTTGGTGCCGGTGGAGGGACCGGCGGAGATTCCAGCGAATGCCAGCAGGTGGCGTGATGCGGCAACCGATGCGGCATCGGGCACCTGGATCATCGCGTCGATGACGGAGGGGACGAAGCTCGGCTCGGGCCTCGGTCGGCCGATTCCCTCGATGCGCGAGGGCTTCCCGACGGCTGCGGCCCCACCCGCCCAGGTGGGATAAAACGCCGAGTTCTCGGGATCTACGACAGCGAGCCGCGTGGGGTACCGGTTATACCGGAGGTACCTGCCGATGGTGGCACTGGTCCCACCGGTCCCTGCCCCTACCACCACCCAGTCCGGGACGGGGAACCGCTCGTGCTCCATCTGCCGGAAGATCGATTCGGCGATGTTGTTGTTGCCGCGCCAGTCCGTGGCCCGTTCGGCGTAGGTGAACTGGTCCATGTAGTGTCCGCCCGTTTCGGCGGCGATGTGCTCTGCAGCGTCGTAAACTTCCGAGGCATTCTCGACGAAGTGGCAGGTCCCGCCGTACTGCTCGATCAGGGTGATCTTCTCGGGACTTGTGGAGCGGGTCATCACTGCGATGAACGGCAGCCCCAGCAGCTGTGCAAAATAGGCCTCGGACACGGCGGTGGAACCGCTCGACGCCTCGACGATCGTGGCTCCTTCCCGGATCCAGCCGTTCACCAGCCCGAAGAGGAACAGCGAGCGCGCAAGCCGGTGCTTCAGGCTTCCGGTCCGATGGGTCGACTCGTCCTTCAGGTAGACGTCTATACCCCAGCTCTCGGGCACGGGCAGCGCCAACAGGTGCGTGTCGGCTGACCGGTTGCCTTCAGCTTCAATGCGTCGGATCGCTTCATCGGACCAGGAGCGGTCAGCCCCAGCGGAAATCGTCATACCTGAACACTATCCACGGCAGGTACGACGGCGGTGCCCGGGTGAGCACCGTCGTCGTCCGTCGGCAGCCGCTACAGCCGGTGGTCAGCGAAGACCTTCAGTGCGTCACGCACGAACTCCGCGCCCTTCCGGCCGCCGTAGTTCGCTGCGAAGCGATCGTCAGCGACGTACATGTCGCCGAGGCCCACGAAGTACTCCTTCGACGGCCGACCGTCAGACGAGGGCAGGCCCGGGACACCGGACAGCCACTCGAAGTGCCGGCGTGCCAGTTCCTGCGCAGCGTCACTGTCAGGCGCAATCCCTTGTTCCGCGGCGGCAGTCCAGTCAGCGCCGAGCTGCGCCGTACGCGCCTTGTACTGCGTGCGTTCAGCCTCGCTCATGCCTCGCCACCAGCGATCTCCGGTCGCATACGCCTCGGCGCCCCACCGTTCCTCAACTTCGTCCTTGTACCGGGTGTGGTCGAAACCGTCGAACATGTTTTCTGCCATGAGTTGTTCACCTCCTTCCAGTTGGTCGATGGTCAGTGAAACCGACGCGATCTGCCGCGCCAGCCGCTCCTGTTCCTGTCTCAGCAGCTCCAGGTGCTTCCGGAGGGCGCGAGCAGGCTCAGCTTCCCGGTTCAGCACTTTCGTGATAGCAGGTAGCCCCAACCCCAGGCCGCGCAGCAGGAGGATCCGTTGCAGACGCACCAGGGCGTCGTCGTCGTAATAGCGGTAGCCGTTGCTGCCCACCCGCGACGGGCGCAACAGCCCCAGCCGGTCATAGTGCCGCAGCGTGCGGCTCGTGGTTCCCACCAGCCTCGCTACGTCCTGTATCGAGCGGTCCATGTGCCCTCCTGCCTTGTTTGTTCACCGTATAGGTTGACGTAGCGTCAAGGTCAACAGCCAGGTGTAGGGTTCCAGCATGAGCACTGTGGAGGAGCAGTTCCTCGCCCGCGCCATAGCCCTCGCAACCCAGAATGTGTACGACGGGGGTGGCCCCTTCGGTGCCCTCATCGTCACCCCGGACGGGCGTGCTTTCGAGGGCGCCAACCGGGTGACGGCAAACAATGATCCAACCGCCCACGCCGAAGTGATGGCGATCAGGAACGCGTGTTCATCCCTCGGTACGTTCGACCTGACGGGCTGCACTCTCTACACCAGTTGCGAGCCGTGCCCTCTATGCCTGGCGGCCGCACTCTGGGCGCGCGTCGACAGCATTTCCTTCGCGGCCGATCGGCAGGATGCAGCCAAGGCAGGATTCGACGACGCCGTGTTCTACGAATTCTTCGAAGCACCCGTTGCAGAACGCTCCATGCAGGTGCGGCAAATGGAGCTTCCTGACTCAGCGAGCGCCGAACCGTTTCGCGCCTGGGCTGACCTCCCCGACCGCATCGATTACTGACGCTCGGACCAACCTGTCTCCAGCCGCCCGGAAAATACACAGTATGCTTAGCAATTAGTTTGACGGCATACAGGTTTATTCCTCGGGAAGGGCAACACATGGCAGGTTCCCACCTACACAGCACCCGCTCCAGCCCGTGGGCTGACGGCCTGGGACGCACTGGTTCCCGGGCCGCTCAGATCCTGCTGATTCTCACTCTGGCGGTGGTCGCAATCTACGGGCTGCTGCAAATCCGCCTGCTGGTGATTCCCGTCATCATCGCGCTGATTCTCGCGGCAGCCATAGGCCCGTTCGTGAATCTCCTGCGCCGCCGAGGGGTGCCCGGCGCACTCGCCACAGCCATAGCGTTCCTGGCCCTGCTGGTCGTTCTCTCAGGGATCATTACGATCATCGTGCTTTCGGTCCGCAGCCAGGCTGATGAACTGATCGCCGCCGCCACCGAAGGCCTGGATGAGCTTCAGGCCTTCCTCACGAGCGGGCCGTTCCCGATCTCCCCGGAGCAACTCGGCGAGGCACGTACCGCGATCATCGACTACGCGACGAGCGCGCAGTTCCGGTCGGGTGCGATCTCGGGTGTCTCCGTTGTGGCGGAATTCCTTACCGGTGCCACCCTGACCGCCGTGATCCTCTTCTTCTTCCTGAAAGACGGCAAGAAGATCTGGGAATTCTTCCTCCGCCCCTTCAAGGGCGAGCGCGAACAGAAACTGCGTCGTTCGGGAGCCCGTACCCTCGAGGTACTCGGTAGCTATGTCCGAGGAACAGCGATCGTCGCCCTGGTGGACACCGTTGCTATCGGCATCGCGCTGCTGATCCTCGGTGTACCTCTGGCCATTCCGCTCGCGATGATCGTCTTCATCGGTGCCTTCATCCCACTGGTGGGCGCCACCATCGCCGGCGTTCTGGCAGCGCTCGTCGCGCTGGTGGCCAACGGCCCGATTGTCGCCCTCATAGTGGTCGGCGTCGTCATCGCCGTCAACCAGTTGGAAGGTGACCTACTGCAGCCGATCGTCATGGGCAAGTCGCTGCGGCTTCATGCACTGGTGATCCTGCTGGCCCTGACCGCCGGAACCATCCTCGCCGGCATCATCGGCGCCGTCCTGTCCGTGCCGATAGCCGCCGTGACCTGGGCGGTCCTGCAGGTGTGGACGGCGGAAGACCCGAGGATGGAGCCGTTGAATCCGGACATGCCGCCGGCCGGATCAGAACCCACCTGAGCCGAGCACACTAGAAACTGCAGGATCACTACCGAGTAGGACGCACACGATGACCACCGAAACCGCCGCCCCTTCAAAGCTCCGGCAAGGAATCTCCGGCAAGCTGCTCTACCTGTTCATCCTTGGTGACGTACTCGGCGCCGGCGTCTACGCGCTGGTCGGTGTCATCGCAGCTGAGGTTGGTGGGGCCATCTGGGTGCCACTGGTTGTTGCACTGGCACTGGCGCTCCTCACCGCGGGTTCCTACGCGGAGCTCGTGACCAAATACCCGAAGGCAGGCGGTGCTGCGGTCTTCGCCCAGCGGGCATACAAGACCCCGTTCATCTCATTCCTGGTGGGGTTCTGCATGCTCGCGGCCGGGGTCACCAGTGCTGCCGGCCTGGCCCTCGCCTTCACGGGTGATTACCTCTCCGCCTTCATTGCCGTGCCGCCGGCCTGGGCCGCCGTCGTTTTCCTTGTCCTGCTGGCGTTGCTGAATGCCCGCGGCATCAAGGAGTCAGTCCGCTCCAACGTGGTGATGACTGTCATCGAGGTTTCCGGACTGGTGCTGGTCATCGTCCTAGTGGCTGTCTTCCTCGGCCAGGGCAATGGCAATCCCGAGCAAATCTCACAGTTCCCGGCCAACGCCAATCCGGCAGTTGCCGTCCTGGGAGCGTCCCTCATCGCCTACTACTCCTTCGTGGGCTTCGAAGTGTCGGCGAATGTCGCGGAGGAAGTACGCAATCCGGCCCGCGTGTACCCGAAAGCCCTGTTCGGAGCCCTCGCCACCGCAGGCGCCGTGTACCTGCTGATCGGCCTGGTATCCGCGGCCGCGCTGCCCGCCGAGGACCTCGCAGGGTCCACCGCGCCCCTCCTCGACGTTGTCAACGCCACAGGCTTCGGCATCCCGCCGTGGTTGTTCAGTTTGATCGCCCTCGTCGCTGTCGCCAACGGCGCACTGCTGACCATGATCATGGCGAGCCGGCTGACCTTCGGCATGGCCGAGGAAGGGCTCCTGCCCTCGGTACTCGGTAAGGTGCTACCCAACCGCCGCACTCCGTGGGTGGCCATCATTGCGACGACGGCGATCGCCATGGCACTGACCCTCACCGGTGACCTTGCTTCGCTGGCCGAGACAGTCGTCCTGCTCCTGCTCTTCGTGTTCATCAGCACGAACGTCGCGGTCCTAGTGCTCCGCCGGGACCGGGTGGAGCACCAGCATTTCCGCATCCCGACGGTGATCCCCTACCTGGGTGTCGCTTCCTGCCTGGTGCTCCTCACCCAGCAGTCGGCGGAGATCTGGCTGCGCGCGGCGATTCTGATCGGTGTAGGTGTTGTCCTCTACGTCATCAGCACCGTCGTCTCAAAGCGGACCAACGCCGGCCAGCAGGCTGAGACGCGGTAGCTGTGGGCCTTGCTTTGACGGGATCCCTGGTCATCGCTCTGGTGCTGGCCGGATTGCACCTGGCCGCTCCACGGATCCGCAAGCTGCCCCTCGTACCCGAGGGTGTAACTGGTTCGTTTGCGGGAGGACTCGCGGTTGCCTACGTCTTCCTACACCTGCTGCCGGAAATCGCCGAGGGCAACGAGGCGGTCGGCGACCTGCTCGAAGACACCATTGAGGTCACCCCGCTTTTCGACCTGGGGATCTTCGTCGTGGCTCTCACCGGCTTTACTGTCTTCTACGGTCTGGACCGCCTCGCGACCACCCGACGGAGACGCGGACGCCGCGATTCCGCAGGAGCCTACTGGGTTCACCTCGGTGCTTTTGCCTTCTACAACACGCTCATCACCTACACGATGGCTCTGCGCGTCGAGACTGGTTATCTGTTCGCGATCCTTTTTGCCATCGCGATGGGTCTCCACTTCGTGCTCACGGACCGCCATCTTGAGGAGCACTACCCGCACCGGTTCGCGTCGAGCGGCCGGCTCGTTCTTGCGGGCGCGCTGCTTCTTGGTTGGCTGTTGTCGGCGGTCTTTGCGCCGACAAGCACAGTGGTGGTTGCCATCCTCACAGCGTTGCTCGGCGGATCGGTACTCCTGAACGTTTTTCGGGAGGAGTTGCCGTCGAACCGCGGATCAAGCTTCCCCTGGTTCCTTGGTGGCCTCATCATCTACTCAATCCTTCTTGCTCTCATTACGGCGGTTGCAGAATGAATCCGAAACTCGATCAGACCGCGCGGGAACTCTTCGGCTGGGACTCCCTTCTTCCGGGACAACGCAAGGCACTGAACGCGGCCGACGACGGCAGGAATCTCCTCTGCGTCCTCCCCACCGGCTATGGCAAATCGGCCATCTATCAGGTGGCGGCCATGTCAGTTCCGGGAGTCGCCGTCGTCGTTTCGCCGTTGATCTCGCTGCAGCGGGACCAGGTGGAAGCCATCAACGAGGCGCTCGGCGAAGTTCGCGCGTACGTGCTGAACTCGACAGCGTCCGACGCCGAGGTCGACGAAGCATGGGCAGCCGCCGAGGACTCCGACGAAGAGCGTCGCGCCAAGTTCCTGTTCCTCGCGCCGGAGCAACTGGCACGGGAAGAGGTAAGCGAGCGGCTCAAGGCCCTGGACGTGTCATTCCTCGTCATCGACGAAGCCCACTGCGTCTCCGCCTGGGGTCACGACTTCCGGCCGGATTACCTTCAGCTGGGTTCCCTCGTGCGGCGACTCAAGCGGCCGGTTATCGCACTGACCGCAACAGCCTCACCCCCTGTTCGGCAGGAAATCCTCGAAAGGCTGAAGCTCGACGACGCACTCGTCATCGCGGAAGGTTTCGATCGACCGAACCTGCACCTCAGCGTTCACCAGCACGAGTCGGAGCGGGACAAGAAGCACGCAGTCCTTGAGCAGGTGACCTCGCGTGAAGGCCAGGGACTGCTGTACACCGCCACGCGCCGGCAGACGGACGAATACGCACAGGAGCTGAGGGATGCGGGCCTGCGTGCTGATGCGTACCACTCAGGACGGAAGAAATCTGAGCGAACGGCATTGCATGACGCATTCCACGCCGGTGAACTGGACGTCGTGGTGGCTACCACCGCGTTCGGCATGGGCATCGACAAGCCCGACGTACGGTTCGTCATCCATTCCGACATTCCAGATTCTCTCGACAGCTACTACCAGGAAGTGGGTCGGGCGGGGCGAGACGGGGATCCTGCCGACGTCGTGCTGCATTATCGCCAGGAGGATCTCGGGATCCGGCGGTTCTTCGCAGCCAAGAGCGTGCAGGAGGATGGCCTCCGCGAACTGCTCGCTGCGCTCCGGTCGGCCGATGGCTCTCTTGATGCCGCGGGCATCCGGGAAGCAACCGGACTGACTCAGCGGAAGCTGTCGGGACTGCTGAATCAACTGCTTGAGGTGGGGGCTGTCCGAGAGCGCAGCGGGAAGTATCGGGCTGCAGCAGATGACGCGGACCAGGTGATTGCCGACGTCGTCGAGCATCGCAAACGGCGGCAGGAGGTGGACCGCTCACGGGTGGAGATGGCGCGGCAGTACGCCGAGTACCGGGGGTGCCGTCGCCGGTTCCTGCTCGGCTACTTCGGCGAGGAGCGCGAAGGCCTGTGCGATGCCTGCGACAACTGCGACACCGGCCGCTCCGCCGATCACCACGAAGAGGTCGAAAACCAGCCCTTCGCGCTGCAGAGCACCGTGCGCCACGGGGAGTGGGGCGAGGGCGTGGTCATGGGCTACGAAAACGACGTCGTCACCGTACTGTTCGAGGAGCACGGCTACAAGTCATTATCCGTACCGCTCGTTGAAGAGAAGAAGCTGCTGAAAGAGGTGCACTCGTGAAAGCCCTGCCCGTGCTATCAAGGGCGGGAGGACACGGGTTAAAAGCGGTCTTCGCCGGGATGAAGGTGTTCAGGCCGCACCGGCCGATTCACTCCCACGGCGTGTTGCTCGAGGGCACCCTTACCCATTCGCGGGTCTTCAGCGGCGAGGAATGGCTGGACAATTCCGATGAGGAGCAGGTTCTTGCGCGCGTCTCCCGCTCAGTGGGACTGCCGGATGCCCTGCCCGACGTCGTCGGCCTGGCTTTGCGTATCGGTGAGGCCGATGTGTTGCTGTCCACGACCGGAGGCGGGGTGCCCGGGCGCTTCATGATCCTTCCGCGTCGCTCGGTAGTGGACGGACCGTTCACCTCACTGATGCCATTCCGCGGAAGCGGCGGGCCAGTCTTGCTGGCCGTGCGCCGGGAGGGTCCTGGCCCGGACCTCAGGACCCTTTCCGAGCTTCGCTCCTACGACGGCGAACTCCAGTGGGGCCTGCATTACAGCTGGCTGCGCGGTCCCTGGACCCGCTCCGGCACTCTACGGCTGAGGGTGTGTGACGATCAACACCGGGACCCCCGGTTCGACCCGATAGGACACCCTCCAGCAGGCCTCAGCTCCTACACATGGGCTCGAGAATTGCGGGTTCCGTCATACGCTCTCGCGCAAGAAACACAGCATGGCTACACTTCGGAGAAGAACACCGCTCAGCCCCGAAAGTGATCCATGGAAACCAACCACAAGATTTCCCCGGAAGACCCCTTCCCCGAAGACCTAACGGTCCTGGACGACGTCGAGGTGGAAGTGCTCAACAGCCGGATCCACCGGGAGCTTGAGGCCGAATACGCGGAGGGCTTCCCAGAGCCCGAAACCGAAGCACGGCTTGAGGAAGTCAACCTCGAGCTGAACCGCCGTGAGCAGGAGGGCTGAGCGGGCTCACCCGGATGACTTAATCGAAAATCTGTTCTAGTTTTAAACCCGGCACTGAAGAAGGTGAAGGGTTATGACGGCGCAGCACATCGAAGAGGTCCAGCCGGGTTCGCGGTCCCTCAATGAGGAGGCTGACGTACGTTTCACCTCCAGGGGCGCACCCCTGGCGCTTCGCTGGCGGGCGAGCATCTGGCAGGTGCTCGGGGAGCCCATGCACTGGACCAGTTCCCGGAGTTGGTGGGAACCGGGCCAGGCCGGAAAAATGGGGCAAGGCAGCGTCATGACGCTGCAGTACTGGCGCTTCCGGGCGCAGACGGGACCGGCGTCCCCCATCCTTGTTTTCGATATCTGCAGCGACCCGCGATGGGAGGGCTGGCGTCTGGTGCGCATCACGAACCTCGGTGCGGGGTGATGCGGTTACAGGCTGGTCGCCCCGGTGGTACTCATGCTGTAGTGGTCGGCCACCAGTTCCAGAGTGCGTGATTGGGCACGGCGGGAGTGCCCCTGAACGACAAGCATGATTTCGTCGACGCGAGTGTGAGCGTGGAGCTCCTCGAGGCTTTTTGCCACCTGCTCCGGTGTCCCGTGCAGCGTCTGATCGGTGTACTCATCGAGGATCGCTTGTTCCTGCGTGCTGGCGCGGAAAAGTTCGACTTCCTCAGGGGGAAGCACGGAAAAGGTCTTGCGCTGGAACATCCTGAGCATCGCCATGGCCAACGTCGCAGATTGGCGGCGCGCCTCGACTGGGTCTTCGTCAGCAATCACTCCGACGCTGACCAAGCTATAGGGTTCAGCGAGGCACCTCGACGGGCGGAAGTTCTCCCGGTAGATGCGCAGGGCGTTGAGTACATCGGCGCGCCCGAATTGAAGTGCGAAGGCATAGGGTCGACCGAGTTCGGCAGCCAACCGTGCTGAATAGACTGAGGATCCAAGGAGCCAGAGGTCAGCGGTAGTCGTCTCGCCGGGGAGCCGGTTCTGCTCGGCCTGCCATGGTCCAGGCACCGCCGGAACATTCCGGTAGGGGTGGTCCTGCGGGAAGTCGTTGTTCAGAAATCCAAGGAGCTCGGCAATCTGTTCAGGGAACGCATCGTTGCCCGCGTGGTGGCGGCGCAGCGCGGCGGCTGTTCCCGCGTCCGTACCGGGCGCTC
The DNA here is from genome assembly GCF_059092925.1 of Arthrobacter sp. MDB1-55. NCBI lineage: Bacteria > Bacillati > Actinomycetota > Actinomycetes > Micrococcales > Micrococcaceae > Arthrobacter > Arthrobacter sp. MDB1-55. The sequence continues at coordinate 711,581 of NZ_JBNHID010000002.1, read as the reverse complement.
GCCCCAAGCCGAGGTCGATCCGCCCGGGTGCAAGCGCGCTCAGCATGCCAACCTGCTCTGCGATGACCAGCGGTACATGGTTGGGAAGCATGATCCCGCCCGCTCCCAGTCTTATTCGCTGCGTTTCTCCGATGAGGCGCGCCACCATGAGCTGTGGTGACGAAATGGAAGCTCCGGGCATGGCGTGGTGCTCAGACATCCAGAACCGTCGGTAACCCCGCTCGTCCGCCAGCTTCGCCAACGCAACTACATCGGCGAGTGTCTCCCCCGCGGAGTAGCCCACACCGGTGAGGGCATTGTCGAGGACGGACAGCGCGAAAGGTGCGGTGCCCGAGAAGTGTGCATGGTTCACGAAGCGCGCTCAGCCCCAGCCATGGCAGAACTACCCAGGTCGCTTCCCTGCAGCGCTTCCTGCGCGTTGACGGCACTGATCCAGGCATCGGTGGTGCCCACCTGAGCCCAGTTCGAATTCAACAGGGTGAGCAGGGTGGTGTGCACCGTCTTCGCATCGACGAAGCCGGCGTCATTGGCGAGGTTGATCGCCCCGGTGGCGTCAGAAAGCACTTCGGTGGTGAACCCAATCGCTTCAGCCTCAACGGCCGAGCCCAGGATGCAGTTATTCGTCATGTATCCGACAAGGGTGACGGTGTCGACGTCGTTCTGGCGGAGCCAGTCGGTCAGGTCGGTACCGGCGTACACAGAGCCGTACTGCTTCACGACGCTCTTCCACTCACCCGTCCGCCGGCTCTCGACTTCGGGGTGCAGTTCGAATTCAGGAGAACCGGGCGCGAAGACGGGAGCACCCTCACCGGCGGTGTGCTGAATGACCGCGATTGGCATGCCCGCCGCGGTGGCGGTGTCGATTGCCGCTGCGACTCGCGGCAGAGATTCTTCATGCGCAGGGTACTGGATCTCAAAGATGCCGCCGAAATACTGCTGCTGAACATCAACGAGGACGAGGGCACGGCGCGGAGTAGCCATAGTTCACAATCTCCCGGGTAGAGGTAACCGGCCTGATGGCCATGAATCAATCGTCCCGGCAAGCGCCGAGGGCCGACAGTGGCACAACGGCACATGTACGATGGATTTAGGCCAAGAATGGAGCCCTACATGCGTATCGCTGTTTACGCCTTCCATGGTGTGACGATGTTCCATCTCGCCGTCCCGCAGATGGTGTTCGATGAGGTCACCCGGCAGGGGCTCGCCGACTGGACCACAGTGCTTTTCTCGGATCACCCCGGCTCGGTCCGCACTGCCGAGGGTTACGAATTGGGAGGCGTGCAGGGACCCGAGGTCGCCGAGGACGCTGACGTAGTGGTGGTGCCCTCCTGGTTCGACGACGGCCGCCCGCTCAGCGGTGGTCTGCGCTCAGCGCTGCAGATCGCTCATGAGCGCAACACCGCAGTCCTCGGACTGTGCCTCGGAGCGATCGCCGTCGCCGACGCGGGCCTTCTCGCCGGACGCCGTGCCGTTACCCATTGGCAGGCATTCACGACCCTGGCTGACCGGCACCCGGATATCTCCCTCGACCAATCCGTGCTGTACATCGACCACGGCGACGTCCTCACGTCAGCGGGAACGGCATCGGGGCTCGACGCATGCCTGCATATCGTGCGGAACCGATTGGGAGCGGACGCTGCCAATCAGGTGGCGCGCAGTCTGGTCGTCGCTCCACACCGCGAGGGTGGACAGGCGCAGTACATCGAGCACCCTGTCCCGGAGCGGGCCGGTGACGATCCCATCGCACGCGTACTTGAATGGTCGCTGGCCAATCTTCGTGAACCGCTTACAGTAGAGCGCTTGGCTGACCAGGCACACATGAGCCGCCGAACCTTCGTCCGCGCGTTCCGCGCGAAGACCGGGGCAACGCCGGCAGGCTGGATTCGCAGCCATCGGCTCGATGCCGCCAGGAGACTCCTGGAGACCTCGGACTTGTCCATAGACCAGATCGCGGCCGACTGCGGCTTCGGCAATGCCGTGACCTTCCGGCAGAACTTCGGAGCGGCCTTCTCCACCACTCCTACCGAATACAGACGCCGGTTCACCACGCGTCCTGGTCCGACGACGCGTTGATAGAAGTCGGCCATGGGCTTACCGCTTTCGCACGGTGGCACCGTATCAGGAGGTGAGGAAGCGCTCGTAGGCCGCAATGGCGACGTCAAACACATGGGTGTCACTGATGTCGCTCTCCAGGAAGGGCGAGATATCAGCGGTCGAGTTGCCGGGGCTTCGACGCCACGTGCCAACAGCCTCCCCCTCCAGAACAAGGGTGGGCTTGAAGACCCCGTTCTTGGCCAGCATGACGCGCGCTGCGTATTCGCGGGGAAGCGTCAAAGCCCTGTCCTGATAACCGAGAATGTATTCGTCATAGCCAGGCAGCAGGAGCCCCCGCTGGGGGCTTGATTCCGGCACCAGTTCGGCGGCGGCCCAGTAGGTCGCGCCGTCGTAGACGTACTCCGTCAACTCGCTGCGGGCGAGCGCCAGCCCCTGCTTGGCGTCAGCGACGGTGAGCTTGGACCACCAGACGAAGTCGTGCAGCGTTGCAGGACCATGGCCTGTGAAGTAGCCGAGGACAAACCGTCGAAGCGCCTCGTCCCGATCCGGTTTCAGGCCCTCGGACGGCGCCCATTCGTCGAGGAGCACCAGGGCTTGCTGGCTTCCGGCGGGAGGTCCCCAACAGACGACCTGGGTATGCGCGAGGTACCAAATGATGTGATATCCGCGTTGACCGGCCGGGGAGATACCGGCCCGGTCCAGGGTTTCAAGGAACTCATCGCGCGGAAGTTCGAGGCCCCCTGCGAGCGCCTCACGCGCTACGTCTCCGGCGCCCTCAAGGGTCCGCTGGTCCAACTCCAGCTCACCCAGGCGCCTCGTCGCCGACCTCAGCATCCGCTCACCGGTCAGGCTCAACATCCAGCGAAGGTCGGCTGGACGCACGAAGTGCAGGGTTCCTCGGATCGGATAAGAACGCACTACCTCGGCGCTGTCAAGAACGGCAAGGATGTCCTCCCGACTGGATCCGGGCACGCGCAAACCGACTGCCCACAGCGCCTGCCCGAACTCCTGTGCCTGCACAGCGAGCAGTCTGCTGACCACATCCACAGCGCCCGGTGCGGAACCGTCGTCGTTTGTGGCGGAAAAGTGACTGGCCAGCCGGAGCTGCACCAGGTGGTCCCGGGTTATCGGCGCTGCCATGGCTCAAGTATGCGTCGAACAGAAGCCGAACCTACGGCATGATGGGCAGATGGCTTCCTCAGAGCGCTTCACGCTACAGGTTGACGGCGCTGATTTCACCTGCGCGTACTTCCGGCCGGACGGGGCCACCGCGACCGTCGCGATCGCACACGGGGCCGGCGCCGGCATGGATCACCCCTTCCTGATCGGCTTCAGTGATGCCCTGAACGCTGCGGGACTGGCCACGATGCGCTTCAACTTCCCCTACATGGATCAGGGCAGGCGGTTCCCGGACCGGCCTCCGAAAGCGATCGCCGCCTGGCGCGAAGTGATGGCCAGCGCCGCAGAGCGCTCCGACGGCGAACCGGTGTGGGCCTGCGGGAAGTCCTTCGGCGGGCGCATGGCATCCATGGCCGTGTCCGAGGGTATGGAGGCAGCAGGCCTCGCGTTCCTCGGATATCCCCTTCACCCGCCGGGGAAACCGGAGAAAATTCGCGATGAGCATCTGTACAGCGTCGGAGCTCCCATGTTGTTCCTTCAGGGCAGCAATGACTCCTTCGCCCGGAAGGACCTTTTGGACGCCGTGATCTCGAAACTCGAGGGAAGGGCAACCCTGCAATCAGTGCCCGACGCCGACCACTCCTTTGCAGTCAAAGGCACCAGGCGGAGCCCTCAGGAGATCGGCGCGTCACTCGCGCCGGCACTGGTGTCGTTCATCGCGCGTAATGCCTGACCGTCAGCTTGAATGGGTACGGTGAAACTATGCCAATTTCAGTCCCTTCGAACCTGACGTTCATTCCCGCCCGAGACGGCGAGGACACTCCCCGACCGGCCATCCTTGTTCTGCCGGGCGGCGGATACGGGCAAACCTCAGCCCACGAAGGAGAACCCGTCGCTGAATGGCTCGCCGGCCTTGGCGTGCACGCTTTCGTGCTCCGGTACCGGGTTGCACCTCATCAGCACCCGGCACCGTTGTCCGACGCGAAGGAGGCGATGCTGTGGATCCGCGGCGGGGAGCACGGGATAGCCGTCGACGCTGACCGTGTCGGAGTCCTGGGGTTCTCTGCAGGTGGGCATCTCGCGGCAACCCTCTCTACAGACACCCCATGCGGGGATCCACATCTGGACGTCACCGGAGCAATTCCTGACCTTTCGGTCCTCTGCTACCCGGTGGTGTCGTTCATCGATGCAGTCCATCAGGGAAGCATCGACAATCTGCTGGGCGGGTCGCCGTCGTCGGACCTCCTCCAACGAATGTCGGCGGAACTGAACGTCACCAGCACAACGCCGCCGGCATTTCTCTGGCACACCGCCGACGACGAGCCCGTTCCCGTGGAGAACACCTTCGCCTATGCCCGCGCGCTCGTGCGGAACAATGTGCCGGTGGAGGTGCATGTCTTCCCGCACGGGGCCCATGGGCTCGGCCTGGGAGAGGGCGAAGCCGGCCCGGATGAGTGGACCGCCTTGTGCGGCAAGTGGTTGAACCGGCACGGCTGGGCTCACCCAGGGCTCCCCATTTCCTAGGTTTTCCTTGTAAAGCGCGTCACACGCCTTCCCTTCGTTCCGGTTTGATGAAAACATAAAGTCCTCAGGCGCAACGTGGCGCCGGCACCTCGGGGGAGGAAATTTGGCAGGGAACTTTGAAATCTTCAGGGACGATGACGCGCTATACCGCTTTCGACTCATCGACGAGGATGGGTGCGTGCTGGTAACGTCCTCGGGCTACGACCGGAAGCGGGAGGCTGTGACGGCCATCACCGCGGTACGCGAGAATGCTGCGATGGGGCACATCCGCGATCATTCGGAGCCCGCTACCCGACGGCCGCTCGTGCGCCATGTGAAGCGCCGCGCTACTGCCTCGTAATCGTTGACGGCTTGGGAGTATCGACCGCAGGCTCCTGGGGGGCAGTCCATTCGCTGGCGAGCAACTGCTGCTGGGTCGACTCCAGAACCTCTCCCAGCAGCATCTTCGCAGTGGCGAGAAGTTCGGCGACCCTTGGGTAGGCGAGACTGTAGAACACCTGGCTGCCACGGCGCTCCGACACAACGAGGTGATGTGTTTTCAAGACGGAAAGGTGCTGTGAAAGACGCGAGGCCTCAACGTTCATATCCAGGATGAGGTCAGTCACCGATACGTCGGGTGCAGCCGAAAGAATCTCGAGAACGCGCACGCGCACCGGATGCGCCATACCTTTGAACAGGTTGGCTTTCACTTCATACAGCGGTCTGTGCGCTCCCGGAAAAGTTTCCAAGGATCAGAGTCCTTCGCGTGCAAGGAACCGGCTGGACAGATGTCGAGAACAATCCCTACGAAGCCCGTCGGCGGTTGCCGGGGCGTTTGAGCACTTCATCATATCGTCAACAGTTACCCGCCGGTAGGTTCGCACGCTTTATTTCTGCCGAGCCTTTCCTTTCGCCCGCGGGTGGTGTCGAATATCCCGTATGGCACGGCTAATCTACTCCATGATCGGTTCCCTCGACGGTTACGTCGCGGACAGTTCCGGCAACTTCGACTGGGCCGAGCCTGACGAAGAGGTCCTGGAATACCTGAACGAGCAGGAACGATCGGTCGGCACCTACCTCTACGGGCGGCGAATCTACGAGTTGATGACGGTGTGGGAATCTGATCCTGGGGCCGTGGCCGACACGCCGCAGTCCGTCGAATTCGCGAACATCTGGCAGGCTGCGGACAAGATTGTCTACTCCACCAGCCTCGAGTCAGCTTCGACGTCCAGGACCCGGATTGAACGGACGTTCGATCCCGCCGCAGTGGAGGACCTGAAACAATCCTCCTCGTCCGACATCGGTATTGCCGGACCGACGCTCGCCGCGTCTGCCTTCCGTGCGGGCCTCGTTGACGAGTTCTATCTGCTGTTGAATCCCGTGATCATCGGCGGAGGGCTCAGCATCTTTCCGCCGGACCTCACCCTGGAGCTCCGGCTGAAGTCCAGCCGCCGCTTTGGGAACGGCACAGTAGCACTGCAGTACGACGTCGGCCGCAGGTGATCCTGCGTCCGCCCGCCCAGGGCGGGCGGACGGAAGAATGGGACTCTCAGGCGGGCTCTTCGTCAATCGGTCCGCGCGGGTAATCGTCGTCGCCCGTCACTGAACGAGCCTGTTCAACGACGTCGGCTTCGTTTGCCTCCCGGGGCGTTGTTCCCAGAAGTCCGTCGCCGTCATCGTCGGGTGTTTCGTCAGTGACCTCCTGCTGCTGTTCAAGCCGGTCGGCGTCATTGGCGGTGAATATGTCCTTGGCATCGGTGGGCATTGCACATCCTCCTCGACCCTCAGGTGCTCCTCCACTTCCCCCTGGAGGAATGGTTCAGTAGGAGATCAACTCGACGAGTTCACCTACCCGGTCCTCGGGGTAGTTCCGGGCAATATCGGCCTGGCTCAGCATGCCGACGAGGTCGTGTCCGTCGATCACGGGTAGCCGTCGGACCTGGTGGTCGGCCATGGTCTTGATGGCTTCCTCGATGCTGTCATCCGCACCGATCGTCACGGGCTTTCCCTCGGCGAGCTCGCCGGCTTTGACCTCGCGCGGGTCGGACCCGCCGGCAAGGCACTTGACCACGATGTCCCGGTCCGTAAGGACACCCTTGAGCCGGTTGTCCTCCCCACAGATGGGCAGTGACCCGACATCCAGGTCTTTCATCTTCCGGGCCGCTTCTTCCAGGGTTTCGTTCTCGCCGATGCACTCTGCACCACCGGTCATGATGTCGCGTGCGGTTGTCATCATCAGTCCCTTCTCCTGCGTAATGGTTTGTGGACAGCACAGGTCCGGCAAGATGAGTGGGACCTGTGCCTACGATCATAAGCAAGCTTGCTATCGTTGTGAAGAGGTGCCGGCCGGGCCGCCCCACTCGCTGGGATCGGGCTCCAGAATCACCGATGTGAGGAGTGCTTGATCGTGCAGAACACCGAGGACGCAGTCCTCCGACGATGGACCGTCGACGATGCCGAGTCCCTTCGCCGCGCCGAAGCTGCAAGCGACGATCTCCGCATTCAACTGGGACAACGGAACCTCTCAAACCTCGAAGTGTGCCGGCAACACATCGAGAACCAGCTCGGAGTGGAGAGCGCATCCGCTCGCCATTTCGCCGTCGCCGTAGGGGGTGCTGCGGTGGGCGACATTGGAATCACCTCGATGGAGTTCGAGCACGGGACCGCCTGGGTTTCCTATTGGCTGAGCGCCGAGTTCCGCGGCCGCGGCCTCATTACCCGGGGCCTCGCCGCCGCATCGGAATGGGCATTTTCAGAGGGCCTGTTCCGGTTGGAACTGGGCCACCGCGTCAACAATCCCGCGTCCTGCAGAGTTGCAGCACGGGCCGGGTTTCGGGCTGAAGGCATCGAGCGGGCCAAACTCCGCTACGGCGTCGAGCGCTATGACGTCGAAACGCACGCCAGGCTCGCTACGGATCCGCGCCCGGAAGGGATCATCCCGCTGCCCTGCTGAACAGAGCGCGCGTTACCTCGTTGGTGCCAACCCCACAGATCGCCGTCCCGTTGAGATAAGCGGTTGGTCATTGGGGTACTGGATGCCCACCTGGGTCCGGACAGAATCGAGCAGGTCCATGGTGGAAATCGAGTCCGCCCACGGCATGGTGGGACTCTCAACCATTCCCTCCTGAATGCATCGTGTAACCTCACGAAGCTGGTACACGTAATTGCTTCCGATCTGAGCGAAGGCTTCGACCCGTGAAACGCCGTCGTTCGTTGTAATGGTGAGCTCGGACGGGTTGCACTGAGGCGTCGAGGCGGTCAGCCATCCCGCGTTTCCGCTTACTGTCGCGGTTCCGGGACAGGACGCGACAATCGAGGTGATCAGCTGCGCGGTCGCACCGGTTTCATAGGAAAGCGTCAGTGCATTTCCCTTGTCCACGCCGTCGTCTGTGAGAGTCGCCTGGGCCAGCACCTCGGCGGGGAAACCCAGGGCGCCGAAAGCCCAGGTGAGAGGATAGACCGCCAGGTCCAGCAGGGCTCCCCCGCCCGCGGACGGATCCCAGAGACGGGACCGGCGGTCATAGGCGGCAACGAAACCCAAGTCCGCCTGAACCCACTGAATCTCTCCGAGTTCCCCCGAGGCAATGATGTCCCACGCCCGGTTGATGCTCGGGAGAAATCGCGTCCAAACTGCTTCCATCAGGAAGACGCCGTTGGTGCGGGCAACCTCTGCCAGTACGCGGGCCTCTGCAGCGTTCAAAGTCAACGGCTTCTCGCACAAAACGTGCTTGCCGGCAGTCAGCGCCGCTTCTGCCACCTCCCGGTGCTGGGCATGAGGGGCCGCGATGTAAACGACGTCGACGTCCGGGTCGGCGAACAGCCGCTCGTACCCGGTGAGACCTTGGGCGTCATGGTAGCTGGACTCGAAGCCGAAATCGTTCGCGAATCCCGCTGCGTTGGCTTCGCTGCGCGAACTCACTGATTGCAACACGGAATCCTCAAGCAGTGCGAGGTCGGCTGTGACGCGGCGGGCTATCTGACCCGGAGCAACGACGCCCCAGCGGAGCCTGTCCCCGGTAGCAGCCAGGGGGTTGACGCCGGGTTCGGCGCACGGCGGAACGGGCAACAGATGTTGGCGCATAGTCTTCCTTCAGAACTCAGGCGGAACCGCGGACCACCAGGGAGGTGGGCAGCAGGGTTGCTCGCTCGGCCGGACCGCCCTCGATCAACGAGAGAAGGTTCTCAGCCATTCGGTGTCCCATCTCAACGATGGGGTGGTGAATAGTAGTCAGTGCAGGGGTCAGGGATGTAGCGAACGAGTCGTCATCAAAGCCGACAACCGCTATATCCGCCGGGATGCTGATGTTACGTTCAGCCAGCACTGCGTAGGCGCCCGCAGCCATCTGGTCGTTGGCAGCGAAAAGCCCGTCGATTTTTTGGCCGCGGTCAAGCAGCCTGCGCATTGCCTCCTGCCCGGAAGCCTCCGTGAAATCTCCGACCTCAACGAGTGAGGTGTCGAGCCGGGCGGAGCGCAGCGCCGCTTCCCAGCCCCGCAACCGGTCGATGCCCGCATACATGTCCTGTGGTCCGGTGATTGTCGCGATGGACGTTCGGCCCGCATCGATGAGATGTTGTGCGGCGCGGGATGCCGCAGCGAAGTTGTCGACCTCAACGAAGTAGCTCTCGCGTTCGGCCTTGAAGGGGCGTCCGGCGAAGACCACTGGGAGGGATTCGCTGATTCTGGTCCAGGAGTGATCCCCACTGTGGTGCGAGACCACCAGCGCACCGTCAACGTTCCCTCCCAGCAGGTAGCTTCTGGTCTTTTCAGGACGAGCTTCAGACGAAACGATCATTGTGAGCGTGTACTTGGTCTCCACCAACGTCTGTGCGATGCCTTCGACGATGGTGGCGAAAAACGGATCGGCGAATACCTTCGACGTCGACTCGGGAACAACTACGGCAACTGAATTGGTGCGCCTGCTCGCGAGAGACCGCGCAGCACGGTTGGGAATGTAGTTGAGGGTGGAAATCGCGTTCTGCACGGATTTCACGATGTCCGGGTCCACGTTCGGTGCATCGTTGACGACCCTGGACACAGTCGACCGCGAGACGCCGGCCAGCGCTGCAACCATCTCAAGCGTTGGCACTGGCCGGGTACGGCTTGCGTCTGTCTTCACAATTTCTCTCCGTGCGTGGTGCTGAAACTTATCGGTCCACTCTAGGTCGGCTCAGGTCCCGGACGCCGCCAGGACCTGTCCTTTCAGTGGTTTCACCTCCTCGTTCGCCCTCGCAGTGTCGATCAGCTTCCGGTAAGCATGGCCGCTGTCTTTAATTGTCCGCTCGAAGGAGTTGTAGTCCACTCGCACGATCCCGAACCGTTTGCCGTAGCCCCAGGACCACTCGAAGTTATCGAGCAGGGACCACACGAAATATCCGCGCACGTCCGCTCCGGCGTCGATGGCTTCGCCAACGGCGGCGACGTGATCGAGGACAAAGCTGGTGCGCTCGGCGTCGTGCACATCACCGTCAGCACTGACGACGTCGTCGTAAGCTGCACCGTTCTCCGTGACGTACAGCGGCGGCAGGGTGGGGTACTCCTCCCCCAGACGGACCAGCAGCTTCCGCAGACCGTCCGGATTCACCTCCCAGTTCATGGCTGTGCGCGGCAGTCCGCGGGTGGGGAACGCGATATCCTCCGATCCGATCCAGCACGACGACGTCTGGCGGGAAGCTCCACCCGAGTGGCCGTCCCCACCTTCGTGATCCGGGTGACCGCTGATCAGATCGTCGTGATAGTGGTTGACTCCGAGGAAATCAAGGGGCGTTCCGATGATCTCGAGGTCACCGAACTGGATGACCTCCTGGATGCCGAACTGGTCGAGGTCCGTGAGCGTGTCTTGCGGGTAAGCGCCGCGCAGGATGGGGTCCAGGAAGATGCGGTTCTGGAGTGAGTCGAATCTGCGGGCCGCATCCAGGTCCACCGGATCTGCGGGATCGCGGGGGATCGAGTTGCTGAGGTTCAGCGTGATGCCCAGGTGCTGTGCCCCGCGCGAGCGGAGTGCGTTGACCGCCAACCCGTGTGCAAGATGCTGATGGTGGATTGCGGCGACTGCAGCGCGGGGCTCCTGCCTGCCCGGGGCATGAACGCCGGCAGCATAACCGAGCAAGGAGGAGCAGAACGGTTCGTTGAACGTGGTCCAGTGCTGCACGCGGTCACCTAGCGCCGAGTAGACGTCGTTGGCATAGTCCACGAACCGGTAGGCGGTGTCCCGGTTGGCCCATCCACCCTTTTCCTCCAGCGCCTGCGGCAGGTCCCAGTGGTACAGGGTCAGCCAGGGGAGTATCCCTGCTTCGAGGAGTTCATCCACCAGCCGGGAGTAGAAGTCGAGTCCTTCGGCGTTCGGTCCACGGTCACCCGGACGTACCCGTGCCCAGCTCGTGGAGAAGCGGTAGGAGCCAAGGCCCAGTTCCTTCATGATCCGGACGTCTTCCGGCATGCGGTCATAGTGCTGAACCGCATGCTTGAGGGTGTCACCGTTGGCGATGGCCCCGGGTACGCGCGCAAAGGCGTCCCAGATGCTGTCCTCCTTGCCGCCCTCGTGGCTGGCTCCTTCGACCTGCGCGGCCGCCGTGGCTGAACCCCAGAGGAATCCTTTCGGCCACGTCCTTGTCAGGTTCCCCGCCGATGTTTCATGGTGTGTTTCGTCAAGCGGCATTAGCCCTTCACTGCTCCTTGCATAATTCCTGAGATGAGTTGTTTTCCGGCGAGCACAAACAGCACCAGCAGGGGGAGCGTTGCCATAACGGCTCCCGCGAGGACTACCGAATAGTCCACGTACCTGCCTGCTTGGAGCTGGCTGAGCGCGGTCTGGAGTGTTGGGTTGCCGGCGTCGAGCACCAGCAGTGGCCAGAGGAAGTCGGTCCACGCTGTCATGAAGGTGAACAAGCCCAGAATCGCCATTGCCGGCCGCGCGGCGGGAACCGCCACATGCCAGAAGGTGGAAATCATGGACGCGCCGTCCATGCGGGCCGATTCGATGAGTTCGTCCGGGATGACATCCACAAGGTACTGGCGCATGAAGAACACGCCGAACGCGGTGACGAGGGTCGGGATCACGACGGCGCCGATCTCACCCGTCCAGCCGAGGGTACGCATCATCATGAACAACGGAATGATGCCCAGCTGTGTGGGGATCGCCATGGTGGCGATTACCGCGACCATCAGGCCGTCCCGTCCCCTGAAGCGAAGCTTCGCGAAGGCGTAGCCTGCCAGTGTTGAGAAGACCACGACCGAGACCGTGATGATGCCGGAAATCAGGACGCTGTTCCCGAGTGCCAGCCAGAAAGGGATGGTGTCGAAGACTTCGCCGACGTTGGTCCAGAAGTTCCCTCCGGGAAAGAGCGGCGGCCAGGTCTGCCCCAGCGCTTCGTTGGAACGGCTGCCGATGATGACGGACCACCAGAGCGGATAGGCGGAGGCGAGGAAGAAGGCAAACAACAATCCATAGGTCAGAAAACCTGGACGGTGTCCATTGCCGAACAACTTCCTCCGAAGAACCGGCGGGCGCGCGCTCCGGTCGCCGGCGGCGGTCCGTGCTCTGTTGTCGATGGCCGTCATTGCCCTCTCCTCGTGGTCGGGTTTCCTGCGGTATCCGTCTGCCGGTCGGATGGTTCCTGCTCCCTCGAAGGGGCGGGCGGCTGGGACCCGATCGCGGGGAGTACGACGGCGGGAGCCGCAGAGCTTTTCCCACGCCAGCCCCCCGGCCGGTGACGGCGCGAACGTCCGTCACCGGTGGTCGCGATGCGCCGCGAGATCAGCCAGTTCACCAAGCCGAAGAGGACAATGATGAGAAACAGGAGCCACGCTATGGTTGCGGCCTTTCCGAAGTTCTGACGTTGGAACGCCATCTCCCACAGGTAGAGCACGGTGGTCTGGAACTGTCGTGCGGTTCCACCCGCTGTCCTGGGGTCGTAGAGCTTCGGTTCGGTGAAGATCTGGAGGCCACCGATGGTGGCGGTGATCACCACGAAAATCATGGTGGGCCGGATGCTCGGAAGTGTGATGTTGAAGAAGCGGCGGAACGGCCCGGCGCCGTCGATCGCGGCGGATTCATAGATGTCCCGCGGCACGGCCTGCATTGCCGCCAGCAGGATCAGGGCGTTGTACCCGGTCCACCGCCAGTTCACCATGGTGGCAATCGCGATGTGACTGGGCAGGGTTTCGTTCAACCACATGATCCGGTCGACGCCGAAGCTTGCGAGGATGTTGTTGATGAGGCCGTACTGTTCGCCGAACATGTTCGTGAAGATCAGCGCCACGGCGACAGGGGTGACGATGTACGGGAGCAGAATGCTCATGCGCCAGAAGGTCTTGGCACGCAGGTTCTGATCCAGAACCGCAGCAATGGCGGTTGCGACGACCAGCTGCGGAATGGTGGAGAGCAGGAAGATGCTCACGGTATTGAAGAGGGAATTCCAGAAGAACCTGTCCTGGAGTACCTCGCCGAAGTTTCGCAGGCCCACGAACTCGCCCTGCCCCTTCAACAGGTGCCAGTCGAAAAGAGAAACGACGAACGTGTAGCCAAGGGGGAAGAGCCCCACGAGGCCGAACAGGACGAAGAACGGGGCTATGTAGAGATAGGGTGACGCTTTCACGTCGAGGATGTTCAGTCGCTGACGGAAGGTCGGTGCAGTTTTTCTGGCAGCTGGGTTGCCCGCTGCGGGGCGATTCAGTGTCGTGGTCATGGCGATTCCAGATCCATCAGGGGGCCTCCGGTTGTGCCGGAGGCCCCACAGCCGATGCTGCTAGTTGTTGACCACGAGGTCGTTGAGGAGCTTGACCGCTTCATCCCAGGCTTCATCGGCGGTTCCTGTGCCGGTGTCGAGCATGTTCAGCGCCGGCGCGAAAACGCTCTCCTGGATCACGGAATCGTGCGGGCCCTTGAACTGGGCGACGACGCCTTCGGCACGCGAGGCGAAGATTGCACCGTACGGAGCGTCGTTGAAGAGCTCGTTCGGCACCGCATCCTCAACGATTTTCTGCTGGGCTTCGAGGGTGCTCGGGAAGTTATTCGCGGCAGCAGACTGCTTGACCTGCTGCTCAGGGGCCGTCAGCCAAGCGGCGAGCTTGGCTGCTTCAGCAGGGTGCTCGGAGCTTTCGGGAACGGAAAGGAACGCTCCGCCCCAATTCGAGGCACCGCCCGGGAAGACATCGGCTACGTCCCAGCCACTCTCGGGTCCACCGCCAGCGGATTCAAGTTGTTCCTTGATGGTGCCGAGCATCCACGCGGGGCAGACATGAACCGCGAACGAGCCATCGACGAAGGCCTTGCCCTTCCCCCAGTCGAACTGCTTCTGGTTGGCCGACAGGCCATCCGCCGTACCGGCAGCGAGGAGATCGAACTTGGCGCGCATCGCCTCGTTGCCTTCGACGTTCAGCTCGCCATCGGTGGTGTAGTAGCCCTCTTCCATCTGGTTCACCATGGAGTTCCAGACGAACGACGACTGGTCGTACCAGGCTTTGCCTGTCGCCTCGTGATACTGGCGGCCCAGGTCGAAGTAGGTCTCCCAGGTGGCGTCGTCGCCGCCGAAGAGTTCGGCGACTTCCTCGCGGTCAGTAGGGAAGCCTGCTTCCTCGAAGAGGTCCTGGTTGAAGCACAGTGCCTGCGGCCCGATGTCGGTGCCGTAGCCGATCACGCGGCCATCGGGGTCGGTGCCCTGCTCGAATTTCCAGTCAACCCAGTTGGCTTTGATGTCCTGTGCACCGTGCTCGTTGAGGTCTACGAACTGGTCCGACACCTCCATGATGGAGCCGAGCCAGCCCTCTTCAACTGCCACGACGTCACTGAGACCGGATCCGGCCGCGAGTTTGGTGAACGCGTCTGTGCGGGCATTGGCACTGCCGTCGATGTTCGTCGCCTCAATGGTCACGCCAGGGTTTGCTTCTTCGTACTCGGCGTACAGATCGTCGTAGCCGAAGTTGCCGAAGGTGGTAACGGTGAGCTCGACGGGGTTCTCGGCGCTGGCCGGTTCGTCGCTGTTGCTGCCGCAGCCGGTGGCTACGAGTGCCAGGGTTACGGTGCCGGTGAGGGCGGTGATCATTCTGGTGCGTCGTGAAAGAATCACGGTCACTCCTTTGTGTGCGTGCTTGAGCGGAAGGGGACATGGGAGTTCGCACCGACTGACCTTCGCTCGGGGCGTTGTCAGACCAACGGGGGACGGCTTGGTGCGGGAGTTGATAGAGCGCTCCATCAGCAGTTCGATCAATCTACAGATGATCTGCGTCACATGTCAATAGAGCGCTCCATCATATTTCCAGGGCGCGGTTCGATAGTGCCGGACTCGCTGCATCTCAGGCGGCAGAGGCAGTAGCGCGGCTGTCTACAGGGTCAGAATCGTTCGGCGAGCTGGACGGTCCCGACGGTGACAACAGCGGCACGGGTGATGTCCGCCGTCGGCCGTACCAGTGAGGATTTTATGCGGGCAGCGGCCTCGGGAAGCCAAATGGGTGTGTCGGCGCTCAGCGGGTGGATCTGAACCTCCACCTCGCGGTGGTTGGCGGCCTCGCCCGGGGTGATGTCAATGTCCCAGGCTGATCCGTTCCAGAAAACGTCCTCTTTCCGGCCCTCAAAGAACGACGACGCCACGTCGCCGACGATCTCCAGCCTCAGCAACGAGCGGACACCCGCCGCCGCTTCCCCCTTGACCGTGATCCGGAACCGCGCGGCGTGGCGACTGAACTGCTCGGGACTCGGCGCCGAAGCGCGGCCCGGTACGCCGATGGTTGCAGGCGGCGGCGGAGAGACGGGAGCAATTTCCTCAACCACGACCTGGAACTTCTGCTCCGGCAGGCGAACTGAGTGACGGGAGAAAAACTCGCTGTCGTTGGGGCCGCCCAACGGAGGGAAGACAGACACCTCAGCTGGCTCCGGTGCAATCACGGCCAGACTGCCGTCCTGCTCAACGATGCCGCTGCGGGAGAGCACCAGCCTTCGGGCACCCCCGATAACGGGCGTCCACGCTTCCAACGCCTGTGCAGCCGAAAGAATCAACAGGCGCAGCCTGGCGCCGGAGGTGCTGGTGAGGAGAATGAGGCCCGGCTGAAGGTCCTCAAGCACCAGTTCTCCGTCCCTCTCCACGCCGGGATGACCGTCGACCCGGTAACCGGCCGGTACGGCGAGGTGTGCATCGACACCCTCATGGGTCGCGAATACCAGGACGGGAGGCTCATCGTCCTGTTCTAGAACAGTCAGGACGCTCAGCGTCGCCCAACGTACGACGACGCCGCCCACCTCCAGTTGGATCAGCCAGGACATGAACTCCCCCGGCGGAATCGTGACGGGGCGATGTGGGAAGCTGACTTGTCCGTCAGCGAGGGTGATCTCGAACTGGGTGCCTGCGTGGGCAGGCAACGGTTCGAAGGGCCGATGGTTGTTGATGAAGACGAACCCGCTTCTGCCGTCGCTGCGCAGAGCCCAGCGCAGGCCGCCGTCGTCGTCGTTGTCTGGAATGGTGGCGTTCATCGCCGCGAGGCGGGATCCGAAAGCGTCCAGGAACGAGTGCTGATTCCGCAGCCGGTGGAAGCTTTCACGGGTTTGGAGGTGCGCCCCGATGGGAGCCGCGAAGTCGTAGTTGAACTCAGGGAGATCGTTCGGGTAGCCGGTAGCGTGCGACTCCTGTAGCGCGTTCCGAGGGTTCGTGCCGCCGACATACATGTAGTAGCCCTGCCAGGTTGACCCGCTTCCCAGCTTGCACAGCGCCACTGCGGCGATATCGCGGGCGGTTGGTGCAGGACGGCGGTGGTAGGCGGTGGCCATACCTCCACCGAGTTCACAGGTGGCAGCAGGGAAATCGGGGTGCTTGGCGCCGACAACACCGGTCCAGTTCTTGCCTGCGAGGTCCTTGCCGATGCCGGGATCGTCCCACTGGTGGGAGAAGGTGAAGTGGGCCTGAAAGCTTTCGTCCCAGCCCTGGTCGGAGTCCACCCAGAAGCCGTCCGAGTATCCACCGTAGAGCGGGAAGACCTCACCGATCGAAATATCGGCACTCCCCCAGGCGGTCGCCGTCCATAGCGGCGCGTGCAGCCCCGCCTCACGCGCGATGTCCTTCAGGGCGAGGATGTGATCCGGCTGGTCGTACAGTTCGTTCTCGAGCTGGATGCCGATCACCGGTCCGTGGCTCCCGCACAGCTCTGCGACCTCCCTGCCGATGAAGCCGAACCAGGTCCGGACGGCCTCCAAATAAGCGGGATCATTCGTGCGCTCGGCATAGTCGGCGTCGACCACCCAGTCGGGATGACCACCGTTGCGGACCTCACCATGACACCAGGGTCCCAGCCGAAGGATGACCTCCAGCCCTGTCTCCGCGCAGAGTGCCACGAAAGCTGCCAGGTCCAGGTTCCCCTCAAAGCTCGGTTCATCCTCGCCTGGCTGGTGATGAATCCAGAAGATGTAGGTCGCTACAACAGTTACGCCTCCGGCCTTCATGAGCTGCAATGCCTCTGCCCACCGCTCCCGGGGCTGGCGGCTGTAGTGCATTTCGCCGGTGACCGGTATCCATGGCTGCCCGTTTCGGAGGATGCTCCGGCTGGTGAGTCCGAGTCCCGGCCGGTGATCAACGTCGTTGGCCATCCGTGGGCGGGTTTCGGGAGCATCCCAGGCGCGGTGGGTGATCTTCAAAGGGGGCATGACCCGACGGTAAGCGTTTTCCGAGCATGCGGCAAGGGTCCCCAGATGAGAGCTCTGGTCATATCCGGCCAGAGCTCTATCCCAAGATATTCGCCGTCAGACGGCTGCGGAGCGCGACCCGCCGTCGTCACCCTCGTGGGGGCTTATCTTTGGTACCAGCTTCAGGGTTGGACGTTTCTGGTCCGCACCGGCATCGAGGCCGAGCGCCCTGATGCGGTTGATGAGTTCGGTTCGCAGTTGTTCGTCGGAACCCAGTGTGCGCTCCTGCTCCTCTTCAAGCGCGTCCGCACGGGCTATCAGCTTCCGCCCTTCTTGAGTGATACGCAGCTGAACGTCATGCTTGTCGCTCGATCTCGCGCTTTGCGCGATCAGCTCACTCAACACGAGCCGATCAATCACCTTGGCCAGGGTCTCAGGCCGCACACGAAGCCGCTCAGCCAACTCGGACTGACCCATGGCGGGCCCCTGGGAGAGGACACGAAGGGCGGCGAAACCGGCCGGAGTGATCCCCAGACCCCGGAAGAGATCGGTCGAGGTGTTTTCGGTCAATCGGGCGGCGGTGTTGAGAAGCCGGCTAGTAGGCCAATTGGCAAAATCCATCATCATCCCCACTGCCGCATATGAGCGGCATCAGTAACACTCCCCGGTGGCTCAGGACCTCAGCCAGGAGTAGGAGCTTGAGTAAATGGCTGCACTGCCGGGGCGGTCAGCTTGCGACGAGCCGGCCTGCTCGGGACTCGGGAACTACTGCGGCAGATTCTCCACTTTCCCGGCGATCCAGCTCTGCCCGGACCTCGTCCAGGCGCACTTCGGTCTCATAAGAGAACCAGCCGTTGGAGTATTCTGCGTCCATCTGACGCCGCAGCCTGCTATGCAGCACATGCACAGCTTGATCTTCCAAGAGCTCCAGATTTTCTGGCATCGGGGTGCTCGGGGTCAATCTGAATTTGCTATTCATTACAACTCCTCCACAGACACGAACCACCATCAGGGAATTTGTAGCTTACCGAAAATCAGTAGCGATGCAATCTGCATCACTACAATCACGTTTCAATCACGAGGGGTTACAGGATGCTGCCGGAAGGGCCGGTGACGCGCATCGAAGGTATTCGGCAGCTTAGACTCCAGCAATGCGCGCAGTAGTTGTTGATGAGGTTCAAGGGGTGCCGGAGGTACGCGAGGTGCCTGCGCCTTCCGTGCAGCCCGACGGCGTCGTCGTCGAAGTCAGGGCGACCGGTCTGTGCCGCAGTGACTGGCACGCCTGGGCCGGGCACGACGACATCGCGTACCCCCACGTACCGGGCCACGAACTGGCCGGTGTCATCATCGAGGTCGGAACCGGCGTCGTTCGCTGGAAGGTGGGCGACCGCATCACGGTTCCCTTCGTATGTGGCTGTGGCCGTTGTGAATGGTGCCTCGCCGGTGACGCCCAAATCTGCCCTCACCAGCAACAGCCCGGGTTCACCCACTGGGGATCGTTCGCCGAGTACGTCGCTTTGCACGCTGCCGACATGAATCTGGTGGCCATTCCCGAGGCGGTGGGTTTCTCCACAGCTGCCAGTCTGGGTTGCAGATTTGCGACGGCATATCGCGCGTTGGTCGGGCGGGCACGAATCCAGCCGGGTGAGTGGGTCACGGTAATCGGAGCCGGCGGGGTCGGACTGAGTGCGGTGATGATTGCCCAGGCGATCGGTGCCAGGGTGATTGCTGTTGACCGGAACTCCGAGGCGCTGTCGGTAGCTTCCCGGCTAGGCGCAGAACACACGCTAATTGCCTACGGCGGGACCGACCTTCCTGCTGTGGTCAGCGACATCACGGGCGGCGGGAGCCATGTCGCCGTCGATGCCGTCGGCAGCGAGCAGACCTCCGCCGACGCCATTTTGAGCCTCCGGCGTCGCGGCAGGCACGTGCAGATTGGACTGATCCCTCCGATCGGCGGGCATCCCCGGGTGCCCATGGCCCGGGTGATCGCATGGGAGCTCGATGTGCTGGGCAGCCATGGCATGGCGGCCGTCGACTATCCGGCAATGCTGGCCCTCATTGAGCAGGGTTCGCTGCGCCCCGATCTGTTGATCGAACGAACCGTGGGTCTCGCGGAGGCGGCTGTGCTGTTGCCCGGGTTCGACCGGGCAAAGCCTGCCGGGATGACGATCATCGACCCGGCGCGCTGAAGGGTCCATTCGCCAGGGCCATACCTGACCCCCGTCAGGGGAGAGCTCATGAGGGAAGTCGATCAGTCAATACTGACAGACAACAGGAAAGGGCGGCACCGACCGGTGCCGCCCTTCGCTGTTCCATGAGCACGTCAGGCAGCCGCCGTTGGAGCAACACCAAACTCCGCCAGGGCAGCCATCTCCTCGAGCATTGACGTCGTAAGCTCAGCCAACAAGCCCCCCGCCTGTGGGTCGTCGGCGAGGTTGTTCAGCTCGTCGGGATCCGCTAGATGGTCATACAGCTCGGTGATTCCTGTTCCGAAGTAGCGCGTCAGTCGTCCCTTTGGCGTGATCACCGAGCGCGTCCACACAGGAGCGGGCAGGCCCGAAAGCCCGAACGGCTGGTCCTCCTCGATGATGAGTCCTGTCCTCACCGAATCGGTCCGCCCGTCGAGTAACGGCACCAGAGACTTGCCCTGAATACCCCGATATGGCGCGGCACCGGTCAGTTCGAGCAGCGTCGGTGCAAGGTCCGCCGTCGAAACGAGCGCATCCAGGGAGCCTGGCGCCTGCCCAGGAATTCTCATGGTCAACGGAACGTTGGTCACGGCACGGTAGTGGCTGAAATGCTTGAGCATCAGCCCGTGATCCCCGAACAGATCGCCGTGGTCACTGGTGAAAACCACGATCGTGTCCTCGGCCAAACCGTTCTCCTCCAGTGCTGAGAGCACCTCACCGATGTGCTTATCCATCAGGCTGATAAGCCCGTACTGCGCCGCCGCTGCTGCTCTGTACTGCTCCTCCGTTGCCGCCCAGGTCATGGTCGGATCGCTGTTGGGCGTCCCTCGGTGCTCAATCATCTCCCGGATGTGGGGAGGAGACTTCGAATGGTCCTGATGGAATCCAACCGGCAGATCAACCTCCTCCGGTGAGTACATGTCTGCATAACCATCCGGCGGTGAGAACGGATGGTGCGGATCGGGGAAGGAGACAAACATGAAGAACGGTTGCTCCTGCTGCGCGAACTTGTTGATGTGCTCCACGGCCTTGGTGCCCACATAGGCGCTCGGGTGCAGGTCCGGTGGTACAGAGGTCTTGTACACCTGCTCCCAGTCCGCGAGCCGGACCGCCGCATTCTCGGGACCGCCGCTCGTGTAGGGATCGACGCCGTGATCCCGCGCCCAGTGCACATAGTGGCCTCCCGGACGGTCACCATGGCCAATGACCAGGTCGACGTGCTGGTACCCGTAGTAATCCGGAGGCAATGGAATGAAGGACCTGTCGTGGGCCGCCTTATCCTCCCACTTGTCCCATCCTGGCTCCCGCCGCCGGGACCACGCGTCCAGGACCGGCGTGAGCAACAAGGGGCTGGTGTCCTCCATCTGTGCCAGCTGTTCCGGCTCGAAGTCCCAGCCCATGTTCTGGTGGTGCAGCTTGCCGACAGCCGTCGTCACGTACCCAGTGCAAGCGAGCGATCGCACCACATTGTTCGCATCCGGGTCCATGGTGATTCCGTTGCAGCGCGTCCCGTGCGCAGAGGGCCAGCGTCCGGTGACGAGGCTTGCTCGATTCGGCATACAGGTCGGGTTTGTCACCATCGCCTCGGTGAACACGACGCTCTCCCCCGCCAACCGGTCGATGTTCGGCGTCCGGACCACAGGATTGCCCGCAAACCCCAGGTGATCCGCCCGCAACTGATCCGCTATGAAGACAAGGACGTTGGGCCGTTTCCCCGTGTCTGTAGGATGCGGAATCATGCGGGCCTCTTGATAAGAGAAAGCACATCGGTGCGCTGCCGGGCGAACTCAGGCAGCGAGCGGGTGGTGATCTGATCGCGAGGAGCTGGAAGGTCAACGTCCACGATTTTGAGCACCTTCGCAGGCTTGGACCCGAGCACAACTACGCGGTCGGAGAGGTAGACCGCCTCGTCGATGTCGTGGGTGACCACGAGGATGGTCATGCCGAAGTCCTGCCGGATCTTCAGACACAGGTCCTCCAGGTCGAACCGCGTCTGCGCGTCTACGGAGGCGAAAGGCTCGTCCATGATGAGGATCTCCGGCCGGTAGGCGAGCGCGCGGGCTATTGCCACCCTTTGCTGCATTCCTCCCGACAACTGCCAGGGGTACTGGTGCTCCGCGTGACTGAGCCCCACTGCCTCCAGGGCACTGTCGCAGCGCTCCTTCGCCTCGGCCGCCGGGAGGCGCAGGTGCCGCAGCGGCAACATCAGGTTCTTGCGGACGGTGAGCCAGGGCATCAGTGACCGGTTGTAATCCTGGAAAACAAGGGCCATCTCGGGAGGCGGGCCCGAGATGGTGCGGCCATCGATGGACGCCTGTCCGCGGGTCGCGGGCTGTAGTCCTGCCAGACACTTGAGCAGCGTGGTCTTTCCGACACCGGATGGGCCAACAATGCAGACCATCTCGCCGGCGTTGACGGTGAAGGTCAGATCTTCGATGACAACCTTCGCCTTATCGCCGGTTCCGTAGGACTTCGCCAGACCATCGACACGGAGCCGCACCGTGGCGTCGGAGGAGACATTTGCTTCTGCCATGGGAGCCACCTGCCGGGTGTTCGTGTGAATGTGCGCGGGAGCGGTTCGTGTTTTCATGCCGTGCGGGCCAATCGTTTGGAGCCTACATACCAGGCCAGGACTTTGTTCTTGATGATTTCGAAGAGCAGGTTGGCCGCGAAGCCGATGATTCCGAGGAGCAGGATGCCCGCCCACATGTCGGAGATCATGAAGCTCTGCTGCGCGAGCAGCGTCATCGCCCCGATTCCCTGCGAGGAGCCGAGCATCTCCGACGCGATCATGACGATGAACGCGACCTGCAGGCTGACCTGCATACCGGAGGCGATGTGCGGCCCTGCTGCGGGCAGGTAGACCTGCACAATCTTCTCGCGGCGAGTCAGCCGATACACGGCGCTGACATCCTTCAGGCCAGAGTCGACACTGCGAATGCCGTCGACGGTGGCAATGAGGGTAGGAAAAAGCGCCGCGAGCGTGATGCTCAGAAGCCGCATCTCGACTCCGAAGCCAATCAGCGAGATGAAGATGGGGACCAGCGCCACCGGCGGTATACCGCGGAAGAAGTGGATCAGGGGGTCGAGGACCCACCGGGCTACGGGCACCAGGGCGATGATGAAACCCAGTCCGACACCAATGACGGTTGCCAGAGCGTACCCGAGGAGGAGATTCCTCAGACTGAGCAGCACGTCCGAGGTGAAGTGATCGAAGAGCCACAACGCCTGGAAGCGTTCGAGGATGATGCTCAAGGGAGGGAAAAATGTGTTGGTCGAGGTGCTGGACAGTGTCCACCACAGCGCGACCAACAGCAGGGGCGCTCCGACCCCGAGCGACCAGTTGACGGCTTTACGGTTCATGCGGGAAGCACCTCTCGGTAGGACGCGTGCCAGTGCAGTGTGCGGCGCTCAGCCAGGCGACTGACACCCTGGAAGATCAGGCCCAGCATGCCTAGGACCAGGACGTAGGCGTAAAGCGACGGGTAGTCTCCGCCGGCCTGGGCCTGGTAGATGCTTCGTCCCAGGCCTGGACCTCCGCCTAGCAGGCCGGCGACGACGGTGATCACCAACGCGGCCGGGGCTGCCACCCGCATGGCGGTGCCGATGAACGGCATCGCTGAGGGCAGGGTGACCCGTGCGAGCACCTCTGTGCGTCCCATGCCATAGCTGCGGGCCGTGTCCAGGGTGACCGGGTCGGCGTCGTGCACTCCGGCCACCGTCTGCATGATGATGGGCAGCACGCAACCGAAGAAGACCAGGAACCAGGCCATTTGTGTCGTGGGACCGTAAATCAGTACCACGAGGGGCAGAATCACGATCGGCGGGATCGGCTTGAGGAATTCCAGCACAGCGAGGGTCGCATAGCGGAATGGATCGAAACTGCCGATGAGGATCCCGAGAACGACGCCGATGACCGCTGCCGATCCCAGGCCGAGCAGCGAGATCAGGATCGTGTCTGCCAGCGAAGACCAGAACTCTCCGCTGGCAAGCAGTTGGGTGAGCTCGGTGAAGGTAGCGGAGAATGGAGGCAGTGGTCCACCGGCCATCGGAACGGTTGCGACAAACTGCCAGATCAGGATCGCGCCAACAATCCCACCGGCGCTGACGAGCAATTGCCGTAGTTGAGCGTTCATGGTGTGAACTCCTCGCAGACGGGGTAGAACCTATTCATTGACGATCAGGCTCTCGTCGATCGCTACTTCCTGTGGCAGGAAGCCCAATTCAACAAGGAGCGCGTTGACGCGCTGAAGGTCCTCGAGCCGTACCTCGGTGGGCCAGTAGACCTCGGCGCCTTCCTGCACTGTCTCCAGCGGCACGCCGGTGACTTCCGCGCCGACTTCCTCGGCTTCCTCGGGGTTGTTGTTGGCGTAGTCATTGGCCTTATTGATCGCACGGGCAAAGCCGGCCATCTCCTCCGACTTGTCCTCGACCGTCTGGGTACCGGCTACCCACAAGCCGACGGCGCCCTTCTCGAAGAATTCGATACCGGGCGAGGCCAGGCGCTGGTGGCCTTTGGTGCCGGCCTGAGCGGTGAAGGGTGAAATCAGCGCTGCGGCGTCAACGCGGTTCGAGTCCAGTGACTGCAGCGCGGAGGCCGGATCAAGCACCATCCAGTTGACCTTTTGGGGATCGCCGCCGGCGTCCGAGATGACCTTGGAGATGGTCACTTCCATCTGGGCTTTCCGTGCGGGTACGGAGACCGACTTACCTTCGAGGTCCTTCGGGTCCGTGATGGAGCTTCCCGCGGGTACGTACAATCCCGTGTCGTCCACGGTAGCCAGGTCCTCGGATTGCGCGGCGTCCTCTGCGTATCCGTCTGCCGCGGCAACGACCTTCAACGGCACATTCTGGCTCAAGGCATTGAGCAACGGGATCGACGGGGTGTAAGTCAAGTCGATCTGACCGCTCTGTGCGGCGGCAATACCGGCGGGCGGATTCGCGATGACGGTGGTCTCGACGGTGAGTCCCTCTTCTTCGAAGTAACCCTTGTCGATGGCCATCTGGATTGCCGCGTCGGATCCGATGCCGATGGTTCCCACCGTGAGGGTGGATGACTCTCCGGGGGCCGCGGCCTCATCGCCGCTGTTGCCTCCGCAGCCGGTCAGCATCAGGGCCGTTGCGGTGGCCAGTACTACTGGGATCTTGATACGCACAACTTCTCCTTGTATTTCGGGGTGGTGGTGTTGGAAGTGGGTGGTTGATTGATAGGTGTTCAGGTCGATGTCAGGGAACGCTTGTGTAGTTCACGTGGGCAGCCAGCGCTGACGGGTCGTGAACGACACGCCCTCCAGCCAGAGTCCAAAGGACGCGCCGTTCTGCGAGTTCAACGGCGCCAGCCGGCCAGGCCGCGTCAAGCACGCACAGATCGGCCACCATGCCGGGCAGTAGCCGTCCCTTGTAGTGATCCGCGTGATCCTGCCACGCGGGTAGCGACGTCATAGCAAGCAGTGCCTGCCCTGAGGTAATGCCTTCGGGGTCGTTTGGTGGGCCTTCGGAATGCACCGTGGCGCGCGTCATTGCTGCCGTCATGGTCTTACGCCAGTCGGTATCGGTGACCGGCGAATCGGAGGCGATGTTCAGGTGCACCCCTGCGCGAAAAGCCGATCCGAGTGGTTGGTGCCTGGCGAACCGCTCCTCGCCCATAATGCGCTTGACTACGTCACCGCCCGCAGCGCGGATCGAGGGGTTCGTACTGTAGCCGACCCCATGTGCTGCCAACCGGGGCAGCGACTCGTTGCTGCGGAAGGCGCCGTGGATGATGTAGTGCCGTGCGTCCCGCCCGTCTGCACGCTGTGCGGCGATGATCGCGTCGACGGCTGCCTCGCTGGCCGCATCTCCTGTGGCGTGAATACCTGCCTGGAGGCCGGCGTCGTGAATGAGCCTGACAATCTCATTCAGTTCGGCGATCCGTTCCTGGTCGTTCGCGCCAGCCACCACCATCGATCCGTGACTGCACTGTTCGCCGTAGGGCTCGCTCATCCATGCGGTTCCGCTACGGGGAGTCCCGTCAGCGAACACCTTCACGCCGGCGATGCGCAGTAGCTGGGAGTCGATGCCCCGGCCGGAATACAGATGGTGTAGGCCCGAGGCCAGGCCCTCGCCGACTGCTTGAGCGCTGATGCCGCCTGTGCCCGCAAAGAGCAGGAGCGCATTGATCCGCAATGAGAGCTCACCCGATTCGGCGAGGGAGCCGAGCAGTTCCAGTGACGGGACGGTGCAGGTGCCGTTGAGCAGGGAGGCACCTCCGGGTCCCAGGCCGGGCTCGGTCAGCGATGTGATTCCCTGCGAATGCAGCAGGGTCTGGTACTTGAGAACAGCATCACGCAGAGTCTGTGGAGGAACCTGGGGCATGGCGGTCGTGATGAATTCCATCGCGGCGTCCACGAAGAGTCCGTTGGGCAGGCCTGCGTCAGTTCGTCCGATCACGCCGCCGACGGGTACGCGCGGCTGCTCGGGAACGCCGGCCGCGTCCATGGCGGTGCGGTTGGCGAGCAACTGGTGCCCGGTCTGGTCGAAAGCAACCACGGGGGTTCCCGGCCGGAGGTGCAGCAGAGCCTGGGCTCCTCCTGGTCCGAGGACCACCTGATCCCAACCGTGTGCCCGAACCCAGCCATCTTCCGCTGGTGTCGCAAAGGTCAGCATCGCCGCCACCTCGCCCCAGTTTGCTGCAGCCTTGACGCCGATATCCAGATAACCGAAGTGGACCATTGCCGAGGCGACGAAGTGCAGGTGCGCGTCATTGATTCCAGGAAGGATCGCTCCTCCCTCCGCGTCGATGACCCTGGTCTTCGACGACACGAGTTCATTGAGCTCCGCCCCGCCTACAGCCTGGATGCGGCCGTCCCGGACGGCGACGGACGAGGCCGTACCCGAATCGACGACACCGACGCCTTCGGGCACCTGCCCATTGACGACGACGATGTCAGCAGCGGGAGAAGCATACGGGGAGCTCTTCAAGGGGGACCTCCGATGTGATCTGGATTACTCGTTTCCTCAAGTATGTCGTATGACTTGGTCACTTGACTAGAACTTTCTTGTAAAATGTATGTAACCCGCCTCAGAGCCCTCGCCTGCGGCGGTGGACGCAGGCAACTGCCTACACTGGTTCGGAAGACCGGAGGGGATGAGATGGCTCGAGTACCGACCGCTGAGCGACGGCTGCAGTTCGTCGAAGCCGCAGCGCGCGTCATTGCCAACGACGGCGTGAATGCCGCAACCACGCGCCGCATCGCGATGGAGGCGGAGGCTCCCCTCGCAGCGCTCCACTATTGCTTCAGGAATAAGGACGAGCTGCTCGAAGAGGTCTACAACTACCTCAGCCGTGACTACGCGAAGACGTTGCGGCCCGTGGAGGACCTCGATGCAGGCCTTGCCCACGTCGTCAGAGCACACGCACACCGTGTCTGGGAACGGATGCTGCGACTGCCGCACGAACAGGTCACCACTTTCGAACTCCTGTTGCGCCGGTTTCGGGTCGAGTCGGACGACGAAGCTCGCGCCCTGGCAATGAACCAATCCATGTACCACGGATGGATCGTGGCCACGCAGGAGCTGTTCGAGTCGGCAGCACGGGCGGCCGGCGAGGAGGTGCCTACGAATCTCGAACTGGTTGCCCGCCTGTTCATCTCCGGCATCGACGGAATCAGCATGCAGCACCTCGCGGATCCGAACCCGGAGCGCTCCCGAAAGCTCGTGGACATGCTGGCCGACAGCATCATCAGCGCATTGGAGTACGCTCCCGTCCACGCCTGAGCCGCGGGCTCGACGTCCCCGAGAATCCTTACCTGGCCGGGGCAACCTGGGCCGTGCGGAAACCACAGTTACTGCTGGCGGAGTCAGGCGAATTGGAGCTTCGCGCTGCAACCCGGTACCGGTTGCAATACGAGTCGTGGCACAGATAGGAGCCCCCTCGCATCACCCGCCCCTTGCCGATCGTCGGGCCCGCAGGGTCGCTGGGTGGTGAGTTGCGGTAGTACTTGGGGAGGAACCAGTCGTTGCACCACTCCCACACGTTGCCGCTCATCTCATAGAGGCCGTAACCGTTCGGCGGAAAGCTCCGGACCGGAGCGGTGCCAACAAATCCGTCATCCTGTGAGTTTCGCCTGGGGAACTCGCCCTGCCAGATGTTGCACAGGTGCTCGCCGTGCGCTCCCAATAGCTCGTTACCCCAGGGATACCGATGACCTTCCAGTCCGCCGCGGGCCGCATATTCCCACTGTGCCTCCGATGGCAGCTGCCGCCCAGCCCACCTGCAATACGCCTGGGCATCGTTCCAGGACACCTGTACCACCGGATGATCGGGAATATCCTTCCAACTGGAGTTGGGCCCATAGGGGTGAGCCCAGTCCGCTCCACGGACGTTCCTCCACCAGGGCGTTCCGGCTGCCACCCCCAGGACGTCCTCCGGATCAGCCTGGACCAGAAGGTGAAACACCGCAGAGGTGCCGTACACCTCGGATTCTGTTCGGTACCCTGTCTCCTCCACGAACCGGGCGAAGGAGGTGTTGGTCACTGCGGTGGCGTCGATGGAGAACGCTCCAAGAGTTACCTGATGGACCGGTGTCTCCCCGTCGCCATGGTTACCCTCGTCGAACGAGTCCCCCATATGAAAGGAGCCGGCCGCTAGGTGCACCTGATCGCGGATCGCCGTCGAACCAGGGGAGGAGAAAACGGCTGCGGACCGTTCGGACGCGGACGCGGGCAGGTGAGCGCGCTCAGGAGAACCACAGCAACCCACAGTGCCCTTCCCTTCCGCGTCGGGGTATCTACAGTAGTTGATCGTTCCGCACCAGGGCGGGCTTCGTCCGATGTGCGGCTCGGAGTCGCGCGACAAGCGTCGTCGCGATCAAGGCAAGCGATATCTCGAGCGCGATGATCATCAGGGTCTGCGTCGCCGAAGCTCCCCCGTGAAATGAACGGGATTCGGCACCATGCGCATGTCCTGTCGATGGTGCCGCGAGAATCAACAGCAGATGCAACCCAGCCATTCCAACTGCACATGCTGCAACGTTATGGAGCGCCTTGACCGACGAGGCCTGCCAGATATGCAGCGCGCATGGAAGACAGACCGCCACCATGGCGATCATGAAAAGACTCATCCACCACGGATGGTGCCGGCTTACCGCCCCCCACAAGTGCACGGCGCTCGACAGCAGCACAGCCCCGACGCAGACCCGGGGATGGATATAAAACCCCCGGGTCCCGCCAAGGCTAGCTGTGACAGTGGCCACCAGATGCCTGTGCGGTCGGTGGGACGTCCAATACGGGGCTCCGGTCGAAGAAACCCTCGGGGCGGAGCTTGAAGCCGACCGTGTCAACAGGCATGATCGGCCAGTCCTCCACCCGGGGGAAGTGCGTCAACCCGAAGGTGTGCCACACGACGAGGTCCTGCCCGTCGAGGTCGCGGTCCTGCGCGACGTACGCCGGCAGACCCGCGCCGCCCGCGTGCTGGTTCACGAAGTCGCCGGTCGGGTAACGCTCTTCCTCGGCGAACCGGGTCACCCACAGGTCTTTAGTGGCGAAGGCGGCACGCTTGGCGATGGAGGAATTGGGGTCCGCCAACAGTGTCGGTTGACCCTCGGAGTGCAACTTGTAGGCAACCGACTCGCCGAGGCGGTTGAGGGATTCCGGGTTGGAGATCACCCAGGTGCGGCCGCTGCGTGCATCGCCTTCCCGCACGCCCTCGGACTCTCGGGCGACCACAGTCCGCTTTCGAGAGAACGCATTACCGCGCGGATTATCCGGGCTCACTGGCTGACGGACGATGTCCTCCTCCTCAACCCTGTTGGCGAAGCCGTCGATCGCCATGTCGAGCCGGGCGCTGAAGAGATGCTGGTGGTAGGGAGCACCAAGTCCCGGTGCGATCTGGGAGATGTTGTCGGAACCCGCCTCCGGGAAGGCCGACGTGAAGACGATCCCGGTCGCCTTGGCTTCGAACTCGATGGTGCCGTCGAGGTAGAGGTACCAGTAGAAGCCGTAATCGTAGTTGCCGATGGTCGTGAAGAAGGAGATGACCAAGCGCCTGTTGCGGCGGGTGTAATTGACACCGGACCACAGGTCGCTGTGCTTGGCGAGGATCCCCCAGTCTTCCTCGTGCATGCAGATACCGTTGCGAATCTCGCGGGGGTTCCCGAACGCGTCACTGATGACAGGGCTGAGGTAGGTGATGTCGCCCAGGCAATCGCAACCCAGCTCGAGCGAATTGGCGTACTGCCCCACCAGGTACTCGCCCGTATCGAAGTAGTTCTGCCACGACCGGATCGGTGAAGGATCACCGTAGGGCACAACCATCTCAGCGATCGACGCACGGTGAATGACCGGCCGAATCCGGCCCTTGTCGTTGAAAGAGAGGTTATGCAGAACAACGCCTTCGCGAACGTCGAACCCTACGTCGAGGTTCCAGTTCTCCCACTCCACGTGGTTGCCGCCGGTGACGGAGAAGCTGGGCCCCTCCGGCTGGGTGATGCTGATTGGCTTCTGGCTCGTGCGCAACGGACCGGTCAGCTCGGGATCTGTGTAGTTTCCATGCTCCTCCGGTACGGGCATGGGCCCGAGATCCAGTATCTGCGTGACAACCTTCCCGACGACGTCGACGTAAGCCACCAGGCCATCGACGGGGTGCGCCCACGCACTGTCGGTCTCGTGTTCCTGAACGAAAGCGAGGCCGCGCAGGATTCGCTTGCCCTTCTCATCCTCGTACTCGTAGACACCGGCAGAGAGCGGCGCGACACGCACCTTTGCAACGTCCAGGTTCCGGCTGGCGAGAGCTGCAAGCCAGCGTTCGTCGGTGGACAGCAACTCCTCGACGACCTCGAACTCCTCCTCAAGAACGGGCAGTTCTCCCGTGGACCCAGTATCCAACTCGACGTGCGAGAGGACCTTGCCCGTGGTTGTGGAAACCAGGACATCATGGGGGGCCGCACCGGAGACGTCGTGAATGAAGATGCGAAATCGACGGCCTTCCTCGCCATTGCCGGCCTGACGACTGGGATCGACCAGCCCAAGGTACGCGATTCTCTTGGATGAGCCCAGAAAATCGTGGTCGCGGAGGATGCGCTGCACCTCAAGAATCTCATCGGCGCTGGCCAGCGCGTATGAATTTTCGGTGGCTATGGGTGACATGGTCATTGGATCTTCCTCGGTCCGCTGGTTTTTCTATGGTTGTAGAATAAACCGAGAGTAAGGTGGATCACAAGGGTTCCGCAAAAAAGGAGTTTGGAATTTGCCGAAGATCGTGGACCACGACCAGCGTCGGCTGGAACTGGTGGATGCAACCTGGCGGATCATCGCCCGCGACGGTATTGAAGGCGCTACCATGCGGGACATTGCACTGGAGGCAGGCTTCTCGAACGGAGCGTTGAAGCCATACTTCCCCACAAAGGATGATCTGCTCACCTTCGCGTTTCGCCACGTCTTCAACCGCACCAACGAACGGATAGCCCTCACTACCTTCAACCGCTCCGGGCTGGCTGCCATTCGTGCGTTCGGACTGGAAGTTCTGCCGGTGGATGACGAGAAAATCAGTGAAGCCCGGATCGTCATCGCATTCTGGCAGAAGGCTGTTACTGACGTAGACAAAGCGTCAATCCATCAGCAGTCGATGGAGCAGTGGCGGTTCGCGCTGCTCCGCCACCTCTCAGAGGCTCGCCAGGTTGGATCGGTGACAACAGGCGTGGAGGATTCCGTCGTGGCCGAACAACTGATGAACATGTTCCTCGGCGCCCAGGTCACCGCTGCCCTCTCGCCGGTACACGACGAACTGCCGTCGTACAGTGCACAGCTCGATGGACTTCTCGCGAACCTATCCTGAGAGTCTCCCGGCGTCGAAAAACCACGAAGAGAGTCCTTCAAGGACTTTGCAGAAGTGCCGCACGAATGCCAAGCGGCCGGCACCATGGAAAGTGCCGGCCGCTCAGTCGATTAGTGCCTCGTTGTGGAAACAGGATCGGGGTCGAACCGTTCCAGGTCACTTTCCAGTCGGCCGTAGACTTCGGGCCGATTCTTGCGCAGGTAAGCGCCGTAGACAACGCCTGCCGCGACGGCGAGCGCGAGAAGCCACGGGAGGATCGTGACGTACCACGCCTCCGACCCTGCCAGCACGGAGAAGTTCAGGACTGCCATGGTGCAGATTCCGAGGAGTCCCAGGAAACCCAGTCCGGGTGCCACGAAGGTCTTCCCCCAGCGGGCGTCGCCACGGCGTCGGAAGTACACAACGACAGCGAGCGCGGCGGCCATCTGCAGGACCAGGATGCACAGGGTGCCGAAGCCGATCATGACGGGGACGAGCGTGGTGATCGCATCGAGTCCGAACAAGGCGAAGAGACCGGCAACGACGAGGGCGAACCCCGCGTTGACCATGAGCGCGTTCTGAGGCACACCGTTCTCACGTGTGCGTGACAGGCTGGCAGGAAGCACACCCGCCCGGCCCAGCGAGAACAGGTAGCGGGATGCCACGTTGTGGAAGGCCAACTGCGCGGCGAACAGGCTGACTACGAGCAATATCAGGACCGCAATGAGCATGAACGGCCCGAGGTACTGGTCGACGAGCACGAGTACGAGGTCCCCGGTCTCCAGACTGGCGAGAGCTGTCTCCTGGGCGTTCTGCACCCCGACAGCACTGACGATCGCCCACACGGTGATGGCGTGGATGAGGCCGACGATCACAATGGCGGCGTACGTTGCGCGTGGGATGGTGCGGTGCGGGTCCTTCGCCTCTTCGCTGAACAGCGACGTCGCCTCGAAACCGAGGAATGCGGTCGCGGCAAGGAGAAGGCCGACGCCTATTGACCCGCTCAGAATGACGTCTGTGCTGAAGACCTCCAGGCTGAATCCCGTCTGGACGAGCACGGAGACGCTGAACACGAGAAGGATGAGAACTTCGAGTACAAGCGCAATTCCCAGCACGACGGCGCTGAGCTCGATGCCGCCACGCGCGAGCAGGAAGGCAATGACCATGACTACTACACCGGCGAGGTACCAGTGGATGTCGAGGCCGGTGATCTGTGCGATCACGATACTCGTGAAGAAGCCTGCCGTGCCTACGGCCCCTGCAACGAAGAAGTTGTAGCCCAGCGTTGCAATGAAGCCTGCGATGAGGCCAGCCGTCTTGCCGAGGCCTTTGACGATGAAGGCGTAGAAGCCGCTCGCATTGGCCAGCTCCCGCGACATCTGCGCATAGCCGACGGCGAATAGGAGGAGCGTGATCGCGACGAGGACGAATGCGACTACCACACCGCCCCCATTGCCGAGGGCGATCGCCAGCGCAGCGACAACAATTGCAACGGTGAGCGGTGCGACGGCCGCGAGGACCAGGAAGACCACGCCCGGAACTCCGAGTTGGTTCGGAGCGAGGTGGCCGCTGGTGTTTTGCTCTGGTGCAGTCATTTCAGAGATCTCCCAGTGGTTGAGTGTGATCTCAAGTGTGAGGAAATAGTGCCCTCAGCGGTTGACCAACAGCGAACGGTCTTGGTCCCTCAGCGCACGCCTGACCCGCCGTCACATCCCGGCGTGGGCGAACGCCGTGGTGGGAACGTCGACGCTCGTCGCACCGCCGTCCACCGGGATAACGGCTCCCGAGACGTACGAGGCGGCGGGGGACGCGAGGAAAAGGGTTACCTCCGCGACCTCCGAGGGCTCTGCCGGGCGGCCAAGCGGAACATCGGCCGTCACGGCGGTGTACGCACTCTCTCGACCGTCGAGTCCCGCCTGGGTCGCAAACTCGTCCATCTCGGAGTCCGCCATCGGTGTCCGCACCCAACCGGGACATATAGCGTTGGCCCGCACGCCGTGGACTCCGTAGTCACGAGCGATCGACCGGGTGAGGCCGATGAGCGCGTGCTTCGCTGTGGTGTACCCGATAGTGCTAGGCCCGGCCGCGAGACCGGCGAGTGAGGAGACGACGACGATTGAGCCCCGTGCCGCCTTCAGCGCCTCAATCGACGCGCGGGCGAAGACGAACGCCGAGTCAAGGTTGGAGCGCATGCTCGCCGCCCACGCTTCGTCCGTCGTCTCATCCAGGGCCGCGAAGCCGTGACCACCGGCGTTCGCGATGAATGCGTCGAGCCTGCCGAAATGTTCGAGCACGGTAGCGACGGCAGCGGCGGCGCCCCTGGAGTCCGCCGCATCCGCGACTATCGGCAGCGCTCCAGTACGGCGGGCGACATCCTCAAGAGGCCCTTGCCGTCGCCCGATCACCGCGACACGCCAGCCGGCGGCGACAAAGCGCTCGGCAATGGCTGCACCTATTCCGGTGCCACCGCCGGTTACCGCGACCACACGGTCAGTGGATTGTTCCCTGCCTGGTGCCTCAGTCATCGTTGTTCACTCTCAGTCGTCGTCGGGCTTTCAGGCGTCGTCGGAATTGCGCTCGGTCCAAGCGCCCGCAATCCCTTGAGGATTGTCCAGACCGATGTGACGAAACGCTCGCAGAGTTCCGGGTTCTGCGCCGCGGCAACTCCGGCATCGCGCAGGCTCGATACGAGCAGGGTAGCGAGGGTTTCTGGCTCGGCATCGGCTGGCAGCTCGCCCGCTGCCTGAGCTGTCGACAGCTCAGTTCGAATGTCATCGAAGTAGCTTTGCGCGCCTACTCCACGCTCGGAGCGAAAACCGAGGAGGCTGGGCCCAGAGACACTGTAGAAACTGCCCAGATTGGGTGAACTTGAGAACTCAAGCATGGTGCGAGCGTAACTGGCGATGCGGGCGTCCCATCCGACGATTTGTGTTGCCCGCTCCCGCGCCAGCTCGATCAAAGACTCCCCTGCGCGGAAGTATGCAGCTCTTAAGACACCATCGCGACCATCGGGAAAGTGGGAGTAGATGGTGGATCGGGACGTGCCGCAGGCCGCACAGATGCGTTCGATGGTTGCAGCCTCCACCCCCTCTTCACTGACGAGCTGGAGGGTGGTGGCGGCCAGTTCGGTACGCACATGATCCCGACGTCGCTCTTTCAAAGTTGTCGTCATCTTGCTCCAATCAGAATTTGATTCTGGAAAGTAGAACCAGAGTATGGGACAGTGGGGTTACTGTCCACGACGGGAGAATCATGCATATCAAAGACGCACATGACATCGCACGGGCTGCGCTCGCCCCCTTCGGGCTGGACCCGGACTCCCGCGTCGAATTCATCAAGTATCGGGAGAATCACGTCTTCCGTGCCATCGATTCCACCGGCAGTTCGACCGCGATCCGACTTCATCGGCCGGGCTACCGTGACGAAGAAGAACTACGTTCCGAGTTCGAATTCCTCCGTGCGCTGCGCGACGCGGGAGTCGAGGTCCCGGAGGTTATCCCCACTCTCGACGGCGACCTGTTCACTCTGGTGCAGGTCGGGGAACACAGCCGACAGGTCTCTGCACAGCGCTGGGTCGAGGACGCTTCCCCCTTCGGAGATATCGAGTCCGTACTTGCAGGACGACACAATCCCGAACCCGCCGCCTTCGCGCAGATCGGCGCGCTGCTGGGCCGCCTCCATGCCGCAGCAGTCAGGATGGGCATCCCCGCCGGCTTCCGCCGTTCGGCCTGGGACGCAGCCGGCTTGGCTGGACCATCACCGCTCTGGGGAGACCCGCGCCTCCTTACTTCCCTGACGACCGAGGAGCGGGATGCGGTGGACAGGGCACTTCCTGCGCTCCATGAACAGCTTTCCGCACTGCCGACGGACAGTTCGGTGTTCGGCATCATCCACGCCGACGCAAGCCCCGAGAACCTCCTCGAAACTGCGCACGGCGTTGTGCTCATAGACTTCGACGACTTTGGCACCGGCTGGTTTGTTTTCGACCTTGTGACCGCGATCTTCCACCACGCACTACATC
This sequence comes from Arthrobacter sp. MDB1-55, assembly GCF_059092925.1. Lineage (NCBI taxonomy): Bacteria > Bacillati > Actinomycetota > Actinomycetes > Micrococcales > Micrococcaceae > Arthrobacter > Arthrobacter sp. MDB1-55. Next base: position 676,295 of record NZ_JBNHID010000002.1, on the reverse strand, counting down.
CCCGCTACCTCGATTATGAGCAGGCCCTCATTGCCGGCTACACGCAGGAACGTCCCCTCAGCAAGGATGAGATCGCGGTTTGGGACGCCTTCATGCTTGCCCGAGGGCTCACCTACCTCGCATGGGCAGCAGAACGACCGGGAGATCCCGCGTCTGACTTCGTGGCAGCCAATGTCGCACCGTGGGTCGCCCAACTCGCCGACACCTATGACCGCGGACAGGCCTCGCCATGGCGCCGACCCGCAATTGCGTCCCCAGGAAAGGACTCACAGTGAGCAACTCAGCACTTCTGGCCCGCCGCTTCGCGACGATCGGGCGTCACTCGCCCCTCTTCTACGAGGAACCAATCCACCTCGTTCAGGGATCCGGCGTGTGGCTCACCGACGTCACGGGCCGCCGCTACCTTGATGCCTACAACAACGTTCCGCACGTCGGGCACGCCCACCCCCGCGTCGTTGAAGCACTTCGAGCTCAAGCCTCGACCCTGAACATCCACACGCGCTACCTCAACGAGCGCGTCGTGGAATACGCGGAGGAACTCCTGGCCCGATTCGAGCCCGAGCTCGACCGCGTGCTCTTTGCCAACAGCGGTTCGGAGGCCAATGAGCTGGCCTTCCGCATCGCTCGGCAGCATACGCAGGCAACCGGAATCCTGGTCACAGACTTCAGCTACCACGGCAACACCACGCTGCTGGCCGGCATCACAACGGGCCTGAAGACGCGTGAGGGGCTTGCCCCGAACGTACGCTCCTTCCCCGTCCCTGATCTTGACGCCGCAGCTAACGCGGGTCGCACGCCGGAGGAGGTGCGGGAGGAGGCGCTCATCCATGTAGACCGCGCCATTGCCGAACTCATCAGGGAAGGACACGGTGTCTGTGCCGTCATCCTCGAGTCGATCTTCTCAACTGAGGGCCTGCCGACCGTGCCGGAGGGTTATGTTGAGGGAATCGCCGCGCGGGTACGCGCTGCGGGAGGCCTCGTCATCGGAGACGAAGTGCAGGCAGGGTTGGGCCGCATCGGCAGCCATTTCTGGGGATACCAGCGCTACGACCTTGTTCCCGACTTCGTCACCCTCGGCAAACCGCTCGGGAACGGGCACCCGCTTGCTGCCGTCGTGACGAGGGAAGCCCTGCTCGAGGAGTTCGGAACATACAACGAGTTCTTCAACACCTTCGCCGGGAACCCTGTCTCGTCGGCCGTCGGGCTCGAGGTGCTGTCCATCATCGATGACGAACAGCTCGTGTCACGGTCAAAACGTCTGGGATCGACGATCCGTGCGGAGCTGACAACCCTGACGGATAGCCACGACCTGCTCGGCCCCGTCAAGGGAGACGGCCTGTTTTTCGGGTTCTCCGTGTTCCAAGATCCCGAGCACCAGGTACCCGACCCTGTGGCGACGAAACAGCTCGTTGAAGCAATCAAGACGCGGGACGTCCTGCTCAGCAAGATCGGGCCAACCGGTTCGGTCCTCAAGATCAGGCCCCCGCTCGCGATCGAGGATAGCCACCTCCCGTTGCTCCTGGGTGCTATCCGTGACGCGGTTGCGAACACGATGAGATGAATTATTGGCCGGCTCGACACAGTGCTATAACGCAGTTCCTGTGGTAGATTAGAGGATCGTATACGATTCTCGTTTCACGATGGAGTGAGATCTTATGACACACACCCGTTCCGTATTACTCCCCAACGAGCGCACTGAGCTGCTTCCGCTGGCCGGGTTCCGCAGCGCCGTCGCGGAGGCCGTCGTCGCTCTCGATGTCAGGACTGAACAACCTGATGACTTCCATGGCGCGCTCAGTGGTCGCGCGAGTGGCGACGTCCAACTGCTTGCAATTGCGGGAGACGCCCATTCGGTGCACCGCACGCCGTCTCTCATTTCCAAGAACCCGCAGCACTACTTCAAGTTCACTGTGCTCGAGCAGGGTAGCGGCATGATCATCCAGGACGGGCGGGAAAGCCGTCTGGCAGCGGGGGACATGGCTGTCTACGACACCGATCGCCCCTACTCGCTTATCTGCGGCGACAATACGCGCGTCTCGGTCGTGATGTTCCCCAAGGAGATGTTGGCTCTACCAAGCCATGTCGTTGCCAGGGCCGCTGCCACACGCCTGGACGGTGTTTCAGGTATCGGTGCGATGGTGCGGCCGTACATCTCGTCCCTCGCGCAGCAAGCGTGCGACCTTGAATCCCATACGCTGCACCGCCTGTCGCGGAATGCCCTCGACCTCGTATCCACCCTCCTTGAGTCGCACTGCGGGCCCGAAGTTCCCGTCACCGCTCACGAGACCCTTCTGCAACGCGTCCTGGATTACGTTGACGAGCATCTCTCCGAGCCCGAGCTGAACCCTCGCATGATCGCGGCCGCCCACTTTGTCTCTGTGCGGTACCTGCATCTACTGTTCAGCGACCAAGGCACAACCATCTCGACTGTCATCCGCAACCGTCGTCTCGAGCGTTGCTACGACGAGCTAATCAACCCACTCCGTACGGAGAGGTCCGTGACGTCGATCGCGCTCGACAACGGCTTCGTCGATCCTGCCCACTTCAGCCGATCGTTCCGCACACACTTTGGGGTCTCCCCCAGTTCGCTCCGCCCGAAGCGTCCGTGAAGCAGGGTGGGCTCCCGACTCGTCGATACGAGTGCGGAAACCCACCTGCGACACAGGTCAACTGACCTTCGTCGGTTCGCCCCGGTCCGAGCTCGCTTGTCCCGGCGTCATGGCCGCCAGTCGTCGCGCCTTGGCTGCAGCGAGACGATCCCTGAGCACGTGGGTAACGAGGCTTAGCCCGATCGCTGCGATCAGCGCGAGCCCGCTGGCCACGGACTGCCAGAACGTTGTGACTCCCAGCAGCACGAGTGAGTTATTGAGTGCGCCGTAGAAGAGAACCCCGACGAGCACTCCGAAAACACTTCCCTCTCCTCCCGTGAGAGCCACACCGCCGAGGAGCACAGCGGTGAGTACGACGAGCTCGAACCCCGCGCCTATCTGGCCGGCCGGTGCGCTGTTGAGTCGGGCGACCACGATGGTGCCGGCAAAACCGGCGAAAGCACCGGAGAGCACAAACAGCACGAAAGGAATCACCTTCACGTGCACGCCCGAGAGATAGGCCGCCTCGCGGTTGACCCCGAGGGCATACACGTGGCGTCCGACCGGCGTCTGCGTCAGGAACACGGCAGCAACAACGAGGAGGATTCCGGCTATCCAGACCGACAGTGGGATACCGGCGACCGTGCCCACGCCCAGGAACCCGAACTGGTCTCCGAAGTTGTTTCGCGGCGCGGGGCTGATGAGTTGGGCAATCCCTCGTACCGCCGTGAGCGTGCCGAGGGTCGTGATGAATGAGTTGAGCCCCAGCACCGTGACGGCAAGAGCATTGGCAAGCCCTACCGCAGCGCCGGCCAGCATCGCCAGGACGATGGCGACGACCGGTTCGCCTGCGCCCTTATCCATCACGACGGCCGCAACCACGCCTCCGAGGGCCAGTGATGACCCCACAGACAGGTCTATATACCCGGAGATCAGGAGCATGGCGACGGGTATCGCCACGATGGCAATGACGGCGCTGTCCTGCAGGATGCCTCGCACATTCTGCCAGGCGAAGAAGGAATCTGTCGTGAAGTGGACCGCAAGCACCATGATGATGAGCAGCACAAAAAGTGGCGTGCGTACGAGGCCCTCAATGACGGCGGGGACCATGCGATTGTTGTTCATTGCGCGAGCCCTTCGGCGGATTCGATGATTCGTGTATCGGGATGAGTGCTGTGCACGATCGCAAGGAGCTGATCGGCTGTGGTGTCGGCGACGAGGTGCTCACCGATGATTTGCCCTTGCTCGAAGATCAGACAGCGGTGCGCCAGGTCAACGACCTCTTCTGACTCGTTGGTCGCAACGAGGATGCCGACCCCCCGCTCAGCGGCGAGGCGCTTCACCGCGTCGTAGATGTCCTTGCGGGCACCGACGTCGACGCCCTGGGTTGGGTCGTCGAGCAAGAGCACCCGGGTCCGGGCAACGTCGTTCACCCAGCGTCCGAGCAGGACTTTTTGCTGGTTCCCGCCGCTGAATCTGCCTGCGGGAAGCGTCGATGACATCGGGCGCAAGGAGAGCCAGTGAGCGACACGATCAAAAACGCCGCGTTCCGATGTCTGGGACCGGAACCCGAAGCGGGCTACCTTCGGTGCAACGCCGACGACGGTGTTATCGAGTGCAGACAAGGTGCCGAATAGCCCCTCCCGCGCCCGGTCTCCCGGCACCAGGGCGATTCCTCCCCTTAGAGCGGTGAGCGGACTGTCTGCCTTCCGGGGAACTCCGTCGACGCTGACTGTGCCCCCTGTCCGACGGATTCGCCCGAAGAGCGTGTTCAGGAACCGGGTGCGCCCGGACCCTATCAGTCCATAACAGGCGACAATCTCGCCTGCGGCGACCGTAACGTCGATCGGACCGAGGCCCGGTGACATCAGGCCCCGCACAGCGAGTGCCGGGGTGCGGTCCAGCCGGGGCGGGACAGGGCGGTCATGCGCGGCGCCCTGACCATCGCTAATGGCGTCAACAAGGGCCTCTTGTGTGATGTCCTTGCCCCGCGCGCTCCAGACGGCCTTGCCATTGCGGAGCACGGTGGCCGCATCCGCCAGTTTGAGCACCTCGCCCAGGAGGTGAGTCACGTAGAGGATCGCGATGCCCCGGTTGGCGAGATCACGAACGAGGTCACCGAGGCGGTCGGATTCCTCCCGGGAGAGTGCCGCCGTCGGTTCGTCGAGAATCAGCAGCCGAGCGTCCCGTTGGAGGGCTTTGGCGATCTCGACCATTTGGCGTTGACCGATGGGAAGCGCCCGCACCTGCATATCCGGGTCGATGCCGTGAGCACCCACCCGTTCGAGGGCGGCCCGGGCCAACTCGCGCTGGCCACGTCGGTCAACGAATCCCGCCCGGGTGTGTTCCTGGCCGATGAAGAGATTTTCGGCCACCGTCAGTCCATCGATCACAGTGAGGTGCTGGTAGATGACGGCAACTCCCGCCGCGATCGATTCACGGGGGGTGAGACTGTCATAGGTGCGACCGTCGAGCTCGATCGTGCCGGCGCTCGGGTGGATGCCGCCGCCGAGGCATTTGATGACTGTGGACTTGCCTGCTCCGTTGTGCCCGAGGAGGGCATGCACTTCCCCATCGGGAATGGTGAGCGTCACGTCGTCGAGCGCCAGAGTGGCACCGTATCGCTTGGTGAGCCCGCGAACCGATGCGGCCATTGGGTCTCCTTAGATGAGGGGTGGGGGCGGACGGAGTGCCGGGCGCGCGTTACACGCCCGGCGTGTGGTCAGCCGCCCAGTTCGGCGATGTAGTCCGGGAGTTCGGGAGTGTCCTTGGTGACTACGGTCACGGGGATGTCGACGCTGGCGTCAGTCTCCCCCTCACCAAGTGCCACCGGAATGTCAATCACGTTCATGACCAGCTCACTCAGCGAGAAGTACGTGGCTGCGCGGAAGAACTTGCCCTCCTGCATCTTCTGAAGGCCGAACAGATTGGGGTCGAGACCGCCAACGTAGGTCTCCGGGTCATCCTCTGCGCGGCCGGAAGCGACGAGCGCCTGATAGGCTCCCTGCGCTGCATCACCGACTGCCGAAACCACGACGTTGACATCCGGGTGCTGCGCGAGCAGGGATGTGGTGACCGAGAGTCCGTCCTCGGGGGTCACAGCCTGCTGCTCGGCTACGATCTGCAGGTCTGGACCCGCCTCTTTGAGCCCTTCCATCAGGCCTTGAGTGCGCTCGATGCCGATCTGCCGCTCTGTCTCATTCAGAACGATCACCTTGGCGTCCGGGCCGACATTCTCGAGGGCCCACTCAGCCGCGTTCTGTCCCAGCTGATACCCGGAGTCATAGAAGCTGAACTGCAGCGTCGCGTCCTGGTTCTCCATATCACCGCCATAGGTGACCCAGTACTTGCCTTCATCCTGATACTGCTTTGCGATGCTCTCCAGGCTTGCCGGGTCAACGGGGAAGGAGACGACCGCGTCTACATCGCTTGTGAGGTAGGAGTTGAGCTGGCTGACCTGTTTCTGCAGGTCCATCTCGTCATTGGTGAAGACCACTTCGACGCCCTGCTCCGCGGCTCGTTCCTCGACGATGCCCGCGATGGCACCGTACACAGGCAGCGCCGTGAACGGGTAGTCGAACAGGATTTTGTCGACCGTGCCGCGTTCGACGGGCTCAGCCGCAGGGTCGCTTTCAGTGGTGGTGCCGCAGCCGACGAGAACGAGTGCCGTGGCACTGGTCGTCGCTACCGCCGCGAACAATCTGCTGGTACGCATGTGCTGTTCTCCTCGGTGTATCTGTGATTGGTGCAGGGACGGTGATGGGTCGTCAGTCACGGGTAAAGACCTTGCGGCCGGCAAACCACGTCTCGACTGCGTGCGTCTCGACGATGCGTTCACTCGGCACTGCGAAGGGGTCCTGGTTGAGCACCGCGAAATCCGCGGACTTGCCGACGGCGAGGGAACCGGTCACGTCATCCAATCCCATGGCTTTCGCGCCGTTGATGGTGAAGATTTCGAGAGCTTCCTCAAGCGTGACCGCTTGCTCAATCCACAGCGTGCCGGGTGCACGTCCGAGCGGGTCCGCTCGGGTCACGAGGCCCTGGATACCCTCCCACGGGTTTGGCGACACGCTGACGGGCCAGTCGGATCCGCCCGCCACCAGCACGCCCAGATCGAGAAGATCCCGGTTGGGCTGCAGCTGCCGGGCCTGCTCGGCGGGCCGGACGGTGGCGATCGCGTCGGGGATAACGCCGGGGAACCAGAGGTAAGGCGATATGTCAGCCGCCACACTGAGCGAGGCGAAACGAGGCCGGTCGTCCGGGTGCACAAACTGGCCGTGGGCGATGTGGTACTTCAGTTCGGAGTATCCGGCGGCGCGAACGGCTTCGATGGCGTCCAGTGCCACCCGCACCGATGCATCTCCAGTGCAGTGAATCTTTGCCCCGAGCCCGCGCGCCGCCGTTCGGAGCAGCCAGGACTCCAGCTCGGCGGGTTCCATCGTTGTCACTCCGCAGTGCTCGTGACCGTGCTCAGGAGTCTCCAGGTAAGGGGTGAGGAAGGCACCGGTATACGTCGGTGGCACACCGTCCAGAGCAACCTTGACGAAGTCGGGGCGGTGGTGCGCGGTCCGGAACTCTTCACCACGTGCGACGAGCTCGTCTCCAAAGGGAGTGTTGGCAAAAAGGAATCCCGAGGACAACATGCAGGAGGAAACCCACGCGTGGAGGTCTCCCGCCTCATCGAGGTCGCGCAACGCTCCCATGATTTCGACGGTTGCCGCAGCATCCTGGAAGGCAGTGATTCCGAAGGAGTGCAGGATTTCCAGGGCGCGCTGACTTGCATCGCGATACCGCTGGGGTGTGCGCTGCAGTCCGGCATCCACAGCTTCCGTGAGGGCGATCGTCGCGGATTCGAGCAGCAAACCTGTGGGCTCCCCCGTTTCCGGGTCGCGGACAATGTGGCCTTGGTCAGGATCGGGCGTGTCGGCCGTGATTCCGGCAAGCTCAAGTGCACGGGTGTTTGCGAAACGGTTGTGGTGGCTGTCATCAGTGAGGGCGACGGGGCGTCCGCCGGCCGCCTCGTCGAGGCGCTGTCGGGCGGAGACGTGGGAGAAGTTCTCGATGAGCACGCTTCCGAACGCCTCGCCGATCACCCACGCGTCGGGTTCCAGGTCGGCGGCGTACGAGCGCACCGCGTCGACGACCTCATCGAAGGTGGCAGTCGGTGAAAATGCCAACTGGTACAGATCGGCCTCTCCTGCCATCAGGTGGTGATTGTGGACGTCGACGAGACCGGGGATGACGGTCGCGCCGCCCAAATCCACGAGCTCGGTGTCAGCATCAGCAATTGCCAGTACCTCGTCATCGGATCCGACGAGCGCTATGCGACCATCAGCGACAGCGAATGCCGTGGCGGTCGGCTGCGCCGAATCCATCGTGCGGATAACAGCATTGGTGACTATGACGTCGGCTCTGCTCATGAGTCCTCCTTGATCACCCCGGGGTCCGGCCGCCCCGAGCGTTTCCATCAACTATCGGTGTGCCGGAGCGCTTCCTCTTGACCACGGGCGCACCCGCATTGACCCTCGATGCAGACTTCGCCCTTCGGACATTTCGGTGTGTCCTTTTGGAAATGAGCCCGAAATTTGGGCGCCAAAAGTTGAGGGATCGGGCTCGACATCAGGAACGGCGGGCACTGCTCTTCGGTGCTTCAACCCCGGACTTCGATTCCTTCGACACCCCCGCGATGCACCGCTGGGCAATCAGAGTGCGCGCATCGGCAATCGACGTTCGCCGTCACCGCGCAGAATTAAGAATCATCATTCGGATCGAGGAGGATCACTATGACCGCTGGAACTTCAATTCTCGAGGCCATCACTGTTTCGGAGACAGAGGGCCGGGCCATCCCCGATGCTGCGACGCGCGAGACGATCGGTTATGCCCCTGTGCACACGGCCGCCGACCTTGAGGGGATGATCACTCGGGCTCGTCAGGCGCAGCCGGCATGGAACGCCCTCGGGCACGACGAACGTTCACGGCTCCTCAACGCCATCGCCGATGACATCGAGGCAAACGCGGAGGAGTTGGCGGAACTGCTCTCCCGCGAGCAGGGGAAGCCTCTCGGCGGCCTCAACGCCCGCTTCGAGGTGGGAGCCTGCTCGGTCTGGACGCGCAGCGCGGCGAATACGCCACTGGAACCGGAGGTCGTCTTCGAAGATGGCGGTTCCCGCGCCGAGGTGCACTACGACGCACTCGGCGTTGTTGCCGCGATCGGTCCGTGGAACTGGCCCATGATGATCACCGTCTGGCAGATTGCACCATCGCTGCGCATGGGCAACACGGTTGTGGTCAAGCCCAGCGAATACACTCCCCTGTCGGTGCTCGCGCTCGTCAACATCTACAACCGCCATCTGCCGGAGGACGTACTTTCGGTCATTTCCGGGGACGGTGAGGTGGGTGCTGCGATGACGGCGCACCCGGATATCGACAAAATCATGTTCACCGGCTCCACGGAGACGGGGCGCAAGATCGTCGAGTCTTCGTCGAACAACCTCGCGCGCCTCACTCTCGAGCTCGGAGGCAACGATCCCGGCATTGTGCTTCCCGGTACCACCGTGTCGGCCATCGCCGAAAACCTCTTCTGGGGCTGCTTCATCAATACGGGCCAGACGTGTGCCTCCCTCAAGCGTCTCTACGTGCACGACTCCGTGTATGACGAGGTGGTGGAAACGCTCGCGCAACTCGCGAAGACCATGCCCATGGGCCGCGGTCTCGACGACGCGTCCGTACTTGGTCCGCTGCAGAATGAAGTGCAGTTCGACATCGTTTCGTCGCTCGTAGACGACGCCCGTGCCCGGGGCGCGCGGATCGTCGCTGGTGGCGCACCCGCCCCCGAGCTCGGGCCGCTGTTCTACCAGGCCACCATCGTTGCCGATATCGAGGACGGTGCGGAGCTGGTTGATCGGGAGCAGTTCGGCCCCGCAATCCCCGTCATCCGATACTCAGACGTCGACGACGCCGTGCGCCGAGCCAACGATTCAGACCAAGGTCTTGGCGCCTCCGTGTGGTCGGATGATGTCGACGCGGCTGTCGAGGTCGCCAAGCGCCTGCAGGCCGGCAGCGTGTGGATCAACCAGCACGGTGGGCTCAATCCAATGGTGCCCTTCGGCGGAATTAAGGCTTCAGGGTACGGTCAGGAATTTGGTGTCGCCGGCCTCAAGTCAGTGGCCGCACCCAAGGTCATCAGCCGCTGACGGCTCAGATCATGCAGATCGTCAGAAGGCCGGACCCGCAATAGCGAGTCCGGCCTTCTGACGTTTGGCGGGGTAAGCAGGAACGTGTGTCAGGACCCTGGAGTCATTCCACAAGGTAGACGTGCAGCAGTACGGTCTCGGGTGTGCGCTCCCCTGTGGCGATGAACACCCGCGAGCCCAGCCATGCCCAGCGCTCACCGCCCGCTGAGAAACGCGGCGAACTCCTGAAGTAGATGCGGGTGGGGTCAACTGTCTCGCCCCTGACTATCCGCTCGATGTCCTCGGCCGAGCCGCTGCGCACACCCAGGTTATGGACAGCGATCCGATCACCGTCGTCCGTCTCCAGCGCGTAGCGTGCCTCAAGCTGGCTCAACGTCTCGGAACGAAGCACCTGGTAGTCGGCGCCGCCTGAAATCACAATTCCCTTAAGCAGCGGGCCGTCGACATTTCCGCCAAGGATCGGCACGATACGGCGGTGCTCTCCATCAGCCACGCCAAGGTCAATCGGAGCAGCGACATTGACTTCGATGCGGGCGAAGTAGCTGAGTCCTGGGGGCGCGGGGTGAAGGACCCCAGGCTGCACCATTACTGGTAGAGCTCGGCTTTAGTCCGCGCGCTCGCCTCCATGCCCGCGAAGAAAGCGGCGAGTTCCGTGGTCGCTGTCAGCGGCAGGACATTGGCCACGTACTGGTCCGGACGGACGACGACGGCGACCCCGTCTCGGTCGAGCCCGCGCAGCTCGAAGATATCCTGGGCCGGGTCTACGCCGAACACCTTCTCCAGGTAGTTCAGCTTGAACGGCCCGACCTGAGGCTTGAAGACTTCCGGCACGGCGTTGATGTCGATGGAGTGGTGATCCTGCTGATAGACCACCTTTACATCGAACCAGGCGTCAAGATCCGCAGCCGCGGGCGTGGCCGCCAACGGCGACTCCGGTGAGTTCATCAGCCACTCGGCGAAGTTGGTGACCTTCGAGGGGTTGCCCGGCAGGGGCTCGTCCGCGAAGACGTAGATGCGCCATCGTCCGTCTGCTGTTGCGTGGTGGCCGAGGTGCATCGGATTGGTGTCGCAAACCCGCATCACGGGCGCTGACTTGAAGCGCTTACCGATCGGGAACCCGGCAGCCAGCTCCTGATGTGTCGGCTCCCCCACGATCATCGACGGCGAGTACTCCGTCATGAAGCCGGCGGGGAACTCCATGGTGCGGACGTAGAAGTTCTCCAGTTCCGTGGGGTCTTCGAACTCTTCGGGCTTCTTGGCCATGAGCGTTGACCACTGCTTGTCGAAGTCGATGAGATTCTTTGCAACCACTTGGCGTTCAGCGGAGTACGTTGACAGCAGGCTCTCCGGGCTTCGGCCTTCAAGGACATGACCCAGTTTCCAGGCGATGTTGAAACCGTCCTGCATGGAGACGTTCATCCCCTGACCGGCCTTCGCGCTGTGCGTATGGCAGGCATCGCCGGTAATGAAGACGCGCGGAGTACGCGTTCCGAGCTCCTCCGGAAGGACGTCGTCGAACCTGTCCGTCAGGCGGTGGCCCACCTCGTACACGCTGTGCCAGGCGACATTGCGGACATCGAGGGTGTACGGAGAAAGGATCGCATTAGCCTTCTCGATGATCTCATCGATGGTGGTGCTGCGGATATCGCCCTTCGTGTGGGCGTCAACTTCACCGAGATCGACGTACATCCGGAAGAGATGGCCGCCCTCACGCGGAATGAGCAGGATGCTTCCGCCCCCGCCCGACTGGATGGCGCACTTGAGCCGGATGTCGGGGAAGTCCGTTACGGCGAGGACATCCATGACGCCCCAGGCATGATTGGCTGCATCGCCGGCGAGCGTGCAGCCGATTGCCTTGCGGACTTTGCTGCGTGCCCCATCCGCCCCGATGACGTATTTCGCGCGGACGGTGCGCTCCTGGCCTTCGAGTGGACCGGCCGTGTGGAGAAGCGTCACCGTGACCGGGTACTCACCCTCATCGGCGACCTCGAGGTGCTGGAAGTCGTACCCGTAGTCCGGCTTGGTGCGGGTGGGCGCGTTCGCCGCAAACTCCGCGAAGTAATCGAGGACGCGCGCCTGATTGACGATGAGGTGCGGGAATTCGCTGATGCCGGTGGGATCATCGAGCGGCCGTGCGGTCCGGATGATGCGTGAGGGGTCCGCAGGGTCCGGCTTCCAGAACGCCATTTCCGTGATGCGATACGCCTCGGCAGTGATGCGCTCAGCGAATCCGAAAGCCTGGAAGGTCTCGACACTGCGGGCCTGGATCCCGTCGGCCTGCCCAATGGCGAGTCTTCCGGGACGGCGCTCCACGATGCGCGTAGTGATACTCGGGAACTGGGACAACTGGGCAGCGGCAAGCATTCCGGCAGGACCGCTGCCGACGATGAGGACATCGACCTCATCGGGTAACTCCTCAGGCCTGTCTATGCCGGTTCCGGCAGCTGGCTGGACCCGTGGGTCACCGGATACATAACCGTGATGGTGAAACTGCACGGGCTTTCCTCACTCACATCTTTGTGGAACTTTTTGGTTGCCCACCCGGACGGTGTTCGTTATTTGAACACAAGATTCAGATAACGAATGGCGGTGTCAAAACTGTACGACGTGCATGACGTGGAACACAACCACTCTTCGGACCGCCTGAAAGGGGGTTGACGTGGCCTCGTTGACGCGACATACTCATCGTATACGATTTCGTACATCGATTTCTACACCTGATGTTCAAGGAGAACCGGCATGACGATGGAGTCTCAAGTCCAAGCAGTGAGCGCGGATCTGCTTGCCCGCACCCGCAAGGTCATCGCCGTCCACATCAACTACCCGAGCCGCGCCGCCCAGCGGGGCCGCACGCCACAGCAGCCGTCCTACTTCCTGAAGCCGCCGTCGTCGCTGGCGTTGGGATCCACGGATGCACCGGGCACCATGGAGCGTCCGCTCGGATGTGAACTGCTGGGTTACGAAGGGGAAATCGCGCTCATCATCGGCACGCCGGCCCGTCGAGTGACACCTGACGAAGCCTGGCATCATGTTGAGTGGGTGACCGCCAGCAATGACCTCGGCGTCTACGACCTCCGTTACGCCGACAAGGGATCCAACGTCCGATCCAAGGGAGGCGACGGCTTCACACCGATCGGCCCGCAGTTGATCCCCGCCGGTCAGGTGGACCCTGAAGCACTGCGTATCCGCACCTGGCACAACGGCGAGCGTGTCCAGGACGACACCACCGAGGACCTGCTCTTCCCCTTCGCCCAACTCGTGGCCGATCTCTCTCAACTCCTCACCCTCGAGACCGGCGACGTCATCCTTACCGGCACTCCTGCCGGCGCCTCGGTTGCCCAGCCGGGCGACGTCATCGAAATCGAGGTCACGTCCGGCGGCTATACCAGCGGCATGCTCACCACGCGGGTGGTGGAAGGAACGATGCCGTTCGCCGACTTCGGTGCCAAACCCAAGCCGGATGATGCCCAGCGCGAGGAAGCATACGGATCCCGTGAGGCTGCCGGCCTGGCTCCGGCGGATCCGGCCCTTTCGCCGGAGCTGAAGAAGAAGCTCGAAGGCGTCGCCACCGCCACTATTTCTTCACAGCTGCGGAAGCGGGGGCTGGACAACGTGAGCATTGACGGCCTGCAGAGCACGCGACCCGATCGCCGCGTGGTGGGACTGGCACGTACTCTTCGTTACGTCCCGAACAGGGAAGACCTCTTCAAGACTCACGGCGGTGGCTTCAATGCCCAGAAGCGCGTCATCGATTCGGTGAATGAGGGCGAGATCATTGTCATGGAAGCTCGTGGTGAAAAAGGCACCGGGACAATCGGCGACGTACTGGCCCTGCGTGCGCAGGTTCGTGGTGCGGCCGCCATCATCACCGACGGCGGTGTCCGCGATTACTCGGCCGTTGCCGACCTCGATATCCCTACCTACTTCTCGAACCCGCATCCGGCTGTCCTTGGCCGCCGTCATGTGCCGTGGGATACAGACATCACCATCGCCTGCGGTGGAACAACTGTCCAACCGGGCGACATCATCGTGGCCGACTCCGACGGCATCCTGGTCATTCCGCCGGCCCTGGCTGAAGAGGTCGCCGAAGACTGCATCCAGCAGGAGAAGGAAGAGGTCTTCATCTTTGAGATGGTCGAGCAGGGCCACAGCGTTGACGGGCTCTTCCCGATGAATGCTGAATGGAAGGCGAAGTACCAGGAGTGGGCAACGAGCGCGGAAGGAAAATCAGGTGACTGAAACCGCCGTCGCAGGTTCCGCCGTCGTGCGGGAAGCCGGTGCCACCAAGACCGGCAGTAAGTCCGAGCAGGCCTATACCTCTATCAAAGCGCGCATCGTGGAGGGGACCTTCTCCCCCGGCTACCGCCTCGTTCTGGCAAAGATTGCCGAGGATCTCGGTTTCAGCGTGGTGCCCGTGCGGGAAGCGATCCGGCGGCTGGAAGCCGAAGGCCTCGTCAAGTTCGAACGCAACATCGGCGCCACAGTGTCAGGAATCGACCCGACCGAGTACCTCTATACGATGCAGACCCTCAGCATTGTGGAGGGTGCTGCCACCGCCCTGTCAGCGCCGCTCGTCGATTCAGCAGCGATTGCCCGGGCGCGGACCATCAACGACGAGATGCGCGAATGCCTCGACCACTTCGACCCGGTTCGTTTCACCAGCCTCAACCAGGACTTCCATAGCGTCCTCTTTGAGAACTGCCCCAATCCGCACATTCTCGACCTCGTTCACCGGGGTTGGAACCGGTTGGCTTCGCTGAGATCCTCGACCTTTCGGTTTGTTCCAGGCCGCGCACGCGAATCAGTGCGCGAACATGAAACGCTGCTCCAGCTCATTGAATCGAATGCTGACGCCGACACCATCGAGCGCGCTGCCCGGCAGCACCGCTCCGCCACCCTCGACGCTTACCTCGCGCAAGCGCCCGCCATCACCACATAAATCCCAGCAGTCAGGAAGAGAACAATGACGTCTACCGTCCCTGAAACCAGCCACTACGTGCCCCAGGACCTGCCCACCCACATTCAGCACTACATCAACGGCAAGTTCGTCGACTCCGTCGGCGGCAAGACGTTCGATGTGCTGGATCCCGTGTCCAACAAGAACTACGCGACCGCGGCAGCCGGCCAGAAGGAAGACATCGACCTCGCCGTCGCCGCTGCGCGGGAAGCCTTCGTCAACGGTCCATGGCCGAAGATGAAACCCCGCGAGCGTGCCCGCGTGCTGAACAAGATCGCCGACGCCGTCGAAGCACAGGAGTCCCGGCTCGCCGAACTGGAGACGTTCGACACCGGCCTGCCCATCACGCAGGCAAAGGGCCAGGCCCTGCGCGCGGCAGAGAATTTCCGCTTCTTCGCAGACCTCATCGTGGCCCAGTTCGACGACGCCATGAAGGTTCCCGGCTCCCAGATCAACTATGTGAACCGCAAGCCCATCGGTGTCGCCGGGCTGATCACCCCGTGGAACACGCCGTTCATGCTCGAATCCTGGAAGCTCGCCCCGGCGCTGGCGACCGGCAACACAGTCGTTCTGAAGCCTGCCGAGTTCACGCCTCTTTCCGCATCGCTTTGGGCGCAGATCTTCAAGGACGCGGGACTGCCGGACGGTGTCTTCAACCTGGTCAACGGCCTCGGCGAGGAAGCCGGTGACGCGCTGGTCAAGCACCCTGAGGTTCCGTTAATCTCCTTCACGGGCGAAACCACTACGGGACAGACGATCTTCCGCAACGCCGCAGCCAACCTCAAAGGCCTGTCGATGGAACTTGGCGGAAAGTCGCCCTGCGTCGTCTTCGCCGATGCGGACCTCGACGCCGCGATTGACTCCGCACTCTTCGGCGTCTTCTCACTGAACGGCGAACGCTGCACCGCGGGCTCCCGCATCCTCGTGGAGCGGGCAATTTACGACGAATTCTGCGAGAAGTACGCTGCCCGCGCAAAGACCATCGTCGTCGGCGATCCGCATGATCCCAAGACCCAGGTCGGCGCACTGGTCCACCCCGAGCACTACGACAAAGTGGCCTCGTACGTGGAGATCGGCAAGTCCGAGGGCCGGCTCCTCGCCGGCGGCGGCCGCCCCGAGCACCTTCCCGAAGGCAACTACATCGCCCCTACCGTTTTTGCCGACGTCGCGCCCGACGCACGGATCTTCCAGGAAGAAATCTTCGGACCGGTTGTCGCCATCACCCCGTTTGAGAACGACGACGAAGCCCTGGCTCTCGCAAACAACACCAGGTACGGGCTGGCCGCCTACATCTGGACGCAGAACCTCACCCGTGCGCACAACTTCTCGCAGAACGTGGAAGCAGGCATGGTGTGGCTGAACAGCCACAATGTGCGTGACCTCCGCACCCCGTTCGGCGGAGTGAAGGCCTCGGGCCTGGGACACGAGGGCGGCTACCGCTCCATCGACTTCTACACCGACCAGCAGGCCGTGCACATCACGCTCGGCACCGTCCACACCCCGAAGTTCGGCAGCGTAGAAGCCTCCGCCGCCAACGAGGGTTAATCCACCTTTCCTTTACCTCCTCGAAGAAGAAGAGAGAACACCATGACCGACTTTGTTCCAACCCCCACCGCTCCGGCTCCGGACATTGTGCGCTGCGCGTACATGGAGATCGTGGTCACCGACCTCGCGAAGTCACGCGAGTTCTACGTCGATGTCCTCGGCCTTCACGTCACCGAGGAAGACGAGAACAACATCTACCTGCGCTCGCTGGAGGAGTTCATCCACCACAACCTGGTGCTGCGCAAGGGGCCGGTAGCCGCCGTCGCCGCCTTCGCCTACCGCGTGAAGTCACCCGCTGAGGTGGACGCCGCCGAGGCGTACTACAAGGAGCTCGGCTGCCGGACCGAGCGCCGCACGGAAGGGTTCACCAAGGGCATCGGTGATTCCGTCCGGGTTGAGGATCCGCTCGGCTTCCCCTACGAGTTCTTCTACGACGTGGAGCACGTCGAGCGCCTCACCCAGCGCTACGACCTGTACTCCGCCGGCGAGCTTGTACGCCTGGACCACTTCAACCAGGTCACACCCGACGTGCCGCGCGGCCGCAAGTACCTAGAGGACCTCGGTTTCCGCGTCTCCGAAGACATCAAGGATTCCGACGGCGTCACCTACGCCGCGTGGATGCACCGCAAGCAGACGGTTCATGACACTGCCCTCACCGGCGGCAACGGCCCGCGGATGCACCACGTCGCGTTCGCCACCCATGAGAAGCACAACATCATCCAGATCTGCGACAAGATGGGCGCGCTGCGTATCAGCGACCGGATCGAGCGCGGGCCGGGACGCCACGGCGTCTCCAACGCCTTCTACCTTTACATCCTGGATCCGGACGGCCACCGCATCGAGATCTATACGCAGGACTACTACACCGGCGACCCGGACAACCCCACGATCACCTGGGACGTCCATGACAATCAGCGCCGTGACTGGTGGGGCAACCCGGTTGTGCCCTCCTGGTACACCGAGGCGTCCCTGGTCCTGGACCTCGACGGCAACCCGCAGCCGGTCATAGAGCGCGAGGAGAAGAGTGAGATGGCGGTCACCGTCGGCGCTGACGGCTTCTCCTACACACGCAAGCAGGACGACGACGGCGCTGCCGCCCAGCAGGGCTTCAAGCTGGGAGCGCAGCTGTAACCATGCTGGATGACGCGACGATTGAAGCCATTGCAGACGAGCTGGTGGAAGCCGGACGAACGCGTACTCCCGTTCCCCGGCTGACCGCACGCTATCCGGAGATGACCGTCGAGGACTCCTACGCCGTCCAACAGTTGTGGCGTCGTCGTAATGAGGAAGCCGGGCGCACCCTGGTGGGGCGCAAGATCGGCCTCACGTCGAAAGCAATGCAGGCGGCCACGGGGATCACGGAGCCGGACTACGGTGCCATCTTCGATGACATGGTGCTGGAAACGGGCTGCTCGGTGGAGTGGGACAAGTACACCCACCCGCGGGTAGAGGTGGAGCTCGCGTTCGTTCTGAAGGACGGGCTGAAGGGCCCCGGCTGCACAATCTTCGACGTCCTGAATGCCACCGACTACGTGGTTCCGGCTCTTGAGATCCTGGACTCCCGGATCGAAATGGAGGGCCGGACCATCGTGGACACCATCTCGGACAACGCTGCGATGGGCGCGATGGTGGTGGGCGGCCGCCCGGTGAAGCCCGACGCCGTCGACCTCCGCTGGGTCGCGGCCATTCTCTACAAGAACCAGACCGTGGAGGAGACCGGCGTGGCCGCCGGTGTGCTGGACCACCCCGCTGCCGGCGTCTACTGGCTGGCGAACAAAATAGCCCCACACGGGGATGCGCTGAAGGCCGGGGACATCATCCTCGCCGGTTCCTTCACCCGCCCCCTCTGGGTTCACAAGGGCGACACCGTGCACGCCGATTACGGACCACTCGGAGCTGTGACATGCCACTTCCACTAGAGACCACGTTCCGTGAAGCGCTTTCTGACACCGGCCGCCCGCTGGCCGGTATGTGGGTGTGCTCGGGGAGCCCGCTGATCGCCGAGCTCTGCGCGGGAGCCGGCCTGGACTGGCTCCTGGTCGACGCCGAGCACAGCCCCAACGGACTGGAATCGATCCTCGCCCAGCTCCAGGCAGTCCACGGCTACCCCGTGCACGCCATGGTCCGGCCACCCGTCAACGACACCGTGCTGATCAAGCAGTACCTGGATCTCGGTGTTCAGAACCTGCTCATCCCGATGGTGCACTCGGTGGCAGAGGCCGAGGCCGCTGTGGCCGCCACCCGGTACCCGCCGGAGGGTGTGCGCGGGGTCGGCTCGGCGCTGGCTCGTGCCGCTCGCTGGAATCGTGTGCCCGACTATCTAACCCGCGCCAGTGAGACCATCAGCGTGACAGTGCAGATCGAGTCCACAGCGGCTGTTGAAGCAGTGGAGGACATCCTCAAGGTCGACGGCGTGGACGCCATTTTCGTCGGCCCCTCCGACCTCGCTGCTTCCATGGGCGTGCTCGGCCAGCAGGAGCATCCGGAGGTGCGCGCCGCCGTCGAACGCTGCCTTGTAGCTGCGAAGGAGGCCGGCAAGCCGGCCGGTGTGAACGCCTTCAATCCCGAAACCGCGCGTCACTACCTGGACATCGGCGCCGGCTTCATCCTGGTGGGCGCCGACGTCGCACTGCTGGCCAGGGGCTCCGAAGCCCTCGCCGCCCAGTTCATACCTGCATCCGATCGCGATTCCCGCGCCAGTTACTGACCTCTCGAAGGACTTCCCTTGACAGTTACTCCAGCACTCTCCCCTGCCGTCTCGCCTGAGCGCGAAGCGCAGCTCCTCTCGACTGTGCCTACCGGTCTTCTAATCAACGGCGAATGGCGGGACGCGTCCGACGGCGGCACTTTCGGCGTGCATGATCCCGCCACCGGAAAAGTGCTCGCCACTCTTGCCTCGGCGACCAGTGACGACGCTGTCGCCGCGCTCGATGCTGCCGACGCCGTACAGGCCTCTTGGGCGCGGACCGCACCCCGCGATCGCGCCGAGATCCTGCGTCGCGCCTTCGACCTGGTGACCGAGCGTGCAGAGGACTTCGCGCTGCTGATGACCCTCGAGATGGGCAAACCGCTGGCCGAAGCGCGCGGCGAAGTAACGTACGGTGCGGAATTCCTGCGCTGGTTCTCGGAGGAAGCGGTCCGCGACCACGGCCGTTACCTCACCACCCCCGAGGGCAAGAACAAGATCCTGGTCCAGCACAAGCCGGTGGGCCCGTGCCTGCTCATCACGCCCTGGAACTTCCCGCTAGCCATGGCAACACGCAAGGTTGCTCCTGCCGTCGCTGCCGGGTGCACCATGGTGCTCAAGCCGGCAAAGCTGACTCCGCTGACAGCCCAGCTGTTCGCCCAGACAATGCTCGACGCCGGCCTCCCCGCCGGAGTACTGAATGTCGTCCCGTCGTCCAGCGCCTCCGGCATCTCCGGTCCCCTGCTTGCTGATCCCCGGCTTCGCAAAATTTCCTTCACGGGTTCCACGCCAGTAGGAAAGCGCCTGATGGCGGACGCCGCGCAGAACGTGCTGCGGACCTCCATGGAACTGGGTGGAAACGCGCCATTTATTGTGTTCGACGACGCCGACCTGGACAAGGCCGTTGAGGGAGCCATGGCCGCGAAGATGCGGAACATGGGCGAGGCTTGCACTGCCGCAAACCGGTTCCTCGTACAGGAATCAGTCGCTGCGGAATTCACCCGGAGGTTCGCCGAAGCCATGGGTGCACTCACCACCGGACGCGGCACCGAGCCGGGGACCCAGGTGGGCCCCCTGATCGACGGCGACGCGCGTGATGACGTCCATGCCTTGGTCAGTGCCGCCGTCGACGCCGGTGCTACGGCTGTGACGGGCGGTGCACCGGTGAAGGGTGCCGGCTACTTCTACCAGCCCACGGTGCTCGGCAATGTGCCCAACGGCGCCGAGATTCTGGGTCAGGAAATCTTTGGCCCTGTGGCTCCCGTAACCACGTTCGCCACCGAGGAAGATGCGATCCGGCTTGCGAATGCGAGCGAATACGGACTCGCTTCCTACGTGTACAGCAGGGACTTCAACCGCCTGTTGCGGGTGGCGGAGCAGATCGAATTCGGCATGGTCGGCTTTAATGCCGGTGTCATCTCGAACGCCGCGGCACCCTTCGGCGGAGTGAAACACTCCGGGCTGGGCCGTGAGGGCGGTTCGGAGGGAATCGCGGAGTACACCACAACCCAGTACATCGGCATCGCGGACCCCTACGCCAACTGAGCCCTGAAGGGTTAGTCGGAGAGGTGGCTCGGGAGCTTGCTTCCCGGCGCACGTCCGCGGATCTCGAGCAGTTCGCGGGCGTGCTCGGCGAGGCGCTTGTCCTCGTCCGAGCGCGGAACCCACGGCGGGACCGGCACGGCCGTGCCCGTTTCGTCCCGTGCCACCATCACGGTGAGGCAGTAAGTGGTGAGCTCCATGTCGCGGCCCGTCGGGCTGCCGGACCGGACGTGCACCGCAATGTGCATGCCCTTGTTGCCGGTGTAGACCAGCCGTGCTTCCACCTCGACGAGGTCGCCGATCAGCAGCGGGCGGTAGAAGCGGACTCCCCCGGAGAAAACCGCCACCGTTTCCTTGCCGCAGTAGCGCGTGGCGCAGATGTAGGCAGCCTCATCGATCCAGTCCATGACCGTTCCGCCGTGAACCTTGCCGCCCCAGTTCACATCAGTGGGTGCGGCAAGGAAGCGGAGGGTCACCCGCTCGGCCGTACCGGCGTCGGTGTATTCCTGGCCGCTCATGGCGGCGACGATGGCATCGCGCACTTCAATTCGGGCGACCGCGTGATCCCGCAGTTCGATCTCCTCGGGCGTCACGGGCTCGAACTGCGGCACCGGCACGGGTTTTCCGTCCGGCCCCACGGCCACGAAGATCACCAGACACTGGCTGCGCATGGTCGCCTCTCCGCCCTTGACGTCCCCCGAAGAGACAACGGTGCGGATGTGGAGGGAAGACTTTCCGGTGTAGACGAGCGTCGCTTCAACCTCGACCATGTCGCCGACGTTCACCGGGTCCGCGAAGTGGATGTTTCCTACGTACGCCGTGACGCAGTAGCTCTTGGCCCACCCGACCGCTGCAGCATACGCGGCCTTGTCAACCCACTCGAGCACCGTACCGGCATCGACCGACCCGCTATGTCCCAGGTCCGTGGGAGCCGCGAGAAACCGCAGCGTCACCGAATGCGGGTTTGGTCGGTCAGGGGTTTCCACGCGTCGTTGCGTACCGGTTTCCATGGATTTCACCGTAGCGGAAGGAGCGTTCCACTCGGAACGAAGGTCGCTGCTTCCGCGAACATGACAAAGGAGCCCCGCTCAGCAGCGAGACTCCTCCGCCCTTAAGGCCGCCACCTTACCCGGGCAGGGACTCCAGCGACCATGGGTAGGAGTGCCTATCCATGTGACCACCGGACAACGCGCCACCCCGAAACTCCGACTCAATTCTCAGGTTGCAGGTGTACCGTGACGCACAGGATCCGTTCTCAGCTACACCACCAGAACGAGGAAGTTCGTGATGACTCGTACAGGCCGAAAATCATGGCGTCAGTGGACTCCGGCAGCCGTAGCAGCCGGGGCGGTTGGTGCAGCGGCCCTCGTTGCCCCGTTCACCGCCAACGCAGCCGTTGACCTCCCCGACAAAACGGCCGCCGAAGTTCTCGCCCTGGTGCAGGAAAAGGACGTCGACGCATTTTCCGGCACGGTGGAACAGGCCTCCAACCTCGGCCTCCCCGACCTCGCGGGACTCACCGCACCCGGTGGTCCACCCGGTGGTCAAAACAACGACGACGGCGAGCCCTCACCGGAGAGCGCCGCCCTGGAACTTCTCACCGGCTCCCATACGGCCCAGGTGTTCGTCAACGCACCCGACCAGGCCCGCCTGCAGGTGCTCGACCAACTTGAGGAACGCAACGTCATCCGTAACGGTGCCGACCTCTGGTACTACAACTCGGACGAGAACGAGGCCATCCACGCCACCCTCGAGGACCGTCAAAAGCCCGACGGCGAAATGCAAGCCCCGGATGACATCGCTACCCACTTCCTCGAGAAGATCGATGCATCCACGGAAGTCACCGTCGGCTCCGACCGCATGGTCGCAGGGCGCCCGGTATATGACCTGATCCTCACGCCGCGTTCCACAGAGACACTGCTCGGGTCCGTAACCATCGCGGTCGACGGCGAAACCGGCCTCCCGCTGGGCGTCACTGTCGCGGCCGCCGGCAGCAGCGATCCCGCATTCAGCTCCGTATTCACGGAGATCAGTTACGAGGAACCGGCCGCCGACCTCTTCGCCTTCACTCCGCCGGCCGGAGCGACCGTCACCGAGATCCAACCCGGTGAGCACCAGGGCGACCACAAACGCGACCACGAGCGTGACCACGTCGATAAGAATGCGGCAGAGAAACCGACCGTGGTCGGCGAAGGCTGGGACGCCGTCGTCGTTATTCCTGCCGGCCAGCAGGAGCTGCCACCGGAACTGACGCAGCTCAGCACGCCGGTCGAGGGCGGTCAGCTCCTCTCCACGACGCTGGTGAACGTCCTGATCACCGACGACGGCCACATCCTCGCCGGCTCCGTCACGGCTGAACGCCTGCAGGCAGTAGCCGCCGGACAGTGAGCGGGGCCGGGGACCTCGTCATCGAGACAGCGGGCCTGACCAAGCGGTTGGGCGGACGAAACGTGGTCAACGGGATTGACCTCGCTGTGCCTCGCGGTTCCGTATTCGGATTTCTTGGCCCCAACGGTTCGGGGAAGACCACCACCATCCGGATCCTCCTCGGCCTGGCTTCGGCGACCTCCGGGGACGTCAAGGTTCTGGGTGAATCCATACCCCGTGCCACTCAGAACGTGCTGCCCCGGATCGGTGCGCTAGTGGAGGGCCCGGGCTTCTACCCGTTCCTCTCCGGGACCGCGAACCTGCTCCGGCTCGACGCCGCGGACCGCTACGTCTCCCCCTCCACACGGCGCCAGCGGGTTGACCGAGCACTGGAACGCGTCGGCCTCGCGCAGGCCGCGAACAAGAAGGTCGGCCGGTATTCCCTGGGCATGAAGCAGCGCCTGGGGATTGCGAACGCCCTTCTGACCCACCGCGAACTCATCGTGCTCGACGAGCCCACCAACGGCCTCGACCCCCAGGGCACGCGCGAAGTCCGTCATCTCGTCCGCTCGCTGACGGAGGAGGGCACTACGGTGTTCGTCTCCAGCCATCTGCTCACGGAGGTGGAGCAGATCTGCTCGCACGCTGCAGTGCTCAGCGCCGGTTCCCTTGTGGCGCAGGGCAGCCTCGACGAGTTACGGCGCTCCGGTGAGCCCCGCCTTCGCGTGGTCACCCCGGATGTGCCGGAGACTCACGCCGTCCTCCGCCGGTTGGGAACCACCCCCGACGACGACGGCGCCCCCTCCGGAGCACACAGCGTCACCGCGCCGCTTCCGGCAGGACTGGCTCCGGACCGGGTGGTTCGGAGCCTCGTCGAAGCGAATGTCCGGGTGAACGGCTTCACCGTGGACCAGGCCGGCCTCGAAGACCTGTTTGTTGCGCTCACCGGGGAGGGGTTCGACGTTGTCCAGTGAAGTCACCGTCACCAGGGAGACGGTTGCCCCCGTCAGGAAGTCGGCGGGGTGGCGGTTCCTCGGGTCCGAACTTTCCGTCCTCTTCCGCCGCCGGCGCACCTGGGCTTTGCTCGCCGCGCTTGCCGCCATTCCCGTGCTCATTGCCGTCGCGGTGAAGCTGTCCTCCGGTCCGCCCCGCGGGCGGGGTCCGGCGTTCCTCGACCAGGTGAGCCAGAACGGACTGTTCGTCGCCGTCGTCGCGACCATCGTCGCCATTCCGCTGTTCCTGCCGCTCACCGTCGGGGTGGTCGCCGGAGATACCGTCGCCGGGGAGGCAAGCACGGGTACGCTGCGCTATCTGCTCATGTCTCCCGTGGCACGAGGCCGGTTTCTCGTGGTGAAGTATGTGGGCGCCGTCGTCTTCTGTCTTGCAGCCACATTCACCGTCGCGGTGGTGGGCACCATCATGGGCGCGCTGCTGTTTCCTATCGGACCGGTGACCCTGTTGTCGGGAACGACCATAGACCCGCCCGAGGCGCTGCTCCGGATCGCCCTGGTATGCCTCTACGTGACGCTGTCCCTGCTGGGATTGTGCGCCGTCGGGCTCTTCATGTCGACCCTGACCGACGTTCCGGTGGGAGCCATGGCCGCAACCGTGGTGGCCTCAGTGGTCAGCCAGGTGATGGGGCAACTCCCGCAGCTGGAATGGATTCACCCCTGGCTGCTGACCCAGTACTGGCTCGGGTTCGCCGACCTGCTGCGTGATCCGATTGTGTGGGACTCCTTCGTCGCCAACGCGCTGCTGCAAGCCGGCTATATTGTGGTGTTCGGCGCCCTGGCGTACGGCCGGTTCAGCACCAAGGACGTGCTTGCCTGAGGGGTTCGGAACGGGCCGTTACCGGCCGGAGTGCCAGGCCGCTATCTCGGCAAGGAGCTCCCTGCGGCGTGCATCGGTGACGAAGGCGGACCGCACGGAATTCTCGGCGAGCTGCCTCAGCTGGTTGTCAGTAAGCCCAAAAAGGGGGCGGAGTTCGGCGAAGTTGTCATCCACATAACCGCCAAAGTACGCCGGGTCGTCGGAGTTCACCGACACATTCAGCCCACGTTCCAGCATGCGCGGCAACGGGTGGTCGGCGAGGGTGTCGACCGCCCGCAGCCGCACGTTTGAGAACGGGCAGACGGTAAGCGGTGTCTGCTCGGCAGCAAGCCGCTCCACCAACTCCTCGTCCTCCATGCAGCGAATACCGTGGTCGATCCTGGAAACCTTCAACACATCGAGCGCCTCCCAGATGTACTCCGGGGGTCCTTCTTCTCCGGCGTGGGCGATGCACTTCAGCCCGGCTTCGTGCGCTCGTTCAAAGACGCCGGTGAACTTGCTCGGCGGATGCCCCACCTCCGCCGAATCGAGCCCAATACCGATGATGGGCGCGTTCATCGCCAGCAGCTCCTCAAGGACTGCGAGCGCCTCCTCGGCGGGCTCATCACGCAGGAAGGCAGAGATCAGTTCGGTGCTGATCCCGAACTCTTCCTCGCTGTGAGCCAGGGCCGACGCAACCCCGTTCACGCAGGTGGCAAGCGATATCCCCCGGGACAGGTGCGCCTGCGGGTCCATCATGATCTCAGCGTGCCGGATGCCCGCCGCGGCGGCACGAGTCAGGTAGGCCCGAGTCATGTCGGCGAAGTCCCGCTCCGTCCGAAGTACCGCCATGTTGCTGTAGTACAGGTCCAGGAATGATTGCAGATCCGTGAACCGGTACTGCAGTCGCAACGCCTCCACGTCCGCGTAGGGCAGCTCAATGCCGTTACGGTCCGCGAGCGCGAAGATCAGTTCCGGCTCCAGCGTTCCCTCGATGTGCAGATGCAGCTCAGCCGTGGGCAATACAGACATGACAACTCTCCTCCGGATGCGGGTGAAATGCGCAGGTACGAACAACGCTACGCTGGCGCCGGTCGCAACGATGATGAAAGGATCGCATGCATGACCGACAGCACCGAGAGCACCCACACGCACGACGACGATCCCCGCGAGGCGGTCATCGAACCCACGCCAGAGGCAGGGCGCGCAGCCAACATTCGCGAAGAACAGGGAACGCACGCTGCCGGCGCCGTCCCGGCGGCCTACGTGGGAGGCGACGGTCCCGGGGACAATCCGGAAGACGCCGCCGACGACTCAGGGCACTGGGACGAACTGGGCAGAGAGAACCCGGTCAGGGAACCTCAGGGTGAGGAAAAGTAGCGTGAAGGGCTAGACCAGGGCGCCGACGAGGACCGTTGCTTCGACGTCCTTCGAGCGGTGGTCATAGCGGAAGGTGACCACACCGCCGTCGTGCTGGAGTACGTGGTTTGCGCCGTTACGCACGCCGAACGCGCCGTAGTTCTCTTCCCACGAACGGTCAATGGCGACCTTGTATTCGTAGGTGCCGGCAGGCAGCTGTGCGGTCAGTTCCCAGCGCTGTGAGACGGGGCTGTAGGCCATCTGCACCTGCTCCTCGGCGGGTGCCCAGTCCTCGGCACCCAGGCGGTGGCCGAAGTTGCCCGCCAGTGCGACGGCGTCGGGCGCGGTAGCGTAGCGCGAGCCTTCCTCGGTAATGGTCCAGCCGGTGCGGCCCTTGACGATGTATCCCTCCTTGACGAGGGATGCCGTCGCAGCCGAGAGCCGCTTCACGCCGCGGGCGACGCCGCCGCTGAGGACTTCGCTCTCCCACTCGCTGAGCGGCACGCGCGCAACAGCCGTAGCCAGCACATCTGCACCCTTTACTGCGGCTCCAGGCTGCTCGGCGAGGATCTGGACAATGGCCTTCAGGCGACCGGCGGTGTTGTCTTGGGCACTCATGTGTGTGGACCTCCAAATAGCTATGCTTCCCCCACGATTTTGACAGCGCACTCTCCCAATGCCGGGGAGCCCGGGAAGCGCCGGGCATGTCGTGTCGGATTGTGACTGGAGAAGCCTCGCGTCGAGCAAAAGTTTTCCGCTGAATGAGAAAGTTATTTCACGAAAGGTATGGTGTAAGTCACACCGCACTGCTAACGTCGGATAACGAAGCCAACGGCGGGCTCCTTCTCTTGGAGCTATCTACCAGGTGGACCTGCAAATCCCATACCGCAGCAGTCTGGTCGCATGACACCGCTCCCTTTGTTGGCGCCCGTAGACGCGAGCGATTGCTGCCCCACGTTCGGGAGTATCTCCGTGACTACCACCACCAAAGAAGAGCAGTTCCTCTCCAGAGCCATCTCTCTGGCAACAGACAACGTACACAACTCGGGCGGCCCGTTCGGTGCGCTCATCGTGACTCTGGACGGCAAGACGTTCGACGGCGTCAACAGGGTCACCGCCAACAATGACCCAACTGCGCACGCCGAGGTCATGGCCATCCGCAATGCGTGCGCATCCCTCGAAACCTTCGACCTCTCCGGCAGCACCCTCTACACGAGTTGCGAGCCGTGCCCCCTCTGCCTGTCGGCCGCCCTCTGGGCGCGCGTAGACGCCGTCGTCTTCGCTGCCGACCGGAACGACGCCGCCAAAGCGGGCTTCGATGATGCAGTCTTCTACGACTACTTCGCCACCCCTGTGGAGAACCGGTCCATGCCGGTCCGCCACTACGACCTGACGTCATCGGCCCAGGTCATCGCCACCGCACCCTTCGAAGCGTGGAGCACACTCGCCGCGCGGGTGGACTACTAGGAGCAGGCCATGGCCATCCTCATCGAACCCGGCAGCCATCCTGAGCCCTCCGGCACGCGTCCGGCGCAACCCCTACAGCCCGCACCCCTCAGCCCAGTCGACAAGTTCTTCAAGATCACCGAACGCGGTTCGACCAAGGGCCGGGAAGTCCGCGGCGGCTTCGTCACGTTCTTCACCATGGCTTACATCGTCATCCTGAATCCGTTGATCCTGGGCGGCTTCAGTCCCGACGCCGCCGCACTCGATGTCGAGGGGGGCTGGCTTCAAGCCAGCCAGGTCGCCGCCGTGACGGGGCTGACCGCGGGAGTCATGACCATCATCTTCGGGATCGTGGCCAACCTCCCATTCGGCATCGCTGCGGGCTTGGGAATCAACTCCTTCCTCGCCGTTTCCGTCGTGGGTGACGTCACCTGGGCCGAAGCGATGGGCCTCGTGGTCATCAACGGCCTGCTGATCGTGCTGCTGGCCGTGACCGGCGCGCGGACAGCGATCTTCAACGCTGTACCACGGCAGCTCAAGGCGGCGATCACCGTCGGAATCGGGCTGTTCATTGCCTTCATCGGCTTCGTGGATTCCGGTTTCGTCACCCGCACGGCCGGCGGTCCGCCGGTTCAAATGGGCGACGGCGGCTCCATCACCACCGTGCCGACGCTCGTTTTCATCATCGGCTTGGTGACCATGGGCATCCTGATCGCTCGCAAGATTCAGGGTGGACTGCTCATCGGCATTGTGGTGACCACCGTCATCGCGATCATTGTCGAGATGTCCATGCGCCTCGGCGCGGGCGGGCCCGACAATCCCACCGGCTGGCACCTCAACGCTCCGGTGATCCCCTCGAACATCGTGTCGCTGCCGGACTTCAGTCTGGTGGGAGCATTCGACCTCTTCGGGGCGTTCGACCGCATCGGCGCTCTCGCCGCCACCATGCTGGTGTTTACGCTCGTCTTCACGAATTTCTTCGACGCCATGGGCACCATGACGGGGCTCGCGAAGCAGGCAGGTCTGACCAACAAGCAGGGCAACTTCCCCCGCCTGAAATCCGCACTTGTGATTGAAGGCGTCGGCGCGGTTGCCGGCGGTGGAACATCCGCCTCGTCCAATACGGTGTTCATCGATTCAGCCGCCGGCATCGGCGAGGGTGCACGCACGGGCCTCGCATCCGTGGTGACCGGCGGGCTCTTCCTGGCGGCCATGTTTTTCACTCCGCTGACTGCGGTGGTTCCGTTGGAGGTAGCTGCGGCAGCACTCGTCGTCGTCGGCGCGATGATGGTGGCGCAGATCCGCGAGATCGACTTCCGGAACTTTTCGATCGCGCTGCCTGCATTCCTGACCATCGTGACCATGCCGTTGACCTACTCGATCGCGAACGGCATCGGAGCGGGCTTCATCAGCTGGGTCATCATCCGAGCGGCTTCGGGCAAGGCCCGCAAGATCCATCCGCTCCTGTGGGTGGTGGCCGCGGGGTTCCTTGTTTATTTCGCCCGTGGACCCATCACGCTCTGGATGGGCGGCTGACCTAACACCCGAGGGCGCACCGGAATATGCTGGCCCCGTGCAGCTGACCTTCGAGGGTGACATCTGGTATTGGCGGGGCCCGGCACCGTTCCATTTTGTAACGGTGCCGGAGGAGCAGTGCGTGGAGGTCCGGGCGGTGTCCAAGGTGGTCAGCTACGGCTGGGGAATGATCCCGGCGGCGGTAACCATCGGCGGCACCACCTGGACCACCGCCATGTTCCCGAAGAACGGCGGCTACATCGTGCCGATCAAGGACTTCGTCCGTAGGGACGAGGGAATTGACGACGGCGACAGGGTGACACTGCTGCTCTCCATAGATGCGTGAGGGTTAAGCAGAAGGTCTTCGAGCAGGCGCTTGGCGGAGACTCTTCGCCTACTTCAGAGACGTGCAGGCCACATATAGTGGGGGCTCGAGTACTGATAGTTGATATCCGGATCGCGTAGCGAAGGAGCACGGGCGTGGCCGACGAGAAGGAAACGCGAGCGCCCGTCTCCACGGAACTGGATCGCATCGATCGCGAGATCCTCGCTGAACTAACCCGGGACGGCCGCATGTCCGTCAGCCAGGTTGCTGAGAATGTCCACATCTCCCGCGCCCACGCCTACACGAGGATCAGCCGCCTCACGAATGACGGTGTGCTCAGGAAGTTCACAGCACTGGTGGACCCGATCAAGGTAGGGCGCAAGTCCTCGGCCTACGTGACGCTGAAAGTGGAACAGCGCTCTTGGCGGGAGCTCAAGGAGGCTCTGCGTGCGCTTCCCGAGGTGGAGCACATTGCGCTGGTCGGCGGGGATTTCGACGTGATCCTGCTGGTCCGCGGGACGGACAACGCCGACCTGCGCCGCATCATTTTCGACCAGCTGCAGTCGATGTCAGGTGTCCTGGACACGCAGACCTTCCTGATCTTCGAAGATTTGGATAATCGGTAGGCCTGCGCCCGCCCAGTGGTTTCCATCCGTCTACTCGCTGCTGAGTAATGCGGGTCACACTGGCAATTTGTCCACTGAACCGTTGGATGTGTAACTAAAGTTCCGCGCTTGCTCGGGAAAGCTGTCCAAGAGGTGGCCCCGAGCGGATAATTGTTGGAAATAGTGATCCAGCAAGGACGGAACAATGACGATCTCCGCTCATCCCCAAGGGGAAGCCAACGCACCCACCGCAGATCCCATCGCTGAATCAGTGCGGAAGTTCGGCATCACGGTCGAGGATTACCTCCTCCCCGCACGCCATCCGATCCAGATGGTGAGTCCTGACGGCAAACTGGTGCCCGCCGGCGATCAGGGAACCCAGCCCGGACATGAGTACCCGCTTCCGGACGATGAAGCACTGCTGGCTGCCTATGAGGAACTGGTCATCGGACGGCGGGTCAACGACCAGAACTCAGCCCTGGTTCGTCAGGGACGCATGGCTGTGTACCCGTCCAGCCACGGCCAGGAGGCCTGCCAGGTTGCGGCAGCACTGTGTCTCGCAGAGGGCGACTGGATGTTCCCGACGTACCGGGACTCCGTTGCAGTCATGACCCGCGGGGTTGATCCCGTGAAGGTCATGACCATCTTCCGCGGTGACTGGCACGGAGGGTATGACCCCTATGAGCGCAACGTCGGAATCCAGTCGACGCCGCTGACAACACAGCTTCTGCACGCTGTGGGTGTAGCCCACGCGGCCAAGCTGCGCGGCGAGGAAACGGTCGTCCTGGCCATGTGCGGCGACGGAGCCACCAGCGAGGGCGATTTTCATGAAGCCCTGAACTTCGCGGCTGTCTTCAGGCTCCCCGTCATCTTCTTCGTACAGAACAACAAGTACGCCATCTCCGTCCCCCTCGCGCATCAGTCCGTTGCTCCATCGCTGGCACACAAGGCAGTGGGCTACGGGATGGCAGGTGAACGCGTCGACGGCAACGACCTCGTCGCTCTGCTCGCCGTATTGGGCCGTGCGGTGAAACTCGCCCGCGAAGGGTCGGGGCCGCTTCTCGTTGAGGCGCACACCTACCGCATGCAGGCCCATACCAATGCCGACGACGCCACCCGCTACCGCCAGGACAGTGAAGTCGCCGAATGGCAGGCCAAGGATCCCTTGACACGGATGAAGACCTATCTCACCGAAAAAGGTGTGCTGACTGAGCAAGTGGAAGCTCGGATAACAGATAGGGCTGAAGGAGTTGCTGGCCAGCTCCGTGAAGGACTCGGCAAAGACGTCCCGGTGGACCCCCAGAACCTCTTCAAGTACGTGTTTTCCACCCCCACCCCGCAGCTCAAGGAACAGTCAGCCTTGCTCGCCGATGAGCTCTCCAGGGAAGAGGCCGCAGAATGAGCCCCACGATCACCACTTCCTCCGAGGCAAACGGCAACGTCAGTGCCGCAACCGCCACGGCTGCCGCCAAAGCCGCCGAATCCAGTAAAGGGCCTGAGTCCGTCACCCTCGCCAAGGCGCTCAATACGGCCATGTCCGACGCCATGCAGGAGAACGACGCCGTCATTGTGTTCGGCGAGGATGTCGGGCTGCTGGGCGGCGTCTTCCGCATCACCGATGGTCTAACCAAGACTTTCGGGGAACAGAGGTGTTTCGACACGCCGCTGGCGGAGTCCGGCATCGTCGGCATGGCAGTGGGCATGGCCATGAACGGCATGCGGCCGGTCATTGAAATGCAGTTCGACGCCTTCGCGTACCCTGCATTCGAGCAGATCGCCAGCCACGTCGCCAAGATGCATAACCGCACCCGGGGAGCGGTCAAACTGCCCATCGTGATCCGCATCCCCTACGCCGGAGGCATCGGCGGCGTCGAGCACCACTGTGACTCCTCCGAGGCCTACTATGCGCATACGGCCGGACTGAAGGTGTATGCGCCGGCCACTGCCGCTGACGGCTACCGGATGCTCCGCGAGGCGATCGATTCCGATGACCCCGTGGTCTTCATGGAACCCAAGAAACTGTACTGGTCCAAGGACCTGGTGGACCTGGAAGCATTGCGCGAACAACATGTTGCCAATCGGGCAGCCGGCGTCGCCAGCGAGGGACGGGCTGCCGTTGCCCGAACCGGCACCGACGCCACCCTCATCGCCTACGGGCCGTCCGTACCGACGGCGTTAGCCGCAGCTGCCGCGGCCGCGGAGGAAGGCCGCTCCCTGGAGGTCATCGACGTCCGCTCCATCGTTCCCTTCGATGACACGACGGTGAACGAGTCCGTCCGGAAGACGGGACGCGCCGTCGTCATCGCCGAAGCCCATGGCTTCGCGTCCGTAGCCTCGGAAATCGTGGCCCGGGTTCAGGAGAACTGTTTCCACCATCTGGCGGCTCCGATCCGGCGGGTGACGGGCTTCGATATCCCCTACCCCGCGCCAAAACTTGAGCACTACTACCTGCCCAGCGTGGATCGTATCCTCGACGCCGTCGACGACCTTCAGTGGGACGACTAATCATGAACGAAACGAACGTATTCCTCCTCCCCGACCTCGGCGAAGGTCTGACCGAAGCCGAACTGGTCACGTGGCTCGTCTCCGTTGGTGATGAAATCAGAGTCGATCAGCCGATCGCCGAGGTGGAAACGGCCAAGTCCATGGTCGAGGTGCCGTCGCCCTATGCGGGCACAGTGGCAGTTCTCCACGGAGAGCCCGGGCAGACTCTCGACGTCGGCAAGCCGCTCATTTCCGTGACAGCTCCCGGTGCCGCAGCCAGCAAGCCGCTCGCCGATGAGAGCGCCACACCGGCAGCCGATGCTGCAGCAACGGCCTACCGGGAAGAGGAGAAGGCCGGTTCCGGCAACGTCCTGATCGGATACGGCACCCCCGGCGGCCACAGCCAGGCACGCCGGAGCCGGGCGCGCAGGGCCGGGTCCGGCGCACCCGCCAGCGCCGGTGCCAACGCCAGCACGACGACGACGGTCTCGCCTGGCGAAGGGAAGCGCATGGCTGTCAGCTCCCCACTTGTTCGGCGGATCGCGAAGGACAACGGCGTCGACCTTGGTTCCCTCCACGGAACCGGGCCCGCCGGCCTCATCACCCGCCGTGACGTCGAATCAGCCCTCTCCACGCCGCACGCGCCCGTCGTGCGAAGCTCGCAGGACCAGCCCGCCTCGGAGAGCACCACGCCCGCGTCGGCTGGCGGCTCAGCGGATCTGGACTCAAGGACCGGTCTTGACGTGTCTTCACGGACTCCGGTCAAGGGTGTGCGCAAGGCAGTGGCTGCAAATATGACCAGAAGCCGCCGGGACATTCCGGAAGCCACGGTCTGGGTGGATGTGGATGCCACCGCATTGGTGGAACTCCGCGCCGATCTGAAGAAGCGGGACCCGGAGAACACGCCGGGGCTGCTCGCTTTCATCGCCCGCTTCGTTCTCTCGGGTCTGAAGAAGTATCCGGAGCTGAACACCCGTTACTCGGCGGAGAACGAGGAGGCGGAGATCATCGGCTTCGACGGGGTCAATCTCGGTTTCGCCGCCCAGACAGAGCGTGGTCTTGTGGTTCCGTCCATCCGTAACGCCGATCGTCTCAGCGCCCGCCAGCTCGATGCCGAGATCCGTCGCCTCAGCAGCGTCGCCCGGCAAGGGAAGGCCACTCCCGCTGAGCTGGGCAGCGGCACTTTCACGCTGAACAACTACGGAGTATTCGGCGTGGACGGATCAGCGGCCATCATCAACTACCCCGAGGTCGCTATCCTCGGTGTCGGCCGCATCATCGACCGACCCTGGGTGGTCGACGGCGAACTCGCAATCCGCAAAATGGTTGAGCTTACGCTCGTCTTCGACCACCGCGTGTGCGACGGCGGAACTGCGGGCGGTTTCCTCCGGCACGTCGCGGACGCCATCGAGAGCCCCGCCTCAGCACTGGCGGATCTCTGACGTCCGACAGCCTCGTCCGTCTACACGCCCTTACAATCGGTCTTGAGGACGAAGAAGATGAAGGACAAGAAGGCTGTCTTCTCGCCGGTGAGGATGCGCGGTGGCAGGAGTTCATGGGGAGTGCCTGGGGATGGCGGTGGTTCGCTCACGGTGACTATGCGGTATCCCGCCGATGTGAAGGCATTAATCATCGCGTGCAGTGGCCGGTGCCAGAAGGTCAGGACCGCGGGCTGGCCATTGAATTCGTAGTCCTCCGAATACTGCCGGATGGCGAAGTAGTCTTCGTCGGGTTGGGTGATCACGCTGACCGTGGGGTGGTTGACCGACAGGATCAAACGGCCCCCGGCTTCAGCACACGCCTTAGCTCAGCTAGTGGTGTTGACCAGTCCTCCAAATAGTGCAGGACCAAGGATGAGACAACATCGTCGAAGGAATCATCAGCGAAAGGAAGCGGCTTGCTGAGATCGGCCAGGCGCAGGTCCGCCGTCGGGCCCAAACGCTGTCGTGCCAGATCCAGCATGGCGGAACTGGAGTCGAAGCCGGTCACGGTAGCGCCTTTCGCGGCCAGCGCCGCGGACAGGGGTCCGGAGCCGCACCCCGCGTCAAGGATCCGGCGGCCCTCGACGTCGCCGGCGAGGGCGATCATCGCCGGCCGCTCGTAACTATCTGTGTCATTCCACGACGAGGTTCTGATGCCCGTCGCTTAGCTCACGCACGATATCGAGGTGACCGGCATGGGTGGATGTCTCGATGAGTACGCGGAACAGAACCTCTCGGCCGGTGGACATGGGCGGTGCGCTGAATTCGCTGGCCGGAGGCCACCAGCGCGGAGGCTCGTTCAGGTCTGTCCGAGCGAGGACCTCGTCGCTGGCCGCAATTTCATGCTGGTACATCTTGATGGCTTCTGCACCTGTCATGGGCTCGGACGCCCAGCCATTGTGAAGAGCGGCGATCGCCCTCGTTTTACCGCCGAGAACGGCGGAGATCCAAAACAGCTCGTCGTCGAACGCGAGGTGGTTCAACATCCGTGTCATCGTCCAGCCAGACGGGACCAGAGACCGACCCATCGCGGTTTCTGATATGCCGGTGACGGCTCTTAGTACGTGGGTTCGTTCCTTCACCAGCTGAGTCAGTAGTAAGTCATCATTCACGCTTTTGACTCGTATCCGATGAGCCAGCGGAGGCCATATCGGTCCGTGACCTGCCCGTCTGAGCCATCCCAGGGCCGTTGCACCAAGGGGTCGACAGCTGTTCCACCGACACACAACTTGTCGAACCATTGATGCAGAACTGCCGGTTCAGCTGTACCCAGCAGCGAAAGGGTGAGGCCTTCCACCCGTACCGGCTGCTCTCCGGTAGCAGCGTCTGAGCCAGCCAGGGCGACCACGCCGTCGAGGACGCCGTGCGCCACAGCGCTCGGTGGGCCATCGGTCCTGCCGAAGTCCTCATAGGAGTGCAGTGACAAGTCGCCCCCGAAAACGTCCCTGTAGAAACTCAGAGCTTCCTCGGCGGTTCCGGGAAAGTTGATGTAGATGAGAGGTGCAGCCATGGTGAGCGCTCCTGACGCTTGTACGTGTTTCGACCGATTAGTCGTTCAATACTTGATAGACGGATCGACTTCACGAAAGTCATCGCTGCGCCTGAAATTGGCGGAAGAATTCCTCACCGTGCCCCATAGGGCGCTACGCGTGGTCGCGGTCATCTTGTCTCGACGTTCAGCCTGCACGTGCGGCGCGTCATGCCCTTCGGGTTGACATAACGATTCTATCGGCAGCGGCGATGCGCTGGTCGAGCTCGAGTGCGACCGGCTAAATGAGCGCTTTCCGTCTTGCCTGCACTTAGTTCCGGGGGAGTGGGTTCGCTCCAGTCGGACAGGACGATGATGCGCTGGCCGGATCGTTTTCGAGCGGTCCTTCGATCTGCCAGACCTGTGAGCACCGAATGCGCGATTCGGCAGGATGACCGGAAGCAGTGCACCTCAGTCGATTGCGCACCAGATAGTGGAGGTCCCGTTTATCACAGGCATAACGCTTCCCCGCCAATGAAGCGAGGAGGTGCTGGAGTGCCGGCTTTCTCCGGCTGGACCGGATGCCAGCAGCCGGTCTCAGAACAGTGCTCGCCCGCGGTGGCCGTTAGAGATTTCGACTGGGCCTAATGAAGGGTATTGAAATTTCGTTGGTGATAGCCAAACGCTTCGCCCACCTCCTGAGCACCATAAAAACGATCGTCGACGAACTCAGGCAGCAGGTGACAGATCGACTCCTTGCGTGGGCACAAACTCACTCCGCGGAAGCAGTCCGCAGCTGGGAAGGCCCGGAGATCGGCGCACCATTCGACACTGACTTCACCGCTGCCCGAGAAAGAGAGCGCCGCGCTCACTTCACCGCCTACTGGCACGTCAGCCCGGATGATGACGCACCATCATCTGATCCCTGATCCTGATCTATAGACGTCTGCACACATCTGCCGCAAAGAAACGGGAACGGACCCTAAAGCGACGCTGATTAGACGGCTCTGCAACGATGCGCATGGGTGTACCGCAGTGCAACATCTGGCTGTCTCATACCGGCTAGTGGGAGCTTCAGTTCGCGCCGCTGCGCTGGCGGAAGCGCGTCGCTTCAGAGCCGGGGCTTTGGCGCCAAGTGCTCCGCTATCTTCTCGGCACGCTTTTTCCGGTTCGGCTTTGACCAGTCGTACAGCCCGAACTCAAGTTTCGTGTAGAGCGCAGTAGCGCCAAGGCTGTCCGGGGCGAAATGGACAACTCCTCCTTCCTTTCGTGGCGGCGACCCGATCGTAGCCTCTTTATCTATCAGGTAAACCTCTTGGAAACGCTTCTCCACGTACTCACCTACCGCAGCGTCCACGTCCTCGGCCTTAACCGTCAACGCAGTGATGTAGGCGCCAAGAGCCGCTGTGAGAGTCTGAGCGATACCCTTGAAAGCCTCTTTCGTCTGCTTCACTTGGCCGGTATCGCTCTCACCTGCTCCTTCAACGGCAAGCTCGATTCCCAAAATGAAAACGATGGCAGCGGCGCCGGCAGTGACCGCGCCGATCAGTACTGGCCTTGCTTCGAATAGACGGACCGCTTGAACCGGGTCATTCGGTAATTTTTTGTTGCCTGCGAATTGCACAACCCAACCCGTCAGGGCAACAAGAACCACGATGGCGAGTGCCCAATGGCCCAGACCGCGGAACCACAATGAGGCAAGCAGCGCTCCGAAGGCTGCATAGATCAGGCCCGTCAGTGGCTTGAGAAGTAAAGACGTCATCAGCGAAGTGGCGCGTTCCGTGGGTGCCCGGGGTCGTGAGCACAGGTTTCTAAGCGGTCCCCCGCTGCTGTGATCACGATGAAGACTGGCGCGAAGGGAGTCGCGCGTCGACATTCGCCTCCAGCGTGGTCTGGACCATACTTCTTCATCCACTCCAGTTTCTCCCTATTGCTCCGAATAGGTGGGCCACCGCCAGGCTGCGGTGACGGTAGAAAACCAGAGTTGTGGCTTCGCTCGAAAGCGGCACGCTGCTCCCGTATGAGTTGCCACTGGGGATCTTGGAGTAGGGGCATATCAGCATCTGGCACCGGAGTGCCATCGAACACTCTGTCTGCCCGCCCCTCACCGATGCTATTCGGGCCTGTCCGGCCCTTGTGCTTCTTCGTCACCGCGCCCTCCGGTTTGCAGAGTGTTGAGGTCGTACCTTGAAGAATCAATGTGGCACTGCCAGCTGCGCATTTCAACAGATGATGAGATCTAGCGGCGGGTTCTCGGTTGTACCGAAGCCCGAGGAGTTGTCATGGTCCACGACCATGGAACCCGAGAAGATGTCCTTAACCGCCATCCCATCGGCGTTGAAAGTCTGGGGGATCGCAAGCGGCTGCTCCTCCCAGGTGAGCAGTACGGTGAACACCTGTCTCCTGGTCGCAAGTTCACCGCTGCTGCGAAGTCCCTCCGGCTGGGGCGCGATATGGCGAAGCGCAGGAAGCAAAGGCTGGCTGGCGAATGTGGTTCCGGCCTGCGCCTCATGCAACGCGAGCAAGCGAAATGGCGAGGTCACAGCGTGGCTTCGTCGAAAGAAGCTGGACGAGTGACCTTCCTAGTCCGCCACGCAACGATCCTGAATGAACTCCTGTCTGCAGAGAACTAATACGGCGCTGCAGACAAGCACAACGACGCATGATCACGTGAGCCGGAAGTCCTCGCCTGGAAAGACGGGAAACCGGCCCTAACGCATCGTGAAACTTGCTGGTACTGCGTGGTGCGTATGGGTGCACTCAAGCGCAACACATTCAGCGGTCGATGGCCGGATGCAAACTGGTGCGGCTGACGAGTACCCGTGAGATGCTGACACTCATGTCGTCTCCCAGTTGGTACCCGAACGAAGTGCCTCTTGCCGGTCGTGAAAACCTGGACCTAGAGCATGTCGCCCGATACGACGGAAAGATGGACTCGGACGCTGCAGCTGAAGTCGTCTTGTTGAAGACCTGGGGTCTAACGGAACGTTCGACGCTCATTGAGTTCGGAGCCGGCACAGGGCAATTCACCGTTGAGGCTGCACGGAACTGCTCCCAGGTGACCGCGGTGGACGTCTCACCCCCAATGCTTGAGTACCTCCAGAAGAAACTGAGGAATCACGGCCTGACGAACGTGAACCTGGTCAACGCAGGATTTCTGAGCTACACCCACCCTGTCGGCGCGTTGGATTTCGTCTACTCGCGCTACGCGCTGCACCACCTTCCGGATTTCTGGAAAGCTATCGCACTGCAACGGATGCGGACAGTGATGCTCTCCGGTGGAATCTGCCGCTTATGGGATGTCGTCTACGACTTCGAACCGTCGGAGGCCACCGAGCGCATTGAGGCGTGGTGCTCTCAAGGAGGAGACAACGTGGACGGAGAATGGAGCCGGGATGAGTTCGAAGAACACATCCGCGACGAACACTCCACTTTCCGATGGCTCCTCGAACCCATGATCCATCGTGCTGGTTTCGACATCGTCGAAGCCCAATACGTGTCAGAGACCTTCGACGCAAAGTACATCCTGCGCGCGATCTGAGACTCGTTGCAGAGTGGCATTACCCGCCCCGGCTGCCCTCAGAGCCGTTCCAATTTCGTACTTAGATTGTGACTAGCGCGCCCCTGCTTATCACGGGCCCTCCTATGAAGGTGCCAGAAACGGTCGTTTTTGCCTATGCCGAAGCGCGAGGCTCCATGGTCAAGCCCCGAGGCTTCACCCTTGAGTGGCATGATCAAATTCGTTTCCACTTAGACTCAGTCGGTGAACGGGGAAGTTCCAGCCCGAATACGCGGGAAACTGAACTTCTACGTTGCCCTGGTCGATGATCAGCTCAAACGACCCGCACATAACGACACGGTGGGGATCCTGATCTGCGGCAGCAAAAATGAACACACCGTTCGGTACGCACTCGGCCGTTCGGACTCCCCCAAGGCTGTCTCCACCTACACCTATGAATCCCTACCGCGCCGGCGGAACAAAACGCCCTGCCCGGCGCCGAGGAACTCTCGGCAGCCTTCGACCAGATCGACCCACCAGCCGATAAGGGCAAGTGACGTTCGCTCACATAACTCACCGGTATCCGCCGTCGCAATAAGGGCCGCTCACCGTACCGATCAATACCACCATCGGGCGGGTCAATCGCTCGCTGCAGTGCGAGCACCGGTGTAGGGCTTCACTGACTAAGCAGACGTTGCGGTGGAGCGTTCGGCTTCCGCAGCTCTAAACAACCCCTTCTCGCCGGTGGTCTGGCAGTGACGTCCCACCAACACCTACGAAGAAAGAGAGGTGTGTGGCATGATCCTGAGCATGAGTGACAGCGCACCGAAACTACACGCCGTTGATGACCCTTTGAGGGTTCCATTCTGGATCGTGCTTTCAGGTGTTGGTGTGGGCGCAGCGTGGGCCCTGATCGGGGTACTTGTTGGGGTGCGGGTGGCGCGACGGCGATCATGCCGTTGACGGCGCTCTGAGGAGGTGCCCAACCTCAATTGCTGGGGAGACGCCTCACGAGACCATCGCATCGCACGCGGGTGATTGGTATCAGAACGGCATCTGGCAGCCTCGTCGTTCCACCAACCCATAGTGATTTTCCTTTTCCTTGGGCCAGTCGGTCGTCAGCCATATCTAAGAACCCCTCGGGGGGTGAACGATATGCCGGGCGATGGATGCCGGGATCGCGCTATGAAGCATCACGCGCATCGTTCAGCATCACCAGAAGCGCAGGAAGTCCCAATAACAGGGCGGGAATGAGGAGAAGCAATCCGTACACGTTCAACAGCAGCAGCGAACTTACTACTGCTACGGCCAGAACGCAGGCGACCGTCAAGGTCAGTCGCAGGCCTCCCCTTGGGAGGGACAGGCAGGTGATGCCCATAATCAAGGTCGCCAGGGCGATGAGGAGGACGACGGCGGCAACGATGCGGGTGTCCGTGAAAGATTCAAAGGCGTCCGCGAATACTAAGCCCGAGCAGAAGAGCATCCAGACACCCAGCACGATAGAGAGGATACCGGCGGTGATTCGTCCTCCCGAGGCTAGCGGTAGCGGTCTGGGCGGTGCTGCCTTGTCATATCGCATGCCTGGCGCAGGCTGTTGTGCAGTCAGTCCGTCAGCTGGGTACTGCGGTTGTGGTTCAGACATTGGCGGATCAGTGTTCTCGCCCAGTTTGTCCCCCAATTTTGTAGTATTCCAATCGCGGCCATCTTAACCCGGCATTCTCCGCCCGGTCAGGGTTCGGCTTACGCAGCAGGGAACAACCGGCTTACGGGCGGTGCTAAGTGGATTAGTAGGACCGCAGAAGCTCGCCCAGAACTAGCCGAGACCGATCGCGCCTGGATGACCGCATCGAAGGCAACGGACTTCGAGCGAAGTGTGCAACTCCAATTAGACGAATATTGTGGGGTTATACGCTTGTGCAGGTGGCGCCGCCGGATTTGCCGGACCTACTTTTCGGAACCGCCCTGGTTGCTGACGAAGCAAATTTTGGAAGTTGGCAATTCATGAGAAGCGGTCCTCGGCGTCCTTGGAAGGGCGCGTTGATCTTCAGCTGGCTGGTGTTGTTGGCGTCAATTTCAGTGATGGTGTTTGTGCCGAGGGAGCAGGTACCGCTAGAGGTTGCAGTCCTGATTGCCGGATTGCTGGCAGGGGCCGTGTTGGTGCGTTTTGGTGTGTCCCGGCGGTGGATGAGTTCTGTCGTGCTCGTGTCGTTCATCGCGGTGTGGTTTGCATTGGATACAGCCGGATACGCCTGGTTCGGAGGTTTTCTTGCAGGAGCATCCGCGGGGGTCGCATGGGGGAGGATAGTTCGGAACCGAACAGTAAAAGCCGCGGCATCGTAGAAGGAAAGGTGGCAACAACAATCCACCGGGCCACGCAGCATGCCCCCCGGCCCCAAGGAAGTTTCAGTGTTCAAGATTGACCTGACTGCGAGGGCGACAAGCGGATTCACGACGCCGAGTCCCATACCTCTTCGCGTCCGTAGAGCGATCCATTCGCAGGTACTTGCCGGTGTGAGGTGGAGAGCCTACGAAGCTTGTTGCGTCACTGCGAAAACGTACTCAACGTTGCCGGTCGAGGCGGGATTCCCACTGAGTGTCACGAAGTAGCC
Source organism: Arthrobacter sp. MDB1-55 (assembly GCF_059092925.1). NCBI lineage: Bacteria > Bacillati > Actinomycetota > Actinomycetes > Micrococcales > Micrococcaceae > Arthrobacter > Arthrobacter sp. MDB1-55. The sequence goes on along the minus strand of NZ_JBNHID010000002.1, from coordinate 634,817 downwards.
AAGCTCTGGGACCGAGATGTCGAAAGACTGCGGCGCGCCACAAGGTAAGTGCGACATTCCCTCCTGGCGGGCTTCCGACGAGTAGGAGAAGGTCAATGCTACGGTTCCACGGCATTGAACATGAACGGTGTAGTCACCGGGTTGTAGGTCGTTGCCTGGCCAGCCGATCGTGTTCAAGGTACTGAAATCGCCGTCGCCTGCCTGAATTATGCTTGCTGAGTCCAACTGCAGGTCAAAGGGCTGCGCCGTAGGCTCGGCCGAATCAACAGCAACTTCCGATCCAGCTGTCGCTGCTTCCGTGGCTCCCGGTGTGCGGCTCGCAGCCTTCTGAGTTTGTTCGCCTACGCCGCAGCCAGTGACCGTTATCAGCGAGAATGCGCATAGCGCCGCGATGGTGGTTACTCGATCGGATGTCACTACCTCATATGTCCCCATCGGATGATCGTAACTGCTACTACCTTCTTACTTTGCGCACCGAACATCGTCCGCTTGAGCCGGTACCCCGAAGGGTGCGGTGAGGGATGTAAGGCCGGCGGACGCTGCTTGTTACCGAATCTATATCGGCGTTACTGAATCGGTACTGCGGTGACGGCTGGCAGATCACACTGGTCCCGAATAATGGACGCTATCCACTTCACGATTCCGGGGGAATTCTCTATGAAATTGCTGTCCAAAATTCAGGCTGGATTGTTGACCGCCCTGACCCTTTCCATCTCTTTGACCGCTCTCCCGGCCCACGCTGAACCGACGCCCCATACAATCACCCCGTCCGTTACTTCCCCGAGCCTCGTGGCATTCGATTCCAGCGGACGGCTGTGGAACTACGACCTCATCGGGGACCGCCGACAGATCGGTACCGGTTGGAATTCCATGCGGGATCTCAAGACCGCAGATTGGAACCAGGACCGCATTCAGGACATCGTCGCGGTCGGCCACAACGGGCACCTTTACCTTTACCTCGGGATACCCACCGGCGGCTTCACCCGCTCGATCATCGGAACCGGCTGGGGTTCATATGACATCGAGGTGGGCCAGTGGAAGCAGACGGATCAGTATCCGTCTATTGTTGCCGTGAATTTGGAGACCGGCCTCCTGTACAACTACCCGAATCTGTCCGGGGCGGGGCTGGCAGCCCGGGTGGTCGAGGGCCGCGGATGGGGGGGATCGCTGGCGCATCACCTGGCTGATTTCGAAACTGATGGCCGAGCCGACATCATCGCCCAGGACTCGATAACGGGAAAGCTGTACCTCTACAAGACGGACGGCAGCGGAAATTTCACCCACGGGCCGATGACGGTCGGTACGGGCTGGAGCGCTATGAATGCAGTCGTGGCGATTTCGGGATATGGAGGGGATCATATGATCTGCAATTGCCCCACCGAATCTGCCCAAACAGGCCTTCTGGCCCGGACCAGCGATGGAATTCTTCACCATTACGGAATGCTCTACGGTAGCTGGCAGACGCGCGATCAGGTCGGTCCGGGCTGGAATGGATACACTATCGCGGGATCCGAAAGTCCCCGACGAATCAGTTTCGAGTGACCGCAACGTCAGCTGATCAACGCCTGGGTCGATTCCACTTTCAGCATCGCGTTCGCCCAGCACAGCTGCCGCAGCGTTCCGGGTGGCACTGCTTGGTGACATAGGACATCACGGTATAGACGGTAATGAATACGGCAGCGATGGCCTTTGGCCACGCAGGCTCCACCAGCTTCTGGAATGCTGTCATCACCCCGGTCGTGGCGATGCCTGCTGCGGCACCACGCACGAGGGATCCGGGCATCGAGGGCACCCCAATCTCCACGATCGAGAAGATGCCCGCTTGAGCCGCTACTTGGTGAGGCCGCCCGTCACCGGTCCGGCAGCATGATTTTGGTTAGAGGGATGGTTCGGCTCCGGGTTTGCCTTCCTCGATGACGAAGCTAGCCCGGGTGCGGACTGGAGCTCCCGGGCGGGTCACATAGTCGACGACGCGGAAGTCCGCGGTCCACTCGGACGGCGTAATGGTATTCCTTACGTACCCGCGTTCGCGGTTGATGAAGCGAATGTGCGGGTTCTCCTCAAGCTGACGGGCATCGCCGGCCGGATTCCCAGTGTCGTCCCCGCCAGAAGTGATGGAGGTTCCGACAAGTTCCGTTCCCACTACTGGGGCTGCCGGGTTGTTGAAATCCGTTCTGATGTCGCATACGTAGTTCATGTGCACATCTCCGGTGACGATGACCGGATTCTTACCGGCTCCCAGTTCGGCGAAGTACGCACTCATTCGATCCCGGGCGACAGGGTAGTTGTCCCAGGAGTCCTCATTGAGGCCCTGCTCGGGGCCGACCTGGAAGTCACGCTGTGAGAAGACAACCTGCTGCGCCAGCGTGTTCCAGCGTGCAGTCGGGCCGGCTAGCGATTTCCGCAGCCAATCTTCCTGCTCATTGCCGAGAATGGTGCGGGCGGGATCGAGCCGCCCGGACTCGGAGCCGGTCTGATCATCACGGTATTGACGGGTGTCGAGCATGTAGAAGTCAACCAGGTCACCGAAGGTACGACGGCGATGCAGGCTAAGCTTCGAGCCTTCCGGGCGCTGGGCCAGCCGAAGCGGCATATTTTCGTAGTACGCCTGAAACGCTTCGGCACGACGGACCAGGAACTGATCGACTGGAGTGTTCGGGTCAGAGTCCTCCCCCGCCCAGTTGTTATCCACCTCGTGATCATCGAAAGTGACCAACCAAGGGAAAGCACCATGTGATGCCTGCAGGTCGGCGTCCGTCTTAACCTGGGCATGCCGGACGCGGTAGTCAGCCAGAGTGGTTGCTTCCTTCGCCGGTGCCCAGCCTCGACCGATCGTGCCCTGACCGCCACCTTCGTAGATGTAGTCCCCGAGGAAAACGACCAGGTCGAGATCCTCCTGCGACATGTGCTTATGAGCTGTGTAAAAGCCCGCGGGATAGTTTTGGCAGCTCGCGAAGGCGAACGAGAACGAGTTCAGCGCAGCACCAGGTGCCGCTGCGGTACGTGTCCGGCCAATCGGACTGAGCGTTTCGCCAGCACGAAAACGGTAGTAGTACTGCCGGTCCGGTCTCAGTCCGCCAACCTCAACGTGGACGGAGTGCCCAAGCTGGGGTTGCGCGTGAGCAGCACCTGCGCGTACCACCTTCCGCATGGAGGGGTCTTCGGAGACTTGCCATGACACCGGAACCTGCATCTCAGGCATCCCGCCGGTGCCGTCTAACCGAAGCGGATCCGGCGCCAATCTCGTCCACAAGACAACACCGTCAGGCAGAGGTTCTCCGGACGCCACTCCCAACGTGAAGGGATTGGCCGAAAATCGCGGTGCCGCCCACACCGGGCTGGGATTAGCGACCGCGGAACCGAAAGCGGCTGCCAGGGCGCTAAACCCAGAGAGCTGTAGGAACTGGCGGCGGGAAGCGGGCGAGCGAACGGGCATCAGGAAGTCTCCTCGACAGAATGGGTATCCGCACAAGGGTCCGAGGCTAAGACGACACTCCGATTAAGTGTGTCTCTCGATCAGGTGAACAAAACCGAAGTATGCGAAAGAACACCACGCCCATAGGAGAGTTACGCACTTCTCCGCCTCGGTCTAGCCGCTGCCGTGGAAGACTGCTGGCATGGAAGCCCCAACGCGCGACCACGACCTCGTCCTCTTCGGTGCGACCGGCTTCGTCGGTGAACTGATCGCCGGATATCTTGCGGGCCACGCTCCGCCGGACCTGCGCATGGGGCTCGCCGGAAGATCGAGAGTGAAGCTCGAGGCCGTACGGTCGAGGCTGCCCGTCGCCGCACACGACTGGGCCCTCATCGAGGCCGACTCGGATCACCCTGACTCGCTCGCTGCGTTGGCCGCAGGTACCAGGGTTCTGTTCACCACGGTGGGTCCCTACGCGAAGTACGGGTTGCCCGTCGTCGAGGCGTGTGCCAGCGCTGGGACGCACTACGGGGACCTGACGGGCGAGGTGTCCTTCGTCCGTGAGGCAATTGACCGTTGCGACACCCTGGCAAGGACTACCGGTGCACGAATCGTCCATGCGTGCGGCTACGACTCCGTCCCGTCGGACCTCGCGGTGCTCCTCCTACACCGCGCCGTGGAGGCCGACGGCGCGGGTGGACTGACCGAGGTGCAGCTCGTCGCCAGGGCGAAGGGTGGCTTCAGCGGCGGCACTATCGAGTCGATGCGTGGGCAACTCGACGGCATGCGGTCGGACCCTGTGCTGCGATCGCTCGCGGGCGATCCCTACTCCCTCAGTCCAGACAGGACGGCGGAGCCCGCGACCTGGCAGCCGGCGGACCTGGCGTGGGTCGGCCGTGCGGAGGACGGCGTGTGGACCGCGCCCTTCGTCATGGCGTCAGTGAACACGCGGATGGTGCGCCGCAGCAATGCCCTGCAAGGTTGGGCCTATGGCCGCTCTCTGCGGTACGGCGAGGTGATGGGTATTGGGCGGGGGTTCGCCGGCGCCGTCACCGCCGGAGCGACGGCACTCGGACTACGGGTGTTCGGAGCCATGCTGGCCCTACCTCTCACGAGGAAGCTACTGGGCCGCTTCCTTCCGTCGCCCGGTGCAGGTCCGAGCGAGGCCGCACGGCGCTCAGGCTGGTTCCGGTCCCAGGTGACTGCTTCCACAGAGAGCGGCCGGCGATACCGGGCCGTCGTAGCCGGGCCCGGCGACCCGGGATATGCCGCCACCGCCGTCATGGCCGGCGAGACAGCGCTCTCGCTTGCCCTCGACGGCGACCGCCTGCCGTCAGCTGCCGGATCCCTAACCCCGGCCACCGCCCTCGGCGACATCCTGATTGAGAGGCTGCGCGCGGCAGGCCATACCTACGAGGTCAGGGCCCTCATCTGACGGACGCCGAATCGGACCACACTCCGCCCCTGGTGGGGCTCAAAAACTAAGCTAGTTGAGACGCGATACGGGAGGTGGAGCGTTAGCCCCACCTCCCGTATCTGCGGTTACCTGACTACTTCTCTTGTCGTGCTACTCGGGCTTGCCGTTGCCTGGTCGCACGGTGATTTCGGCAGTAGCGGTTGTTTCGAGACCGGCGTGGTTGACCGCGGCGACGCTGAGCTCGAAGCTGCCTTTGAGGCCTTCGACGGGGAGCTCGTAGCGGCCGTCCACTCCGGTGACCTCTTGTCCGTTGAAGGTGACGGTGAGTGAGCGGACACCCGACTCAACGTCTTCTGCTCGAACGTCGACGACGAGCCCGCGCTTGGCACCTACTTTGGTGTCCTTGATCTCGGTCACGACTGGTGCTGTCTCGTCGGGTGCCGGGGCGTTCACGTAGGCGATGCTCGGAGCGGGAGGCGTCGTCATTCCCTCACCGAGGAAGAAGCTCGTGTGAGGGGGCTGGTTGTAGGAGGTGTTCTGCCACGCTACGCCCAGCCGATACACCGGATCATGCATCAGGGTGCGGATGCGGTGCTCAGTGACATCGGTGGTGGTGAAGATCTTCAGCGACGAGTGGTCGGCGCTGCGGTAGACGAGTTCCTCGCGCCAGTCGCCGAACAAGTCGGCCTGGAGTGCCGGGTTGCCCTTGGTGCCGTTACCGGTGAGGGTGCCGTCCAGCGTGAGCAGCCGTTCTTCTGTCTTGGTGTCCCAGTTCCACTTCGATATGGTCGGCGTCGCACCGGTGGCAAGTTCGGCCGGGTCGGTGTAGTCGTGATCGGTGATCTCACGCAGCAGGTCCCCGTCCCACCAGGTGAGGAAGTTCGCCGCGGGGATGCTCGTACCGAGGTCCGTGCCATCTGCTGCGCGGAGCGATCCGACCTTCGAGTAGAACTTGTACGTGCCTCCGATTGCCCACGCCTCATTGCCCGCGTGCGTCGGGTCGATGTCGCCTGCCGCGCCGCGGCCGGTGTCACGGGTACCGGGTATCGACCAGAGGATCTCACCCGTAGCCGCGTCGCGCATCGTCGCTGCACGCTGACCGCTGCTGGGCATACTCTCATGCACCGCGAACACTTCGAGTCCGTCACGCGAGGGGATGTGGTCGGTGAGGTGCATCGCGTCACCGTGGCCGAGACGGGTGTTGTAAAGCGGCGTACCGTCATGATCGATGGTCATCGACCCGAAGACGATCTCATCAGCGCCGTCCGCGTCTACATCCGCGATCGAGAGGTTGTGATTGCCCTGTCCTGCGAACTGGTTGCCGGCCTTGGTCGAGTCGAACAACCAGCGCTCTTCGATCTTGCCGTCAACGAGGTCGAACGCGGCGATGTAGGTCTTTGAGTAGTACCCTCGACTGAAGATCATGCTGGGGTTTTCGCCGTCGAGGTAAGCGGTGCCGGCGAGGAAGCGGTCCATCCGGTTGCCGTAGGTGTCACCCCACGATGACAGCGTTCCACGCGCCGGTACGTAGTCGACACTGTCGAGCGCCGCACCGGTCGCGCCCTCGAAGACGGTCAGGTACTCGGGCCCGGTCAGAATGTAGCCGCTTGTGTTGCGATGATCCGCTGCCGCGTCACCGATGACCGTGCCGGCGCCGTCGACCGTGGCGTCTGCGGTCTTCATTGCAACCTCAGCTCGACCGTCACCGTCGTAGTCGAACACCTGGAACTGGGTGTAGTGCGCTCCCGCACGAATGTTGCGGCCGAGGTCAATCTGCCACAGCCGGGTGCCGTCAAGCTTGTAGGCGTCGAGGTACACGTTTCCCGTATAGCCGGAACGCGAGTTGTCTTTCGCGTTCGTCGGATTCCACTTGAGCACGATCTCGTACTCTCCGTCACCGTCAAGATCGCCGACCGACGCATCGTTGGCCTCGTACTCGTAGGCCTCGCCCGTTGGAGTGGTGCCGCCTGCCGGTCGCTGAAGCGGGATGTCGAGGGACTGTTCCCCCCACGGCGTGAACTCGTCCGTGACCGTCACTTCGCGTTGGTCGATCAACGCGGTCACGCGGTAGACCGAGGCTCCGGTTCCCTCCGCATCGAGCAGGTTGGTACTGCCGGTGATCGGAGTTTCAGTGATGCGAACACCGTCGCGGTAGACGTGGAAGCCGATCGAATCGGCGTCGAGGCCGAGCATGCGCCAGCCAACGTAGACTCCGCCCTCGGTTGTCACAGCGACCGGGGCTCGGTCGAGGTATTCCACCTGCCGGATCGGCGTACTCTCGGGCGCCGCAACTGCCGGCATACTTACAAGCGTTGCAGCAGCGACAGCTGCTGCTGCTGCCGCCCCTAATGCTCGTCGTGACCTTCGTGGATGGACGAACGAAACCATAACCATCTCCCTTGATGTCCTGGTGCAGAAGCAAGCCAGTAGCCTTCCGCAACGGGAAAACGTTTTCTTGAACCGTTTCATTTTGCTTCCAGTCCCAATCGGTTGTCAAGAGCAACGGACAAATATGAAGGCCTTCGCTTCAACGCTTCGGCCCCCATTGGCGCCCGGCTCATGCGGACTTTGCAGCACCCCTTCGCGATCTGGAATCGGCTACTCTAGCCGCACCTACTGTTTGTGCTGAGGAGAAATCATGAAGGATTTCGTCGGGCTGGCCGCAAAACTGACTCCGGAGGAAAGGGAGGAAATTCGGTCCGCATCTCCCAACGCTGTTCTGTCCGAGGCAGCTTTGAGGGCTCTGGACCGAGTGGCTGGAGGGGATGCGATGGGGCATGGCTACTACGTGTCTTCGGGAACCGCTGATGCGAACGGAAGCCCCGAATTCGTGCTGCACCCTGAGGCGGCGCGGGAAATCTTCCGCTAACCGCCGAACCTGCCAGTACCACGCACTGAGGAATACGTGGGCGCCTTCTGATGGAACACCCCTGCCGCGGCTGGTCAGCCATTTCTCCTTGAGTACCTACCGACTGGATCCCGAAGAGAGCCGCCGCAACAGGTCCGCCGCCGCACTCACCGCGATGACCGCCGGCGCCTTCCCGCCAACGTCCGGCAACCCGATCGGGCACTGAATGCGCGCAATCTCCGCCTCGGCGTACCCCTCTGCGGCAAGCTTCCCCCGAAACCGCGACCACTTCGCCTTCGACCCAATCAATCCAACACTCCCCAGATCGCTGCGGCGCAGCGCAGCATCACACAACAGGAAATCCTCGGAGTGATCGTGGCTCATGATGAACACATGAGCGCCGGCGGGTAACTCGCCCAAAAACGAGTCCGGCACCGGGGTGTGCACCGCGCGCACCAAAGCAACGCCGGAAGTCACATCCGCCAGCCGCTCGGGCAACAACTGCTCGGCGCGGCTGTCCACCAGGTACAGATTCATCGGCAGCCGCGAGAGTACTCTGCCGAGTTCGTACCCGACATGCCCGACGCCGAACACCGCCACCGTGGGCAGGGACAAGAAGGGCTCAAGCAACACCCGCACTTTCCCTCCACAGCATTGCCGGCCGTGCTGGGTCACTGCGTGCTCGTTCAAGGAGAATTCAACGTTCTCGGCGGCCCCAACCCCACCGGCGATCATCTCCCGCGCCCGGTCGATGACTGTCGCCTCGAGGTTCCCGCCCCCTACAGTTCCCCAGGTGGCGGACGCTCCGACAAGCATCTTCGCCCCAGCTTCCCGCGGCGAATGTCCACGCACCTCCGACACAGTCGCCAGCACACCCGGGAGACCCGAAGACCTCAGGTGCTGCAGCGCCTCCAGCCAGTCCATGTCACTGCGCCGAGCTCGTAGCGGACGTCAGGACGCCCGCGTCGGAGGACGAGGAAGAGGACAAGGACGACGACGGCGCCGACACCCGCTCGATCGCCCAGAACACTGCTTCCGGAGTGGCCGGGCTCGCGAGCTCGACAGCGATATCCCCCGGGCCGAAGGCGGCAACCGCCTCGCGCAGGGCCTCGCGGACGCTGAACGCCAGCATCAACGGCGGCTCACCGACCGCCTTGGAACCGTAAACCACACCACTCTCAGTCGCCCGTTCGAACAGGTGCACGTTGAACTCCTCCGGCATTTCGGAGAAGCTCGGCAGCTTGTACGTGCTGGCGGACTGCGTAGTGATCCGGCCACGGTTCGCGCCGTCGGATGCATCCCAGCGCAGGTCCTCCAGGGTCAGCCACCCGGCTCCCTGGACGAACCCTCCCTCGATCTGCCCGACGTCGATCATCGGCGAGAGGCTGTCGCCGACGTCGTGCACGATGTCCGTACGCAGCTGCCGGTACGCACCGGTGAAGCGGTCCACTTCAACTTCGGTGACCGCGGCGCCGTAGCTGAAGTACTTGAACGGTTCGCCCTGCATCCGAGAGCTATCCCAGTGCAGGCCTTCCGTCCGGTAGTACCCCGCTGCCCAGAGCGAGACCCGCTGGAAGTACGCGTCGCGGGCCAACTCGGCGAAGGTGAGCGTGGAATCGTGGAAGCCGATGCCGGTGACCTTACCGTCATCGAACCGGACGTCGTCGGGGTGGATATTCAGCTTGCGGGCGGCCACTTCGGCCAGTCGTGAGCTGATCTGCTCGCAGGCGTTCTTGATCGCGCCGCCATTGAGGTCCGCACCGGAGCTCGCCGCGGTGGCCGAGGTGTTGGGAACCTTGTCCGTCCGCGTCGGCGCCAGCCGCACGGAGGACAGCGGGATACCAAGAGCCGTGGCCGCGACCTGCCGCATCTTGGTGTGCAGTCCCTGGCCCATCTCGGTGCCGCCGTGGTTGATGAGCACCGAGCCGTCCTTGTAGACGTGCACGAGCGCACCGGCCTGGTTGAACGCGGTCAGGTTAAAGGAGATGCCGAACTTGACCGGCGTCATGCCGATCGCCCGCTTGGTGTTCGGGTGCGAGGCGTTGAACTCCGCGACCTCCTGCCGGCGCCGGGCGATGTCGGATCGGTCCTCCAGCGACTGCCAGACTGCCTGGAGCCGCTCGGCGTGGCGCACCGGCTGCCCGTACGGTGTGCTCTGCCCGGGCTCGTAGAAATTACGACGGCGGAGCTCGCTTGGATCGAGCCCCAACAGCGGTGCGCACCGGCCCATCAGGTCCTCGATGATGAGCATGCCCTGTGGCCCGCCGAAGCCGCGGAATGCCGTCTGCGACGTCTTGTTGGTCTTGGCGATCCGACCGTGCACCTCAATGTTCGGGATGAAGTACGCATTGTCGATGTGGCACAGTGCCCGGGCGAGGACCGGCTCCGAGAGGTCCAGGCTCCAGCCGCCGTCGCTCGTGAGGGTGGCCTTCAGAGCGAGGAGGCGGCCGTCGTCGTCGAACCCTACGTCCCAGCGCGCGTGGAACGGGTGCCGCTTACCGGACATCGTGATGTCCTGGGTGCGGTTGAGGCGCAACCGGACCGGGCGCCCGGTGAGCGTGGCACCGAGGGCGGCGATGGCCGCGAAGCCGTGCGGCTGCATCTCCTTACCGCCGAACCCGCCGCCCATCCGCAGGCACTGCACCGTGACGTCGTGGTTGGACAGGTTCAGGACGTGCGCCACGATCTCCTGCGTCTCCGACGGATGCTGCGTGCTGCACTGGACGAACACCTGCCCGGTTTCGTCGATGTACGCGAAGGAGGCGTGCGTCTCGAGGTAGAAGTGCTCCTGGCCGCTGAACTCGAATTCGCCGGTGAAGCGATGGGCCGCGTTTTCGAGCGCCTTATCCGGCTCACCGCGTGCAACGGTCGGCCGATTCCCCTGGAAGCTCTCGGCTTCGATGGCTTCCTCAAGAGTGATCAGGGACGGCAGCGGCTCGTAGTCGACCTCGACTGCTTCCGCGCCGAGGCGGGCGGCTTCCAGCGACTCCCCCAACACCCAGCACACAGCATGCCCGTAGAACATGACCTCATTCGGGAAGAGGGGTTCGTCGTGCTTGATGCCGGCGTCGTTGATGCCCGGAACGTCCGACGCCGTCAGCACCCTCACCACACCAGGCACCGCAAGTGCCGGTTCGGTGCGCATGCCGGTGATCCGGGCGTGCGCATGGGGCGCCTGGACCGGCCAGGCATGCAGGGCGTTGGAGCTGCGGACCACGAGGTCGTCGGTGTAGAGCGCTGTTCCGGTCACATGCGCTGCGGCGCTTTCGTGGGATACGGGAACACCGACCACTGGGTTTACGGGACGATCTGCCAGGGACTTCACTGGGCCACCTCCACAGCTGGTGCGTTTTCGGCGTGGAACTTCAGCAGTGCCTGTCTCAGCATCGCCGAACGGTAGAGCGAACTGGCCCGCATGTCATCGATCGGGGTTCCCTCCCCCGCCATCACGACGGCGGCCGCCGCCACTGAGTCGGACGTCCAGGGCTGCCCCACCAGTGCCTCTTCCGTGGCCAGCGCGCGAATAGGCGTGGCCGCCACGCCGCCGAGTCCAATGCGGATGGAGCTTACGACGCCGCCGCTGAGCTGGAGCGCGATGGCCACGGACACGCTGGAGATGTCGTCAAACCGCCGTTTGGCGATCTTGTAGAACGCGGTGCTCTCGGCGAGCGGGAGCGGGATCCGGATGGCGCGGAGCATCTCGTGGGGCTTGCGGACGCTCTGACGGTAGCCGGTGTAGTACTCGGCCAGAGGGACTTCGCGGTCGCCGTCAGTGGAGGAGAGGACAACCCTCGCATCGAGCGCCAGGAAGACCGGCGCGGAATCACCGATGGGTGATCCGGTCGAGAGGTTTCCACCGAATGTTGCGGCATTGCGGATCAGGCGCGAGGCGAACTGCGGGAAGAGATGACCCAGCAGCGGAACCCTTCCATCGAGGGCCCGCTCCACCTCGGACAGTGTCAGGGCGGCACCGATTTCGATGGAGTCGGCGCTAAACGTGAGCGCACGGAGCTCCTCGAGACGGTCGATTGCCAGCACCAGCGGCGGACGTGAGTGGCGGAGATTAACTTCAACACCGAGGTCCGTGGCACCGGCAACCAGCTTCACATCCGAGCCATCCCGGAGTGTCTGCAGTACCTCGTCGAGCGACTGCGGCCGGATGAACTCCGCATCTCCGCTCACGCGGGTATGCCGGGCGGCGGGCGCGGGGCGGTTCTGCCGTTCAAGGAGCGGATCTGCGTCCGAAGGAATGTCGAGCGCGTAGGCCGCGTCGCGGATCGGCCGGTAGCCGGTGCAGCGGCACAGGTTGCCACTGAGTGCGTGCAAGTCGAATCCGTTGGGACCGCACTCGTGATCGGTTGCGTGTTCCTCACCGACGACGGCGGTGCCCGTCTCCTTGTCTTCCTGCGCTGGCGAGCGCTCGGGCCGGTAGTACTCGGCCGCCATCGAGCAGATGAATCCTGGCGTGCAATAGCCACACTGTGAACCGCCGCGGTCCGCCATCTCGCGCTGAACCGGGTGGAGATCCTCGGGAGTGCAGGCGTCAGAGACGTTACCGAGGCCCTCGGCGGTGATGATCTCCTGCCCGTCGAAGGCGAGAGCCGGTGGAAGGCACGCGTTGACCGAGGTCCAGCGGCTGCGGTCTGCTCCATCGGGGCGGGCGACGAGGACCGCGCAGGCGCCGCACTCGCCCTCCGCGCAACCCTCCTTGGAGCCGGTAAGCCCCTCATCCCGCAACCAGTCGAGTAATCGAGTGTGGGGATTTGTTCCGTTACAGTCCCGGACTTTGCCGTTGACGGTTACCTTGATTCCGTCCATCATTCACGCTCCCGTACGAACCGGACCGACGCGCCAACCGAACTTCTGGACATCCCGGGCCGCGTGGAAGGCCTGTGCCAGAGTGTTCGTTACGTAGTTTCGGTGTGATCTAGCGTACACCCATTGCACGGAAATTTGTTTCCACGATGCGGATTCTTATATTTGCCACCCGCGCCGTCCACCGCCGGGAGTAGCGTAATCACGTGAGCATCCAGGTGCTTCCCGCTTCAGCAGCCCGTTTCGACGACGTCGCGACGATGCTGGGGCCCAAAAACCCGTCGTCCTCCGTGTGCTGGTGTCTCAGCCATCGCCTCGACTCGAAGACCAACCGCGCCCTGGTGGGGCCTGCACGAGGCGAGTACGTGCGAGCACTGTGCGATCGGGAGGTCGCGCCCGGTGTGCTCGCCTACGACGACGGCGGCGACGTCGTCGGATGGGCAGCTGCGGCGCCGCGGTCGGAACTGCCGTTCGCACGATCCACGAAGATTCCGCATGTCGACGACCTGCCGGTCTGGTCGGTCTGGTGCATCCGGGTCCGCCCAGGTCATCGAGGGAGGGGGATCGCCCACGCCCTGCTGCATGGCGCCGTGGAGTACGTTCGATCGAATGGAGCACCTGCAGTAGAGGGCTACCCTGTAGACAACAATGGCGAAAAAGTAGACCTCACGATGGCCTACGTGGGTACCCGCTCACTGTTCGAGAAGGCAGGCTTCACCCTCGCCGCTCAGACGCAGGCCGTCTCAGGCGGGTTTCCTCGAGTGGTGATGCGCCTGGACCTTCGATGACACTTGGTACAACGCCTTGCCGCAACCCCCAGAACTACCTCCAAAGGCAATAACTATGGAACTGCATGACCTTCTCAACGCGCTGAACCGCGGCGAAACCATCACCGGAAACTCACCGTTCCATGAGGTCATGCACCGGACCAGTCAGGACGCATTGCGCATCACCGCAGAACTCAACGGGAGCTATCACGAACCGGCGCGCGTACGCGAATTGTTGTCTCAACTGACCGGCAGGCCCATTGCCGATTCGACGACGGTCTTCCCGCCCTTCTATTCCGATTTCGGCAAGAACACCACGCTCGGCGAGCGAGTCTTCATCAACTCGGGGTGCAAATTCCAGGACCAGGGAGGGGTAGTCATCGGCGATGACTGCCTCATCGGACACAACACGGTAATCGCAACCCTGAACCATGACCTCGCGCCCAGCCGGCGGGCGGACATGCACCCGGCTCCCGTCGTCATTGGCCGGAACGTCTGGATCGGATCCAACGCCACCATCCTGCCGGGAGTAACGATCGGTGACAACGCCGTGGTGGCAGCGGCGTCGGTGGTCACCAAAGACGTCCCAGCCGATTCCATCGTCGTGGGTTCGCCCGCTCGAGTGGTGCGCTCGGTTCCGGAGTGAAGCACTCACATCGGGCTGAAGCTGTGATTCCCGTCCCACGCGGAATAGTTGCTCGAGCAACAACGCTGTACGCAGGGAAGCCTCCGCGAAAGGACCTCCCTCATGCTCTTCTCCCCGATCACCCTTGGTGAGCTGAAACTGCCGAACCGCCTCGTAATGGCGCCGCTGACCCGCTGCCGTTCCGGTGAAGACGGCGTTCCCGGCCCCATCGTCGTCGAGCATTACCGCCAGCGCGCCTCGCTTGGCCTGATCGTCAGTGAGGGCACGTACCCAAGCCACGCAGGCCAGGGCTTCCCCGGCCAGCCCGGCCTCGTGACCGACGAGCAAATCAACGGTTGGTCCAAGGTCACCGACGCGGTCCACGCCGAAGGTGGGCGGATCTTTGCCCAGGTGATGCACGCCGGTCGCGTCACCCACGAGGACACCAACGGCGGCCGCACCGTCGTCGGCCCCAGCGCCATCGCGATCGAGGGCATGACCCGCACCTACAAGGGAAAGCAGCCCTACCCCGTCCCCCACGCTCTCACCGAAGACGAGCTCCCGGGCGTCATCGAGGAGTTCGTCCAGGGATCGCTGAATGCGATCAAGGCCGGGTTCGACGGCGTTGAGCTGCACGGCGCCAACGGTTACCTCCTGCATGAGTTCCTTTCCCCCGCCGCCAACCAGCGCGAGGACCAGTACGGCGGCTCCCCTGAGAACCGCGCCCGGTTCGTCATTGAGGTCGTGAAGGCGGTTACCGAGGCTATCGGAGCCGAGCGCGTGGGTATCCGGATCTCGCCGGAGCACAATGTGCAGGGAGCGATCGAGCCTGATCAGGACGACCTCCGCCGCACCTACTCCGCCCTGACCCGAGCGATTTCGCCTCTGGGCCTGGCTTTCCTGAGCGTTCTACACAACGACCCTTCGGGCGAGGTTGTCCGCGAGCTCCGCGAGCAGTTCAACGGTGCATTTTTGCTGAACACAGGGTTCAGCGTCATGACCACCCGCGACGAGGCGATCTCACTGGTCGAGAACGACCTGGCGGACGCCGTCGTCGTCGGCCGTCCGGCCATCGCGAACCCCGACCTGGTGCGCCGCTGGAAGGAAAACCTGCCCGAAAACGAGCCGGACATGGCCACCTTCTACACCAGCGGTGCCGAGGGCTACACGGACTATCCCGTGTACCAGTCCGTCTAGTTCGATCCATGGGTCCGCCGACCGATTCAGCGGACCCATGGACTCGCTGACCCGCTCTGGATAGGCTTTCCGCTAGGTCTCCTGAGCAGATGGGTCGTGCCACATGGCTGTAACCAGGGACATCCGGTCATGACAAAGCCGAACATCCTGACGGTCGACGATGACCCCCAGGTTTCGGCGGCGGTTGCCCGCGACCTTCGTAACAGATATGGGTCGGAATTCAGGATCCTCCGCGCAACCTCCGGTGCCGAGGCCATGGACGTCCTGGCAAAGCTGGCACTGCGGGATCAGGAGATTGCGCTGATCGCAGCGGACCAAAGAATGCCCCAGATGACCGGGATCGAGTTGATGGAGCGCGCGCGGCCGCATGCTCCAGGCGCGAAGCTCCTTCTTCTGACGGCTTACGCGGACACCGACGTCGCAATCAGGGCGATCAACGATATAGGGCTCGATCACTATCTGCTCAAACCCTGGGATCCGCCCGCTGAGCGGCTGTATCCGGTGGTGGACGACTTGCTCGATGACTGGCGCCGGGCTAACCCCGATCACACCTCCGACGTGCGGGTGATCGGTGCCCGCTGGTCGGACCGTAGCCACGAGATCAAGACGTTCCTGGCCCGCAATTATGTGCCCTACCGCTGGCACGACGTCGAAAGGGACCCTGAGGCCGCGCGCCTGCTGGATCTTGCGGGAGCAAGTACAGCCGATATGCCCGTGGTGATCCTGCCGGACGGGTCCGTGCTCTCATCGCCGTCGACCCTTGATCTGGCCTCCGCCCTGGGTCTGCGGACCGTTGCTGAGCGCCCTCTCTACGATGTCTGCATCGTAGGAGGTGGACCCGCCGGTATGGCCGCGGCCGTTTACGCAGCGTCCGAGGGGCTCAGCACCGTCGTCGTCGAGCGCGAGGCACCGGGTGGACAGGCAGGTCAGAGCGCCGCCATCGAGAATTACCTCGGCTTCCCGAAGGGCCTGAGCGGCTCCGATCTGACGCAGCGCGCCATGGCACAGGTGTCACGCTTCGGCGCAGAGGTGATACTCGCGAACGATGTGGTGGGCTTCGAGTCGCGAGGCCCGGTGCGGGCAGTGCTCTTCGGCTCGGGCGCGTTGGAGGCACGGGCCATTATTATCGCCACCGGCGTTTCCTACCGGAGGTTGGAGGCTGAAGGCGTGGATACCTTCAGCGGCCGGGGAATCTACTACGGTGCCAACGCCAGCGAAGCGAACCAGTGCGCGGGCGATGATGTCTACATCGTCGGAGCCGCCAACTCGGCCGGTCAGGCCGCCATCAACTTCTCGCGTTTCGCAAAGCGGGTGATACTCCTCGTGCGGTCAGGCACGCTCGAGACCACCATGTCCCAGTACCTCGTGCAGCGGATCCTCGCAACACCTGTGATCGAGGTCCGCTATCGGAGCGAGGTTGTAGCCGCCCGCGGAGATGGACACCTCGAGTTCCTTGAACTTGCCGACCGGGACACGGGACTGACGGAGGAAGTGGAGGCCAGTTGGCTCTTCATCTTCATTGGTGCATCTCCTCGGACCGACTGGCTGGGCGAGGAGATTGTCCGTGACAAGTTCGGTTTCATCGTCACCGGCCACGACCTGGTGAATTCCGGTAATCCCATACCCTGGCCGCTGACCCGGGCACCATTCGCGTTGG
Source organism: Arthrobacter sp. MDB1-55 (assembly GCF_059092925.1). Classification (NCBI taxonomy): domain Bacteria; kingdom Bacillati; phylum Actinomycetota; class Actinomycetes; order Micrococcales; family Micrococcaceae; genus Arthrobacter; species Arthrobacter sp. MDB1-55. Next base: position 618,076 of record NZ_JBNHID010000002.1, on the reverse strand, counting down.
AGACGAGCGTGCCCGGTGTCTTCGCCGCCGGTGATGTCCGGCTTGACTCCATGAAGCGTGTGGCGTCAGCGGTGGGTGAGGGCGCGATGGCTGTTTACCTCGTGCACCGCTACCTGGGAACGATCTGATGCAGGCCAGCGAGCTCCGGGGAATCAGTCTCTTCAAGGGCCTCAGCGATCAACAAATTTCCGATCTCGTGGAAACGGGCACCGAGGTCCGCATTGAACCCGGCGTCATCCTGTGGAACGAAGGTGAGCCTGCAGATTGCTGGTGGGTCCTCGTTGACGGCGCCCTCGAACTGCTTCGCCACGTAGGACGCGAAGACACCGTCGTCGGGAAAATGGACGTGCCTGGACGTTGGGCCGGCGGATTCCGGGCCTGGGATGAAAGCAGCGTCTACCTGGCCACCGGTCGAGGGAGCGAGGCCGGCCGGGTCCTCCGGGTACCAGCCCCCGGATTGCGTGTGCTCTTCGCCGAGTGGTTCCCCTTCGCGGTGCACTTCATCGAGGGGTTGTACGGGACGGTACGCCGGGTCGAATCGACCATCCGGCAGCGCGAAGCGCTGGCAACGCTCGGCACGCTTTCAGCCGGACTCGCCCACGAGATCAACAATCCGGCCGCGGCGGCAACCCGCGCGGTGGAGGCTCTGGAGGATGCCTCGCGGACGATGTTCGCATCCGTGGGCAGCCTCACCCGCACAGGGATAACACCGGCCCAGTTCGCCGCTCTGGAAACCCTCCGTGCCGAAATCACGACGACGGCGGTCGTACCGGATGCGCTGACGCTCGCCGATCAGGAAGACCTCCTGATCGAATGGCTCTCCGACCGGGGGGTGGAACGTGACTGGGTTATCGGGCCGACCCTCGCCGCTGCAGGGGTGGATCTGGAGTGGTGCGAGCGCGCAGAATCCTTGTTGGCAGGACCTTCCCTGGAACCGGCACTGGAATGGGTAGCCGCTGCCCTGTCCATGGAAAAGCTGCTCTCAGAAGTAAGGGAATCCACGCGGCGGGTCTCGGAACTCGTCGCGGCGGTGAAGTCCTACTCGCAGATGGACAGGGGTTCGCGCCAGAATATCGACGTGGTCGAAGGCCTCGAAAGCACGCTGGTCATGCTGGGGCACAAGCTCCGTGATGGTGTGGAGGTTGTGCGCGAGTACAGCGATGACCTCCCCTCTATCGACGCGTACCCCGGCGAATTGAACCAGGTGTGGACCAACCTCATCGACAACGCAGTGGACGCGATGGAAGGGGTCGGGACCTTGCGCGTCGCCACCCTTCGGAACGAAAGCGGCGTGACGGTTGAAATAGGTGACACTGGTCCCGGCCTTGCTCCGTCAGTAGCCAAACGTGCTTTCGAGGCGTTCTATACAACCAAGGACGTCGGCAAAGGGACCGGCCTTGGCCTGGACATTGCCCGACGAATCGTTGTCGAACGGCATGGCGGAACAATCGACGTCGATTCCGAACCGGGCAGGACGGTATTCCGGGTCTGCCTTCCACTCGTCCAGGCTTGACGCTCAACCCCCGCCTGCTTAGCGCTTCCCGTATCTGCGGTGGACGGCCTGCTTGCTGACGCCCAGGCACTGCGCAATTGCTTCCCAGGACAGACCGGCCTGCCGAGCCGACCGAACCAGCGAGGCTTCGGTGCGGGAGACTTCCTTCTGCAGTTCCGCGACGGCATGCAATGCGTCGGCGGGACCTTTCCCATCCATTGACGCCACCAGTGTCTTCATTCGATCCACCTCCATGCGTCAACATTAGTTGACGCATGGAGGGCCGTCAACAAATGTTGACTTGCAAACGGCAACCCGGAATCAGGTCAGCTTGATCTGGCGGTTCACGTCCTTGTACAGGAGGTAGCGGAAGTTCGACGGTCCACCCGCGTAGCAGGCCTGGGGGCAGAAGGCGCGAAGTGACATGTAGTCGCCCTCCTGGACCTCCACCCAGTCCTGGTTCAGCCGGTACACGGCCTTGCCCTCGAGCACATAGAGCCCGTGCTCCATGACGTGCGTTTCAGCGAAGGGAATAACGGCGCCGGGTTCGAAGGTGACGACGTTGACATGCATGTCGTACGCCATGTCATCCGTGGGCAGCATGCGGGTGGTGCGCCACTTGTTCTCCGTCCCGGGCATGGCGCCGGGCTCAATGTCCTGTTCGTTACCGACGCGGGCCTTGGGCGTGTGCCCTGCAAGCGGCTGGTACGCCTTCCGGATCCACTGGAACTTCGCGGGCTCCGGTGCAGAGTTGGATACTTCCCATTCGGCTCCTGGGGGGATGAAAGCAAAACCGCCGGGCGTCAGATCGTGGAGTTCACCCTCGAGCTTGACGGTCAAAGCTCCCTCAAGAAGGAACACGAAGGATTCGACACCGGCTTCGGGCTCGGGGTTGGTCGAGCCGCCGCCCTGTGACACCTCAACGAGGTACTGGGCGAACGTCGTCGCGCCGCCGGCAACCGGCCGGTTCAGGATCCAGGTGCGGGTTCCGGTCCATTCGGGGAGTTCGCTGACCACAATGTCGCGAAGAACCCCGCGCGGGATCACGGTGTAGGCCTCGGTGACGACGGCGCGTCCTGTCAGCAGGTCCGTCTGCGGCGGCAGGACGGATTCGGGTGCGAAGTAATTGCTCAAAGTTCGGTCCTTAGATGTTTTCAGCTGTTTCAGGAAGTTTCCGCGGGTGCGCGAGCGCTTCCAGGTCAGGCAGGGAAATCCCAGCAAGTTCATTGACTTCTGCCTCGGTCACAGCGCCGCACAGCACGCCGCGGTGGACGAACCGCGCCAACGCGCGGGCCGTTGCAGGTTCGTCGAGGATCGAGCTCTCGATCCTGTGCACATAGTTGCGAAGCCGCGTAGCCGCGGCGGAAAGCCCTTCGCGGTAGAACGCGTACGTGGCGATGAAGCGGCTCGGCAGCTGCGCAGGGTGCAGATCCCAGCCCTGGTAGTAACCGCGCTCCAGCGAGCGCCTGACCAACCGGGCGTGCAGCGCCCACGCCGCAGACACCTGGTCGTCGCTACCGACCGGAAGGATGTTCGTGGACCCGTCCGACAGCCGGACCCCCGTACCGGCAACCGCCACCTGCATGACCTGCTTCGCATAGTCCGCGGCGGGATGCTCCATCGACTGGTACGCGGCGGCGATCTGCAGGGAATCACTGTAGTCGTACGTGCCGTAGTGCAGTGCGGACACCCGGCCCTCCGCCCGGTGGAGCAGTTGCGCAACGGGCACTGTGCCATCAGCGGCCAGGATGAGCTGCGGCGTTTCCATCTGCACCTCGAACCGAAGCCTGCCCGAAGGCAGCCCGTGCACCGCCTCGAGCCGCTGGCACGCGAACACCATGGCCTCTACCTGCGCCACCGTGGAGACCTTGGGAAGCGTCAGCACCAGTCCCTCAGGCAGCGGTCCCTCTGCAAGCAGTCCGCCGACAAAGAGGTCCAGCGTCCTCAGCGCACGACGGCGGGTCGGCTCCTCGAAGCACTTGAAACGGATTCCGATGAACGGGGGCGCGATGCCGTCCCGTACCGCCCGTGCCACCGCGATGGCGGCGCGTGCGGCGTCGGCATCCTCTTCATCGTCGGGCCGGTTGCCGTATCCATCCTCGAAGTCGAGGCGCAGGTCCTCGATCGGCTCTGTGGTGAGCTTCGCGCCCACCAGCGTGCCGACGTCGTCGTTCACGCCAAGCGCCGCGCACAGCGCGCCCATCCCGCCGGCACGTTCGACGGCGGCAACCGCTTCCCGTCCCCAGTCTCCGGGGAGCGACGGCTGGTAGCGGTCTGCGGGAACGTACACGGTATGGACGGGCTGGCGCGTTCCGCTGTCGCCCGGGTACCCGGTGCGGAGGAGCCTGTCGGTGTCCGTCAGCTTCGAGTCGATTGCGGCGTAGTCGTCGAAACCGAGCGCGAACTCCATTCAGCTCACCAGCTCATACGCGGGAAGGGTGAGAAAGTCGGTGTAGTCCTCGGAAACACAGATGTCCGCGATCAGCCGGCTGGCCGGTTCGTAGAACTTCTCGAACGCCTCATCCCCGACCTCGCCGTGCAGCCGCTCGGTTTCCTCGGCGAGGATGGTGTTCACAAGCTCCGGCGTGACCGTATTGCCGGTATCCGCGAGCACCACCTTGTTCCGGATCTGCTGCCACACCTGTGAACGGGAGATCTCTGCCGTCGCCGCGTCTTCCATGAGGTTGTGAATGGCCACGGCACCGTTCCCGGAGAGCCAGACGGCGACGTACGCGACGGCGACATAGAGGTTGGCGCGCAGGCCCACCTCGGTCACGTCGCCGTCGGCGGACTCGACGTCGAGCAACTGCTCCGCGGTCACCTCAACGTCGGGCCGCTGCCGGTCAAGCTGGTTCGGTTTGTCGCCGAGGACGGCGTCGAACACCTCCTGACAGACGGGCACCAGATCGGGGTGTGCAACCCAGGAGCCGTCGAAGCCGTCGTTGGCCTCGCGGGTCTTGTCCGCTCGGACCTTCTCGATGGCCTGGGCCGTCACTTCGGGCTCACGGCGATTCGGGATGAACGCCGCCATGCCGCCCATCGCGAAGGCACCGCGACGGTGGCAGGTCTTGACCAGAAGTTCGGTGTACGCACGCATGAACGGTGCGGTCATCACCACGGAGGCGCGGTCGGGAAGGATGAAGGATTCACCGCCGTCGCGGAAGTACTTGATGATGCTGAAGAGGTAATCCCAGCGGCCGGCGTTCAGGCCGGAAGCATGCTCGCGCAGTTCGTAGAGGATCTCGTCCATCTCGAAGGCGGCGGGGATCGTCTCGATCAGGACGGTGGCCCTGACCGAGCCCTGCGGCACTCCCACGTAGTCCTGGGCAAACACAAAAACGTCGTTCCACAACCGGGCCTCGAGATGGCTCTCCAGCTTGGGCAGGTAGTAGTACGGGCCGCTTCCGGTCTCCAGCAGGTGCTTCGCATTGTGGAAGAAGTGCAGTCCGAAGTCGACCAGGGCACCAACGGCCGGCTGCCCGTCGATAATGATGTTCTTCTCCGGCAGGTGCCAGCCGCGCGGACGGGCGACGACGACGGCGAGCGGCGCGTCCGTCCGAAGGGCATACTCCTTGCCCTCGGGGGAGGTGAAGCTCAGCGAACCGCGGGCGGCCCCGTAGAGGTTTAGCTGGGAATCCAGAACGTTGTGCCAGGTGGGAGCGCTTGCATCCTCAAGGTCCGCCAGCCATACCTTTGCACCGGAATTGAGGGCGTTGATGGCCATCTTGGCCGGTGACGCCGGTCCAGTCATCTCCACGCGGCGGTCCTGCAGTTGCGCAGGGGCCTCGGCTACGGTCCAGTTACCGCTCCGGATCTCAGCGGTCTCCGGAAGGAAGTCGAGCCTGCCGGTCTGCGCCACTTCTTCCCGCCTCACCGCGCGCGCGGCCAACCGCTCGTCACGGGTTGTGCGGAAGGTCTGGTGAAGCTTCTCCAGGAACTGGAGTGCCTCGGGGGTGAGGATCGTTTCCGAGCCGGCGACCGGCGTCGTACCTGTGAGCTCAATGGACATGTCCTGCTCCTACTCTGCTGATGCTGTGGCGGGATGCTGGGATGCCGTCGCAGCGTGGGCTGCGGCGGCAACCGCTGCAGCGACGTCGCTCGCCACGTGCGGATCAAAGACGCTGGGAATGATGAAGCTGGCGTTGAGTTCATCATCATCCACGCGAGCGGCGATTGCATCAGCTGCCGCGACCAACATTTCAGGCGTGATGTCGGAGGCGCCGGCGTCGAGCAATCCGCGGAAGAAGCCCGGGAAGGCGAGGACGTTGTTGATCTGGTTCGGGAAGTCGCTGCGGCCGGTTGCCACCACGGCAGCGTGGCGGGCGGCAACGATCGGATCGATCTCGGGATCCGGGTTTGCCATGGCGAAGACGATTGCCTGGTCCGCCATCGACGCGACCTGTTCCTCGCCGAGAATGTTGGGGCCGCTCACGCCGATGAAGACGTCCGCGCCAACCAGAGCCTCATGCAGCGATCCCGCGAAGGCGTCGTGGTTGGTGTTCTCGGCGATCCAGCGGCGATGCTCGTCAGTGTGGGTCTGCCCGCTGTGAATCGCACCCTTGCGGTCGCACGCGACGATGTTTTTCGCGCCCTGCGCCTGCAGCAGCTGGATGATCGCCGAGCCGGCGGCGCCGACACCCGAGACGACAATCCGCACGTTCTCGATCTGCTTGTCAACGACGCGCAGAGCGTTGGTCAAGGCTGCCAGGGTGACGATCGCAGTGCCGTGCTGGTCATCGTGGAACACCGGAATATCCAGTTCCTCCCGGAGCCGGTTCTCGATCTCGAAGCAACGGGGTGCAGCGATGTCCTCGAGGTTGACTCCCCCGTAGACCGGTGCGAGGGCCTTGACGATGCTGATGATCTCCTCGGTGTCCTGCGTATCGAGGCAGACGGGCCAGGCATCGACGTTGGCGAACTGCTTGAACAGCGCGGCCTTGCCCTCCATGACGGGCAGCGCGGCGGCCGGCCCTATGTTCCCCAGCCCAAGTACGGCCGAGCCGTCGGTGACCACCGCAATGGTGTTGCGCTTGACCGTAAGGCGGCGGGCGTCTTCGGGGTTTTCAGCAATCGCAAGACAGACGCGTGCGACGCCGGGAGTATAGGCCCGGGAAAGATCGTCGCGGTTGCGCAGCGGAACCTTGGGGACGACCTCCAGCTTCCCGCCGAGGTGCATCAGGAACGTACGGTCGCTCAGCTTCTTGACGTTGACGCCGTCGAGGGCGTTCAACGCGTCGCGGACGCGTTCGCCGTGCGCGGCGTCCGTGGTGTTGCAGCTGACATCGACGACGATGCTGTCGTGATGGGACTCGGTGACGTCGAGAGCCGTGATGGACGCACCCGCGGAGCCGACGGCAGCGGCCAGCTCTGCGGTAGCGGTAAAGCTCGACGGCGCCTGGACGCGCAGGGTGATGGAGTAACCGGGGCTAGGACTCGCCATTGAAGATCCTTCTGGTTATGGCCGTTCCCGGCCGCTTCATTGTTTCCGTAATACGGATATTATTATCTGTCTGATGGAAACACAAGTGCGCCGCTCAGGTAGGCGCGCTAGAGGAGAGTGCCTTCCAGGGCATCAAGGATCAGTTCGAGCCCGTAGCCGAACTCGCTGCCGTAGTCGTAACCGGGCTGCAGAACCACTTCGGTTGCGATTTCAACCATGTACGGATACTGGCCACCGGAGAACCGCTCCAGAATGGGCCCGGCTACGTCGGCAGCGGCACCGTCTCCAGCTACGGGCAGGGCCGCCTCCTGAAGTGCGAAGCCGTAGATGTAGCTGTCGAGCAGGGAATAGGCGTGCGCCGCCTGCCGGACTGAGAACCCGCCGGCACGCAGGGTGGCCAGCGTTGCCTCGTGATGCGCAAGCGTCGCCACCCCCGGAGCCTTTCGCGATTCTAAAAGACCTACGGCCCAGGGGTGCCGCTGCAGCGCGTCGCGGACGGAATAGCCCCGGAGCCGCATCTCTTCCTTCCAATGCTCCCCCGGCTTCGGCAGCTCAATCTCCGCGAACACCTGATCCACGAGGCCATCCAGGATCTCCTCCTTGTTGGCCACGTAGTAGTACAGCGACATCGGCTTGGCTCCCAGCTCCTGGGCGAGCGAGCGGATGGACAGCTTGCCGATGCCAACCCGGTCGGCGAGCGCGAGGGCTGCCGTCAGCACCCCGTCCCTGCTGAGCCGGCCTCGGGTCTGTATACCCGCGCCGTCCTTGTCAGAATCCGCATTCCTGCCTCTATCCATGTCGTACATCGTACGATACCCTCTTCGTACAGCGTACTAAACGCATAGTTCCCGGAAGGAATCCGCCATGGAAGCTCGGAAGCACCTCTCAGATCAAACATTCGAAACGCTCGGAGATGACAACACCATGCGCGCGGTGGTTCAGAACATCTACGGTGGGGCAGGCGTGCTTCGCCCTGACCGGACGCCGATTCCTGCCCCGGGGCCAAAGGCGGTACTCATTCACGTGAGCGCGGCCGGTGTTGACCGGGGTGTGTGTCACATGATGACGGGCACCCCGTATCTGGGTCGTCTGGCCTTCGGGCTTCGCAAGCCGCGCAACAGGGTGCCCGGCATGGATCTCGCCGGAACCGTCGTGTCGGTGGGATCGGCGGTGACCCGCTTCTCGCTGGGGGACGAGGTCTATGGCAGCGGGCGCGGATCTTTTGCCGAGTTCGCCGTCGCAGCTGAGGACAAGCTTGCACTCAAGCCCTCCAACCTCAACTTCGAGCAGGCAGCTTCCGTCCCTGTATCAGCGGTGACTGCACTGCAGGGGTTGCGCGATTCCGGGCGGATCAAGCAGGGGGACAGGGTGTTGATCACTGGCGCCTCAGGAGGAGTTGGCAGCTACGCGGTACAGCTCGCCAAAGCCTTCGGCGCTGAAGTGACCGGCGTGTGCAGTGCATCCAAGCTGGAGTTCGTTCGGTCCCTCGGTGCGGATCACGTCATCGACTATGCGGCAGAGGACTTGGCGGACGGCACCGGCTCCTATGACCTCATCCTGGACATCGCGGGTAACCCCTCGATCGCTCATCTCCGCCGTGCCCTTACACCCCAAGGCACCGCCGTCATTACCGGTGGAGAAGAAGGTGGGCGTTTCACCGGCGGCATTGGGCGGCAGCTTGGAGCGTTGGTCGTGTCGCGCTTCCTCAACCAGCGGCTCACCATGTTCCTCGGGATGGTTCGCGCAACCGACCTCGAGCAACTCACCGGGCTCATCGAAGCGGGCAGGGTGACCCCAGCCCTCGAGCGAAGCTTCGCACTTGATGAAGCGGCAGACGCGATTCGTTATCTCGAGTCAGGCAAGGTGCGCGGAAAGATCGTGATAGCCGTCTGAAGGTCCCAGTTTCTTCGGAGTCGGCTCTCGGTAATACGGCGCGACTAATCTTGCTGTGGATGGTCCGCCAGTTCGGCTGTCCGAGGTTCAGGCAAGTGGGCAGATCGAGGTAGACCAGCGATGGATTCGATCAGTGCCCAAGCGATCGTGTTCCGCTTGATGTCCGTGCTCTTGAAACACACTGGGGAACTGGAATAGCCCCAGTAGACACTGTGGGAGGCCTCCTCTCGGTGCTCTGCTGGACATCTGCAGATTCGGCTCGATCATCGGAAGATTCTTCGACGTCACGCGCCTCCGAGGATCAGTCAGAGAAAACTAGATTCCATCAGGCGGAATCGCGATAGAGTTAGTAGTACCCCGAGCGAGCACAACCGCCGCACGTGGGCAAGCTGAGAATCGTTAGGGAACCAATGGCAGAGAAAGCTACAGGTGGCGGTGTCCAGTCCGTTGAGCGCGTCTTCGAATTGCTGGAGCTGATCACAGACGCTGGCGGCGAAGTGACACTGAGCGAGCTGTCGTCCTCCACCGACCTCCCGCTGCCCACCATTCACCGCCTCCTGCGCACACTGGTCATGAAGGGGTATGCCCGCCAGCTCCCGAACCGCCGGTATGCCCTCGGCCCCCGTTTGATCCGCCTCGGTGAGGGCGCGAACAAGCAACTAGGAGCACTGGCGCGCCCGCAGTTGAAGATGCTGGTGGACAAGCTCGGCGAAACCTCGAACATGGCAGTACTCGATTCGGACATGGTCGTCTACATCGCCCAGGTGCCGTCGTCACACTCGATGCGCATGTTCACCGAAGTGGGCCGCCGGGCCCACACCCACGACACCGGTGTCGGGAAGGCCATCCTTGCGCAGCTCGACAATGAAACGGTGCGCAGCATAGTGGCCCGGGCGGGGATGCCCACCCCCACGGAAAAGAGCATCCGCTCGGTGGATCAGCTCCTCCAGGAACTGAACCAGATCCGCGAGCGCGGGTACTCCATCGACGAGCAGGAACAGGAGCTCGGCGTCCGGTGCTTCGCCATGGCGGTACCCAACGCTCCCACCCCCACGGCTATCTCGGTCTCGGGCCCGATCTCCCGCGTGGACGAGGGCTTCGCCGACAAGGCAGTTCCCCTGCTCCGTTCTGCCGCGCAGGCGATCTCCGACGATCTCAACCTCGCGAGCTAGGTCCTCCGGACGCGGCGTATGATGCCGTCCATGACGGTCGACATCCATCCCGCCACGGCTGACCGGTTCGACGACGTCGCGTCCCTCCTTGCGCCGAAGACACCCGGTGCTGGGGCTTGCTGGTGCCTTTCTCCCCGTCTCGCTTCTTCCGAACTCAGCAGCCTGGGGGCAGAAGGAAGACCTGGGCGAATGCGGCAACTCTGCGGGGAGGATCCCCCGCCTGGGCTCCTCGCCTATCTGGAGGGGGAACCCGTCGGATGGTGCGCTGTCGGCCCACGCGCCAGCATGGGCCGGCTCACCCGTTCGCGCACCATTCAGCAGGTGGACGACCTGCCGGTGTGGAGCGTCATCTGCTTCGTCGTGAAGGCTGGTCATCGGCGTCGTGGTGTTGCTACCCGACTGCTGCAAGAGGCCGTGGCCTTCGCTGCTTCCCGTGGTGCTCCGGTGATTGAGGGCTATCCCGTCGATGCTGAGGGTTCCCGCATCAACACAACGCTGGCCTTCGTCGGCACCACGGCGCTCTTCGAGAAGGCCGGTTTCGAGCGCATAGCGGAAACCAAGGCGACCAGCGCCGGCCGCACCCGGTGGATCATGCGCCGCGACCTTGCGGCCTCATAGTTCCTGTCGGAACCAGCCAGTAGAGTGCCACCATGGATGACAAAGAGGCACTGCACTACTACCTGCGTCTCCGACGCGCTGACCTGCTCGCCAAGGTGGACGGCCTGAGCGAATACGATTCCCGCAGGCCGCTCACTCCAACCGGGACCAATCTGCTCGGGCTGGTGAAGCACGTTGCAAGCGTGCAGCTGGGCTACTTCGGCGAGGTTTTCGGCAGGCCCGCAGGGCGGGACCTCCCCTGGTTGAACGACGACGCCGCCCCCGAGGCGGACATGTGGCTCCCCGCTGAGGAAACACGGGAGCAGATCATCGAGCTGCACCAGTTCTCCGCTGCCCACACTGATGCGACCATCGAAGCACTTCCGCTTGATGCCGTCGGTGAAGTGCCCTGGTGGTCACCGGGCAGACGCAGAGTCACCCTTCACCAGATATTGGTCCACATGTGCGTGGAAACCGCACAGCATCTCGGCCATGCGGACATCCTGCGTGAATTGATCGACGGCGCTATCGGCCGCGGCCCGGATGATCCGAACATCCCCCAGCGCAGTGCTGAAGAATGGGCTGAGCACTGGGAACGGATTGAGACGGCGGCTCGCCATGTGCGGCATGGGGCAACCTGATCGGCTGAGTCCCGTTGCTAACTTTATGAGGCCTTCACAACATCCGCCCGTGCTCCCCAAGCCCGCCGAAGAGGCGCTATGCTCTGAGAAAACGTTTTCTTAGCCGAATCCACGGCTCGTGCAGCTCAGAAGCGGGGACCCATGACAAACCGCGTGGCAGAAACCACGGTGTCCGCTCGCCTTCCGTCGCTCAGCGTCACTGCCTACGGGGCCGGCGACATCGCTAACAGCATGACCTTTTCCACCGTAGGCATGTTCCTGCTCGTGTACTACACGGATGTCGCCGGAATCCCAGCGGCCGCCGCCGGGACCGTGCTCCTGCTGGGCGGCCTCTTCAACGCAGTGGCCGACATACTTGCCGGGAGAATCGCTGACCGGAACTCTCATCGCCGGCTCGGAAAGTTCCGCCCGTTCCTCCTCCTTGGAGCTGTCCCGCTGAGCTTGTGCGTGGTCATGTTTCACATTCACGCACTCGGCACCGGGACCACTGCTGTATTCGCCTACATCTCCTACTTCGCATACTGCCTCGCCTATAGCCTGGTGAACGTGCCGTACGGAGCGCTGGCAGGAACTCTCACACGAGATCCTCGCGACCGCTCCAGGCTCGCAAGCGCCAGAACGATGGGAGGACTGGCCACCACAGCCTTCCTCGGCATCCTCATCGCGCCGCAGTTCGAGAATGGCGCCGACATCCAAACCGTCCTGACCACCCTGACCGTCGCGTTCGCCGTCATCGGAACTTTCCTTTACCTGTTCACCGCACTGGCAACACGGGAGCAGCTTCCCCCAGCGGCACCGAAGCTGTCGCTGCGACAGGCACGTGTGACGCTCGCTCGAAATGCCCCTCTGCAGGTCCTGTGCCTGAGCTCGCTGTTCTTCATGACAGCCAATGTGGTCACCAACACCGCAAAGCTGTTCTACCTCAGGGACGTCCTTGGCCGGCTGGAGCTATTCGCGTTCGTAACCGGGGCCCAGGTGGTGATAACACTTGCTCTCGCTCTCGTCACGCCGCGACTTGTACAGCGCTGGGGAAAGCGGTCCGTCTATGTTTCGGGCGGCCTCATCGGTGCTGTGGGCGGCGTTCTGGTGTTCGTCGCTCCGGAGGATCTTGTCTGGCTTGCGATGGCAGGGATGTTTTTCTCCCTGACTGGGGCCGCCGCCGTCAGCATTCTGTTGTGGGCGCTCGTAGCGGACACCGTCGAATACGGTGAATGGAGGACAGGGCACCGCACCGATGGAATCAACTATGCGCTGCTGGCCGCAACGCGGAAGGTCGGAATGGCGTTCGGGGGTGGGCTGGCGGCCTTCGCACTCGCCTGGGGCGGCTATGTCTCAGGGGCGGCAGCTCAGAGCACGACGGCGGAACTCGGCATCCGTGTTGCCGCCGGCCTCGCTCCGGCCGTCATACTCCTACTCGCGGTGGGCGTGATGAGGTGGTATTCGCTGACCGACGACGCGCACGCACGCCTTGTCCGCAGCATCCAAAAGCGCAGCCCCAGAGGGAGTACGGTCAACGAATCGCGCCCGTGACCTCCGCCCGAGAAAGTGCTCAATCGATGAAGAGGCAGAACGGATGGCCGGCGGGGTCGAGGTAGACCCGCACATCTTCCTGAGGCTGAAATGATGCCAACTCGGCGCCCTGCTCCAGTGCGTGAAGCCCTGCGGCCTCGAGGTCGTCCACGCGAATATCAAGATGAATCATCATCTGCGGGTCACCCTCGCCGGCCGGCCAGACCGGCCGCACATACCGGGATTCGGTCTGGAAGGACAGCCCGGCCCCGCCGTCGGGCGCTTTGAGCATCACCCAGTCGTCCTCCTCGAAGGTGGTCTCCCAGGTGAGCAGGCGTCTATAGAAGTCGGCAAGCGCCCGGGCGTCGGGCGAATCCAGTACAGTCGCTGAAAGCTGCAGCTTCATGGAACCTCCGGCTTGTTGTGGGTCCCCTCAGTCTTCCGCCTCTCGTCAGTCCTGAGAAGACCCCTCAGCCCACCAACCGTCGAGCGGCCGCCGAGTGCTCGGCGATCAGCGCTTCGAGATCGAGCCCGACGACGGCGCCGTCTTCTACCCGCCACTGCCCGCCCACCATCACCCGGTCGGCGCGGTCCGCACCGCACAGGAGTAACGCGGACAGAGGGTCGTGGCTCCCGGAAAATCGGAGATCATCGAGGCGGTACATCGCCAAATCTGCCTGTTTCCCCACCGCAATCTGGCCGATATCGGCACGCCCCAGGGCCGTCGCCGATCCTCGGGTGGCCCACCCCAGCACCCGCTCCGGGGTCACTTGCTCCGCGCCGTATCGCAACCGCTGGAGATAAAGGGCCTGACGGGCCTCCATCATGAGATTCGACCCGTCATTCGAGGCCGATCCATCGACTCCCAGCCCTACCGGAACCCCTGCTTCCTCCAGCTCCACGGCGCGGCAGATCCCGGAAGCCAGGCGCATATTCGACGTCGGGCAGTGTGCCACACCGACGCCGGCTGCACCCAGCCTGGACACCTCATCGTCATCGAAATGGATCCCATGAGCCAGCCAGGTTCGCGGCCCTAACCACCCCACGCTCTCGAGGTAGTCGACCGTGCGAAAGCCGAATCGCTCCCGGCAGAACTCTTCTTCATCCAGGGTCTCGGCAAGATGTGTGTGGAGCCGGACGTCATGCAGATCCGCCAGCGCCGCACTTGCCTTCATGATGTCCGTAGTGACCGAGAACGGCGAACATGGCGCGAGCGCGATCTGGATCTGTGCCCCGTTTCCCCGCTCGTGGTACCGGGAAATCAGCCGCTCGCTGTCGGCCAGAATCACCTCCGCCTCCTGTACTGTCCGCTGCGGCGGGAGACCGCCGTCGTCCTCGCCGAGAGACATCGACCCGCGGGTCAGGGTGGCGCGCATCCCGAGACGCCGGACGACTGACACCTGGACGTCGATCGAGTCCTCCATGCCGGTAGGGAACAGATAATGGTGATCGGCGGCAGTGGTGCACCCTGAGAGCAGCAGTTCGGCGAGCGCCGCCGTAGTGGCCAGCTCCAGGTCCCGTGGAGTGAGGCGCGCCCAGACCGGGTAGAGATTCACCAGCCACGGGAACAGCGGCACATTGACCACCGGAGCCCAGGCCCGCGTGAGCGTTTGATAGAAGTGGTGGTGCGTGTTGATGAGGCCGGGAAGCACTGCATGATCCCTCGCCTCGAAGACTGAATCGTACGGGACCGTGGGGCTCGCTCCTTGACCGACAAGCTCCACGATGGTGGAGCCCTCGATCACCAGCCCTCCGCCGGCGTCGTCTTCGTTTGCCGTGAAGATAGCCAACGGGTTTCGGATCCAGATTCGTACAGACATTGCGTTCTCCTTTGTGAAGGCGAAACGGCACAGGACCACCGAGACGACGGCGGCGTGTGCCGTCAGCTCAGTGGTCCTGTCTGCTGATCCAGGTAGGGATCCCTGCCTGCCTCCTGGTAGAGGCAGGCAGGAGATTTTAGTGCTGGTGGCCGGGCGGCTCGTCGCAGATCTTCCGGATGTCGTCGACGCAGCTGATCTCGCCCTTGTCCAGCTTCTCCTTGACTACAAGGTACTGGGCGGCGGTCACCACGGGGATCTCCGTGCCGTCCGCAGCGACCAGCTTGCCACCCTGGAAGCTGTCACCGTCCTGCAGCGCGGCGAGTTCGTCCTCCCGCACCATGCGCGGCGGGCTGGCGACGAAGACGGAGGCGCGCTCCGGGTTTCCAGCCTTCAGGTGGTTGAAGAGCAGGTTCATCAGTACGGCCATGATGGCCGCGGAGCTGATGCCCGAGTGGAAGATGATGCCGAACCAGGTGGGGAAGGCGTCGTAGAAGGTGGGGGCGACCACGGGGATTGTGCCGAAGGCGAGCGCTACGGCAACGATCACCAGGTTCATGTTGCCCTCGTAGTCGACCTTAGCCAGCGTGCGGATCCCGCTCGCTGCCACTGTGCCGAACAGGACGATCCCCGCACCGCCGAGCACCGGGGTCGGAACTGCCGCAACCAGGCGTCCCAGAATAGGCAGGAGCCCGAGGACAACCATGATCAGACCGCCCGCGGCGACTACGTAGCGGCTGCGAATCCCCGTGATGGCTACTAGACCCACGTTCTGGGCGAAAGCGGTCTGCGGGAAGGAGTTGAAAACGGGGGCGAGCGCGCTCGAAAGCATGTCGGCCCGCAGGCCGTCGGCGATGCGGCGGGAATCAACCTTCGTCCGGGCGATTTCACCCACGGCGAGGATGTCCGCCGTCGTCTCCGTCATGCAGACCAGGATCACGATGGTCATCGAGATGATCGCAGCGACATCGAACACCGGCCAGCCGAAGGCAAAGGGCTGCGGGAAAGCGAAGATCGCGCCGTTGCCGACGTTCGAGAAGTCAGCGAGGCCAAACAGTGCGGCGATGATGGTGCCAGCCACGATGGCAAGCAGGATCGAGAGGCGGGAAATGGCTGCGTTTCCCAGCTTGCTGAGGAGAAGCACCAGGGCGAGGGTTCCGGCGGCCAGCGCAATGTTGGTGAGGCTGCCGTAGTTGTCAGCGTTCCGGTTTCCTCCCATGGCCCAGTTGGCCGCAACGGGCATGAGCGTGAGCCCGATAGTGGTGATGATGACGCCGGTAACAACCGGCGGGAAGAACCGAATGATCTTCGCAAAGAATGGTGCGAGGACGAGACCGATCGCCGCTGCTACGAGGACCGCGCCGAACACCGTCGGCAGGCCTCCGCCACCGCTGATGATCGCGGTCATGGTGGCGACGCCGGCGAAGGAGACGCCCTGAACCAGCGGAAGCTGCGAGCCGAAGAACTTGACGCCGTAGCTTTGCAGGATGGTGGCGGCTCCACCGACGAAGAGGCAGGAGGCGATCAGGACGGCGATGTCGTCCTGCGAGACGCCCGCTGCGGTGCCGACAATGAGCGGTACCGCGATAATTCCGCCGTACATGGTGAGGACGTGCTGAAACCCGTAGGCGAATGATCGACCAAGCGGCAACCTTTCGTCCTCGGGGCGGCGCTGGGACTTGGCTTGGTGTTTCATGGAACTGACTGCTTTCATGAGTATGACTTCCTTGTCTCACATGAGTAGTTGGTTGAACGGCCGGACACGTGCAGGTGTCCGGCCGTTCGCGTTTGGGGCGGCGTTGTCAGGTTTCCGCCCCAACCGTTCTCAGCAGAATCCGGGGATGTTTGCCCAGATTGCTGCCTCGCTGGAGGAGGCACCGTCCCGCTCGCGTTCGACGGTTGCCTCGATGAGCCCGTACGGCCGGTCGGCCGCAAAGAACACTTCGCCGGGGTTGTCGAGACCGAATGGCTCGAGGTCCACGAGGAAGTGATGGTTGTTCGGCAGGGAAAGCTTGATCTCCTCGATCTCGGGGTGTGCTTCGAGCACCTGCTTGCCCATCTGGTACATCGTCTGCTGCAGTGCCAGGGAGTGGGTCTGGGCAAACGCGTCAAGGAGGATCCCGCGGACACTTGCGTAGATGGCATTGAAATCAGCAGTCGTTGCATCCGGCGTGTACCGCCAGCGGGCGGTAACGTCGGTGGCCAGGATGCGATCCGTGGTTTCCTGCAGCGTGGTGTACCGGTCACGCGGGAAGCCGTGGAACTCGGAACCGGTCGACTTCAGGACCGTAAGGTCCTGGATGCCGGCAACGATGTGCCGTACACCTTTTTCGATGAGCAGGACGGCGGTGCGGGTTTCCGACTTGTTCCGGGCGAACGCGTGATCGTGATCGTTGATGCGCTCCCAGAAATACTGCTCCGCCTGCCAGCGCCCTCCGGTGACCCAGTCAAAACTCTCGGTGAAGTGCTTGCCGAGGCGCAGCAGGAACTGCTCCGGTGATCCGATGCCATCACGGGCGAAGGCGTACACGGTGTTCTTCTGGGTGTCGGTGGCAACAACCTTCGAGTTATCGCCCTCGGTGTGAGCGGACTCAAAGTCCCCGTGCAGCTGCGAGGTGACGTTGAGGTCCTCGATCGAGTGCCGTGCGGTGTCCCGCGTGATCTTGACGAGTCGGCATTCGGCCTTCCCGTACTGGTTACGGCCCAGGACGATGCGGCCGGTACCGGCTGCGGACTCTCCTGAGGGCGTGGTTGCGGGGGTGTTTGATTCGATGGTCGGTGTCGTCATTGTCAGCTTCCTCGGTAGGTGGAATAGGCGAAGGGACTAATCAAAAGCGGCACGTGGTAGTGCTGTGCCGGGTCGGTGAGTTCAAAGATTAGGGAGACGGACGGAAAGAAGGTTTCGGTTCCGGCGGCAGCGAAGTAGCGGCCGGTTTCGAAATCGATCCGATAGGTTCCAGCCTCCACGGCCTCCGGGCCCAGGGAGGTGATGCGGCCGTCGTCGTCGGTGATTCCTCTGGCAACTTCCCACCAGCCGTCCGGCGTGTGCCTGTCCAGCCGAGCGGCTACGCCGACGGCCGGACGGCCGGTTCCGGTGTCGAGCACGTGGGTGGTGATGTGGCTGCGGTTCATACGGCAAGGACCCCCTTGAGTCGAAGGACGGCGATTTCGCGCAGTTGCTGGGAGACGATGACCAACTCCTGCTCGGGCGTATTGTGCAGGCGCTGGTTCAGCGCGGTGAGGATGTCATCGGCGCTTCGTCCTGCGGCCCGGATCAGGAAGACCCTGCCGAACTTCTCCTCGTACGCGCGATTTCCTTCGAGGAGTGCGTTTTGGGTTTCGACGGCGGTGCTGACGCCGGCCTGCTCACCGCGGGACATGGTGGCTTCAGTGGTGTTGCCCTGCGCCCGCTCCCCGATGCGCGGGTGGTGCGCCAGTGCGCCGTCGATTTCGGCTTCCGTCCACGGGTGCGCTACTGTCTCGGCAAACGCAATCAGGTCGGCTTCTGATGAGAAGGGCCGTGCATCAACAATGGCATCGATCCATCGGGGGACATCGACGCAGGGAGCGAGCTGTGCGGCGGCTTCTGCAGGGGAGCAGGTATTGAGGGTTTCAAGGCGCATGGGTGTCAGCTTTCGTTGGAGCGCTATCACCGGCGCTGAACACCCTTACCCTCGAATAAATTCGATTTGACTCGATGTTCCGGCGATAGTTAGAAACCCAGAGGGTTTCTATATTGTGGAATTTTGTTTCCGATTTGATTGTAGTCCGCGTCACACGGTCGTTGTCAAGAGTTATCCGGATCACATCATAGATCCGCACTCGCGCAGGAGGCTACCGGTGCGCGAATAGGAGAAGATGGGCCTATGAATGCCACCGATGCCCTGAACGAGATTGCCTTCTGGCTGGAACGGGAACTGGCTCCTAGCTTCAAGGTCCAGGCGTTCCGGAAGGCCGCCGCCGCGATTGCGGACCTCGACGCCGAGGAGCTCGCACAGCGTGCCCGCGACGGCCGGCTCAAGCGCATGAAGGGCATCGGCGCGCGCTCGTTTGAGGTCATCAGCCAGGCGATTTCGGGTGAGATCCCGGCCTATCTCACCGATCTTCGCGAGCGCTCGCAGACAGCTCTCGCGGACGGCGGCTCGGAACTGCGTTCCCTCCTGCGGGGCGACCTGCACAGCCACAGCGACTGGTCCGACGGCGGCAGCCCCATTCCGCTCATGGTCGAGGCGGCACGCGCCCTCAAGCACGAGTACCTTGCCCTCACCGACCACTCCCCCAACCTGAAGATCGCCAACGGCCTCACTGCCGAGCGTCTCACCGAGCAACTCGGGATCGTTCAACAGATCAACAACGACGGCGGTGACGGCTTCCGCCTGCTGAAGGGAATTGAGGTGGACATCCTTGAGGACGGCACGCTTGACCAGTCACCGGAGATGCTCGGGCAGCTGGACATCGTCGTAGCCAGTGTCCACTCCAAGCTGCGTTCGGACCGCCGCACCATGACGGCGCGCATGCTCGGCGGTATCCGCGACCCCCACACCAATGTCCTCGGGCACTGCACCGGGCGCCTCGTACAGGGTTCGCGGGGGCAGCGCCCACAATCCGAATTCGACGCACAGAGGGTCTTCGCGGCCTGCGCCGAAAACAACGTCGCCGTTGAAATCAACTCCCGACCCGAGCGTCAGGATCCTCCTGATGACCTGATCCAGGTGGCACTCGACGCAGGCTGCCTGTTCAGCATCGACAGCGACGCCCATGCGCCAGGCCAGCTCGATTTCCTCCAGTACGGCGCAGAGCGAGCCGAAGCCAACGGCGTCCCCGCGGACCGCATCATCACCACCTGGCCGTTGGACAAGCTGCTCACCTGGGCACGCTCCTGAGCTGAGGGCAGCCTGGTTCGATTTGCAGGACACACCCCATTGGCCGCGGCACGAGGGGCATGTCCTGCAAGTCAACATCAGGGGATGCTGAGAAGTGAGTACTTCTCGATGGCCTGGCGTGGTGCCTCTGGGTCGACTTCGCCCCGTTTGGCCAGAAGCTCAAGGGTGCGCACGGCGACGGAGTGGGAATCGATCTTGAAGAAACGCCGTGCAGCGGCACGCGTGTCGGAGAAACCGAAACCGTCCGCACCGAGCGTGGCGAATTCCTGCGGCACGAACTGGCGGATCTGGTCCGGCACTGCCTTCATGTAGTCCGTGACTGCCACGATGGGTCCCGGAGCGTTGCCCAGTTGCTGCGTGACGAACGGTACGCGCGTCTCGGCGCCGGGGTTGAGGAAGCCTTCCTCCTCGGCGGCGAGGGCGTCACGCCGGAGTTCATTCCAGGAAGTCACCGACCAGACATCCGCCGACACGCCCCAGTGCTCGGCAAGAAGATCCTGCGCTTCGAGCGCCCACGGCACAGCCACGCCGGAGGCGAGGATCTGGGCTTTCGGCCTGCCCCCGTCGTCATCATTGCCCTGCTTCAACTGGTACATTCCGCGGACCACCGCATCGGCGTCCAAGCCGTCCGGCAACGGCGGCTGGATGATCGGCTCGTTGTACACGGTGATGTAGTACATGACGTTTCGATCAGCGGGGGTCTCCTCTGATCCCTGCCCATACATCCGCTCGAGTCCCGCCCTCATGATGATGCCCAGTTCATAGCCGTAGGCCGGGTCGTACGTGATGACTGCGGGGTTGGTGGAGGCGAGGAGCGGTGAGTGGCCGTCAGCGTGCTGGAGGCCTTCACCGGTGAGGGTGGTGCGTCCGGCGGTGGCACCGATGATGAAACCGCGGGTCATCTGGTCACCGGCGGCCCAGAAGGAGTCGCCGGTGCGCTGGAACCCGAACATCGAGTAGAACACGTAGATCGGGATGAGCGGCTCACCCTGGGTCGCATAGGACGTTCCCGCAGCGGTGAATGCGGCAACGGCGCCGGCCTCGTTGATGCCCGGGTGAAGTATCGCTCCGGCCGGGGATTCCTTATATGCGAGCACCAGGTCGCGGTCCACCGAGAGGTAGTTCTGGCCGTTCGGGTTGTAGATCTTCGCCGTGGGGAAAAAAGCATCCATCCCGAAGGTCCTTGATTCGTCCGGCACAATCGGGACGATCCGCGAACCCACGCCCTTGTCCCTCATGAGGTCCTTCAGCAGTCGTACGAACGCCATGGTGGTGGCTGCCTGCTGCTTCCCGGATCCGCGGTTGGCAACCTCATAGGCCTTGTCTCCCGGCAGCTGCAGTTCCGCCGCACGGGAGCGGCGCTCCGGAACGAATCCACCAAGAGCCCGACGCCGGTCCAGCAGATACTGAATCTCCCTCGCATCGGTTCCCGGATGGTAGTAGGGAGGACAATAGGGATCGGCTTCCAGCGCCTCATCCGCGATAGGGATACGGAGATAGTCCCTGAACTCCTTCAGATCCTGGAGCGTGAGTTTCTTCATTTGGTGGGTCGCGTTGCGGCCCTCGAAGTGCGGTCCGAGGCCGTAGCCCTTTACGGTCTTGGCCAGGATGACGGTGGGTTTGCCCTTGAACTCGGTGGCGGCCTTGTACGCGGCGTAAACCTTGCGGTAGTCGTGCCCGCCGCGCTTGAGGTTCCAGATCTCGGCGTCGGAAAGGTCTTCAACCATGGCTTTGGTCTGCGGGGTCTTGCCGAAGAAATGATCACGGACGAACCCACCGGACTCGGCCTTGTAGGTCTGATAGTCACCATCAGCGGTCTCGTTCATGATCTTCACCAGCTCACCGGTGGTGTCCCTGGCCAGCAGGTCATCCCACTCCCGGCCCCACACGACCTTGATGACGTTCCAGCCGGCGCCGCGGAAGAACGCTTCGAGTTCCTGCATGATCTTCCCGTTACCGCGCACCGGCCCGTCAAGGCGCTGCAGGTTGCAGTTGATCACGAAGTTCAGGTTGTCCAGGCCGTCATTGGCCGCCAACTGAAGCAGACCACGCGATTCGGGTTCGTCCATCTCACCATCACCGAGGAACGCCCACACCTGCTGATCACTGGTGTCCTTAAGCCCCCGGTTATGCAGGTAACGGTTGTTCTGCGCCTGGTAGATCGCGTTCATCGGCCCGATACCCATCGACACGGTCGGGAACTCCCAGAACTCCGGCATCAACCGCGGATGCGGATAAGACGACAGGGCGTGGCCTTCCTTGGACTTCTCCTGCCGGAACCCGTCAAGATCCTCCTCGCTCAACCGGCCCTCAAGGAACGCACGCGCATACATCCCCGGTGAGGCGTGGCCCTGGAAGAACACCTGATCCCCGCCCGAGGGGTGGTCCTTACCCTTGAAGAAATGGTTGAACCCGACCTCGTACAGGGTCGCAGCCCCCGCATACGTGGAAATGTGCCCGCCGACGCCGATCTCCGGACGCTGCGCACGGTGCACCATGACCGCGGCATTCCAACGCATCCATGCCCGGTACTTCCGCTCGATCTCCTCATCCCCAGGGAACTCGGGCTCCTCATCAACCGGGATGGTATTCACATAATCGGTGGTCACAACGCTGGGAAGACCCACAGACCGGCCACCCGCACGCGCCAACAGACGCCCCAAAACCTCACGCGCACGCTCAGAACCCCGCACGTCGACCAGCTGATCAAAGGACTCAACCCACTCAGCCGTCTCCTCCGGATCCGAGTCCCCACCGGTACCCGTACCCACAATCCCCTGATCAGCAACCATGCCAAACCTGTTTTCACTAGACGGAATTATTATTCCATTACTATAGAGTCATTCCGTGTGAAGATGGGAATGCCGACCAGAAGGGCTGACAGAGACGTGATGAACGAGCCACTCCATCCCCGCCCACGGGCCGCCGTCGTCACTGGCGCGGGCTCAGGCATCGGACGTGCTGTGGCCCACGCCCTCCTGGATGCAGGCTGGGCAGTCGCCCTGGCGGGACGCCGTCGGGAGGCGTTGGAGGAAACCGCCGCCGACCGGGATCTTGCCTCCGTGGTTCCGACCGACATCACCCGGCCCGACGACGTCACGCGCCTCTTCGCACAAGTCCGCGAACGCTGGGGCAGAATCGACCTGCTCTTCAACAACGCCGGAACCTACGGCCCCGCAGGCGCGATCGATGAAATTAGCGTGGAGGACTGGACATCCACGGTGGCAACCAACCTGACCGGATCGTTCCTCTGCGCCGCAGAAGCATTCCGGAGCATGAAGAACCAGGACCCGCAGGGTGGCCGCATCATCAACAACGGCTCGATAGCCGCGCACTCTCCCCGGCCTCGATCGGTTGCCTACACTGCGACCAAGCACGCGATGACGGGACTGACCAAGTCGATTGAACTCGACGGACGTGCCTACGGCATCTCGTGCGGCCAGATCGACATCGGAAATACGCATACCGAGCTCATGACGACGCTCGGAGTGGGTGTTGGGGCGCTGCAAGCGGACGGTTCCCGCCGGGTCGAACCCACCTTCCCGGTGGAGGAAGCAGCACGCACGGTGCTGCACATGGCGGAGCTACCGGCGTCGGCCAGTATTGGCACCGTCATCATCACGGCCAGCGGCATGCCCTTTATTGGACGCGGCTGACGACTCCCGGCAGACGAAAGCCCCCCGGGTAAGTTTCCGGAGGGCTTTTCACGAATGTTGAGGGACGGTCAGCTGTACCAGAACCAACGCGGCGGGCTCCACATCGGAGGAACCTGGTGTCCATTGAAGGAACCGCAGAGGGAACAGGAATAGCTGACACTGGCGGGAAGGAGGTCGCGCCCTTCGGAGGAGACTCGCGCGGGTACGAAGTCCTCGTAAATGAGGAATTCGTCGGTTCGGCATCGATCACACCACGGAAGCGCCCCATCGCGCTCCGCAAGCTGGCCCGTTGAGGGCAGCGTGGTACTCCGACGCTCCGGATCAATTATTGTCATCGTTTGTCACCATCCAACAGCAATGATTTTCGGAAGCAACAACTAAGCTCGCTTAGTTAAGGTTTAATAACGATACCGTTTGTGCACATATTTAGGAAGTTCCTCTAAGCAATAACCGGCTGTACGGGCAAAATAGGAGGATGACCCGGCCTCGCTCCCGCATCGCCCCCGCCCTCCCAGACACGGCGCGCCGTTCGCTGGCGCGGACCCTGGCCGAGAACAACGATGTCACCGTGTTTGTGGACGGCACAGCCGTCAAGCTTCCAGGGGAGGCGAGGGACGCCGTCGTCGACCTCCTGCAACGGCTGGCGGCGGGCGATTCCGTCACGGTTTCCTCAATCGCGGAGACGATGACCACGTCCCAGGCAGCTGAGGCGGCGGGAATATCCCACACCTACCTGCGCAACCTGACCGACGCCGGGGTCATCCCGGTCGAATACCGGGGAACTCACCGTCGCATCAGACGGGACGCCATCGATGCCTGGCTGGCCTCACAGAAGAAGTCAGATGCGAGGCCGACGTGACCACCGACGCGCCTTGAGCGCCAGATGAAGCTCGAGCCGGACAGGCCCGCTCAATGGATCTGCACCGACGATTGACCGGACCCGTGACAGCCGGTTGTAGACACTGCTCCGATGCAGATGCAATTGCCGGGCGACGTCCTGCACTGAACCGTTCTTGTCATACAGAAGCTCCAGCAGCGGGAGGAGTTCATTGGCCCGGTCCGCATCCTCGAGTTCCGCGAAGTAGACAGACCGCGGCGCAGAAGCCTGCCAACCGCCACCGGCCAGGAACTGATACACGCCGATCGAGCGGTAATCGACCGCGTCCCCCAACTGCGGATCCACTGAGGCGGCCTGAACCGAGGACCTTGCCTGAGCATAGGCACCCGCCAGACCATCCGGCGCTGAGAAGGGTTCGCTGAACCCGCTGGTCAGCGAAGCGTCCATTCCCGTCAGGGCCGCCAGCCGCTTCCCGTAACGACCGCGCACCGTTGCCAGATCGGTACGGCCTGCCGGGTAGCGAAGCAGCAGGACAGAGTGCGACGCCTCGCCTGCACTGAAAACGACGACGTCGGCGCCCACCGTAGCCTGCAGCGCCGCCGTACGCCGGGCCAGCGTAGCGTCGTGGGAGTCCACCACCCCTTCGGGGGCACTCGTCGGTCGGTCGAGCAACACTGCGAGCTGCCACGGGGACGTGCCGTCGAGTTCCCGCCACCCCGCACACTCCTCCAGCGACTGGCCGTCTCCGGAAACAGCCCCAAGGAAGATCCTCTCCCGGCGGGTTCGGTGCTCGGAGCCTGCGGTGTTGTCCTCGAGCAGCAGCGCGGCGAGCCGATCAGTGTCCTCGCGCACTGAGGGCAGCTGCCTGAGGATGTGCGTTGCTGTGTCCTCACCGGCGTCCTGCTGCACCCACAGGTACCCAACGCGAAAGCCCCTCACCAGCAGGGGGACGCATACCCGCCCAAGCATCCCCAGCTCCGGGTTGGCCGGAACGGCCACGGGACGCACCGCCGTCGTGATGCCGTGCTGCCGCTGCCAGGCGTTGACGTCGTCAGGAACCTTCTTGCTCAGCAGGAAGTTGACGCGAACGCGGTCGGCTGACGACTGCTGGCTGCTGTACGCGATGAGTATGCCGTCAAGGTCTTCCAGGGAAAGCCCGCGGCCCAGCCGTTCGGCTATCCGCTCCACCTCGAGCTCGACCTGCGTTATTTGCATTCCCCCATCGTAGAAGCGCGGCGACGACACTTGGCGCTCCACAACTCGACAACTGTCGACTGGAGGACGTGTGGGTTCCATGTTAGTGGCGCCGATCACACTTCCTTCCCTTCCGCTTGCGTGTGCGGAGCAGTCGGACCGGACGACGACCCCCGCACCCGCCGTCGTCGTTCCGGTGCCTGAAAGGCGGTTGTTCCGCCCCTGTCCGCGCGGCAGCGCCGCTCGTATCCTGTAGTTGCAGGCGCCACAAGCTCCTGCCCAACTTCAGAACCCTGACAGCAGACGGAGAATCCCGTGATCATCGGCGTCCCCAAAGAAGTGAAGAACAACGAGTTTCGTGTAGCCATTACGGCTTCGGGAGTGCACGAGTTCCGCACGCACGGCCACACGGTCCTGGTGGAGCGATCCGCGGGCGTTGGTTCCAACATCACCGACGATGAATACGTTGCAGCGGGTGCAGAGATCGTCGACGACGCCGATGACGTCTGGGCGCGCGCGGACATGGTGATGAAGGTGAAGGAGCCCGTCGCCGAGGAGTACCACCGCTTCCGCAAGGGCTTGATCCTGTTCACGTACCTGCACCTCGCTGCTGAACCGAAGCTGACCCACGCTTTGATGGAATCCGGCGTGACCGCGATCGCCTACGAAACCGTCCAGGACGGTCGGGCGCTTCCCTTGCTTGCGCCGATGTCCGAGGTCGCCGGTCGCCTCTCCGTACAGGTTGGCGCGCAGGTCATGACGGCGCCCGCGGGAGGTCCCGGGCTGCTGCTGGGCGGCGTACCGGGCGTGCGTCCGGCGAAGGTGGTTGTGCTGGGCGCCGGCGTGGCCGGTACCAACGCCACGGCGATGGCTGTTGGAACCGGTGCCGACGTCACGGTCATGGACATCAACATCGCGCGGTTGCGGGAACTCGACGCGCAGTACGCCGGACGGATCCGGACCATTGTGTCCAATGCGTTCGAGATCGAGCGCGCCGTGCTCGATGCAGACCTCGTGATCGGCTCCGTTCTCATCCCGGGAGCGAAGGCACCGAAGCTGGTCACCAATGACATGGTCTCGCGCATGAAGCCGGGCAGCGTCCTTGTGGACATCGCGGTGGATCAGGGCGGCTGTTTCGAGGACTCCCACGTCACCACGCACGAGGATCCGACGTTCACGGTGCATCAGTCGCTGTTCTACTGCGTGGGCAACATGCCCGGCGCCGTCCCGAACACGTCCACCTACGCGCTGACCAACGTCACCCTCCGCTATGCCGTTGCACTGGCTGACAAGGGTGTGCGCGGCGCATTCGAGGCGATTCCCGCACTGGCGCACGGCCTGAACATTGCCGACGGCGCCGTTGCCCACCATTCCGTGTCGGAAGCGCACGGTCTGGAACTCACCGAGGACTGGCGCCAGCTGGTCTAGAAGGTGTGGGCCGCCTCAATGATCCGGTGGGCACGCAGGCTGTCCGCCGGATCCACAGGCACTTCGCCCCCATCCTGCAGGGCCGCCGCGAGGAGCTCGTAGAACGTGGGATAGGTGCCTTTCTCCGTAGGCAAACGCGTGGCCTCATGGTCGAAGCCGAGCAGGCCCCATGCGAGCCGGTCCTCCACGCCGTACCCAGGATCGGTGGGCAGCATGCCCGCATCGACAGCGGCTTCCTGCACGTCAACTCCCCACTTGGTGTACGCCGATTCCGAACCGGTGATCCGGAAGCGCGGCGCCGCCTGAGGTGCCAGCGCGTTCATCCAGAGGTGGCTGATGACGCCGGAAGAATGCCGCAGGGCGAGGAAGACGTCGTCGTCGGGCCCCTCGGCCTCACGGTGCGCAGCGCGCTCAACGTGTGCGAGCTCGGCCTCCCCGAACAGCTGCAGTGCCTGGTCGATCAGGTGGGGCCCAAGGTCGTAGAGGATGCCGCCGCCGTCTTCACTGCGGCTCGCGGCCTTCCATGGTTTGGTAACCAGAGGCTTGTACGTCTCCATCCGGGATTCGAACCGCCGCACCGTGCCGAGCTTGCCTTCCTCGAGGAGCTTCCGCACCGTCAGGAAGTCGCCGTCCCACCGCCGGTTCTGGAAGACGGTCAGCAACTGTCCCTCCTCCCGGGCGATGTCAATAAGCCGCTCACCATCGGCCGAGTCCACCACGAACGGCTTATCGACGACGACGGCTGCGCCCTCCCGCAGCGCCCGCTCCGCGAGCGGGGCGTGGGTGGCCGGCGGCGTGCTCACGACGACGAGGTCCAGGTGATCCATCTGCTGCCATAGCTCATCTACTGTGTGGACGATCCGGGCCGACGGGTACTGTTCCTGCACCTGCGAGATCCGGTCCTTGTTGGAGGTCACCACAACATCGAGCGAGTAGCGGCTGTTCGCGTTGATGAAGGGAGCGTGGAAAACACGCCCTCCCAAACCGAATCCAATGAGGGCAGTCCTGATTGTGTCCATGCCCCAACCCTAGGGCCGCAGTCCGCCTTCGGCGTGACGCGGCATTCCGACTCCGAGTTTACGGGCTGAGCGAAGCCGTACTAAGATCGTTGATCGGTCAAGCAGTGGCCACGGAATTCCTCGTACCAAGGGACCCTATGGCCACCGCACCGGAGCCCAGCGCTCAAATTTCTACAGACCTCGGCAGTGATCTGCCGGCTTCCTCTGCGCCCATCGAGACTACCCACGACGACGGCGCCCCCACAGACACACACTCCACTCGCCTCATGCTCACCACAGCAGCCCACTTTGTGCAGCAGCACCTGCACTCCCAGCTGGCTGAGTTGGGACTCACTCCGCTCGACCTCTCTGTGCTCAGTGGCTTGGCAGAGCTGCGCGAAGCTACGGCGCGGGAAATCGCCGAGCAGTGCCTCCTCTCGGAGTCGGTCAGTGAACGCTCCCTCATTGAACTTACCCAGCTTGGATTCGTCGAGACGCAGCAGGGTGTTCATAGGATCACCGACGCAGGAGCCAGCACCCTCGCCGACGCGCGCACCTTGGAGGACGCGCTTTTTGCCGAAACGAGCACAACGCTTCGCCTGGAACTCAGCTCCCTGATCAGCCGGCTACGTGACGGCGGAGTGCTTGACGCCAAGTAAGAAGCCGCTGGAGGACGTCGCCGTGGAGCAGCCTCACGGCTAGCAAGCTGAAGCAGCAGCCCGGACCCTGGGGGTCCGGGCTGCTGCTTTTGGTGGAATGTCTACGAAGTTTTGGTGGAACGTCTGCGGGAGGTCAGTGCCAAAGATTATCTGCCCAGGCCGCGTCGCGGAGGTAGTCGCGCGCCGCTCCGACTTCCCAAAGCTCCCCCTGGGAAGCAATGACGCCCATTCCGCGGAGATCCTCCACGGTGTCGGGCGAGCATCCCAATGCTTTACTCAGGTCGTGTGCGTCAGCGGCGAGGATGACATCTTTGTGGTGGGCCATGCTGCACTTTCCTTTCTCGTCTAGGTGGCGACGGTCGAGCAGGAGTTGGTCAGTTCCGGTTGAACAGGGCTCGTTCACGGTCCGCGCTCCACGTGCGGGCATACAAGCCCAGTACTGCTTCCTCACGGGAGTTGAAACCCAGGCGGTTCAGGGTCATGTGCGCCTGGTGAACAGTCAGGTGCTGGGCGCTGCGGCTTACGCGCGCCTTATCTGCCCGGTAGAGATAGGTGTCTACTGCTCGGAACCAGCGGCGTCGCCAGTTGTGAACGGCTGATTCGGCAGCGGTTGCGGCCATGAGGCTCTGGAAAGCTGGGGCTTTGGCGCTCACCTGGTTGGCCATTGCCTCGCGGACAGCAGATCCACGTGTACCGAGGTCGGGTGTGCAGGTTTTGAGATGGCTGTCCCAGTAGTAATCCCAGGAGATTCGACGGCGATCGGCCCAGCTCGCGGACCGTGAGCCCTTCATCATGCTCCGAGCGGAATCGAAAAGGATGAGTGCGGCGAAAGCCGAACGGCTGTGCATTCTTGAGAACCGTTGCGTTCCCCAGGCTGCGAGCTCCGAGGACAGCTCGAAAACTTCCTCCGCCAACTGAAGGCCCTCGACGCCGCCGTACTTGAAGAGCTCTGCTTCGAGCTGAGGGTCGGCGTCCTCGGCTCCACGGAGGTAGTAACCGCTGGTAGCAGGCGTGGAGATGGACTGGCGGTAAGGCAGGGGGGCCAATGTGCTGCTGTTGCGCTTCACGAGAACCTGGTGCACTGCCTGCAACCGCTCGATGGTGCCGGGCTGAGCAAGGATGTGTAGCCGAACCTGAACAGAAGATGGTTCTACACTCCGCGTGTAGAACCATCTTCCAGCTCGCAGTACTTGTGCCTGCGCCGCCAGCGGGGTAACCAGGTCTCCAATGATGCCGTCCGCTACATCGAAGCCGCCTGCTTGTGTGGAGAGATGCCACCATTGAGCGCTGGGTGCTGTTCGTGAGGCGGTTCGAACTGCTGTCAGCTGACTCATGGCATCCTCCTTTGGGCTAATGGTTACCCCCGCTGGGGCGAGTCTGTGGGTGTTCCGGCTTCAGCGTTGAAGGCCAGGAACTCTTTGAGGATGGACTTATTTTGGCCAGTCCCAGCTTGCGGTTACGGTCTTTGGCCAATCCCAGCTTGCTGCTCCAACTGCCGGGGTTGCCGGTGCCAGAGCCGCGGCTGCTACGAGGATGCCTGCGGCCGCGCCGATAATCTTCTTCACTGGACGTTCCCTTCCGTCAAGGTTGCGTGTGACGCGATCCCGCTCGCCGTCGAGCCGGTAGATCCCAGCATGTGTGCCACGGCTGACGGTTGTCCACTTGGGAGGGCACCCTATTCAGGACATGACCTGATGAGGACATTTGAGCCTTGGTCGCCACTCTCACAGACGCCCCCAGGGCGCCGCAATGACGCCTGAACCCGCGGATCCAGGGCTATGTGCACGGTTTTGTGGCGAGGTTTCCCTTACATGTCATTAAACTGACATGTCATGTTTTTCACGAGCGGTTTCGGCCTCTGCGCTACGGTCGGTGCAACAAACGGAGGATCGCACTCGAACACCGGGTCTGTAGGCTACCCATAAGAACTCGGTCACGTCGGAAAGGGGAACCGGGGATGCTCGACGGCATATCGATTGAGCTGTACCGCTATGCAGTTGGCAACCCCGGGTGGACGAGGTCCGCAGCCTCAGACGCACTGGGGTACACCCTACGGGAGATCGACTCGGCCATGGAAGTGCTCGTGGAGCGCCGGTTACTCAGCGAGCAGAACGGTTCTTCCCACGCCTATGTCGCTGTCTCACCGGACGTCGCCCTGGCAGATCTTGTCGATGCTGACGAGCGTGCGGTGCAGGACCTGCGGTCAAGGATCAGTGCCCGGCGTCGTGAGCTTTCCACGTTGGTGCCGACGTACCTCGATGCCCGAAAGGGCGTCATCACGAGCTCATCCGTAGAGACGCTCGAGGATCCGCACCTCATCCATAGGGTCCTGATCGACTATGGCAGGGACGTCACGGAGAAGGTGCTGATTGCCCAGCCCGGTCAGGGCTCCACGGCTGATGTGCACGAAGAGAACGTGCGTAAGGATCTCGAGCTTCTCAGCAAGGGCGTGGAGCGGAAAACGCTGTACGACATCAGCACCCGGGACCACGTGCCAACCCGCAAGGCGGTCGCGGCGATCAGCGCCGGCGGCGGACAGTTCGGCGCGCTACCCCGGGTTCCCTTGCGCATGCTCATCTTCGACCGGAAACTCGCGCTGGTAGCGCGTCAGCTCAAGCATGATGACAAAGCAGCCCTGGTGGTTCGGGATCCGCACCTGATTCACATCTTCACGCAACTGTTCGAGTTCGCGTGGGAGCTCAGCGAGCCGTTCCTCATCGATGACCCGAATCCATCCCCGCTGAACAACACCCAGCAGGCCATCCTAAAGGGTCTGGCCGCAGGTTATTCCGACGAGGTGATAGCCCGACGCCTGGACATCAACGTTCGCACCTGCCGGCGCCATATCGCCTGGATGCTGGAGACCCTGCAGGCGGACAGCCGCTTCCAGGCGGGCATCAAGGCTCACCAGGCGGGGTGGATTTAGTCAACTTCCGTTGCCTAACGGTGAACGGGTCCTCTAGACTCGACGCGTGACTTCCCAGGATGAACTGAACTCGACGCTGCTGCCTGCCGAAACGGAGGTAGCCCTCGAACGGGCGGTCGAGTCGGCTCACCGGCACGAGCACCTATTCTCGGAACGAGCCGCCAACATCAAGCAGTCCGCGGTCCGCGACGTCTTCGATATCTCCATCCGTCCAGGGCTGGTCTCACTCGCCGGCGGCAGCCCCTACCTGAAGTCGCTGCCCTTGGATGCCCTGGGCGAGACGGCCGGGCGGATCATCTCCGAGCACGGACTTGAGGCCCTGCAATACGGCGGCGGTCAGGGGATGGAGCAGCTCCGGCAGCACATCTGCGACGTGATGGCCGCGGAAGGGATCATGGACGCGGACCCGGCCGACATCGTCGTGACAACCGGCTCCCAGTCTGCCCAGGACGTCGCCGCCAAGGTCTTCTGTGATCCCGGTGACGTGATCCTCTGTGAAGACCCCACCTACGTGGGCGCGCTCAACACCTTCGAGGCTTACCAGGTGGACGTGCAGGCCATCGAGATGGATGACAAGGGGCTGGTGCCGGAGAAGCTGGAGCAGCGCATCGCGGATCTCCTCGCCGAGGGTCGTCGCATCAAGCTGCTGTACACCATCCCCAGCTTCAACAATCCCAGCGGCATCACGCTCGCTGCAGACCGGCGTCAACGCATCGTCGAGATCTGCAGGGCCAACAACATTCTCATTCTCGAAGACAACCCCTACGGCCTGCTCCGCTTCGATGGTCATCCCCTGCCGCCCATGCGGGCGGACAACCCCGACGACGTCATCTACCTCGGCTCATTCTCGAAGATTTTCGCGCCCGGGGTACGCCTTGGCTGGGCGCTTGTTCCGCGCCACCTGCACCGGCGGTTCTACCTGGCGTGTGAGGCAGTGGTGCTCTGTCCGGCGCCGCTGACCCAGATGCTTGTCTCCGCTTACCTGAGCGACTACGACTGGCAAGGGCACCTCTCCACCACCCGCTCCCTCTACAGTGAGCGGTGCTCCACCATGCTGAAGGCCCTCGCCGAGCACCTCCCGGAGGGCGTCAGTTGGACGACGCCGGACGGAGGCTTCTTCGTGTGGGTCACCCTTCCCGAAGGAGTAGACACCTACCCGCTGCTCTACCAGGCGATCGACGCCGGCGTCGTCTTCATTCCGGGCGCCGCCTTCACACCGTCGGACGAACCGTCCAACAAACTGCGCCTCGCCTTCAGCGCAGTCTCTCCGGAGGAGATCGAGGAGGGCATACGCCGCCTGGCCCCGATCCTGAAGGCTGCGATCGAAAGCAACTCCGTCAAGGCCTGAGCACCAGCGGCCGATCGGTCCGCCGGTGCTGCCGGCCATGCACGTCAGTCGAGCAGCAGGGCCGGTTCCTCAAGGATGGAGGCGACGTCGGCCATGAACCGCGCGCTCAGGTCACCATCGACCACGCGGTGATCGAAGGAGCCGCCGAGGGTAGTGATCCAGCGAGGTATGACCTCGCCGTCGAGCACCCAGGGCTTCTGCTTGATGGTGCCGAACGCCACAATCGCCACCTCACCCGGGTTGATGATCGGGGTTCCGGTATCGATGCCCAGCGCGCCGATGTTGGTGACGGTGAGCGTTCCACCCTGCATTTCCGCGGGTTGGGTCTTTCCTGCGCGGGCGCGCAGGGCGAGCTCGTTGAGCGCTACGGCCAACTCCTTGAGCGAGAGGTCCTGGGCGTCCTTGATGTTGGGCACCATGAGCCCGCGCGGTGTGGCGGCCGCGATGCCGAGGTTCATGAAGTGCTTGACCAGGATCTCCTGATCAGTCCAGGTGGCATTGACTGACGGATTACGCGCTGCTGCCCAGATCACGGCCTTCGCGAGGATCAGCAGCGGCGATACCTTGATGCCCTCGAAGTCGCGCGAAGCCTTGAGTCGCTTCACAAACTCCATGGTCCGGGAGGCGTCGACATCCACGAAGATGCTCACGTGCGGTGCGGAGAAGGCACTCTCCACCATCGCGCGGGCGGTGGCCTTGCGTACGCCCTTCACTGGAATCCGTTCCACCCGCTCGTCCTGCGGGCGGCTGGCTGCACCCCAGAACGACGGCGCGTGGTCCTGCTCGGCATCCCGTTGCGCCTGATAGCTGAGGAGGTCCTGCTTGGTGACTTCGCCGGACCCGCCGGTGGCGGGCACATCGGCCAGGTCGATGCCGAGGTCGCGGGCGGCCTTGCGCACGGGCGGCTTCGCGAGCGCCCGACGCACTGCGCCCGAGGTCGTCGGCGGAGCGTAGGCCAGCTGCGCAGCGGGAACCTGCGCTGGAGCGGGAGCGGGCGCCGTCGTCGTTGTCTGGGCGGCAACAGGGCTGGGACGGCCGGCGCGGGGCCTGCGTCGGGAGGAGTCGGCCTTCGGCCCGGTTCCCACCAGCGGCGCGCTGGTATCCGTCGATGTTGCTGGCGCCGCGGGCGGCGTGACGAGCTCGCCGGGCACATGTGCGGCGGATGGTGGCTCTCCCGTCTTGCCGGAATTCTCCAGCGGAACGTCGGAGACCGAGATGATGGGGGTTCCCACCTCAACGGTCTCCCCCTCCTGAACAAGGAGTTCAGCGACCACACCGGCGTAAGGAGAGGGAAGCTCAACCAGCGACTTGGCGGTTTCGATCTCCACGATCACGTCATTGACGGCAACAGTTGCGCCGGGCTGGACCTGCCAGCGGACAATTTCGGCTTCCGTCAGACCCTCGCCCACATCGGGGAGGTTGAAGGTGTTCAGCGTCATGGGAATCCTTCTAGTAGGCGAGGACTGTGTCGAGCGAATGCAGGATACGGTCGAGATCCGGCAGGTAGTGCTCTTCGGTGCGCGCCGTGGGATAGGGCAGGTGGAAGCCACCGACCCGCGTGACCGGCGCTTCGAGGGACAGGAAGGCACGCTCGGTGATCCGGGCTGCGATCTCTCCGCCGATGCCGCCGAAGGTCGGCGCTTCATGCGCGATCAGCAGCCGGCCGGTCTTGAGCACGGACGCTGTCACCGTGTCGAAGTCAATCGGCGAGATAGACCGCAGGTCGATGACCTCAATGCTCGAGCCGTCCTCGGCGGCAGCGTTGGCTGCAGCGAGGGCAACGGGAACCAGAGGACCGTACGCGACGATGGTGGCGTCGGTTCCCTCACGGAGGACCTCGGCCTGGAATGGACTCGCCGGCACTGCCGACACGTCCACTTCACCCTTCAGCCAGTAGCGGCGCTTGGGTTCAAGGACGATCACTGGATCCGCACAGGTGACCGCCTGCTGGATCATCCAGTACGCGTCGTGTGGGTTGGACGGTGTGATGATCCGAAGGCCCGCCGTGTGTGCGAAAAGGGCTTCGGGCGACTCGGAGTGGTGCTCAACGCTGCCGATACCGCCGCCGTAAGGAATCCGGATGACGACCGGCGCCGTGAGGAGACCATCGCTGCGAGCGTGGATCTTGGCGAGCTGGGTGGTGATCTGGTTGAAGGCCGGGAAGACAAACCCGTCGAACTGGATCTCGCAGATTGGGCGGTAGCCACGCAGCGCAAGCCCGATGGCCGTCCCAATGATCCCGGACTCGGCGAGCGGGGTATCCACAACGCGGTCCCGCCCGAACTGGGCCTTCAGGCCCTCGGTGACGCGATAGACGCCCCCGAGGTCACCGATGTCCTCGCCCATCAACAGTGAAGTGGGGTGGGCGCTAAGCGCAGCTCGAAGACCCTCGTTGATTGCCTTAGCTATGGTCATGACGGGCATCAGCGCGAACCTCCCTCGACGTCGAATCCGGCTTCATAGTCCTTCCAGGCCTGCAGTTCCTCCTGGATGAGCGGGTGCGCTTCCGCGTAGGTAGTGGCGAAGCGGTGTTCCAGCCCGGGTGCTTCCATGGACAGGACGGCCGCCCGGAGCTTTCCGGCGAGACCTTTCGCTTCCTCCTCGAGCTCCTTGAAGAAATCGTCTCCCGTGCCCGTAGCGCGCAGGCGTTCCTCGACGCGGGTCAGCGGATCGCGCGCCACCCACTGCTCTTCCTCGGCGGCGAGCCGGTACTTGGTTGGGTCATCCGCCGTGGTGTGTGCGCTCATTCGGTAGGTGAAGGCCTCGATCAGGACGGGTCCTCCCCCGTTACGGGCGCGGTCGAGCGCCCATCGGGTCACCGCCTGCACCGCCAGGACGTCATTCCCATCCACGCGGATCCCGGGGAAGCCGTACCCATGCGCGCGGTGAGCAAGCGGTACACGCGATTGAACCTCGGTCGGCACGGAGATCGCCCAGTGGTTGTTCTGGCAGAAGAAGACCACCGGTGCATTGAACGACGCTGCGAAAACCATCGATTCATGGACGTCTCCCTCGGAGCTTGCACCGTCCCCGAAGTAGGCAACCGTAGCTGCCTTGGGGAGGGCCTGATCCACGAGTTGGTCCCGCTGCATTCCCATCGCGTAGCCGACCGCATGCAGACATTGGGCGGCAAGCACCAGGGTGTAGAGGTGGAAGTTGGAGTC
This sequence comes from Arthrobacter sp. MDB1-55, assembly GCF_059092925.1. Lineage (NCBI taxonomy): Bacteria > Bacillati > Actinomycetota > Actinomycetes > Micrococcales > Micrococcaceae > Arthrobacter > Arthrobacter sp. MDB1-55. Next base: position 582,421 of record NZ_JBNHID010000002.1, on the reverse strand, counting down.
CTTCGGATCCCAGCCTCCATTGGTGACACCCCTGAACAGTTTGAGCAGATCCGCGTGCGCAACCCCGCGTGCGACGGCAACGCCATGCTCGCGGTAGGTCGGGAAGGCGTAATCCTGCGATTGCATGGCTCGGGCCGAACCAATCTGCGCGCCCTCCTGGCCACGCATGGGTACCCAGAGGGCAAGCTCGCCCTGGCGCTGCAGCGCAGTCGCTTCCTGATCGAATCGACGGATCAGGTACATGTCCCGGTAGAGCGCGGCCAGTTCATCGTCCGCAGGCGCATAGCCTCGAAAAGGAGAGTCTTTCAGCTCGCCTTCGGGCGTGAGCATCTGGACCATCCCTGACGGGTCGGTCGGGTGCTCGGGGAGGTGGCGCGCGTCGAGCTGATCCTCTGCATCGAACTCGGCTGCAGGCAGGCGGGGTGTTGCCATACTCTGGTTCCTCGCAGGTAATATTCCGTGGGCAGTATACTTTCGGCATGTTCATGCACTACAGTGCATGCAGCAGTCTACCTAGAGTAACGAGGACAACGCCTGCCGCCTATTTATGAACGGTCAGGACACGCGGACCGCTGGGATATCCGGCACAGAGCTCCAGGAACCGCGAGTTTGCCTCGGGTTCTCCGATGCTCACCCGGATGCCTTCGGTCCCGAAAGCTCGAACGGAGAGCGCATGCTGTTCAGCGAGCGCAGCGAACTCCGGGGTCTGTTCGCCCAGTGCGAGCCAGAGGAAGTTACCTTCCGCTTCCGGAATGTGCCACCCCAGCTCCTTCAACCGTGAGGTTACGCGGGTTCGCTCGTCGACGAGGGCCTGCACCCGCTCCCTGACCTCATCGATGTGGCGTAGCGAGGTGACCGCTGCGTGCTCGGCGATCTGCGAAACTGCGAAGGGCGTAGCGCTGACACGGAGGTGCTCCGTGAGCTCCGGCTGGGAGATGGAATACCCCACGCGCAGCCCCGCCAGGCCGTGGGCCTTGGAGAACGTACGAAGGACAATGACGTTGGGATAGTCGCGGTACAGCTGAATTCCATCAACTGCTCCGGCTTTCCGGACGAACTCCACGTACGCCTCATCCAGAACCACGACGACGTTTGACGGAACGCGCTCGAGGAAACTCCGTACTTCCTGTTCCGTGAGCGCAGGGCCTGTCGGATTATTGGGCGTGCAGAGCAGGATGACCCGGGTTCGGTCTGTGATTGCAGCTGCCATGGCGTCAAGGTCGTGCGAAGAGTCCGGGAGTAGTGGAACCCGGACACTCATGGCTCCAGCCAGCCCCACACAGATGGGGTAAGCCTCGAAGGATCGCCATGGGTAGATGACCTCGTCGGGAGCGTCGTAGTCATTTTGACCCGCGAAGGCAGCGAGTATCTGGTTAAGCGCGCCGAGGCTTCCTGCCCCGGTCACAATGTCTTCAGGCGGAACTCCAAGGAACCCGCCGAGTTCGGTGCGGAGGGTTGTTGTCATGGGGTCCGGGTAACGGTTCACCTGCGTTTGCCCGGAGATGGCTTCCAGCACCGCGGGCAACGGCGGCAGAGGGTTCTCGTTCGAGGAGAGCTTGTAGCTCTCCAGGCCTTCCACAACTACCGGCGGTTTGCCGGCTGCGTAACGGGGAAGACGGCCCAGTACGCTCCGGGGGTGAATGCGTGTTACCTCTTCCGCGGCAACATCGGCGTGGTTTTCTGGTGCGCTCATGTGCACAAGCGTACTGGGAGGCAGTCGCACAGGGGCCGGACCTGAGCAGCGGGAACTTTCATTCGACCACGGGATTTGGGCACCTCGTATGACAGCATGAGTAAATGCTCAGGTTCATCGTGAGAGTCCTTATCAATGCGCTCGCTCTGTGGGTGGCAGCGTGGTTACTTCCCGGCATAGAACTGGGTGCTGAAGCCAGCTCTGAGGTGTCCGGCAACGGCACCGTGACAAGTGTTGTGTCCTATCTCTTCGTGGGTCTGGTGTTCGGTCTGGTCAATGCGCTCGTTCGGCCGGTGGTTTCGCTTCTCTCGCTTCCGCTGACGATCATCACCCTCGGCCTGTTCACGATCATCATCAACGCGGGCATGCTCATGCTGGCCTCGTGGCTTACCTCGCTCACCCCGATTGATTTCGTCGTCGATGACTTCTTCTGGACCGCCATACTGGGAGCGATCATCATCAGTTCGGTCTCACTTGTGGCCGGGACGATCGCCGGCACGAGGCGCTGAGCCTTCCCTCATCCGGGGTTCGCTGACAGGCTCCTTCGGTGAAGCCGGCTGCGCGCCGGTGAACGGTGAACGGGTCAGCTGGAAGACGTGTCGCTTGGCAACCCCTCCCGCCACAACAGTGCCGAGAGCAGCCGTGACCGGAGCGATGGACGGGTGAGAGCTCAGGTCCACGGCCTGCGCACCCTGCCGGTAACTGTCGATTTTGTGCGCGCCTTCCCCGTGCTTCAGCTGGTGGTCGAGCACCACCGACACCTGGTTGGGCCTGTCCGCGACGGGAACCAGATTGAGAGCCGGAATGTGATCCTTCTCGTGAGCCAGGTGAAGGAAGGTGGTCCCCGTCGGCACGTCCTCCTCAGCAATGGGTGAGCCTGCCGTCAGAACAAATTCAACCGAGTAGTGGTCTCCCACTCGCCCGCTGTTCGCCAGATTCACAGCATGCATTCCTCCCTGGCTGTAACCGACAAGCACTACATGGGCGCCTTCCTCGGCACCAACTTCCTCAAGCGCGCTCGCGACAGCAGCACCCACGTATTCGCTGTCAGCCAACTTCGCTTCAACGACTCCCCCCGGACCGAAGGGAAGTTCGGGACTCCGCATCTCCGTCCCCGGAATGACCACGACATACGTCGGTTCAGATTTTCCTTGCACTTCCAGGACTTCGAAGGCAGACCCGGGCTCAGCTGCGGCATGAGGAACCTGCGACAGCAAACCCTCGACCGATCCTTGCAACACGACCGAATCGCTCCCCGTCCGCTGCAGGGTCAGCGGCGTTGATGCGTACGGTGCGGAGGGAAGAAGCTGGGCGGCTGCGTGGCTTAGGTGGTCCCTCGTGGCGATTTCAGCCAACTCATAAGCCAGCCGGCTCCTTCTGATTCTGCCTGCTGTTTCCTCCAAGTTGGAGCTGCCCTCTGCGAGCTTTTGAAGGACCGTCTGAATCTCCTCCGCGGCAGAAGCGCCAAGTGCAACGGGCATACCGGGTGACATGAGGTCATTGCCCATTCGTGCGACCGACAGCCCCAACTCCACCTGTTTGATATCCCTCCACACTCCCTCCAGGTCCTTGGCTGCGTCAGTGACGATCCGCGCGCCGGCTTCCAGCTCCTCCCACTGGAATCGGATGCCGCCCACCCCTCCGATCACCTTGGCAACGCCGTCGACATCGGGCGGGTTGTGAACCGGTGCAAGGTTGTGCCCCGCGGTCATACCTGGGAGCCGTTCAGAACCAACTGCAGTGCGCTTCCGTAGGCGTCCATCGATACCGCAGCCTCCCGCAGGCGGGCAGTTGTCACAACGAGGGAGGTGGTGCGCTCCCCAAGCAATGACCGGAAGTTACGGCCGGCCGGAGACTCCCAATCGAGGTGTTCTGCTGCCCTCAGCCGTCTCAGCACCAGGTCAATCGCTTCCGCCTGCACGCGTAACTGTCTCGCCAAGTCGCGAACCACCTCCGAAGGCTCCTGCTCATGAGCGAGCCCCGACGTCGGGCTCCGATACATGCCTTCCCCTCCTTGAGTTTGATGTACTGCCCAAAACGGTAGGTTCAGCCGGACTGCCTCCGACCACCGCCCAGGCGGTATGTGGACATCTCGCCTGCATCCGGCCGTTGTGGAGGGTCGTCACGCATGGGGCGGAAGTCCCCGCTCATGGAATGATTGGCTACATGCCGCACACTCCTTCATCCCGGGTCACCCTTGCGTCCGTTTCAATCCACCAGGGAGACAGCCAGGTCCCCATCGCACTGGGACCGCTTGACGGACGGTACCGTCCAGCCGTTGCTCCGCTGGTCGACTATCTCTCCGAGGCGGCGCTGAACCGGGACCGCGTGCACGTGGAGGTGGAGTGGCTGATTCACCTCACCCGCAAGAGCGTGCTGCCGGGCGCAGCTCCGCTCACCGGCGAACAGGAAGCAGCCCTGCGGGAAATCGTCAGCACGTTCGACGGAAGTGCAGTCAGTGAACTTGCGGAGATCGAGCGGGTCACCGTCCATGACGTCAAGGCCGTGGAATACTTCATCGGGAGCCGACTCGAAGGCATCGGCATCGCCCGCCTCAAGCCGCTGGTCCACTTCGGGTGCACCTCGGAGGACATCAACAACCTGTCCTACGCGCTCGGTGTAAAAGGCGCGGTGGAAGAAATCTGGCTTCCGGCCGCAGCCTCCCTCGTGCAGCAGGTCAAAGCGATGGCTGAGGAATCCCGGTCCGTCCCGATGCTCTCGCGCACCCATGGGCAACCGGCGACCCCCACCACTCTGGGCAAGGAATTGGCGGTTGTGGCGCACCGTCTGGAGCGGCAGCTTGAGCGCATCCGCCGCACCGAGTACCTGGGCAAGATCAATGGTGCTACCGGTACGTTCTCCGCACACGTTGCCTCGGCACCCGAAGCCGACTGGCAGAGCATCGCCCGGGAATTTGTGGAGGGACTGGGCCTGACCTGGAACCCCCTCACCACCCAGATCGAGTCCCACGACTGGCAGGCGGAGCTGTACGCCGACGTCGCGCGGTTCAACCGCATCCTCCACAACTTCTGCACAGACGTGTGGAGTTACATCTCGATAGGATACTTCGCGCAGGTGCCGGTTGCGGGAGCCACCGGGTCCTCGACCATGCCGCACAAGGTGAACCCCATCCGGTTCGAGAACGCCGAAGCCAACCTGGAAATTTCCTGCTCGCTCCTTGATGTCCTGGCGTCCACCCTTGTGACCTCCCGGTGGCAGCGTGACCTGACCGACTCCTCGTCCCAACGGAACATCGGTGTGGCCTTCGGCCATTCCCTGCTGGCAATCTCCAATGTGGCGAAGGGCCTTGAGCGATTGGATGTCGCGGAATCGGTCCTGGCCGCGGACCTCGACACCAACTGGGAGGTACTGGGTGAAGCAATCCAGATGGTGATGCGGGCAGAGGCAATCGCCGGGACCCCCGGCATGGAAGACCCCTACGAGCGGTTGAAGGACCTCACGCGCGGGCAGCGCGTGGATGCGGAGCGGATGCGTGAGTTCGTGCTTGGGCTCGGTCTCTCCGCTGAAGCACAGGAACGCCTACTGGCACTGACCCCGGGAACCTACACAGGCATCGCGGATGCCCTCGTGGATCACCTCCGCTAAACAGTCTTACTCAGGGATAGGGGCCGGCGATGGCGGGGGTGTTGATCGGCTTTGCCATCGTGGGCGTGGTCATTTTTGTCGGCTATCTTGCCGGGAGGTACGAACTTGCAGGACGCGACGCCGGCCAGGTACTCAGCCGGACGGCGTTCTTCATCACCAACCCGGCACTGCTCTTCACCATCCTCGCGACGGCTGACCTGCAGGCCGTGTTCTCGGCTTACGCGCCGGTCGCCCTGCTGGCCTCGGTGGCCTCTGCCCTGCTCTACGTCCTGCTGAGCCGGCTTTGGTTCCGGCGGAGGGCAGCAGAAACGGCGGTCGGCGCGATGACCGGGTCATTCGTCAATGCAAATAACATCGGCATCCCCATAGCCGTCTACGCCCTCGGAGATGCCACGCCCGTAGCGCCTGTCCTCCTGGTGCAGCTGCTCATCCTCGTTCCCTTCTACCTCGCGTTTCTGGACATTTCCTCGGGTGGCAAGGCGTCCTTCGCCCGAATCGCCAGCCAACCGGTGCGAAACCCGATGATCATCGCGTCCATCCTCGGGGTGCTGGTTGCGCTTACCGGTTTGGACATTCCGGAGCCGGTCTATGAACCGCTCGTCCTCCTCGGCGGAGCGGCAGTGCCGCTGGTCCTGCTCGCGTTCGGTATGTCCCTGCGTGGAAGCCGCCCCCTCGGGGCGCCGGGAGTACGGACCGAAGTCATCGTGGCTACGCTCATCAAAACCGCGTTCATGCCGGTCATCACCTACGTGCTGGCCCGCTTCGCCTTCGGCCTGGAGGACGAGCTGCTCTTCGGGGCAGTCGTCATGTCCGCCCTGCCCACCGCACAGAACACGTTCCTCTTCGCCAGCCGCTACAACCGCGGAGTCCCGATCGCGCGCGACGTAGTGGTGCTGACCTCCGCGCTGGCGGTCCCCTCGCTCATCATCGTGACCGCGCTACTGGCGTAAGGCCAGCTCCGTCGTCGTCTTTTCGTGGCTGTCCCAGCGCCGCAGTGTGGTGAGCAGGAGCTGTCCGTTGAGGGCAGGTAAAAGGTCAGTTGCCTGGGCGACCTGGCCCGCGTCCATTCCCCGAGCAAGCGTGATGTGCGGTACCCACCGGTCCGGCACACAGTTTCCGGCAACACCCGGAATGTCCATGAGGGTGTCATGCACTGCCCTATGCAGTTCCAGAAGTGCGCCGCTCACGACGCCGAGGCGCGCCAGCACCTGCCCGCGCCCGGTTCGAAAAAGCACGAGCCCCGCGATGTGGATGGGCAGCGGCAACGCCTGGGCGATTGAGGCCAGCGCGGTGTCGTGCTCGCCCGGGATGCGTGGAGCGGCCAGCAGGGTGATGTGAGGGCGGTTTGACGCGGCGGTGTGGCTGGCCTGTGAGGGCAGGCCGGCACGCCTGAGCGCGTCCCAGTCGGAGAGGAGGTGCTCCTCCCCGGGATCATCGAGGAGGAGCTCCACGCTGTCCATGGTTAGTGCGGATTCTGCCGGTAGTCACCGACACCCATTGAGCCGTCTTCCTCCACCGTGCCCGTCCGGGGATCGTACTGCGGTCGCTGATAGGCCAACTCGCCCCCGCTGCGTCCCCCGAAAGGCCTGCCGTGGTCGGCATACTCCTCGCGGAAGAAGGCGAGGCACCAGCCGCCAAGCTGCACGCGCGCGCCGGTCCTCAGGATCGATGGCCCGTCAGGCTTGACGCTGCCGCGCACCGGTCCGTGAGGGATCAGGACGTACTCGTCGTCGGCGTTGTGTTCCACTGTCGCATGAACGGGTTCCAGCCCGTCGAGCACCAGATCCGCCTCCGGTGAACCGCCGATGACCAGCTTCTCCCCGACCAGGTTCACCTCCCGCGGAATCTGGCCGTTCCAGGTGTCGGAATCCTGAACAAAGATGAGCCGTGGCCGTCCGCTGCCCGGCGTGTGGTGGGTGGTGGTCACCACCCGTCGGATGCGGCGGTTCACGGTGGGCACCAGGGGAAACGGGGTCGACGGCGGCAGCAGCGGCGCGCTCGATCCCTGCTGCCAGTTCGCTCCCCTGATGAGGGGCGCCAGCGCCGCGATGGATCCCGCGCGGATATGCGGCGATCGCGTCATGAGGCGCTGAGCCATGGAGGTTTCCACCTTCCCGATACTGACCAGCCTTCCGCTGGGCCCGGCGATCGTCACCGTCAAACCCTGGTCTGCAAGGCCCGCTGCCAGTTGCCGCACGCCGGCCAGTGAGGGGAAACCCCGGCCGCCTCCTGCTGCAGCTGGATCGTCACAGTAGATGGTGACCTCTGAGCCGGCGGCACTCACGGTGCCGTTGAGCGCCTGCGGCGTGCCGTCGTCGTCGTTCTGGTAACGGGACAGGGTCAGGTCGATGTCCAGACGGACACGCGGTGCCACGATCAGCGCCGGTGGGTGTCGGAACCCGGCGCGTCGTTGTCACTTGTGGTGACCCGCACGGTGCCGTTCAACTTCCAGGTTGCGCGCGGCGCATCCGGTCCGATGTCCCGGGGGACCTCGATGGTCATATCGATGAAGCTGTAGTTGACGGCTGCGCCTTTACCGGTGAGATAGGACCACATCTCCTCAGCGAGGTCGGCCCAGTCGCGGATACTGCGGTTGTTTTCAACAGAGGTGTTCTCAGACATGGCGAATTCCTGTACTTATTCGACTCTGTCCGGCGCCCTCTACCCGCCTGACCTGACAACCCTGAGCCTAATCGTTCCACCCCCCGCTGTGAACCCGTTCGCCGGGACCGTCTCCGTCAAGCCAGCCACCTCTGCGCCTCAAGGGAAAGCTCCTCGCGGCGGGCATCATCCATGCGATCCAGCAACCGCACGCTCATGCTGGACCGCGGGTTCCTGATCAGCAGCTCACGGTAATCGGCGACGAACTGCCAATACAGCGCGTTCCACACCGATTCCCACCCTCCCGGCCGCAGATCACTCATCTTCCGCAGGTAATTGCTGCCGCTGACGTAGGGCTTGGTGATGATGGCGTTTCCTGCAGCGAACTGGCTCATCGCGTATACATTGGGCACCATGACCCAGTCGTAGGCGTCGATGAACATGGTCATGAACCACTCGTACACGTCATCGGGATGCAGGCGGAGCAGTAGTGCGGCGTTCCCAAGCACCATCAGCCGCTCGATATGGTGGGCGTAACCGGTGGCGAGGACGCGGCGGATGACGGTGTCCACCGGTTCAATCCCCGTACTGCCGTCATACCAGGAGCGCTCCATCCGCCGGGACACCCCAAGATAATTGCTGCCTCTTACGCGCCTGCCATGCACGACGTACGAAGCCCGCATGTATTCACGCCACCCGATGATCTGGCGGATGAACCCCTCAACGCTGGCGATCGGCGTGCCGTGCCGCTCCGCGAAATCAAGAACAATGTCGACGACGTCGGCCGGCTTCAGCAGCCCGGTGTTCAGACTGGAGCTGAGCGCGGAGTGGAAGAGGAAGGACTGATTCTCCGCTATGGCGTCCTCGTAGGGTCCGAACAGCTCGAAGCGCTCGGTCAGGAAGGTCTCCAGGGCGTCGGCGGCGTCATGGTGCGTGACCGGCCAGTTGAACCCGTCGGCACTGCCGGGATTGTCGGGGAAGGCCGTGCGCACCCAACTGCGGGCGGAGGTGACGCCGTCGTCGTTCGCGTGGTTGAAGGTGGGGAGGGCAGGGACCATCAGCTTCTTCGGCAGTTTCTTCCGGTTGTCCGTGTCAAAGCTCCACCGGCCGCCGGTCGGTCCGCCGTCGGCGTCAAGGAGGATGCCCAGCCGCTTCCTTTGCCATTCGTAGAAGTTCTGCATCCGCCAGCCGCTGTGGGTGAAGTACTGACTCAGGTCCGCCCTGGTGCACAGGAACGCCGGCGTGTCCTCGACAGTTGCCTCGATCGATAATCGTCGGAGAGTCCGGGTGAGACGTTGCGACAGCCAGTCGTCGACGACGTCGTAATAGCTGCAGGACGTCGCACCGATCCGCTCCAGCACCTCTGCGAGCGCCGCCTGGCTGGACCCGGAAGCATCCGTCTCCACATACTCGACTGCTCGCCCGGATTCCCGGAGACGCCGCGCGAATGCGCGCATGCTCGCCCGGTGCAGGACCAGCTTCTGCACATGGAACCGGTACTGGCGGAAGAAGAGGTCGTCCTCCACCAGGATGAAGCGCCGCGAGGCCGGGGCGGCGAGGTGCTCCTCGAAAAGCTGGTGCGGAAAGATCAGCTGGGCGTGCATGTGCACACAGTAGTACCACTGTCGGGAACGGCTACCGTAACGGGGCGCCCCAGCTGTACCTGTGCCTCACGGCACCCCGTCAGTTGCCCGTCCAGACATAGAACTTCTCCGGCCTGCCCGCCGCCCCGTACTTCGGGACAATCCGGGCGTTGCCCTTTGTCACGAGATATTCGAGATACCTGCGGGCGCTCACCCTGGCGAGGCCCAGTTGTGCCGCCACCTCGGACGCGGAGAAGCCGACGCCGGACGAGCGGAGCGCACCAACCACGGCCTCGAGGGTGGGCTGGGAGAGGCCCTTGGGCAGCGTGGCGGTCAGGACGGCCGGCGAAACGCCGGAGCCGACTCCGCGCGGCGCCGTCGCAAGCAGGCGGTCGATGTGCTCCTGATTGAGAGGGCCGGCTGAGATCGAGCTGTGTTCCACAATGTTCGCGCGGTGGCGGACGTAGTCGTCCAGGCGCTGCATCAGGACCTTCGAATTGAAGGGCTTCACGAGGTAATGCAGCACTCCGCCCGCCATTGCGGCACGGACCGTTTCCAGTTCCCTGGCGGCGGTGATCGCGATGATGTCCACCGGATCCCCGGGCAGGTTGCGAGCGGCACGGAGTACCTCGATGCCGGACATATCGGGCAGGTGGATGTCGAGCAGCATCAGTTCCGGCCTCAGCTCCCGGACCATCTCGAGCGCCTCGCCCCCTGACTTCGCTACGCCGACGACGTCGAACCCTCCGTGCGCGAGGAGGAACCCTGAGTGCACACCGGCGATCTCGTGATCGTCGTCGACGACCAGCGTACGAATGAGGTTCACGGGGTCAGCACCCCGTGGGACCCCTGCCGCTGTGCCCCGTCGAACGGAGCAGACACTGGGCCGAGGGTCACAAGGACGTGGGCTCCGCCCAGCACCGACTCGTCGACCGTCACCGATCCTGCACGGCGCTCCGCCACTCTCTGCACCAGTGCGAGGCCGAACCCGCGTGACGCGGCCCCCGCGGACTCCTTGGTGGAAAACCCGGAGGTGAAGACCTGCGCCCGAAGACTTTCGGGGATGCCGGGGCCGTCATCGGACACTGCGATGATGCAGCCCTTGGCGTGAGAGGTCAGTTCGACGTGAATGGTTCCGTTGGAGCCCACTGCGTCAACCGCGTTGTCGATGAGATTGCCGAGTACCGTCACCGGATCAGTGGTGCCGTCTGGTTCGAAAGTTGACGATTCATCGACGATCAGTGAAATGCCCTTCTCCGCGCAGATTGTGGTTTTGGCCATCAGAAGGCTAGCGGTATCCGGGTCGCTGACGCCCGGTGACACATCACCGGATACCACCGAGCCGCCGTGGCCGGATCGGGAAATGAAGTCGACCGCCTTCTCCGTACGGCCAAGCTCCAGAAGACCTGAGATAACATGCATCTTGTTGGCGAACTCGTGCGCCTGGCTGCGAAGCGCCTGCGTGACATCCCGTGCGCCGTCGAGATCCAGCAGGAGCTGGTGCAGTTCCGTGCGGTCGCGCAACACCAGGACGCTGCCGACCCGCCGCCCATCGACGACGGCGTCACTTGAGCGGGCGAGCAGCACCCGTTCTCCCACAAGGACGGTTTCATCGGCATCACCGGCGGCTCCGAACATCTGCGCCAGAGCCGGTTCGAGTACGGAGTCGGCAGGGCTGCCGATCGCTTCATCCCCAAGGTCGAGCAATCGCTTTGCCTCGTCATTGAGCACGGCCAACCGTCCACGTTCGTCGACCGCCACTACCCCTTCGCCGATTCCGTGAAGCATTGCATCACGGGTTTCGAGGAGCACAGCGATTTCCTCAGGTTCCAGGCGGTAGATACGGCGCCAGATGAGCCGGGAAATCCAGATTGAACCGGCGGTTCCGACGAGCGCGGCCGCCACCAGCCAGGCGAGCAGCACGGGCAGGTCCTCCTGCAGGTCGGCGGCGAGCGTCGATTCCAGCGTGCCGACGGAGGCGGTGCCGATGACGGAGCCATCCGCACCGCGGATGGGCACCTTCACGCGCCAGGACTCCCCAAGCGTTCCGGTCTGGGTGCCGATGAACGTTTCACCCGAAAGTGGTACGGAGGGATCAGTGGATACCATGCGGCCGATCATGTCCGGATTCGGGTGGGAGTAGCGTATGCCGACGTCGTCTGTCACCACGACGTAGGTGACTCCCGTGGCCTGTGTGGTGAGCTCAGCAATCGGCTGGATGACCGCGCTGGGGTCCTCGTCGTCGAACGCGTCGACGACGGATGGCAGTTGTGCGATGGACTGGGCCACGCCGACCATGCGGCCCTGGTAGGCGTCGCGGATCTGCTGCTCCTGCATCCGCACGGCCACCGTTCCCGCGACCAGGACGATGATCAGCACAATCAGCAACTGCAGGAAGAACAGTTGTGATCTAAGCGACATTGACCGGATCATGCTTTCATTCTCCCACGATCGGGTGTAGTGACCCCCGCCTCCAGTGTGACCACAAAGACCACTACGCACGTTGTGACCGCATTATTTCCGTCACACCTGCCCGAACCTACGATGAACCGGAAACGTGTGGTGAGGCGCATCACACTTGAGGAAGGAAAAATCCATGAAGCTCGAAAGCACAATGAGGCGCTTGTCGACTGTAGGCGTCATCGGCGCATCGGTTCTTGCCCTGTCCGCCTGCGGCAGCACGTCCGGCGGAGGAGAGGCAGAGGCAGGCATCGACCGCCTCAACATCATCGTTCCTGCTGACCCGGGCGGCGGCTGGGACCAGACCGGCCGCGCGATGCAGAAGGATCTCCAGGAGAACGACCTCGTGGGCAACGCATCGGTCGTCAACGTGGGCGGCGCCGGCGGCACCAATGGGCTCGCCCAGCTTGCCACCGAGCAGAACCCGGACACGCTGATGGTCATGGGCTACGTCATGGTTGGCGCGGTCGAGACCAACGCTGCCCAGACCCGCATTGAGGACACCACACCCATTGCACGGCTGACGGAGGAGCCTCTGGTCGTCGTCGTACCGGCGGACTCACCTTTCCAGACCATCGATGACCTCCTTTCCGCGATCGAGAAGGACGGCCAGGGAGTTTCCATCACCGGCGGTTCAGCTGGCGGCGCGGATCACATCCTCGCGGGTCAGATGCTGAAGGAAGCCGGCATCAGCCCCGACAACCTCAACTACATCCCGTACTCCGGCGGCGGTGAATCCCTCGCGGCGCTGCTCGGCAACAAGGTGTCCGCAGGCATCTCCGGTGTCGGCGAGTACGCCGAGCAGGTCAAGGCGGGCGAATTGCGCGCGCTGGCCGTTTCGGGCGAGGAGCCCGCTACCCAGCTGCCCGACGTTCCGACCCTGACGGATGAGGGCGTCGACCTCGTGCTGACCAACTGGCGCGGCGTCGTGGCACCGGGCAACATCGATGAGGCCAAGGCCGCCGAGCTCACCGAACTCGTGACCGAGATGGCGGAAACGGAAGCCTGGAAGACCACGCTGGAAACGAACGCCTGGTCCGACGCCTTCCTCGCCGGTGAGGAATTCGAGGCCTTCCTGACCGAAGACATCGCAGCCGTCAAGACCACGCTCACCGAGATCGGTCTGCTGTAACAGCGATGAGCACTTCACTCAACGGGACGTCGGGAGGGCGCGGTACCAACGCCGCGCCCTCCCGGCCCGTCGGCGAACTGGTCTTCGCCGGACTCATCGTCTGCATCGGCATTGTCGGTTTCGTTGCCGGCGCCGGCATTCCGATCCCACCATCGGCCGGCGTCGTCGGCCCCCGGGTCTTCCCCTACCTCGTCTCGGGGATCATGGTGGCGATCGGGATCGGCCTGATCATCCAGCTGCTCCGCGGTCACACCGGCGCAGCCGAGGAAGGCGAGGACATTGATCCCGACGTCAAGACCGACTGGCTGACCGTCGGCAAGCTCGTCGGCTTCCTTGCTGTTCACATCGCGCTCATCGTCCCCCTCGGCTGGCCAGTCGCGGCAGCGGTGCTGTTCTTCGGATCTGCCTGGTCGCTCGGTGCGAAGCCGTGGTGGCGCAACGCAATCATCGCGATCGTTCTTGCGCTGATCCTTCAGTTCGTGTTCGCGGGACTCCTGGGAGTCTCGCTGCCGCCGGGATTCCTCCTGGAAGGGGTGGAGATCTTCAATGGATAACTTCCTCGCGCTGATGGAAGGCTTCAGCGTCGCGATGCAGCCAATCTACCTGCTGTACGCGTTGGGCGGCGTGCTCGTCGGCACCGCCGTCGGCGTCCTGCCGGGCATCGGCCCCGCCATGACCGTGGCGTTGCTCATGCCGATCACCTACAGCCTGGACCCGACGGCGGCGATCATCGTCTTCGCGGGCATCTACTACGGCGGCATGTACGGCGGTTCAACAACTTCCATCCTCCTGAACACTCCCGGTGAATCGGCGTCCATTGTCACGGCCCTCGAGGGCAACAAGATGGCGAAGGCCGGCCGGGGTGCGGCGGCGCTGGCGACGGCGGCAATCGGCTCCTTCATCGCCGGCACGGTAGCCACTGTGCTGCTGAGCTTCGTTGCACCCTACGTCGCGGAATTCGCCGTCCAGATCGGCCCCACCGAATACGTGGCGCTGATGATTGTCGCGTTCCTGACTGTCGGCGCGCTCCTGGGTTCCTCGGTACTGCGTGGCCTCGCGTCGCTTGGGCTTGGTCTCTTCATCGCCCTGATCGGCGTCGATGCACTCACCGCACAGCAGCGGTACACCTTCGGGAACCCGTTCCTTGCGGACGGTATCGACGTGGTGCTCGTTGCAGTGGCGCTCTTCGCCGTGGGCGAGGCGCTGTACGTGGCCTCCCGGCTCCGTCACGGTCCCGTGAAGGTCATCCCGGTGGCCGGACGCTGGACGAGCTGGATGCGCAAGGAGGACTGGAAGCGTTCGTGGAAGCCGTGGCTTCGCGGCACCTTCATCGGTTTCCCGGTGGGAACCATCCCCGCCGGCGGCGCCGACGTCGCGACATTCCTTTCCTACGCCTCCGAGCGGAAACTCGCGAAGGGTGAGCGGCGGAAGCAGTTCGGCAAGGGAGCGATCGAGGGTGTCGCCGGTCCTGAGTCGGCCAACAACGCAGCCGCAGCCGGCGTCCTCGTCCCGCTGCTGACCCTCGGCATTCCGACGACGGCAACCGCCGCCATGATGCTCGTCGCTTTCCAGCGTTACAACATCCAGCCCGGACCCCTCCTGTTCGAGGTTGAGGGCGCACTGGTGTGGGCGCTGATCGCGAGTCTGTACGTAGGCAACCTGATGCTGTTGGTCCTGAACCTGCCGCTCGTCGGCATCTGGGTGAAGATCCTGCAGATTCCCCGGCCCTACCTCTACTCCGGAATCCTCGTGTTCGCCGCGATGGGCGCCTTCTCGGTGAACTTCACTCCGGTGGATGTGTTCGTGCTGCTCGTGGTCGGCGTTCTGGGGTTCTTCATGCGCCGCTACGGCTACCCGATTGCCCCACTGGTGGTCGGCATCATTCTCGGCCCGATCTTCGAGGACCAGCTGCGACGCTCGCTGGCCATCTCGCAGGGTGATCCGATTGCCCTGGTGAGCACGCCGATAGCTGCGACGATCTACATTGTCCTGATCGTCATCTTCGCCCTTTCCTTCTGGCTCAAGAAGCGCCAGAAAGCCATGGAGTCCGAGGTGGTCGACCCCACACCGGTAGCAGTCGTTGAACAGAAAGAAGGCGGAAAATGAGTGCCGTAGTGCTGGGTTACGTCCCGAACGCGTTGGGCGACGCCGCAGCGAACGCTGCGGTGCGCGAAGCCCGTCAGCGTGGAGCGAAGCTGGTGGTGGTCAATACCACTCGTGCCGACCGCCTCGTGGATCCGGCCTTCGCCGACGACGACGACATGTCACGCCTGCAGGTCACGCTCCAGGAATCCGGTGTGGACTTCACCGTCCATCACGGCACCTCCAAGGACACCGCGGCCGAGGACGTGCTCGAGGCGGCAGAACGCAATGCGGCTGAACTGATCGTCATCGGGCTGCGTCACCGCACTCCTGTCGGCAAGCTCATCATGGGATCGACCGCACAGTCGATCCTGCTCGGCGCGGCGTGCAACGTGCTGGCCGTGAAGGGCTGAGCATTCCCCGGCTCGTGACGTGCAGGTCTGACCGCGTACGCAGAGGGGCCCCCGGTGTGTCCTGACCGACATGCCGGGGGCCTCCTTACTGCCCGCTTGTGAGGCGGCGTCGTTGCCTGCGGGACTGCGTTGTTGCTTGGGAGACAGGGTTCGCTAGACGCTGGCCCGCTCGGCGAGGATGCCGTCGATCTGGCCCATCGCCTGCTTCATGCCCTCTTCCATGCCCATCTCAAGCATCTGCTGGAGCTGGTCGGCGCTCTCGAAGCTCGATGTGACGGTCATCCGGGTGCGGCCGGCCTCCACCTCCTGCAGGGTGACAACGGCATGGGTCTCGCCCATCGCGTCCACCGGCGCTCCCGACTCGTCCGCGAAGCCGTCGTCAAATTCAAGGCGGCTGGGCGCTTCCACGGCGGTGAACTTCCACCAGCCCCTGCTGACCTCACCTTCGGGACCGGTCATGTAGTAGCTCGCCGAACCTCCCTGGCGGAAGTCATGCTTCTCGAACGTGGCCGGCCAGGTGGGCGGACCCCACCAGCGCTCGAGCTGGCGGGGATCTTCCCAGATCTGCCAGACGCGTCCGACGGCGGCGTCGAACTCCGCGACGAGCGTGAAGCTGAGAGCCTCAAGGTCCCTGTCGGTGCTGATGATGCCCATGATGTTGCCCTTTCCTGAGTTGGCTTCTAGTCCTCTGCGAGGATGTCTGTTATCCGGTCGACCCGCTGACGCCAGATCTTTTCGTACTCGTCCAGCAGTTGACGGGCTCTCCTGATGGCTTCCGGGTTAGCCCGCACGATTTGCTCCCTTCCACGTTTCTCCTTGGTGACCAACGCTGCGCGCTCGAGCACCGCTACGTGTTTCTGTACTGCCGCGAAGCTCATGGCGTAGTGGGCAGCCAGGGCCGAAACGGAATGCTCCTCGCCGATGGCACGGACCACAATGCTGCGGCGGGTGCTGTCCGCGAGAGCG
The DNA here is from genome assembly GCF_059092925.1 of Arthrobacter sp. MDB1-55. NCBI lineage: Bacteria > Bacillati > Actinomycetota > Actinomycetes > Micrococcales > Micrococcaceae > Arthrobacter > Arthrobacter sp. MDB1-55. Next base: position 565,885 of record NZ_JBNHID010000002.1, on the reverse strand, counting down.
TGGAACAAGAGGTCCACTTCGGAATCTGAAAGCTGATCTACAACCATTTGGTTGTAGATTACGCCCGGGCTGTGACCTCGTCAAGAAGTATGTCGACGGCGGTTCAGAGCACCGTGTAGCGGGTCTGCACCGCGCCGCCGTCGAAGGTCTTCACGTCGTCAAGCCGCAGGCGCACATCGGAGGGCACCGCACCGAAGAGCGGCTTGCCTTCACCGATGAGTATCGGGAGCCGCGTGAGCGTGAGGGTGCTGATCATGCCGGCAGCCAGGAAAGAGCGCACAGTCCTGCCGCCGTCGACATAGACGTTACGGGCGCCGTCGTCGTCAAGCATTGCGGTGACTTCCTCGAGGGAACGCGCGACACGGATACGCGGGTCCTCTGCCTGCAGGGTCGTACTCAGCACGAACACAGGGGTTTCACCGTAGAACCATTCGCCCATCCCCCGGACCACGTCATACGTGCTTCTTCCCATGACCAGGTGGTCGACCGAAGCCATGAACTCGTTGAAGCCCGAGTCGCTGGGGTCGTCAGCCCCGCCGGCGGATTCGCCCATCAGCCAGTCGAGGCTGTCGTCAGCCCTGGCGATCATGCCGTCGACGCTCATTCCAATGAATACATGCCCGGACCACTCCCGCTGAGTCATGGCAGCATCGTAGACCAGGGCCAGGCAATCGGGACCCTGTAATTCCGGAAATCAGCCCTTCCGCTGCGCCTGTGCACCCTCGCGGACGATCAAGTCCACGATCGCGAGAACATCCTGCAGCTCCTCGCCGCTTTGTTTCTCGGAGCTCGCACCCGCGAAAAAGGCGGCGTCGTAATACAGACCGTCGCCGAGCAGCTTCACTGCGCGCGCGACACCGCGACTGCCGAGCTCCGCCTCAAGCGCCCCGAGCCACTGCTCCTGAATGAGCGTGAAGGTGGCCTGCGCCTTGGCGTGTCCCTGCTGGGCCAGGCGGGCCATCGCAATCAGGGCCCGGTCCAAGGGGCTGTTTTCATACATCGAGGTGCGGACGTAATAGCGCGCGGGCCCCTCCGGATCGGCGGCCATCGCCTCCCGGTCTCGTGCGACAAGTCCGACAAGCCGGTCGGCCAGTCCATCGACCAAGGCTTCCTTGGACCGGAAGTGATAGAGCAGGCCGCCCTTGGAAACGTCGGCGGCAGCAGCCACCGATTCCATCGTGGCGCTGCGCTCACCTTCGCTGATGAGGATGTGTTCGAAGCTGTCGAGAATGCGCTCGCGGGCAGTTGCCATGACGTTCATCATACTGAACCCTGGGAGCTTTACTGTACCGGCTGGACGGTATAGCGTGGAACCCATGACCCAGTACACCCCTGCCTCGACGGTTGCTTCCCCAACGGTCGAATCCCCTCATGCCGGACGCCGGGAGTGGCTTGCCCTTGCCGCGCTCATGCTGCCGGTCCTGCTGGTGGCCGTGGACAATACCGTATTGAGCTTCGCCATGCCGGAGATCTCGCTGGCCTTCAATACGAGCGGTACAACCCTGCTATGGATCATCGACAGCTACCCGTTGGTTCTGGCCGGCCTGCTGGTCGCGATGGGCAGCTTCGGTGATCGATTCGGACGTCGCCGCCTCCTCATGATCGGCGCGACCGGCTTTGCGGTGTTCTCGGTAGCTGCGGCCTTTGCGCCGACAGCCGAACTGCTCGTGGCGGCCCGCGTGGGGCTGGGTGTCTTCGGCGCAATGCTGATGCCCTCGACGCTTTCCCTGATCCGCAACATCTTCCTCGACCGCAACCAGCGGCGCCTTGCCGTTGCGGTGTGGGCCGCGGGCTTCTCTGCCGGTGCAGCGCTGGGACCGCTTGTCGGTGGTGTCCTGCTCGAGCACTTCTGGTGGGGATCGGTCTTCCTGCTTGCTGTCCCCGTTCTGATGGTCCTGCTCGCAGTCACCCCGCTGCTGGTGCCCGAGTCTGCTGACCCCAACCCCGGACGGGTGGACTACGTCAGTATCGCGCTGTCCATCGGCACCATGCTGCCCATCGTCTTTGCCATCAAGTCATTCGCCAAAGATGGGTTCACTGCGGTAGCGGCTGCCGCCGTCGTCGTTGGTTTTGCAGCCGGCGTCACCTTCGTGCGGCGGCAGCTGAAGCGCGGAAATCCGATGCTGGATGTGCGGCTCTTCACCGTCCGGCCTTTTACGGGCGCTGTCCTGGTGAATCTGCTCGCGATCTTCTCGCTGGTTGGCTTCCTCTACTTTGTTTCTCAGCATCTGCAGCTGGTCGTGGGACTCAGCCCGCTGGACGCCGGCATAGTGCTGATGCCCGGCCTCATCACAACGATCATCGCGGGGCTCACAGTGGTTCCCGTGGTCCGCCATATTTCGCCGCACGTGGTCGTCCCGACCGCGCTGCTGCTCTCCGCGAGCGCCTACGTGCTGGTGGCGGTCGCGAGCCAGGACGGATCGGTGGGACTGCTGCTCGCAGCCTTCGTCCTGCTCGGCGCCGGAGTGGGGGCATCGGAGACGGTATCCAATGACCTCATCCTGTCCAGCGTGCCCGCCGCGAAGGCCGGAGCCGCGTCAGCGATTTCCGAGACGGCCTACGAAGTAGGCTCCGTCTTCGGCACGGCGCTCCTTGGCAGCGTCCTGCTGGCTTCTTACCAGGAGCACCTCGTGCTTCCCGCCGGCCTCACCGCCGCACAGGGCACGACGGCGGCAGAGACGCTGGGCGGCGCGATCAACGTTGCGTCGGAACTGCCCGCCGGCTCCGGGTCTGCCCTGCTTGAGTCCGCATTCCACGCGTTCGACAGCGGCGTCGTGATTACCTCCGGCATCGGCGCTGCGCTCATGGTTGCGGCCGCCGGACTGGCTTTCTGGAGCCTTCGCAAGCCGTCCGCATAATGCTCATACAGCAGGACACGCCCCTTATGCCGCGGGATAAGGGGCGTGTCCTGACCATTGATGGAGGTTTACGCGGAGGGGTCCAAGGCTCCGCTGCAGGCCGCACCGGGCTCGCGGGTCTGCTCGCCCTGAACGTACTTCGCAAGGAAGGCGACGAGGCGCTCGTCGTCAGCCGAATCGACACCGAGCTGTAAGCCCCAGGCGCTGGCCATGACCGGAGATTCCTGACCCTCGTACGGGCTGAGAAGAACGTAGCTGCGGTCGCCGACCAGCTCGGTCAGGGCGTCGATCTCCGACTGCGCGAGGTCCGGCTGGTAGGTGATCCAGACGGCACCGTGCTCCAGGGAGTGGACCGTGTTCTCGTTCGGAATCGGCTCGGTGTAGATGCCGCAGTTGGTCCAGAGAGCGTTGTGGTCGCCTCCAACGGGAGGAGCCTGCTCGTACTCGACCGGCCCGGGGACATGCTCGAACGAGCTCACCTCGATGGTCTCAACACCCTCGATATCCTGTTCAGCGAGCGCGTCCAGGCGGTCATTCTCCCGGACCTGCTGCACGATCACGATCGTTACGGCCACGATGATCGCCACGATCACCAGAGCAATACCGCCGAAAATCAGGCTGTTCCGCTTCCGTTCGCTGGCCCGCTGCTGTGACTGGATTGCAGCCAACCGCGCCTGGCGGTCCGCATTCTCCTGAGCTCGCTTCTTGTTCAACGCGCTGATTCCTTCTGTTCTTTCAAGGGGTTCGGGTCTAAATGTACCGGGCGGCCGGCCTAGAGCTGTGCCAGGAGCTTTTCCATCTCCGCGATTTCAATGGTCTGCCCCTCCGCCATCTTGCGGGCGAGTTCGCGGACGTCGGGCTCCTGGACGAGGTCCACTGCAGCCAGGGCCATCTCCGCGCCCGCCTCGTGGTGGTCGATCATGAGCTCCAGGTAGAGCCGTTCTGCGTCCTCACCCGTGGCTTCTGCGAGCTGTGCCAATTCTTCGTCCGTCGCCATGCCGGGCATCAGCCCTTCCGCGCCGATCGCACCGGAGCCACTCCCGCCGTCGTTCTCGGTGTGGGCATGACTGCTGCCCGACATCCACGCCATGCGCTCAGCGCCGTCGCTCTGGGGCAGGCCCCATTCCTTTAGCCAGGCGTACATCTGGCCAACCTGGTGCTGCTGGGTCATCGCGATGTCATAGGCAATGGTGCGGATTACGACGTCGTCCGTCTGGTCCCGGACGATGCGCGACATCTCCACGGCCTGTGAGTGGTGAACCTGCATATCGCGGGCGAAGCCTGCGTCAGGGCTGCTGTTGCCGGGGTGCTGCGGTGCGGCCGCCACCCTTCCTGCCGTGAAGGCAAGAGCAAATAGACCTGCAACGGCAATGAGGCCGAGCACAAGGAGGGCGCGCTTCTGCCACGCCTCGAGGTTGAGGGTCATAAGGGATTGCCTTTCATGTCTTCCCCTCTAACGTAGAGCACCCGCCTGAGCGTTCCCAAAACATACCCCCGGGGGGTAGTTGCGCCGATACCCCCTATGGGTATATCCTCGATGAGGCAGCCAAGGAGGAACCATGACACAGACAACTACGGAACACGGATATACCGCCGACAAGGAGGCCTACCTCCGCCGTCTCAAGCGCATCGAAGGACAGGTACGCGGGATAGCGCGAATGGTTGAGGAGGACAAATACTGCATCGACGTCCTCACCCAGGTGTCCGCGGTGAACAAGGCTTTGCACGCCGTCAGCATCGGGCTCCTCGAAGAACACATCGCCCACTGCGTTGTGGGTGCAGCCAACGAATCCCAGACATCCGGGGATCCCCGGGCTGTCAACGAAAAGGTGCAGGAAGCCTCGGCGGCCATCAGCCGCCTGTTGCGCTGACTGCCTGAACCATCAGGAGAAATCATGAGCACTACAACCGTCAGCATCTCGGGAATGACCTGCGGCCACTGCGTGGACTCCGTCACCGAGGAAATCTCTGCCATCGAAGGCGTACAGAACGTTGAAGTTGACCTGAACAAGGGCGGGATTTCAACCGCAACCGTCACCTCAGAGCGCGACATCGAACCAGAGCAGATCGGTGAGGCAGTCGCTGAAGCCGGTTACGTCGTCGTCTCGAACGACGCATAGCAACACGCCGACAGGCTGCCGGCAGCAAGCCGGCCTGGAAGGACCATCATGACCACCGAACCCGGCATCACCCGGACCGCCACCGCTACCGCTACCCGGACCGTTGAACTCGACATCCAGGGCATGACCTGTGCCTCGTGCGTGGGGCGGGTGGAGCGCAAGTTGGGCAAGCTCGACGGCGTTGAGGCGAGCGTGAACCTGCCGCTGGAATCGGCGGTGGTCACCGTACCCGCACATATCTCTGACGAGGACATCGTCAACACGGTCAACGCCACCGGCTACACCGCGCAGGTGAAGAAGCCGCATCACCAACCGGGGCCCTCCTCGGAGGGGGAACCGGCGGCCGATGGGCTCGATCACGATTCACACGACCACATGGCACACGGCGGGACTGCATCACAGTTGCGGCCGCGCCTGGTCACCGCTGCCATCCTGACCGTGCCCGTGTTTCTCATCTCAATGATCCCGGCGCTGCAGTTTCCCCACTGGGGTTGGGTTGTCCTGGCGCTGAGTACGCCGGTGGTCACGTGGTCAGCCTGGTCATTCCACAAGGCAGCCGCGATCAACGCCCGGCACTTCTCGTCCACGATGGACACCCTGGTGTCCATCGGCGTTACCGCGGCTTACCTGTTCTCACTCAGCCAGCTCCTCGCCGACCCGATGCTCACCGAGCACGTGGGCATGGACATGGGCGGACACGGGCTCTACTTCGAGGTTGCCGCCGTCGTCGTGACCTTCCTGCTCCTCGGCCGGTATCTGGAAGCGAACGCGAAGCAGCGGGCAGGCGACGCGCTGAAGTCGCTCCTCAATCTCGGGGCGAAGGATGCAACTGTGCTGCGCGAGCAGCACGGCAAGAGGGTCGAAGTGAAGGTGCCGGCGTCGTCATTGGTGCATGGGGATGAGTTCGTTGTCCGGCCAGGCGAGAAGATTGCAACCGACGGCTTCGTCATTGAGGGTCGCAGCGCCGTGGACACCTCACTCATCACCGGCGAGTCACTTCCCGTCGACGTCGGCCCGGACAGCACCGTCACGGGTGCAACCATCAACACGTCCGGGCGCCTGATTGTCCGTGCCACCCGCGTGGGCAGCGAGACGACACTCGCCCAGATGGGTCGGCTGGTCAGCCAAGCCCAGAGCGGCAAGGCGCCGATCGCCCGGCTGGCGGACCGCATCAGTGCTGTGTTTGTTCCGGTGGTCCTCGTCATCGCGGTGCTCACCTTCGTCGCTTGGATGCTGCTCAGCGGAGACGTGCAGGCTGCATTTACCGCCGCCGTTGCAGTGCTCGTGATCGCGTGCCCGTGTGCGCTCGGCCTCGCCACTCCGACGGCCCTGCTCACGGGAACAGGCCGTGGTGCGCAGCTCGGCATCCTGATTCGCGGCCCGCAGGTACTCGAGGACACCCGCACCGTCGACACCATCGTTCTGGACAAGACCGGCACCGTGACAAGCGGTCGCCTGTCGGTGACGGACGTCGTCGTACTCGGTTCGCGCACCCGTGAGGATGTGCTGTCGCTCGCCGCCGCCGTCGAGTCTGCCAGCGAGCACCCGATCGCTCAGGCAATCGCAGCTGCAAGTCCCGGGCACCCGACGGTGACGGACTTCACGAGCTCCGCCGGCGGCGGGGTGCGCGGCACGGTTGACGGTTCCACGGTGCTCGCCGGGCGTGCAGGCTGGCTGGAGGCAAACGACGTCGTTATCACCGACGCACACCGTTCAGCTTTGGCGGCGGAACAGGAGGCCGGATCCACGGCCATCTGGGTTGCGGTTGACGGTGAGGTTGCGGGCCTGGTGAGCCTGAAGGACACCGTCAAGGAGTCCTCGGCAGCGGCGATTGCGCGCTTGAAGGAGCTGGGCCTGCGCCCGATGCTGCTGACTGGAGACAACGCCGCCGTCGCCCGAAAGATCGCTGCTGAGGTCGGCATCGCCCCGGAGGATGTCATGGCTGACGTACTCCCCGAGGGGAAGGTCGACGCTGTGAAGCGGCTTCAGGCACAGGGAGCTACCGTGGCGATGGCCGGTGACGGCGTCAACGATGCCGCGGCCCTGGCCCAGGCGGACCTGGGAATCGCGATGGGTTCCGGTACCGATGTCGCAATCGAAGCCGCTGACCTGACCGTGATGGGCAACAGTCTCGAGCAGGTGGCCCAGGCGATCGAGCTGTCTCGGAAGACGCTGGGCACCATCAAGAGCAACCTGTTCTGGGCGTTCTTCTACAACACGATCGGCATTCCGGTTGCGGCTCTGGGACTGCTCAACCCGATGGTGGCGGGCGCGGCCATGGCGGCGAGCTCGGTTCTGGTCGTCGCGAACTCGCTCCGGCTGCGCCGGTTCGGGAAGTAGATTCCGGGCGCGGGAAACCCGTATCCAGGAAGGACCGCACATCGAAGGATGTGCGGTCCTTCCTTCTACCCGGCTAGATCAGCGACGCTGAATTCTCGAACAACCGGTTCGATGCGATTCGTGCTCCGGAGCCCAGGGCCTCCAGCTTCGCCGTGGCAATCTGGGGATGCAGGCGACCCCCAAGGCCACAGTCGGTGGAAGCGATCACGTTTTCCCGCCCTACCAGGCTTGCGAAACGTTCGATGCGCTGCGCGACCAGCTCAGGGTGCTCGACCACGTTCGTCGCATGGGACACCACACCGGGAACGATGATTTTGCCCTCCGGCAGTGTGACGTCCTGCCAGATGGCCCACTCATGTTCGTGGCGGGCATTGGCAGCTTCGAAGGAGTACGACCCTGCGTTGATGCCCAGCACGAGGTCGACGATGTGCCGGAATTCGAGGTCGGTGGTGTGCGGCCCGTGCCAGGATCCCCAGCACACGTGCACTCGGACCTGGTCCTCCGGCAGTCCTTGGAGCGCATAGTTGAGCGCCTCGATCCGGATCTGGGTGAAACGCCGGTAGTCCTCGATGCTCGGCTCCGGGGTGATCTGGTCCCAGTTCTCGGCCAGTGACGGGTCATCAACCTGAACGATGAGACCCGCGTCAACGATGGCCCGGTACTCCTCACGGAGCACGTCCGCCCACGCGTAGATGAACTCTTCCTCCGTGGCGTAGTAATCGTTGCCGATCCTGCTCGCCGACCCCGGCGAGAGGGCAGTGATGAAACCCGTCTGCACATCCGCCGCGTCCAGTCCGGCCTTGAGGTTGGCGATGTCCGAAGCGAGCGCTTCCTGTCCAATGTAGGAAATGGGGCCGGTCGCTGACGGGAAGGCAGTGGCGTTCTTGCCCAGTTGAATCCCGCTCTCGGGGTCCTGATAGGCGTCCGCGAAGCGTGTCCAGTCGCGCCGGTTGGCGAACGATGTCAGCTTGATCGCCCCGGGTTCGCTGATCACGGCGTCGGCGAGGATCGGATTGAAGTCGGTCAGCTCAAGACCGGCGGTGCGCTGAAAGCTGTAGGTCCACCATGCGCCGTAGTCCACGGAATTCGACATGGCTTTGCCGTACTCGCCATCGCCGGGGATAGTGATTCCGGCGTCCTTCTGCCACTGAACGAGGTCGACCACGGAGGAGGCGAGCAGGCTCTCGAATTCCGTGGTGCGCTCCAGGGTGAAGCCGTCATCGGCCAGGGTTCTGGCGGCGTTCGCGGCAATCAGTTTCGGAGTGCGCGGCAGGGATCCCGAGTGACTGGTGTGAATACGATCGATCGTCATTGGTGCTGTTCCTTCCATCGGTCCTGCCATTAGCACCCTTTCGGACAGGAATCCGGGGGAAGCTGCAGCGTCACGGAGGCAGGTCTCTCAGCTGCTCTGGATGGTGTGGCTTAGGGCTCTAAATCCACCGGCGACGCAGGCACGCCCCCTCCCCGGCCATAGGCCGAGCACCCACAGGAGAGGCTTCCCCCATCATCGCGGGCCGGCCCGCCCGACTCCAAAAAACACCTGTCATGAACGGACAAGAACGCGCGCTACGAGGGCGGCTCGGCCGATGACGTGCTAGTGGCTGATCCCGGTTTCGGCGCGTGCGACGTCCTCCACCCTCGTGAGTTCAAGGTTCTCGACAGCGTTGGACGGCGCCTTTGTCCGCGCATGCGTGATGTAGAGGGGAAGCGCAGTGAACAGCAGGCCGCCGACGAGGTTACCGAGCACCGTCGGGATCTCATTCCACGCCAGATAGTCGAGAACGGTGAACTGGCCGCCAAGCAACAGACCTGATGGGAAGAGGAACATGTTGACGATCGAATGCTCGAAGCCCATGAAAAAGAACAGCATGATCGGCATCCACATGACCATCACTTTCCCGGGAACATCCTTGGCGATCATGGCGCCGACCACGCCGATCGAAACCATCCAGTTGCACAACATTCCACGGACGAACAGTGTCAGCATCCCGGAGGCGCCGTGCTCGGCATAGCCGAGGGTGCGCCCCTCACCGATGTGGCCGATGGCGACACCGACTTCGTTCGGTGGGATGGCGAAACCGTAGGTGACGACCACCGCCATCAGCACGGCCACGGTGAACGCTCCGATGAAGTTCCCGACGAACACCAGTCCCCAGTTGCGAAGGACACCGCGCACCGTCACGCCCGGTCGCTTATCGAGCAAGGCAAGGGGCGTCAGGACGAACACCCCGGTCAGCAGGTCGTAGCCGAGCAAATACAGCAGGATGAACCCGACCGGAAAGAGAACCGCTCCCGCCAGTGGGATGCCGGTGGTGACGCTCACCGTGACGGCGAACGCCGCAGCCAGGGACAACAGCGCACCGGCCATTGCCGCGCGCACTACGGTGTCGCGGGTGGACATGAATACCTTCGACGCACCGACGTCGATCATGGTCGTGATCAGGTCACCAGGCTTCACATAAGACATAGCGGCAGGCTCCAGGGCTCTTCAGGCGGTCCAACTTGGGCAGCTTGAAAAACGGTAGGTGCCCGGCATTTCAGTGAAGTTTCCTTGAAGGCGCTTCCGCGTTACATCCAGCCCACCCGGCCGATCGCCCGCGGTGAGGAGTACACACGGTGCATAGGGACGGAACCTGTCCGCTTCAGGCCGCTCGGACCGGTTCAGCCACCCGGAACAGTAGGCACGGCCTCGACGACGTTGGGCTGGTCGAGCGGGTCCGCTGCGTCTGGGTTTCGACGCAGTTCGTCGATCCGCACCAGAATCACTCCGCCCACAATGAGTGCGCCGCCGAGCAACTGAACCAGCGACGGGAGTTCACCCAGAATCAACCAGGACGTAAGAACCGCAAACATAACCTCAGTGAGCCCGACAAAAGACGCCACCTTCGAGCCCAGGCGGCGCGCAGCGAAAATGCCCGTGACGTAGGAGAATACGGTGGCGATGAGGACAAGCGCCAGAACCGGAACCAGCCAGGAAGTCTGCCAGCCGGCAAGACTGACGTCGCGGAATTCGAAGGCGAAGGGCATAACGCCGACGAGGCCGAGAATCAGAATAGTGAGTGCGCCGACTACCATGCCGCCGCCGGCCATGACGAGAGGCGGCAGGTCATCGTCAGCCTTCGCGGACATCACGAAGAAAACCGCCAGGCATACAGCTGCGCCCAACCCGTAGAGCACCCCGACGGGGTCGAGGCGCTGGTCGCCCGTGAGGTCGAGGACGAGCAGGAGCCCGAGCATAGCCGCAACGGACCCGCTCACCGTCAACCTGCTGGGAGCACGCCCGGAGCGCAGCCACAACCATCCAACGATGAGTACCGGTGCAAGATACTCCAACAGCAGGGAGACGCCCACAGACATGCGCTGAACCGCACTGAAATAGAAGAACTGACACAGGGCGATCGCGGTCGCTCCGTAAATGATCAGGGTCAGGGCATTGCCGCGGAGGGTGCCCCAGCGTCCACGCAGGGCAATGATCACCGGGATGGCCAGCACCAGGGCGGCACCGCCGATGCGAATTCCGACGGCGGCGCCAGGGCTCCAGCCGATCTCCAGGAGGGACTTCGCGAAAGGTCCGGATACCCCGAATGAAGCGGCGGACATCAACGCGAACCATAGTCCGGTGGCGGTACCGCTTCTCATTGCTCTCCTCAGGGCGTCATAACCAAAACAAATCTATGGTGATGACGGTAGACGCCGGGTTCGTCATGAGTCAAGCGCAATTACACTCATGACGTCACGAAGTCTTCTTGGCCGCCGCCTTCGCTGCCCGCTTGGTTTCCCGTACCTTCGCCAGGGATTCAGGATCGACGATGTCGGCTACGGAACGATAGCTGCCTTCATCACCGTAGGAGCCGGCTGATTCCCGCCAACCTTGCCCGGCGTATCCGTAGCGTTTCCCCAGAAGCGCGAGGAAGATCTTCGCCTTCTGATCACCGAACCCGGGGAGGTCCTTCAGTCTGCGCAGCACCTCCGGGCCGTCCGGTTCACCGCGCGTCCAGATTGCTGCGGCGTTGCCGTCCCATTCATCAACCACGGTTCGACAAAGCGACTGGATGCGTGCGGCCATATTCCCGGGATAGCGATGGACCGCCGGAGGAGTGCGGCACAGTTCAATGAAACTCTCCGCCTCGTGATCAGCGATGGCGGCGGCATCGAACGAACCGAATCGTTCCTTGATTTTCGCCGGACCGGCGAAGGCCGTTTCCATCGCGACCTGCTGGTCGAGGAGCATGCCCACCAGAAGGGCAAGCGGATCGTTGGACAGCAACTCATCGGCCGTGCTGTCCCCGGTGATATTCACGTGTGGAGCCATTGCTCCATGCTAGCGATCGCCGTCGTCGTCCGTTCTCCCATAGCGCGGGGCTTCCGAGAAGATCCGCAGTAGCGCGCCGACCTCATGGTCGGATTCTGCCGGATGCCTGAAGGGCCGGTCGCCATCCACCCGATAAGTCGTTCGGCGCCCCTCCCTCAACCGCTGTATATACCCGGCTTCCTCGAGATCCTTCAAAATGCTGAGTGTGGCGCGGCGCGTGATGCCCACGCGGTGAGCTATCTCTTCAACGCGGATGTGCGGTTCCGCGGCTACAGCAAGCAGCACATGACCATGGTTCGTCAGAATCGTCCACGAGGGACGGCGGCTGCCGCCCCTCGTGGATGAAGGCTCCTCACCTGATGTCGGGTACCCCGCCTCACCCGACATACCGCCTCCTTAGTCACTGTTGGCCCCGCTGCCGGAACTTGATCCGGTCACCACGCCATTCTTACCCCGGAGCGGCTTGATTTCAGCCATTTCTTCTTCTGTTGCCTTCCGGAAGGGAGAGTCCGACGGCGAGGACAACCCGCGCCGTCCCTGTCCCCGCGTTGCCACCAGGCTCGCTGCAATGGCGACCGCCAGAATGGTGATGATCACCGTGAGGGAGACAGTCGTCGGAATGTAGTAGAGGTCGACCTTGAGCATCATCTTGATTCCCACCCAGACAAGCACCAGGGCCAGCCCCACCTTCAGGTAGATGAACCGGTGAATCAGGTCCGCCAGAAGGAAGTACATGGCACGCAGGCCCAGGATCGCGAACGCGTTGGCGGTGAATACGAGGAAAACCTCATCGGTCACGGCGAAGATCGCGGGGATGGAATCGACGGCGAAAACGATATCTGTCACCTCAACCATCACCAGGACCGCCAGCAACGGAGTAGCTAGCAGCACGCCGCCCTTGCGCACGAGGAGTCGCTGACCATAGAAGCTGTCGGTCATGGGCACGAAGCGTCGAAAGAGCTTAAGCGTCCGTGACCGCTCTGGATCGATGTGCTCGTTACGCTGATTGAGCATTCTGTAGCCGGTGAAGATCAGGAAGGCAGCGAACAGGTAGAGCACCCACTCCGCACCCGAGATGATGGCGGAGCCGGCAGCAATAAAGATCCCACGGAATACGAGGGCTCCCAGGACGCCGAGGAAGAGAACCCGGTGCTGATATTCGCGGGGAACTCCGAAGAACGCGAAGATGATCGCCCAGACAAAGACGTTGTCCACGGCCAGCGACTTCTCGATCACATATCCGGCAAAGTACTGCTGTCCGAATTCCGCGCCATAGCCGAGCCATACTACGCCGCCGAACGCGACACCCATGAGAACCCAGACCGCCGACCAGGCGGCTGCTTCACGGACGGAGATGATGTGAGCGCGCCGATGCGCGACGAGGTCGATGGTCAGCATGAGAAGAATCAGACCGATGACGGCGAACCAGAGCCACAGGGGCACATTCATGGGAAACCCACTTCCAGTCAGTTGGTACTAACTGGAGGTCTCTCCCGGCCGGTGGCGGGCCCGTCCACCGGGAGGCGCTGGGGCCGCCGTAATGACGATGGACTGGTTGGGGGATACTCCCCTCCGTACAAACAGTGAACCAGAGTTCACCTTTTCAGGCAACAGAGCGTGCTGCTGCGCCTAGGCTCCGCTGATCCCCATGAGACCGATGACGAGAGCCATGACAACGAAGGTCACCAGCTCATGCGCACAGTTGAGCACCGTGAGTCCGGCTGGCCGTCCCTCGAAGGCGTCATGGGTGATGAATCGGGAGGCGGTGAAGCCGGCCCACAGGATGACGGCGGTAACGAGTGTGTTCATCAGGAAGTTGCCGCCGTAGAACTCCTGGGCAATCGCGGCGCTGCCCGCCAGAACCCAGGCGCTGATGAAGCTCACTACCAAAGTGATGAGGATCGGCTTGACGGCGTCCTTTGCGTCTCCGCTGGGATTCACCTTGGCGAGCCGCATCCAGTAGTTGCCGAACACCCTCGGTGTGTACCAGATGGTGCCCACCACCATGGTGGAGAGGGTGGCAATAATGACAGCGAGGACGTTGATCTCGGGAACAGCCACGGACGCTCCTTTTCCTAACCGGCGTTGTCGCCGTTGTGGGGGTTGGTCCCGCGGGGATTGCCGTGCTCATCGAGATTCGCCGCACCGCCCCTGATCTTGGAGGACGAGCGGTTGATGCCGGTTCCTTTGCCCAGGTGATCGTCGTTGGGCTTCTCAGTCATCAGCAGGAGGGCGCTGATAACGAGCGAGGCGATGAACGCTATGCCCGCGGCGGTCAGACCGAGGTCTATGCGCGGTTCGCGGGTACCACCGCCGGTTGCAAAGACCATGGTGGCAGCACCGGCCACCGCAGCGAGAACGGCAGAGAAGATGAGCGGACCCTTGACGCCCTTAACCTGCTTGGACACGGTGCCTTCTCCTCAATATTTTCTACGAATAGTAGAAATCTAGTTTACGGGGTTGGTGCGGGTGGCCGAACCGGCAGCCGCACTGAGATCGTGCCGGTAGCTGAGCGCGGCAAGAGCGAGCACGACGGCGGTGATCACCGCACCGCCTCCCGCCACACCGAGCAGGGCGTGTGCCCCGAGGGCCTCGAACACCGGAAGCAACCCGCCTGTCAGCACGGAGACAGTGCCGGTCAGGAGGAAATCCCGGGCGGCCAGATGCGTGCCGCGGTTCCTGCCCCATACCACCAGGTGAACGATGCCCATCAGGACGAGGGCGAGGGCGCCGGTTCCGCTGAACATGCGGTCCGAGTGGACCCACAGATTGAGCAGCCCCGCAACGGCCAGGAAGACCGGCACCGTCCGGGTGAGCCACAGGGGCACTGCGTCCTGCGCCCTGAGGCTCCTCTCCGTGAGGTGAACGGCTACAGCCAACCCCAGAAAGTACAGGCCTCCCGCGACAGACATCACGTGCACGGAGGGCTGACTCCAGAAAATTGTCAGCAGTCCGAAGGCCCCGGCAACCGCCGCGTGCAGCAAAAAGGCGCGCCACAGCGCGGGAGATGCGGACTTGTCAGCCGATTCCTCGCTCATCGAGGCCTTCCTCTGGGCGGTTGGACGTTGCAAGTTTAGTCCTAGGCCACGCCAGTAACCATCCAGCGATCATCGCGGACACGCCAGCCAAGGGTCAGTGCACGGGCCAGCATGAAACCCACACCGAAGGCAGCCCACAGCCAGGCGATTCCCGCGGGCCCGCTGAGGTCCGCTGCGAACACCAGAACCAGCAATGGAATGTACAGGACGAGATTGACGACGCCGGCGAGCGCCAGATACCGAGCATCCCCTGCTCCGATGAGCACGCCATCCAACACGAAGACATAGCCGCAGATGGGTTGCGCCGCGGCCAAGACCCAGAGACCGACGGTAAAGGCCGTTCGCACGCCTTCATCGGATGTAAAGATCCAGTCGAGGAATGGTGCGACGGCGGCAAGCAGGATCCCGGTCAGGAAGCCGAACGCCACACCCCAGCGAACCATGGTGCGGGTCAGGGCGTGGGCGAGCGGGCGGTTGCCTGCTCCCAGTTCCTTGCCAATGAGCGCTTGGGCGGCGATTGCCAGGGCATCCAGCGCGAACGCGAGGAGGGTGAAAATGGTCATCACCAACTGATGTGCCGCGAGCGAAACAGACCCTTGTGCCGTAGCGACAAACACCGTTGCCAGAATTGCGATGCGCAGGCTCGCGGTGCGCAGCATCAGCCAGGAGCCCACCCGGGCGGTAGCACGCACCCCCAGCCAGGTGGGGCGCAGCGCAACGGAGTTCCTGCGGGAGAAACGAACGATGATGACGAGATAGACGGTTGCCATACCCCATTGCGCGATGCTGGTCCCCAGCGCCGAACCGGCAACGGAGAGCCCCACTCCATAGACCAGCAGGAAGTTCAGCACGATATTCGCCCCAAACCCTGCTCCCGCTACGACCAGCGGTGTCCGGGTGTCCTGGAGCCCCCTGAGCACGCCCGTGGCTGCGAGGACAACCAGCATGGCCGTGAGACCGGGCATCGAATAGCGGAGGTAGTCCACGGCGAATTGGTGAACCTGCCCTTCCGCACCCATTGCGGATGCAAGCGCAGGCGCGAGAACCCAGCCGAGGACCGAGAGGACAACGCCGAGCACAAAAGCCAGGCCGACGCCGTCGCGCCCTGCAGCGACGGCGTCCGGCATACGGCCGGCGCCCAGGAAACGGGCTACCGCAGGGGTGGTTGAGTACGCGAGGAAGACCATGAGGCCGACAGCGGTCTGCAGAACCGTTGAGGCCAGCCCCACCCCTGCCAGCTCTTCCACACCAAGGTGCCCCACGATTGCGGAGTCGGCCAGAAGGAAAAGAGGCTCGGCGATGAGCGCGCCAAGCGCGGGTACGGCGAGCCTGAGGATGGAACGGCTGAGCTGGCGCCGGTCGGGGACGGTGGCTGTCACGAAACCAAGCCTAGGCGCCGCTCCCGACAAAGCGGGCGAGGTGTCTTCCCTTTCCACTCGCTAGGCTTGGTCTTCAGGCCTCTGCGAAGGAGAAACGTGAAAGTTGGAGTGAAGCACTTCATTGCCGGTGGTGTGCTCATTCTTCTGAGTACTCTCTTCATTCCGGAAGGGATGTCCGGATTTGCGAGGTCTGCAGCTTTCGGTGAACCCGTGCAGGCGATGTCGGGAGTGCTCCTCGCCATCGGCGCTGTCCTGGTGGTGGCCGCGATCGCGCTGTTCGCCCGCGGGCACGTCCTGCGCTACAGGGCTCGGATGCGCGGCACCAGATAAAACTGTTGCGACCGGAGCGTCATAGGCCCTTTTCGACCATATCGAGCAGCCGGCTCGCGGCAAACGTCCGCTGTTCCACGTCGAGACCCTGCAAAGGTCCATCGATGACCAGCATTGCAAGCCCGTGCACCGAGGACCAGGCAAGGAACTCGGCGCCGAGGCGGCGTTCCGGGGGCAGGACGCCCGCTTCAACCAGTCCGTCGAGCGCTAGCGATAACAATTGAAACGGCGTCAGGCCGTTGTCCCCCGCCGAGTCCGCCGTACCGGCGTCACGCAAGTCAACGTGTTCAAAGAACGCGGTCCGGAAAAGCCCGGGCTGGGTCTGCGCGAACCGCAGGTACCCGGCACCGACGGCCCGTAGACGGGCCTTCGCGGTGGCGCCGTCGTCGTCATCGGACTGAAGGATTTTCGACTGCTCAGCCTCGATCGAGCGCGCCAGCTCGGCCTGCGCTGCCATCGACACCGCATGCAGGAGGGCCCGCTTGTCGGCGAAGTGCCGGTAGGCAGCATTCGGTGTCACCCCGGTGCGGCGCGTCACTTCACGAAGTACGACGGCGGACGGCCCGCCTTCCCGGGCAAGGTCAGTGCCAGCTGCTACCAACGCGCGGTGAAGGTCGCCGTGACGATAGGTATTGCGCTTCCGGTGCGACACCCCACCTCCTTGCTGCTCGGCGGCCAAACTGTGCAGCTCCCGCCGAATGTAAACACTGTAAACAAGATGTGCCACCATGATCTCATGCACCGGATCGAAGCTCTTCCTGACGATTCCCTGCGCACCAAGGCATTCGTCGCCCTACTCCGGGACGCGGCCGGGCAGGAGGATCAGGAGCTGCACCGTTTGATTGCAGACGTTCTTCCGGTGATGGCGACCATAGGCGTGCTTGAGGACGCGGAACCTGTCGCATTCGCAAGCTACCGTGCTCACGGTAGGGCGAATATGCTGGAGTACCTTGCGGTCCGTGCTTCCCACCGCGGACGCGGCGCGGGAACTGCTCTCATCCGGTTCATCAGGGCCGAGGATCCCGGGATGCCCCTCATCGCGGAAACCGACGATGACGCCGCCGGCTTCTACCACCGGCTCGGCTTCACCGTCGAGACCGCCCCTCCCGACCCGAGATGGCCCGGACGTTTACGCTACCGCTGCACCCTGCCTCCCCTCAGCGCAGCGTAAGGGCCTCAGCCCGCAGGTTCTGCTGGGCCTGGTCCGCCCATAGCCGCTGCCCCTCCCCTGTCCGGTACAGCGGGTCAAGGCACCGCAGACGGTCGACGACGGCGGCCCTACCGCGGGCGAAGTCCTCGTCCGGCACATGGGCGTACTCCTGGCGGACGGCTGACAGGTAGCGCCGGTATCCGCTCGGCGGGCGGCCCAGCACGGAGAGATCAGCGTCGCACAGCAGTTCCCCGGGCCGGTCCCCTTGGCCTGGCGCGTGGGTGGCGGTGAGTAACACCAGCCGTTGAACCTCAGCGGGCTGCTCGAGGTGGCGTGCAAGGCGGGCCTGCGCGAGCGCGGCGGACGCTTCCTCGTCCCTCCCGGCCTCGCCCGCATACACTGCGTCGTGGAACCAGGCGGCGAGCCGGACCTGAAGGCGGGTGTCGGCGTCGTCGTTCTCGGTGAAGAGGAGGTCCAGCGCTTCCAGCACATCGAGCAGGTGCTCGGGCGTGTGATAGCGACGGTGCGGCTCAGACCACCGGCTCAGGAGCTCTGACCCCAGCCGCTGCGCACCGGGCAGGGTTTGCTCCCAGCGAGCCTGCAGGGCTTGCTGGATTTTGGCAGGCCTTCGTCGTGCGGGAACCCGCAATCCGCTCGCGATGAGGATACGAACCAGGGCGCCGCCGTCGACCTCCCGTGCGCCGAGCGTGACGAGTTGGCGGTATCGGCGGGCGGGCACGTCGTAGTGGTCAAGGTCAAAGGCCCGCTCCGGGATGCCGGCTTCCGCTGCGAAAGCGTGCAGTTCCTCCAGCGAGGCATCCGAGATCAGGTGGGAAAAAACGGTTCCGTGCGCAGGCCAGAGGGGAGGATCAATGTACACGGCCATGGGCAGAAGCTTATCGGCCTACGGTTCCGGCGAGCGGCGCCCGGACTGTAGGGGACCTCTCCTTCAAAAACCTCTGTACAGCCCAAGGCGGCTGTGCCATTGTTTACAGTGTCCACATGCGGTCGGTCATGTGATGGTGTGTCCACGGCGGCCGCGTACTCCTCTTCCGGTGAATCGAGTACTCATGGAAACCACCGTCATTGCCATCGGCACCAAAAAGGGTCTGTGGCTGGCTACCAGCACGGACCGACAGAACTGGACCCTGTCCCAGCCTCACCATCTGATGTCGGAGATCCCGAGCATCGGTATCGATACGCGCGGCGGCAGGACGAGAATCCTCGTCGGGATGATGGACTGGCACTGGGGCCCAACTGTTGTCTACTCCGACGATCTCGGCTCCACCTGGTCCGAACCCGAGCAGGGTGCCATCAAGTTCGCCGAATCAGACGAGACCGCCCTTGGCCGGATCTGGCAGTTGCAGCCGGACTCCGAAGACCGCCCCGGCGTTGTCTGGGCCGGCTGCGAACCGATCTCGGTGTGGAAATCCACCGACGGCGGACAGCACTTCGAGCTCAACCGGGGGCTATGGGACCACCCGCATCGCTCGGAATGGGGAGCCGGATTCGGCGGGGCGGCAGCTCACACCGTCATACCCCACCCCGTTGACGACACCGTCCACGTGGCCATGAGCACCGGCGGCGTCTACCGCTCCATCGACGGCGGTCAGTCCTGGGAACCCCGCAACAAGGGCATCTCGGCCTACTTCATGCCTGACCCGAATCCGGAGTTCGGCCAGTGCGTTCACAAGATCGCCCGCGACTCGGAAAACCCGGAGCGGCTCTATGCCCAGAACCACCACGGTGTCTACCGGTCCGATGACGGTGCGGAAACGTGGGAATCGATCGCCGACGGACTGCCCGCGGACTTCGGATTCGTGATGCTCTCCCACCCGCGGCGCGGTGGTACAGCGTGGGTAATCCCGCTCAAGGCCGACGGCGAGCGCATCCCACCGGATGCGCGCCTTGCCGTTCACCGCACAGACGACGCCGGAGCCACCTGGACCCGCCTAGACAACGGCCTACCCTCCAGCGAATACAACGCCGTGTTGCGCGACGCCGCAGGCGTGGACACAGCAGAACCAGTCGGCGTCTACTTTGGCACCCGCGGCGGAACGGTCTACGCCAGCGCTGACGAGGGCCAGACCTTCACGGAAGTGGCAGCGCACCTGCCGGACGTACTGTGCGTACGTGCCGCCGTCGTCGTCGGGGCTACTGCACCTGTCCCCTCGCCATGAGTGCAGTGACGGTGCTCATCCCGACGCTGTTGCGGCCACTGGTCGAGGACCGGTCGGCCGTCGAGGTTCCGGTCGACGCACCGGCGACGGTGTCCGCCGTACTCGACGCCCTCTCAGAGGGCAGGCCCGTGTTGGCGCGACGCATCCGCGACGAGACAGGCGCACTGCGCCGGTACGTGAACGTCTACGTGGACGGCGAGGACGTCCGCCGGGTGGACGGGCTTGCCACATCCGTCACCCCCGGATCAGAGGTGATGATCATCCAGTCCGTCGCCGGCGGCTAGGACGCGGGTGAGCCGTCGGCCAGTTGCGAGAGGAATTCGTCGATCAGTTCCTCGGAATCCCGGAGGTTGTCCCTGTGCCGGGACGCCGCAACTCCCTCGATCAGACTCAGGTCGTAGCGGTCACCCTCACCGGCCTGGCGGTCTGCGGTGCTCGAGAGCCACCTGAGCACCACCCAGGAGTCGATGATGGCGCCGAGTTCACGCTGGTACCGCTTGCTGGTCTTCGCCGCCCTGTGTAGGTCCTTCTGCGGCTTGATTCCCGCGCCGTGCAGCACCGAGGCAACATAACGGACCGCTTTGGCGGCTTTGCGGACGTTGTGTGCGCGCTGTAGCACCGCCTCATCCGAAGACAGGGCGTGGTCCGGCGGCTCAGCCGCGCTTTCCAGGACGCCCCGCAGGCTTCGTCGGAGGAGTTTGTTGGCAAGTTGACGGGCGGTCAGGCCGGTCACCTTGTCGGTCAGCGGCGGATTCAGCGCGAAGGCGCTCATCTCCGTCAACAGATCATGGTGTTCTTTCTGCTGCAGGACCTGCCTGACAGCGCGGGACCCCTCGGTGTATTGAGCGAAGGCAAGCTCCTGCAGATGGGTGATCAGGTCCTCGTTCACAGGGGTAAGTGAATCTAGGCCCATGGTGAGCAACTGTGCCGTGATCTCAGCATCACGCGCCGGTGCGCATACCCTGGCGAGAGTCTTCAGCCGCTGACTAGCTTCCCGCCTGCGGCTGCGCTCCAGGAACGGTGCCGCGGCCTTCAGCAGGGCCCGCAGGGATCGGCAGGTCACGCGTAGCTGGTGAATGGCATCGGGCAGTTCAAGCCGGACGGCGAGGTCTCCCACGAGGAGTTGGTCCGAGAGATGCCGGAGCATGGCCGACAACGCCGCAGGTGCTCCTGCGCGCTGTGCGAGGGATGTACTGCCGGCAGCTCCCGAGCTGCCGCTCGGTCGCACCGGTGCGAGCTCCTCACCGCCGGTGAAGCCGACAAGGTGACGCGATAGGGCAACCGGGAGATCCAGGGGCCGCGATTTCAGGCCGGCGAAAGTCACCTCATGGTGCTGCCCGGCGAGCATCAGCCTGATGATCCAGCGGGCCGAATCATCCTGGACGCGTCGGACCAACTCCACTGATCGACGGCCGAGTGCATTCCCTGCGGTGTCGTAGGGTGTGTCCGCGGGGTCTGCTGCAGACGCCTCGACGCTCATGAGTCCATCATGCACGTTGCTTCCGTCTCCGCAGCGGCTGGCTGCAGAGGCTGCCCGATCCCCCATAGCGGTCCTCCTCCCGGTGAACCGCTAGTTTGTGTACATGTCCGAGTACCGGTACAACGTCGAAATACTTCATCTGCTGGTGTCGCCGCAGCACGCCTACTTCGGCAGGGCCCGCGACGGCGCTGCCGAGGTCAGCACCCTCGACGCCGACAAAGCCGATGTAGTAGCGGGCAAGGGCATCGTGGGTGACAGGTTCTTCGGAAAGGCCGCACACATGGACGCGGCCGTAACCCTGTTCCCGGTCGAAGCCCTGGAAGCTATCGCAGCGGAACTGGGAGCCGGTCCCTTCGATCCCCTGCTGACGCGCCGCAATGTGATTCTGAGGGGTGCACACCTGGCACCGCTCATCGGGCAGGAGTTCGCACTGGAGTCCGGCGGAGACAGCGTCACTTTGAGGGGTGGCAGGCCGGCCCACCCGTGTGTATGGATGGATAGGATGCTCGCCCCCGGAGCACATGCGGCAATGCGCGGGCGCGGTGGCGTTCGATGTCAGCCGCTCTCCACCGGTTCCTTGCATACTGGCGCGGCCGTGCTCGTGAGCCCCGTAGAACTCGTTCCGGCACAGGCTGGCGTGCCGCACCGCCTCAAACCGAGCCGATTGCCCTGACGGACTGAATTGGTTAGAACCCGCCGGTGTCAGCCGCCATGTTGTTGAAGCGCGAATAGTGCCCCTGGAATCCGACCACAAGCGTCTTGGTAGGTCCGTTACGGTGCTTCGCAACGATGACATCCGCCTCACCGGCGCGTGGCGACTCCTTGTCGTAGACGTCGTCACGGTGGAGCAGGATGACCATGTCAGCGTCCTGCTCGATCGATCCGGATTCACGAAGGTCAGACACCATGGGCCGCTTGTCAGTACGCTGCTCCGAGCCACGGTTCAGCTGTGACAGGGCGACGACGGGGACGTTCAGTTCCTTGGCCAGCAGTTTCAGGGCGCGTGAGAACTCGGAGACTTCCTGCTGCCTCGACTCAACGCGCTTACCTGAGGACATCAGTTGCAGGTAATCAAGGACAACCAGCTTGAGATCGTGCCTCTGCTTCAAGCGACGGCATTTGGCACGAATCTCCATGAGGGACATGTTCGGGCTGTCATCGATGAAGAGCGGGGCGTCGTTCATGCGGCCCATGGTGGTGGCGATCTTGCCCCACTGCTCGTCTTTGACCGTGCCCTTACGGAGGTCCTGCAGCCCGATCGTGGCCTCGGCGGACAACAGGCGCATAGCGATCTCGTTCCGGCCCATTTCGAGGGAGAAGAACACTGTGGTCATGTTGTGCTTGATCGCAGCCGACCGGGCCCAGTCGAGTGCGAATGTTGACTTACCCATGGCTGGTCGCGCAGCTATGACGATCATCTGCCCGCCGTGAAGGCCC
Organism: Arthrobacter sp. MDB1-55; assembly: GCF_059092925.1. Lineage (NCBI taxonomy): Bacteria > Bacillati > Actinomycetota > Actinomycetes > Micrococcales > Micrococcaceae > Arthrobacter > Arthrobacter sp. MDB1-55. The sequence goes on along the minus strand of NZ_JBNHID010000002.1, from coordinate 543,261 downwards.
TGGGTGAGCTCGTCGAATTCGTAGAACCCCGTGGGTACGCCGGTCATCCCCTCCCCGCGATGGCCGGCAGATTCGATCTCATCCACCGTGCCCTCGATGATGTCCTTCAGGGGCACATAGTCTTCAGCCGTACGCCGCTCGGCAACCGCATAAACCTCAGCCTGGGCAGCGTTGACGATGTCATCGACCTCCCCGTCATTGGAGTAGCCGAGCTGAACGATTTTGGTCCCGGCGTCCACCAGGCGACGCAGGACGGCGCGCTCACGGACGATCTCCGCGTAGAAGCCCGCGTTGGCTGCGGTGGGAACCGACTGGATCAGCGTGTGCAGGTAAGCCGGGCCGCCGATCCGTGAAATCTCGCCACGTTTGGTTAGCTCATCCGAGACGGTGACGGCGTCAGCCGGCTCCCCGCGACCATACAGGTCAATGATGGCCTCGTAGATGCTCTCGTGGGCCGGGCGGTAGAAGTCCACTCCACGCAGTACCTCGACGCAGTCTGCGATGGCGTCTTTGGAAAGCATCATGCCGCCGAGGACGGACTGCTCCGCCACCAGGTCCTGCGGTGGTGTCCGGGAGAATTCCGGGGAGCGAGTATCTTCTGATGTATCCGCATGAGTCAAAGACACTAGTGCGGCCTTCCTTCCCGAAACTTCCCCAAATCCCGTTCCCAAGCCCTTGGGGGCGATGGATCCGAGCTGAATAACCATAGGTACCAGCCGCCACCGACAGCCTTGCGCGGGATGGGATACCCCGTAACGCTAGTGCCCAAGCGCCACCCTGCCAAGCAAGTTATCCACAGGGGGTGTGCATAAGTGGGTAATTGTTCGGCGTGTTGTGTGCAGAGGCTGGGGATATCTATGTGGATTTACTCCGTCGCCCGCTCACAACAGCGGTTTGACTAGGCAAGACGTTCCGAACAGCCTGTGGAGAAAAACTTTCTGAGCCCAACATTCACCCGCTGGTTCCGTGTTGACAGAAGGTGAATTTGGCCCTACGGCCGGCCCTTTATGCACCCAATATCCACAACTCCACAGCTAGCTGGGTATATGTGCGGGGGATGGGTGGGCAGCGCCGTGACGGCCGTTTATTCTCAGGCCCTGATGGTGGCCCGGACATATACGGGGACGGGCATGCGCACCGATGCGCCCTTCGGCATCAGTACACGCGAAAGGCCCCGCTCCAAAGGAGCAGGGCCTTCCCTGAGCGAAACTGATCTAGCTGGCTACGACATCCAGGTCGATAACAGCGGCAACATCCTCGTGGAGACGGACGTTCGCCTGGTAGCTGCCGGTCGACTTGATGTGGGCCGGCAGTTCGACCTTGCGCTTGTCGATGGAGCCGAGGCCAGCGGCCTCGACAGCCTTTGCGACATCTTCGGCCTTTACGGTTCCGAAGAGGCGGCCGGACTCGCCGGCCTTGACGGTCAGCTTGACCGGCTTTGCCTGGAGGGCAGCAGCCTGGCGCTGGGCGTCCTCGAGGGATGCGTGCTCGCGAGCAGTACGTGCAGCCTTGATGGACTCCACCTGCTTCTCGCCACCCTTGGTCCAGGTCAGAGCGAAACCGCGGGGCAGAAGGTAGTTACGTGCGTAACCGTTCTTCACCTCGACGACGTCGCCTGCGGTTCCGAGACCGGTGACTTCCTGGGTCAGAATAAGCTTTGCCATGGTGTGTTCCTTTCCTTAGCCGCGGCCTGCGCCGGAGTAAGGCAGGAGTGCAACTTCGCGGGCGTTCTTGATTGCCTGGGCGATTTTGCGCTGTTCCTGCACGGTCACGCCGGTAACGCGGCGCGCACGGATCTTTCCGCGGTCGGAAATGAACTTACGCAGCAGTGCTACGTCCTTGTAGTCGATGACGGTGACGTCAGCGGCCTTCAAGGGGTTGGACTTTGGTTTGGGCTTACGAAGTTCAGCCTTAGCCATCGTGGTGCTCCTTATGTCTGGTGGAGCCCGCAGAACGGTTCTGCGGGATGGGAACTACGTGGTGAAGACGACGCCGCTGCGGCGACGCTTCGTGGAAGGTCTAGAAGGGCGGTTCGGACGAATCCGGGCCGCTGCCCCAACCGGACGAGTTACCGCCGGCCGGTGCACCCCAGGGGTCCTGAGCCGGCTGGCTCTGCTGGCCGCCGCCTCCCCAACCCTGGTTGGAGCCGCCGCCGCCGAAGCCGCCGCTGTCTCCCCCACCGAAGCCGCCGCCACCGCCGGAGCGCTGGGTACGGCTTACCTTGGCGGATGCGTAGCGCAGGGATGGACCGATTTCGTCCACCTCCAGCTCCATGACGGTGCGCTTCTCGCCTTCCTTGGTTTCATACGAGCGTGACTTGAGGCGGCCCTGTGCAACAACGCGGGTTCCCTTGGTGAGGGTCTCCGCGACGTTCTCAGCCGCTTCACGCCAGACCGACGCCCGGAGGAACAGCGTTTCGCCGTCCTTCCATTCGTTGGACTGACGGTCGAAGGTCCGCGGCGTCGATGCAATGGTGAAATTAGCCACTGCGGAGCCTGACGGGGTGAAACGAAGTTCCGGGTCGCTGGTGAGATTACCGACGACCGTGATTGTGGTCTCGCCTGCCATGGTGCCTCCTACGGTCACTGGTCCACCGGGGTGGACGTGGTTGAAAGCCGAAACTACTCGGCAGAAACCTTCTGCTCCTCGGGGCGGATGATCTTGGTGCGCATGATGGTCTCGTTCAGACCAAGCTGGCGGTCAAGTTCAGCTGCGATAGCCGGGGTAGCGGTGAAGTTGACGACGGCGTAAATGCCCTCGGACTTCTTCTTGATGTCGTAGGCCAAGCGGCGACGTCCCCAGATGTCCACCTTGTCTACAGTGCCTTCGCCGTTGCGTACAACGTTCAGGAACTTCTCAAGTGTTGGCTCAACGGTACGTTCCTCGACATCGGGGTCGATGATTACCATCAGTTCATATGCACGCATTGTGAACCCACCTCCTCTGGGCTAAACGGTCGCGGTCCTTCCGCAACAGGAGGTTCTTTTGCGTTGACCCGTGCAGCTGTTACCGCTTTACTTCCAGCGGCTCCACGTCGGCACGGACTTATCAATACTACCGGACTGTAAACGGGTCACCGAACCGCCTGTGGATAAGCACTACGGCTTAGGCAACAGTGAAGAAGCGCCGCGCAACGCGGGTCAGCTGGTAGGGATCCTCCACGCCGCACAGTTCGCGGGCGGAGTGCATCGACAGCAACGGAACTCCGACGTCGACCGTCCGAATGCCCAGTCGGGTCGCTGTCAGCGGTCCGATGGTCGACCCGCACGGCATCACGTTGTTGGACACAAACTCCTGGTACGGAGCATCTGCGTCGCGGCACAACCGGGCCCAATAGGCTGCGCCGGGAGCATCAGTGGTGTACCGCTGGTTAGCGTTGATCTTCAGCAGCGGTCCACCGTTCAGGACGGGATGATTTGCGGGGTCGTGGCGTTCGGCGTAATTGGGATGGACGGCGTGGCCCGCGTCAGCGGAGACACAGAATGAGGCCGCGAAAGCGCGCCGCCGCTGCTCTTCACTTGCGCCCAGCCCCGCCGAGATCCGGTGCAGGATGTCCTCCAGGAACGGCCCGCTCGCCCCCGAGCGCGAACCGCTGCCCACCTCCTCGTGATCGAAGGCGGCCAGCACCGCGATCGGTGCGTTCCCGGCGTCGTCCTTCGTCGCGTGGATGAGTGCGGTGAGCCCGGCGTGTACCGAGGAGAGGTTATCGAGCCGACCGGAGGCGAAGAACTCGCCTTCCGCGCCGAACACCCGCGGTTGCTGGGTGTCGGCGATGACGACGTCGAACCCGCCGACATCCGCTGCCTCCACGTCGGCGTCCACGGCCAGGAGCTGCAGGAGGTCAGCCCGCCCGGGATCGCCAAGGCCCCACACGGGGTTCATGTGCTGCTGCTTGTCCAGCTTCAGGCCATCATTGACGGCACGGTCGAGGTGTATGGCGAGCTGGGGGAAGCGCAGGAGCGGCCCGGTGTGCACGAGGTGCTCGACGCCGTCGTGCGTCACGAGCCGCCCGGCGAGTGCCAACTCGCGGTCCAGCCACGAGTTGAGCAGCGGACCGCCGTAGATTTCGACGCCGGCCTGCAGCCAACCGTGGCGTCCGGTGGTCGGCTTCGGCTTCAGCTTGAAAGAGGGCGAGTCAGTGTGTGCTCCCAGTATGTGGAACCCGGTGGTCTCGGTTGCCGTCGACGGAACAACCCATGCGATCAGGGCGCCGTCACGGACGACGAAATACCGGCCCGGTCCACCGTCCCAGGCATCACCCTCGTGCAGTTGGGTGAATCCGGCAGTCCGCAGTCGGGCACCGCCTTCATGAGCTGCGTGGAAACTCGACGGCGAAGCGCTGACGTAGGCGCCAAGATCGGCAATGTGAGCATGAGCGGCAGTCATGACTGCAAGCCTACAAGCCGCAGCGGGTCAGAAATCGAGTCCCTGGCTCGGCGTCACCAGGCCGGTCTCGTAGGCGTAGACAACGGCCTGGACGCGGTCGCGCAGGTGCAGTTTGGTGAGGATCCGGCGGACGTGTGTCTTCACGGTGGCTTCCGAGAGGAAGAACCGGTGCGCCAGCTCGGCATTGGACAGGCCCTCGGCAATTGCGCCGAGGACCTCGAGCTCACGCGGGGTCAGATCCTGCAGCAACGGGTCCCGCGGAGTTTTCGGCGCGCTCGGCTGGGAGCGCACATATTCCTCGAGGAGGCGCTGGGTGACCCTGGGCGCGACGACGGCGTCCCCGCTGGCAACCACCCGCACTGCGTGCACGAGCTCGTTCGGTGCAACGTCCTTGAGAAGAAAGGCCGAGGCCCCGGCCCGCAGGCCGGCGAACGCGTACTCGTCAAGATCGAAGGTCGTCAGGATGATGATCCGGGCACAGCTGCCCGAGTCAGTGATGCGTCTGGTCGCCTCGATGCCGTCCATAGTTGGCATCCGCACGTCCATGAGGACGACGTCGGGCTTCAGCCGCTCGGTCAACCGCACCCCCTCGGCGCCGTCGGACGCTTCCCCGACGATATGCATGTCCTCCTCGCCCTCAAGGATGAGCCGGAAACCCATTCGGAGGAGCGGCTGGTCGTCCACCAGGAGGACTCTTATCGGTTCACTCACGCAGACTTCTCCTGACGGTTCTCTTGTGGAATCTGTAGTTCAGCGGTGACGATCCAGCCGCCGGACGGTCCGGGCCCGCAGGTTACCGTCCCGCCGTAGATGGCCGCCCGTTCCCGCATGCCGGCGATTCCCTGACCGGTGCCGACCGACGGCACAGGCTCCATGGCACCCCGGCCGTCATCGGAGACGCGCACCCTCACGGTGGAGCCCAACCGCGCGATCAGCACGTCAACCGTTGTCACGGCCTTGGCGTAGCGCAGCACATTGGTGAGCGACTCCTGGATGATTCGGTGGATGGTCATCTGGAACGCAGCATCTTCCGGCAGCCCGGGTCCGCTGAGTTGCACGCGGATGGGCAGCCCGGCGGCGCGGAATCCCTCGAGAAGCCCCGCCAGTGAACCACCCGCGGGCAACGGTGCCAACGGCGCGGAGTCGGGTCCTTCCCGAAGGACGCCGAGGACCCTCCGCATGTCCGCGAGCGCGGTACGCCCCGTGGCCGAGAGTTCGCTCAGCACGTCGCGCGCACGGTCTTGATCGCGCTTCATGACGACGGCGGCGCCGTCGGACAGTGCAATCATCACGGAAAGCGAGTGGGCAACCACGTCATGCATCTCCCGGGCAATCCGGTTCCGTTCATTGGCGGAGGCGAGTTCGGCGTTCCGCTCCGCCCACTCACGCAGTTCATTCTCATGGAGCCTTTCCCGGCGGATGGTCACACCGACGCCGACGGCCACGACGTACCACATGACAGCGAAGCCCATGATGACCCACACCAGGTAGGGAGCTTCTCCGGGGACGATGTCGGGGATGAAGGCGAGCGGCAGAACCGAGGCGACAAGCGCGAGGGCAAAGGCCCCGATCGCCGTGCGCAGCTGAAACGCAACCGAGACGGCATATAACGCAAACCAGATTCCGATGCCGACGGTGGAGCGGGCATCCGAGTAGAGCAGGGCGACCGGTTCGATGACGCACAGTGCTACCAGTACTGTCCGCGGCGTGATGCGGCGGAAGAACAGGACGAGTGCTGCTGCACAAATGGGTAGGGCGGCCCACCAACCCGGGGCGCCTTCAACAGGCAGGACGACATTGGGCAGGCTGGCCAGGAGAAACAGGAAAACGACGACGGCATCCATCATCCGCGGATGCGACCGGAAGTACCGGCGGATGGGTCCGAGTCGTCGTGCATTGATCTCGGTGAAGGAGACGGCGGCCGTTCGCTCCGACGTCTCCTTCACCAAGGCTTTTTCACTCATGGAGTGAGCTTATTGGGTGTGCTTCTTCAGCCCGCTAGACGTCCCGCTTCTTGGTGACGATGAGCGAGAGGACCAGGAGTACAAGGGCCCAGCCGCCGAGCACCAGAGCGCCCTGCCACTGAGTCAGGCCGTCTTCCACGGTGGTGACGGCCACCATCGCCTCACCGGCGCTGCTGGGCAGGAACCGGGCTGCGTCGGGGATCCAGTCCGCGAGGCCGGAGAAGATCTGGACGATGATGGGCAGCACCATCAGCAGGCCGATTGCCGTCACGACGCCGCCGGCGGTGTTGCGCAGGAGGGCGCCGATTGACATGGCGATTACGGCCATCAGCGCGAGTACGGAACCGGTGTTGACGATGCTGAGCAGGACGCCGTCGGTTGTGATTGCGAAGTCGATGTCCTCGGGTGCGAGGAGCGGCTGCGCCACGAAGTAGGAGATGAAGGCTGCACCTGCGCCCACCACGAAGGCGATGGCGGCGATGATGAGGTTCTTCGCGAGCAGAGCCGGAATTCGCTTGGGCACGGCGACCATCGTCGACCGGATCATCCCCGTCCCCCATTCCGATGCGATCAGCACAACGGCGAGCGAGGCAATCAGGAGCTGGCCGAAGATGATGCCGGCACTGGGTGCGGTCAGCGCCATCTCGCCGTAGTCGGTCGCGGCGAGCTGAGCCGCGATTTCCGGGTCGGAAGACGTGAATGACTCAGCGGAGGCCTGACTTGTTGCCATTGACCATGCGAAGAGCGCGGACAGTCCGATCATCACGACCAGCGTGATGGATAGCAGGATCATCGTGGACGGAACTGTGGTCACCTTGATCCACTCGGACTTGAGGACGCGAGCGAAATTGACGCCGGATCCTGAAGTCGGTCGGCGGTGGCTGGTGGTCCCCTGCGGGCTCGGTGCGGTGGCGGTGTGTGCCATGGCTACTTGCCTTCCTGAAGGCCGGCTCCGCCACCGGCAGTGACGCCGGCCTGCGGAAGAGTGTGTGAGTGGTACTCGACCTCGTCGGAGGTGAGCTGCATATACGCGTCCTCGAGCGAGGCCTGAAGCGGCGTCAGTTCGTAGACGAGGATCTGATGGTTGAGGGCGACCTCAGCGATGCGGCGGGAGTCGGCCCCGGTGATCTCCAGAAGGTCAGATTCGAACTGCTGGCTCGAAACGCCGTCCGCGGCAAGCGCCCGGATAAGGTCCGCCGGGCGGTCGGTGCGGACGCGTGCGCGGGTCTGACCGTGGCCGGCCAAGATTTCCTTGATCGGGGCATCCGCAATGATCCGGCCCCGGCCGATCACGATGAGGTGGTCCGCGGTGAGCGCCATCTCCGACATCAGGTGGGACGAGAGGAACACCGTGCGGCCTTCAGAGGCGAGCCCCTTCGCCAGGTGACGAACCCACTGGACGCCTTCCGGATCCAGCCCGTTGACGGGTTCGTCGAGGATGACCGTATGCGGATCCCCGAGGAGGGCGCAAGCGATACCGAGCCGCTGGCCCATGCCCAGGGAGAACCCGCCTACTCGCTTCTTCGCAACGGGACCCAGGCCGGTCATTTCGATGACCTCCTTGACCCGGCTGTTCGGAATGCCGTGGGTAGCCGCCATGGCACGGAGGTGGTTATACGCGGTGCGCTTGGTGTGGACAGCCTTGGCGTCGAGCAGCGCGCCGACCTCACGCAGCGGCGCTGAGTGCTGTGCGTAGTGCTTTCCGTTGACCCGTACGTCGCCGCCCGACGGGTTGTCGAGCCCGACGATCATGCGCATGGTCGTTGACTTGCCGGCGCCGTTGGGTCCGAGGAAACCTGTCACTTGTCCCGGCTTAACGCTGAAGGAAATACCGTCTACTGCTGTCTTGGCGCCGTAGCGTTTGGACAGTTCTGCTGCCTCAATCATGATGGGCATCCTTGGGGAAGGGGGATTTTTGGACTACTTCAACCCTACGAAGCTTTGCCGTTCGCGGCGCCGACCGGGGGGATGATTCTGCGCCGAACCCACTACGTCGAAAGGATGACCCCTGCTAGGGCTGTCCGGAGGGCACGACGGCGAGCGCCTGCGGCCTGCCCGGCACTGCAAGCTCCTGCTGCTCGAATGTCTCCAGGTCGATGACGGTGATGCCGTCCCAAAACCCGTCCCGTGTGTAGCCGCCGGAGAGGAGTGCATAACGCCTGCCGGTCTCCGGATGAACCCACGGCGCTACTGTTTCGTGCAGCCGCTTTAGCGGCACTATCTCTTCGGCATCCGTCGCGAGGTCACGCACGGTGAAATTCGGCGTGCCTGTCGAGTTGCCGAACGCTCCCGTCCCTATGACCAGCAGCGTGTCCTCCACGATGGCCGTGCCGTGCTGATGGGAGTTCGCGGTCATCTTCTCCACCGTCACGGCGCCCGAAGCGGGATTGACGACGGCGAGCGCAAGGCCCTGGTATGGCAGGAGAAGGTTGCCCGCATCGTCGATGGCTGCGTAGTGGGGTTTTTCCCAGGAGGCTAATCCGCCTTGAATCCCGAACGGCGCCACCTCGATCCGGCGTGCTGCGAGGGACTCGGCGTCGACCACGTGTACGGAGAAGGAATCATGGTCGATTGTGTACAACTGGGTACCGTCCCCCGATAGCAGGACGTCGAAAGGACGCAGCCCCACCTCCACTGAATCCACGGTCCTGCCGGCCGTGACATCCATCTTCTCCAGCACGGAGGTACCGTCCGCCCGCAGCACGGCCACGTAGACAAACGCGCCGTCGGCGCTGGCTACGAGGCCGGTACCGCCGGCCCGGTACTCCCCATACTCGATACGGCCCGCCGGGTTTGCGTACGGGATCAACCCAGTACGACGCCGATCGTCCAGATCAACTACCGCCACGCCTTCCGCTGTGGAGACGAACGCCTGTCCCCCCGCGACGAACACGTCCCACGGTGCCTGCCCGACCACGACACTTGCGACGAGGGGATTCGCGGGATCGGCCGGGTCCACGAAGGCGAGGGAGTCTCCGGATGCCTGGGTTGCAAGCACGATCGACGGCTCCGGTGGCGCCTCTTCAGGCCCGTCAGTCGTCGCTGGCGCCGGCGGTGACGCTGCAGACGACGGTGACGCTGCGGACGACGGTGACACGGGCGAAGTAGGCGACGCGGTTGGGGAGGCGACCGGCGTCGTCGTTGGTGGCGGCCCGGGGGGCGCCGGGCCGGTGCAGCCGACACTGAGCAGCAGGAACGCCGTCCAGGCCAGCCCGGCAAACCTAGCCTGCAAGGGAGTCCGCGATGGCATCAAGACCCGCTTGGGCGCATGCCTCATCCGCCTCGCCCGACGGGGCACCGCCGACTCCAATGCCGGCGATGGACGCCTCCCCGGCCTTCACGCTCACGCCCCCCGCAAGGAACAGGGTGCCCGGAATGTCGCGGATCGTGGCACCGTCTCCTGCAGCGCGTTCCGTGAGTTCGGAGGTATTCGAGCCGAAGGCTGCGGCGGTATAACCCTTCAACCGTGCCGATTCCATGGTGTGCTCACCGGCGTTGTCTCCCCGCAGCATGGCCTGTACCTGACCGAACCGGTCGACTACCGCGACTGATACGAATCCGAGATTGTCCTCCTGGCACTGCGCGAGAGCAGCCTGAGCGGCTTCCGTGGCTGCCTGAATGCTAAGCCGCGGCATGGTGAGCACGGCCTCACCGGACGACTCAGCCGGTGCGGACTCGGCGGGAGCAGACTCGGTTGCAGGAGCTGCAGACTCCGAGGTCACCTCTGCGGCCGGCTCGGCGGTGTCCGTGTCGGGTGACGAACACGAGACGAGGGCTGCGGCAAGCGCCGCCGCCGAGAGGAAGGCGAAGGACGCGCGGGGAAGATGAGTATTGGACATGACACTCCTTGACTGGTCGGGACGCTGACTGGACCTCCAGTGTCCCGCTGCTGGACACATCGGTACATCCCCTGTTTGACCACCTTTGGGTACGACCTACAGTCAGGTCCGTCTCCTACCTTTGGACGAGGGCAGTTGAATTCTCCTCAGGCTAAAATCCAAGAAGTTCCCGCTACCGATCGGCCCCCCATGACCTTGCAGTTGCCCGGCAGGGCCACCGTTCTGATGTGGATGCATGCCGGTTTCTACCTGCTCCTGATAACGTCCGCGGTGCGGTACCTGCTGTCACACGGGCTGGACGGCGAGTGGGTGGTTCTGCTGGCCCTGTCCGTTCTCCTCGTTGTTCTATATGCCGCAGGGAGCATTTTTCTATCGACGGGTCGAACGGCCGTTGGCTGGCTTTTCGCGGTGTTGCTGTTGTGGGGAATCGTCGCCTATATCGCACCGAGCTTCCTCTGGTGCGCCTTTCCCCTGTTCTTCGTGTGCCGGCATCTCCTCAAGGGATGGGCGGCCCGTCTCTCCCTGATAGTGGTTGTCGCGGTGATGATGATCGCTCTGGCACGCCTCACCGGCGGCCTGGACATCACCCTCATCGTCGGGCCGGTGGCTGTGGCTGTACTCATGCTGGCCGTGTACAACAGGGTTGAGCAGGAAAGCCTCGCACGAAAGAAACTTCTCGATGAGCTCACCGAGGCGCAGGCGGAACTCAGCACCAGCAAGCAGCGCGAGGGCGCACTGGCCGAACGTGAACGGCTCGCCCGCGAAATCCACGACACAGTCACTCAGGATCTGACCCAGTCGGTGCTGCTTCTGGAAGCAGCAGACCAGCTGTGGGACGTCGCGCCGTCGTCGTCGCGGTCACATCTGGGAAAGGCCACGGCATCCGTCCGCGGCAGTCTGATGGAGGCACGCAGCCTGGTACACAACCTCACCTCCCCGCAACTCAGTAACCGGACGCTTGCCGAGGCGCTGCGGTCCGCTACAGCTGAGGTGCCGGGTCTTCAGGTCACCGTCACGGGAGAGGAGTATGACCTCCGCCCGGAGATCAATCATGCCCTCCTCCGCATAGCCCAGAGCGCAGCGGCGAACGTGAGGCTGCACTCGGGCGCCGACACGGCGGTACTCACCCTGACGTATGTTCCGGACGGTATCAGCCTCGATTTGTTCGATAACGGCAGGGGCTTTGATCCGGCCGCTGAACACCACGGCTACGGACTACGCGCGATGCGCCAGCGTGCGGAGCAACTCAACGGCACGTTTTCCGTGGAGAGTTCACCCGGCGACGGCACAGTGATCACAGCGTGGCTGCCGCGGCAGGATGACCCCTCATGAGGATTCTGCTGATCGACGATCACGACGTTGTGCGCGCCGGACTACGCGCCATCCTCGGGACGCAGTCCGATATCGAAGTAGTGGGCGAAGCCGCCAACGGAGCAGACGGCGTACGCCAGGCCCTGGCCCTGCAGCCCGACGTGGTCCTCATGGATCTCGCCATCGGTGCAGGAATGGACGGCATCGAAGCAACGCGGCGAATAACAGCCGACGCTCCCGGCATACGTATCCTCGTCTTCACCACCTATGACTCTGACGCCGACATTGTCCGCGTCATCGACGCCGGCGCCACGGGTTATCTGCTCAAGGATTCGACGCCGGAGGAACTGTACGCGGCAATCCGGGCTGCCGCCCAGGGTCAGGCAGCGCTGTCCGCGCCGGTGGCGTCCGTCCTTCTGAAGCGGATGCAACAGCCCGAAGGCGCATTGACTCCGCGGGAAGCGGAGATCCTGGAACTGTTGGCCGCAGGGCTGAGCAACCGTGAGTTGGGCCGGAAGCTCTACGTCAGCGAAACCACGGTCAAGACCCATCTCCTGCACATCTACCGCAAGCTGGGTGTGGAGACCCGCTCTGCTGCCATCGCGGAAGCGGGCCGCCGCGGTTGGGTGCGGCACCGTCCCTGAGATGTGCCGCCGGGAAACGACGACGGCGACACGTGGATGCCGCCGTCGTCGTGCCTAGGTCCTAGCGGGAACTAATCGACTTGAACTTCTTCACCGAGAGCGGGACGAAGATGGTGAGCATCACGACAATTCCGACGATCACAGTGATGATCGGGTTCTGGAGTGTCCACGCGGTGGGCTCGGGGAATTCCGGGTTAGTGTTCCCAAACAGCATCCGCGCCGACTCGACAAGGGCGGATACGGGGTTCCATTCCGCAATGTTCTTCAGTACCTCCGGCATGGTGTGGATCGGAACGAAGGCGTTGGAAATGAAAGTCAGCGGGAACAGGATCATGAAGGACGCGTTGTTGATGACCTCCGGGCTGCGCACACTCATTCCCAGGAGTGCCATGACCCAACTGAAGGAATAGGAGAAGAGGAGGAGGATCGCGACGCCGCCCAGGAAGCCCCAGAAAGACGTGGTCACGCGCCATCCAACCAGCCAGCCCGTTCCCATCATGATCAGCATGGAGATGCTGTTGATGACGAGGTCTCCGTTGGTCCTGCCGATCAGTACCGCAGCAGGGCTCATGGGCAGCGTCCGGAAGCGGTCGATGATGCCGTCCTTCAGGTCCTGGGCCATGGCAGCACCAGAGAAGGTGGAACCGAAGATGACGGTCTGCGCGAAGATACCCGCCATCAGGAAGTTCACGTAGTCGGGCACGTTCATGGCACCGGCGTACACCTGGCTGAAGAGCAGAACGAACATGATCGGCTGGAGAATGGTGAAGACGAGGATCTCCGGGACCCGCTTGATCTTGATCAGGTTCCTCCGGGTGGCGATCCACCCATCAGAGATCAGCTGAGTCAATGGAGACCCTACGCTCCCATAGGCGGGTTGGGTGACCGCGGTCATTGTGCATTCTCCAATTCAGCGTCAATCTTCCGGGTCTTCTCGTCTTCGGCTTTGTGGCCGGTGAGCGTGAGGAAGACGTCGTCTAGTGTGGGTCTGCGCATCCCGGCATCATGCAGCCTGATGTTCGCCTGCCCCAGATCGGACAGCACGTACTGCAGCGCGCGTGGGCCCTCGACGACGGACACCTCCACTGTGCGGTCGTTCACGAGGGGCGTGCCGTCGCCGTGGCGTGCCAAGATGTCGCGTGCGGCTCCGGCGTCGGCCTCGTCGACAAGAGTTACCACTACCCTGTGACCGCCGATCTGGGCCTTCAGCTCGTCCGACGTGCCCTCGGCAATGACCTTGCCGCCGTCGATCACCGCGATGTCGTCCGACAGGTGGTCGGCCTCCTCCAGATACTGGGTGGTCAGCAGGAGGGTGGTGCCGTCATTGACGAGCTTCGTGATGATTTCCCACAGCGCGAGCCGGCTGCGCGGGTCCAAACCCGTGGTCGGCTCGTCAAGGAACAGGATCTTCGGATTGATAACCAGGGCACCGGCAAGGTCAATCCGACGGCGCATACCACCGGAGAAGCCTTTGACCGGACGGTTTCCCGCCTCGGTCAACTCGAACTGCTCGATGAGTTCCTGTGCCCGCTTCCGCGCGGTTTTGGCCCCCAGGTGATACAGCCTGCCCACCATTTCCAGGTTCTCAAACCCCGTGAGGTTTTCATCGACCGCCGCATACTGGCCGGATGCTCCAATGATTCTCCGAGCCGCCTTCGGATTGCGGACGACATCGATGCCGTCAATGTGCGCGGACCCCTCATCGGGCTTGATGAGGGTGGTCAGCACCTTGACCGCGGTGGTCTTTCCTGCCCCGTTAGGACCGAGCAGAGCCTTCACCGTTCCCTGGGGAACTGAAAGGTTGAGACCGGCGAGTGCATGCACCGGTCCGCTCTTTGATTTATACGTTTTCTTCAGACCTTCGGCCTGGATGATTGTCATGGGTCAAACCTAAGTTCGGGGCAAGGGAGGGTGAAGCGCATCACGGACAGCTTCTGTCCGCTATTCGAATTGGACTGTCCTTAACGGGACTGCAATGCGTCCAACGCGACCGCCATCGCGGCCGCTACCCGCCAGTCCAAACGACCGCCCGGAACCGTCACGTCGTAACGGTCCCGGAGGGAGGCGCGCCGCTCCGAGGTGAGGACCAGCTGCCCAGATGGGTCACGGAAGTCGAAATGGAACAGGAAGGGCGCCGGAATGGCGTCAAGGAATGGAACGATCTCCCACACCCTGCGCGCTATGGCAACTCCCTGGCTGCGCTCACTCCCGACGGCCTGGACACCAGGTGCATCAAGCTGCCACGTGGAACGAAGCAGCGACGCCCCGAAGTTCTTGCGGAAACTGCCGATCGGGTTCCCCTGCGCGTCCAGCACGTCATAGGTCGCGCCCAGGTCCAGCCGCTGGCGCGCCTTGAAGGAAAACAACACCGTCTGCCGTGACTCGTCGGCGAAGAAGCGGACTACCTCCTTGAAGGCGGCGCGTTTCTGTTGCGCGAGGGCCATGAGCTGACCGGGGTTGCCGCTCGGGTCCACCGAACGCACTTCGTACCGATTCACCATCATCGTGATTTTCTGCGTTACCGAGAACTTCTCGATCGATGCACTGTGCTCCACTTGCTCTTCCTCCACGCTTTACCCGTGCCCGGATGAGGGCAGCGTTTCTGAGCATAGCCACGACGCCGGGTGCCGGCGTCGTCCTGAGGGAGGATCTCTTCGTCGACGGCCAGACGGCGGCATAACAGCCACCCCTTGACGACCCTCAAGTACAGGTCAAGAGTTACTACTAGACGTCCCTATCGGGCGCCCCGAATACTGGCTCGCCCGGCGTGGCAGCCATTCATCAGGAAGGCGAAGGCAATGGACGCAATGACATGGGTATGGATCATCATCGGGATCCTCGTAGTGCTCCTCATCATCGGATTGATCGTTTTCCTTGGACGCAAGCGCAAGCAGCAACACGATCAGGAGAAGCGCCGGAAGGATCACGAGCGTGCCAACCAGATTCGTGAAGAAGCACAGGTCAAGGACCTCGAGGCGCGCGAGCGTGAGGCCCACGCTACCCGTGCGGCCGCTGAGGCCCAGCAGGCCGAGGTCGACGCCGAGCGGTTGCGCCAGGAGGCAGAACAGCGCCAGGCGGACGCACAGGGACTACGCCGCGAAACCGAAGATCGCGCCCGCCACGCAGATGAAATCGATCCCCTGGTGGGGAACGACGACGCGCGCCGGGACAACGACCGCCGGAACGACGCCGATCAAGGCCGTCCCGGACGCCATTAGGGAAAAGGGCGGGCTGCGCTAAGCAGCCCGCCCTTTCGCATATCTGGAGTCATATCCTCAGTACGACGGCGGCCGCATCAGGACGGAATGCGGCTTCCTTCCGGTTCCCCGGCCTTGCGCTCGGCCGCCGCGGGAGCCACGAGGAATGAGGCCAGGACGGCCACGCCGACTGCCAGCAGCGCATTACGGATGCCCACCTGATCTCCGAGGAACCCAAGCAGGGGCGGCCCTGCCAGGAATGCCATGTAGCCGATGGTCGACACGACGGAGACCCGAGCGGCCGCAAGCCGCGGCTCATCGGCGGCGGCGGACATACCCATCGGGAAGCCGAGGGCGGCACCGGTTCCCCAGAGAACGGCCCCAAGTCCGGCGAGAATCACGTTCGGTGCGAAAACAAAAAGCACCAGGCCGGCCAGTGACGATGCCAGGCTGACCTGCAGCACCCGGACCCTGCCGAACCGGTCGATGAACCCTCCACCGATGAATCGGAACAGGGTCATGGACGCGACGAAGACGCCGAACATCAGGGCACCGACAGCCTCATCCGCGCCCAGCCCGTCGACCGTGGCCTTCGCTACCCAATCGTTCGCGGCACCCTCCGTCAGCGCGGCACCCAACACCACCAAACCAATGAGAAGCGTGCGCGGCTCCCTCCAGGCTGTGAGTCCGCTGCGGCGGGAGGCCCCGTCGTCGTGCTTTTCCTCGTGAGAGTGCTCCGGCAGGAAATAGCGCGGAATCCACAGCGAGATGATCAGCACCAGAACCGCAACGCCCACAAGATGTGTGGATAGTTCCACGCCGGCGGCAGCGAGCCCGGCACCGGCGAGCGCACCGATGAAGGCACCACCGCTGAAGGCTGCATGGAATTTGGGCATGATGGTGCGCATGAGCCGGCGTTCGACGTCGGCTCCCTCAAGGTTCTGCGCGACATCCCACAAGCCGATACCGAGGCCGAAGATGAAGAGGCCGGTTGCTGCGAGGGGAACCGACTCCGCGATCAGTCCTGCGGCGATCGTTGAGGCCGCAATGGTTGCGGCTACTCCGCCGACCCTCACGGTGTTGGCGGTTCCGATCCGGGCCGCGATTCCCCCGGACAGTGGGAGGGAAATCATTGAACCGATGGCGGCGACCAGAAGCAGCGCACCCGTAGCACCGTCACTCAGTCCGAGGACGTCGGAGGCGGCCGGAATTCGCGCCGCCCAACTGGCGAAGACCAGGCCGTTGAGTCCGAAGATTGCAAAGGTTGCCCACATGGCGGGGTTGACGTTGTTCTGCACCCATAAACCCTATGTGCCGTGACCGGGTCGGTCTACACACAGCACGGCGTATCAGGACCTAACTGCCCATGCACTACCGGGCGCGCTGCACCCTGCCCTCGTCCCACACCGGGGTCTCGGACTCGTACACCTTGCCGTCTTCGCCGAACACCAGGAACCGGTCGAAACCGCGGGCGAACCAGCGGTCGTGCGTCACTGCGAGCACTGTTCCCTCGAAGGCGTCGATAGCCCGTTCCAGCGCCTCGGCCGAATGAAGGTCGAGGTTATCCGTAGGCTCATCGAGGAGCAGAAGGGTGGCACCGGAGAGCTCAAGCAGCAGGATCTGCAAGCGCGCCTGCTGCCCGCCGGACAGGGAGTCGTACAACTGCTCCGACTGCCCTGCGAGCCCGTAGCGGTCCAACACTGCGGAAGCGGCTTCGCGCCCCAGCCCGGACCGGTGATCGTCGCCGCGGTGCAGTATGTCGAGCAGGGTGCGCCCCAGGAGGTCCGGACGGACGTGGGTTTGGGCGAAGAACCCCGGCCGGATGCGTGCTCCCAGCTTCACGACGCCGGTGTGCGGCACCGGAGCGATGCTCACCTCGGAGACCGGCTCATGTTCCTTGTCGGGATCGCTTCCGCCTGCTGCAAGCAACCGCAGAAAGTGTGATTTGCCGGAGCCGTTGGAACCGAGGACGCCGACGCGGTCACCGAACCAGATCTCCGTGCTGAACGGTTTCATCAGCCCGGTCAGTTCGAGCTTTTGTGCCACCACCGCCCGCTTGGCGGTGCGTCCGCCCTTGAGCCGCATGTTGACGTTCTGCTCGATGGGGATCGCTTCCGGCGGACCGGCCTCAAGGAACTTCGCCAGCCTCGTCTGGGCGGCGTGGTATCGGTTGGCCATATCCGAACGGAACGCTGCCTTGTTCTTGTACATGTTCACGAGCTCTTTGAGCTTGATGTGCTCCTCATCCCAGCGACGCCGGAGCTCCTCGAACCGTGCGTTGCGATCGGTCCTCGCCTGGAGATACGTGCTGAAGCCGCCACCGTGCACCCAGCTGGAAGCACCTAGAGCCCCGGGCTCCAGCGTCACAATGCGCGTCGCCGCATTGTCGAGCAGTTCGCGGTCGTGGCTGACGAAGAGCACGGACTTGCTCGACTCGTTCAGTTTTGCTTCCAGCCAGCGTTTGCCGGGTACGTCGAGATAGTTGTCGGGTTCGTCCAGGAGGAGCAGCTCATCCGGTCCGGCGAAGAGGGCCTCCAACACCAGCCGTTTCTGCTCACCGCCCGACAGTGACGACGCTGCACGGTATTGGGCGCGATCGTAGGGCACGCCCAGGGCCGCCATCGTGACTTCGTCCCAGGTCGTTTCGAGTTCATATCCGCCGGCGTCTCCCCAGTCGGCGATTGCCTGTGCGTAGCGCATCTGGGTGGGTTCGTCGTCGTGCTCCATCATGGCCAGCTCGGCGTCATCGATCCGCTTGGCAGCTGCGGCGAGCACCGGCGGGGCGGCCGACACCAGAAGGTCACGGACGGTGGTGTCGTCGCGGACCTGGCCAACGAACTGACGCATGATGCCCATGCTGCCGGACCTCGTCACGGCCCCCTCATCGGCGGTGATGTCACCGGCAACGATACGCAGGAGGGTGGTCTTTCCCGTTCCGTTGGGGCCGATGAGCGCAGTCTTGTGGCCCTCGCCCACTTTGAAGGAGACGCCGTTGAGCAGCTGGCGGCCGTCGGAGAGGAAGTAATCGATGTTGGAAACGTCAAGGTGTGCCACAGCTTAAGTCTTGCACCCGTAAGCCCAAGCCCGGCGCAAAGAGTTGCGTTTGCAGCACCGAAGGCACTCGGCGGCTCCGGGGCTGGTGTCAATCCTCTTGAAGTGGTGATCCCCGTCACTACCAAAGGAGCAAGCCGTCTCCGACGACTGATCAGCGTTCCGGCCTAGCTCATCGTCCGGTGAGCCCTCTCGCGCAGGTTGGCACGCTGGAAGTCCGTGAGCGATAGCCACTGCGCCGGAGTGAGCTTGAGGTACGGGAGCAGGCGACGGTCGGCAGAGGACAGCTCTGCAGGTTCAGGGGTGATCCGGCGCTGACTCGTCGCTGCAAGGCGGGTTGTCAGGCCAACGGCGGCTGCCACGGCCGTGATCGCCATGGCGCCGACTATCTCAATATCCATGGATCCTCCTGCGGACGGGTCTTCCCAGCCGCCACTGGGAAGGAATCGCTTCATGATTTCCCGCAGGCCTTGGGGAAAGGTTGGTTGAAGCTCTGGTGCAGGTGAAGGACGATGGGACGATCATGGAAAACGTCAGCCCCACGTACGTGAACTTCGCCAGCATCCTCGATGACCAGACTCGGGCGCAGAACCTGAAGACGGCCTCTATGCCGTTCATCTACCCTCATCTGGCGAGCATGCCGGACGCGCATCTCGGGAAGGGCGCCGCCGTAGGTTCGGTCATCCCCACCCTGGGCGCGATCATTCCAGCTGCGGTGGGCGTGGACATCGGCTGCGGGATGATCGCTGTACGAACCCAATTCACCCTTGAAGACCTGGCTAGGCTGGACCGCAAGGTACTTCGTCAGTCCATCGAGCGGGTCATTCCGCTCTCCGCCGGTCACAGCAACAAGCGCGTGCTTGACTCCGCGCAGCCGCGTGTCGATCGGCTGGCACGGGACGCTGAGCGCGCGGGTTTCGATCCGGCGTCGTATTCAAAGCAGTGGGCATTGCAGCTCGGGTCGCTGGGATCGGGCAACCACTTCATCGAGGTCAGCCT
The DNA here is from genome assembly GCF_059092925.1 of Arthrobacter sp. MDB1-55. Taxonomy (NCBI): domain Bacteria; kingdom Bacillati; phylum Actinomycetota; class Actinomycetes; order Micrococcales; family Micrococcaceae; genus Arthrobacter; species Arthrobacter sp. MDB1-55. The sequence goes on along the minus strand of NZ_JBNHID010000002.1, from coordinate 523,870 downwards.
CGATGAGAACGACAATGTGTGGCTTTTCCTGCACAGCGGATCACGCGGTGTGGGAAACCGGATCGCCCAGCGGCACATCAGGGTCGCCCTGGATCTGTGCGACAAACGCCGCATCTCCCTGCCGGACAACGATCTGGCCTATCTCACGGAGGGCGATGAAGAGTTCGAGGAATACATCCGCCAGCTTCGGTGGGCCCAGGACTTCGCCCTGCTGAACCGCGAGGAAATGATGGACCGCGTCATCGGGTGCTTCGCCCGATGGACCGACGGTGAAGTGCGGGAACTCGAGCGCATCAACTGCCACCACAACTACACCGCCCAGGAAACGCACTACGGCAAGCAGGTTTGGCTGAGCCGCAAGGGTGCGATCGATGCCTCCCCCGGCCGCCCCGGGCTCATTCCAGGGTCCATGGGCACTGCGTCCTACGTGGTGGAGGGCCTGGGTTTCGCTCCAGCCCTGAATTCCGCTCCGCACGGTGCGGGCCGTGAATACAGCCGAAGCGCCGCGCGTCGCACCTTCTCCCGTGAGGAGCTGAAGAAGGCCATGCGAGGCATCGAGTACCGCGATACAGATGCCTTCATTGATGAGATTCCGGCAGCGTACAAGGACATCGATGTGGTGATGGAGGACGCCCGGGACCTGGTCCGCATCCGGCATACCCTCCGCCAGATCGTGAACGTGAAGGGCGACTGACTCCGGGCTCAGGCCCGGGGAATCCCCGAGAAGTCGTTGAAGCTGTAGACGTGCACCCCGGCGAACGCGTTACTGCGTTCGATGGACCGAACCAACGGCGCCGGATCGTACGACGACGGCGCCAGAACAGAACGGAGCAGCGATCCGCTGCGCTTGGCGAACTTCAGTGACGGACCGACGCCGATTCGACCGGCCAACGCAATGAGCCGGGTCCGCCGCACCCGCCCCGGGACCCCTGCCCACACCGGCACAGTCACACCGTCGGACCTCAGTCGGGCGACATACCGGTTGAGGACATCGCCCGAGAAACACATCTGGGTGACGGCCCAGCTGCCCAGCTGCTGCTTCTTCAGCAGTAACTGGATCAATTCCGGTTCAGAAATTGAGGGATGACCCTCGGGGTAGGCCGCGAAACCGGTATTGAACCCGCCGACGTCCGCGATCTCCTCCATGACCGGCATGCTCCAGTCGTAGGGTCCCTCCGGGTCCTTGTCATCGCCGGCGATCACGAAAATGTCCCGCACCCCGGCGTCAGCGAGGCGCGTCGTGAAGTGCATGAGTTGCCGACGGGACGTGAGCGTACGGGCCGCGAGGTGCGGCACCGCGCGATAGCCGAGACCCGAGAGCTTCACGGCGAGGCCAACGGTCTCCTCCGGACCATGGTGTGGAAGGCAGGTGACCGTGATCGTCGCCGGAGGAGAAACGAGTCCCTGCAGCCGGTCGACGACGCCGCCCCCAGGGACAATCTCGACCCGCGTCGGTAGCGCCATTCAGCATTCCACCACGTTGAGGGCCAGCCCCCCGCGGGCCGTTTCCTTGTATTTGTCCATCATGTCCGCACCCGTTTCGCGCATCGTCTTGATGGCGGCGTCGAGCGACACGAAATGCTGACCGTCCCCGCGCACGGCCATGCGGGCGGCGGTGATCGCCTTCATCGCACCGACCGCGTTTCGCTCGATGCACGGAATCTGCACCAGTCCACCCACCGGATCACACGTGAGTCCCAGATTGTGTTCGATGCCGATCTCGGCAGCGTTCTCCACCTGTTCGGGAGTGCCTCCGAGCACTTCCGCGAGCCCGGCCGCCGCCATTGCACAAGCGGAACCGACCTCCCCCTGGCAGCCCACCTCTGCGCCGGAGATAGACGCATTTTTCTTGAAGAGAACGCCGACGGCAGTGGCGGCAAGCAAGAAGCGGATGACGCCGTCGTCGTCGGCTCCCGGGACGAAATCTGTGTAGTACTTCAGAACGGCGGGAATGATGCCGGCGGCACCGTTGGTGGGTGCGGTGACTACGCGGCCGCCTGCCGCGTTCTCCTCATTCACCGCAAGCGCAAACAGGGTGACCCATTCCATGGTGCTGAGATGATCGTTCGGGTCCGCTTCCTTACGGAGCAGTTCCAGCTGCCGTGCCGCCCTGCGTCGGACATGCAGCCCACCTGGAAGGATGCCGCCGGTCGAGGACCCCCGGCGGATGGTGTCCTGCATGACGTTCCAGATCTCGAGCAAGCCGCTTCGGACCTCCTCCTCGGACCGGGAGACCAATTCGTTGGCAAGGACGATGCCGGAGAAGGGCTTACCTGTTGCTGCCGCAATGTCCAGCAACTGGGCCCCCGATTCGAAGGGGTAGGGCAGAGGAACAGTCGAGCCGACGGATACGTCCGAGTTGATTTCATCCTCATCCAGGACGAATCCACCGCCGACTGAGTAGTACTCGCGGGCCAGCAGAGACATTCCGGAAGCGTTATATGCAGTGAAACGCATGCCGTTGGTGTGGTAATCCAAGCGCTGCCTGCGGTGCAGGACGAGGTCAGCTTCCGGGTCGAAGCTGATATCCCGAACCCCGCCGAGCCGCAGTGTCCTGGACGACTCGATTTCGCCGACCCGCGGTTCCGCGCGCTCGGGATCGGTGAGATGAGGCTGCTCACCCTCAAGGCCGAGCAGAACGGCCTTGACCGTCCCGTGGCCATGACCGGTGACACCGAGGGAACCGAACAGTTCAGCCGAGATCCGCGTGACCTGCCCCATCAGCTCCTGCTCCGCCAGCAGCCTGGTGAACAGGTATGCCGCGGTCATCGGTCCACCGGTATGCGAGCTCGACGGTCCTATCCCGATCTTGAACAGGTCGAAGGCGCTGATGGTCACGAGCGGTCCGGACGCTTGTAGAAGGGCAACTCCACCACGGTGAAGCCTTCGGGGCGGCCGCGCAGGTCCACCTCCAGTTCCGTACCGGGTTCACTCAGCTCGGGATTCACGTAGGCGAGCGCCACCGGGTAGCCGAGCGTCGGGCTTGGCAGGCCGGACGTCACTGTTCCAACCGTGCGTCCATCCTGAACGACGCCGTACCCGGCGCGGGCAGAACGCCTTCCGGATCCACGGAGACCCACGAGCTTCCGGCTGGGAGTTCCGCCCTTGAGTGGTTCGAGCACGGCGCGGCCCACGAAGTCCTCGGTCTTCTTGAAGCTGACGACGCCGCCGAGGCCGGCCTCGAAGGGGTTGGTACCGAGCCCCAGCTCGTGTCCGTACAACGGCATGCCTGCCTCCAGCCGGAGCGAGTCCCGCGAAGCCAGCCCACAGGGCGCAAGGCCGTGTTCAGCGCCGGCCTCGGTCACGGCCTTCCACAACTGCAGCGCCTGCCCGTTCTCGATGAAGAGCTCAAACCCGTCTTCGCCGGTATAACCGGTCCGGGCGAGGAGAACCGTGAGCCCTGCCAGCTCCACTGTGACGGCGGCGTAGTACTTCAGTGAAGTGATCGCCTCGGCGTCTGCTGCGCCGGCCATACCGAGCAGGATCGCCTCGGCGTTAGGCCCCTGTACCGCGATCAGGGCTGTATCTTCCGACTGGTCCTGAACTTTCACCTCGAAGTCAGCCGCCCGGCGCTGCAGCTCCGCGGCGACGGTGTCGGAGTTCGAGGCGTTCGGAACAACCAGGAACTCGTCCTCCTCCAGGCGGTACACGATGAGATCGTCGATGACTCCGCCGTCCTCAGTGCAGATCAGGGAGTATTTGGCCTTGCCTACCGGCATGACTGCGAAGTTGCCGACGAGTGCGTAGTTGAGGAACTGTACCGCCTGCGCTCCGCTCACCTTCACCTCGCCCATGTGTGAAAGGTCGAAGATGCCCGCCGCACGCCGCACCGTATGGTGTTCCTCCAGCTCGCTCCGGTACTTCAGGGGCATTTGCCAGCCGCCGAAGTCGGTGAAGGCGGCGCCGAGTTCTTGATGCTGCGCGTAGAGCGCTGTCTGCTTGGTCATGAGACTTCCTTAGTTTCCGGTGTTCTCGTGAAGGGACTCGGCATTGTCCTCGAAAGCTTCGAGGGGCGGGCACGAGCACACGAGGTTCCGGTCGCCATGGGCGCCGTCGACACGACGGACCGGCGGGAAGTACTTGTCATGGCGCAGGGACCGCAGCGGGAATGCTGCCTCTTCACGCGAGTAGGCCTGGGCCCAGTCGTCGCTGATGAGTGCCTGCGCGGTGTGCGGCGCCTGGCGGAGCGGGCTCTCCTCGAGCTGCCATTCGCCCGTTGCTACGCGGTCAATCTCCCCCTTGATCTCGATCATCGCGTCCACAAAACGATCGAGCTCTGCGAGGTCCTCTGACTCCGTGGGCTCGACCATGAGCGTGCCGGCAACGGGGAAGCTCAGGGTCGGCGCGTGGAAGCCGTAGTCGATGAGGCGCTTCGCGACGTCTTCTGCGGTGACGCCGGTCTTGGCCGTCAGTTCCCGGAGGTCAAGGATGCACTCGTGCGCAACCAGGCCGTTCTCACCCGAGTAGAGCACCGGGAAGTGTTCGTTCAGGCGGGCGGCAACGTAGTTGGCCGCGAGGAGGGCGGACTTGGTGGCAGCAGTCAGTCCCTCACTGCCCATCAGGGCGATGTAGGCCCAGGAGATGGGGAGCACGCCTGCCGAACCGAACCGTGAGGCGGAGATGGGAACGCCCGCTGCACTTTGCGTGCTGTTCGGGTCTCCGGGCAGGAACGGCACCAGGTGCTCCGCTACGGCTACCGGACCGACGCCCGGTCCCCCGCCTCCATGCGGGATACAGAAGGTCTTGTGCAGGTTGAGGTGGGAGACGTCGCCGCCGAATTCACCGGGCTTGGCAAGACCGACGAGGGCGTTCAGGTTGGCACCGTCGATGTAGACCTGGCCACCGGCGGCGTGCACCTGGTCGCACACCCAGCGCACGTCCTCCTCGAAGACGCCGTGCGTTGAGGGGTAGGTGATCATGATCGCGGACAGGGAATCGCTGTTCGCTTCGATCTTTGCCTGGAGGTCGTCGTGGTCAATGTTGCCGTTCTGCGCTGTCTTGACCACCACCACCTTCATGCCGGCGAGCACAGCGGACGCTGCGTTTGTTCCATGCGCCGACGACGGGATGAGGCAGACGTTACGGGCTTCATCACCGCGAGACAGATGATAGTTCCGGATGGCCAGGAGGCCGGCCAGCTCTCCCTGCGATCCTGCGTTGGGCTGGATGGACACCCCGGCGTAGCCGGTGATCTCTGCGAGGCGCGCTTCGAGGTCACCGATGAGCTCACGCCAGCCTTCGGTCTGGTGCTCCGGCGCGAACGGGTGGATGGTTGCGAACTCGGGCCAGGAGATCGGCTCCATTTCGACCGTCGCGTTCAGCTTCATGGTGCAGGAACCGAGGGGGATCATGGTGCGGTCAAGCGCGAGGTCCCGATCGGAGAGACCGCGCAGGTAGCGCAGCATCTGCGTCTCGGAGCGGTGAAGCGAAAACACCGGGTGGGTCATGTACGACGACGTCCGCTTCAGTTCCGCGGGAATGGTTCCCTCGGCTCCATCCGGAAGGTCCGCGCCGAACACTCCGGCGAGGATCTCGAGGTGTGCATCCGTGGTGGTCTCGTCGCAGGAGATACCGACATGGTCGGTATCGACGAAGCGCAGGTTGATCCCGCGTTCTTCCGCCTTGGTGACGATGTCTTTGGCGCCGCCGTCGACCTTCACGAGGAGGGTGTCGAAGAAGGAGGTGTGAACAGTTCCGGGCAGTGCCCTGGCAAGTTTCGCAGCCTTCCCGTGCACGCGCTCTGCAATTGCCTTCAGCCCGTCAGGTCCGTGGTAGACGCCGTACATGCTCGCGACGATGGCGAGTAGTGCCTGGGCCGTACAGATGTTGGAAGTCGCCTTCTCGCGGCGGATGTGCTGCTCGCGTGTCTGGAGCGCGAGGCGGTACGCGGGAGCGCCGTCGGAATCTTTGGACACGCCGACCAGCCGGCCGGGGAGCATCCGCTCGAGACCCTTGCGGACAGCCATGTACGCGGCATGCGGTCCGCCGAAGAAGAGCGGAACGCCAAAGCGCTGTGCAGAGCCGACGGCGATATCCGCACCCTGCTCACCGGGAGGAGTGATCAAGGTCAGCGCCAGAAGGTCAGCGGCAACCGTCACCAGCGCACCATTGTCGTGCGCCGTGGCGATGATGCCGGTGTGGTCACACAGCGCGCCGGAAGCACCGGGCTGCTGCAGCACCACGCCGTTGATGTCACCGTCAGGAAGACCCTCGGACAGGTCCGCGATCTCCACCTCGAAGCCGAGCGCTTCCGCCCGACCCCTGACAACGGCGATGGTCTGCGGCAGGCAATCCACATCCACCACTGTCCTGCCCTTGTTCTTGCCCGACCGGCGCATGAGCAGGACGGCTTCTGCAACGGCGGACGCTTCATCGAGCAGTGAGGCGTTGGCGATGGGCAGCGCGGTGAGGTCCTGCACCATGGTCTGGAAGTTCAGGAGCGCTTCGAGGCGGCCCTGGGAGATCTCCGGCTGGTAGGGCGTGTACGCGGTGTACCAGGCCGGCGACTCAAGAACGTTACGGCGGATCACCGGTGGTGTCACGGTGTCGTAGTAGCCCTGCCCGATCATCTGGACGGCGGTCTTGTTCTTCGACGCGATGCGGCGCAGTTCGGCCAGAACTTCCGGCTCGCTGAGCGCGGAAGGAAGGTCCAAACCCTCGTCGATGCGGATGCTCGCCGGCACCGCGACATCAACGAGCTTGTCCAGGGAGGGATAGCCGAGAACCTTTAGCATCTGCTCGGCATCATCGGAGCGGGGACCGATGTGTCGGTCGGAGAAGGTTGATTCCGTCAGGTGGGTCATGGGAACTCCGTAGATCAGTGTGCGCGACATGCGCGAACCAGGGTCGAGTTCCTCCCCACTCTGTATTGGACCTGAGAGATTCCGCGAACGCGAGGTTCGCATTGCACCGTCGGTGAGGACAGCCGGGCTCGGCTGTCCTGCTTTCCAGAGTTGCCTTTCCGCTGCGGTGCTGGGCCTGAGAGATTCCTGGGGAGGGTTTGCTCCTACGGCGCCTACCGGTGTGTGAAGTCAACGGCAGAACTCTCCCGCTGCGGGTCAAGGGCGTTATTTACTTGCGATCGTGATCAAGCTTACTCTTGCGCTTCCTGAGCCGGAAATGGTCCGGTCAGGACCAGTTCAACGGCGCATCCCCAACTTCGGCACCGGCAGCCCGAAGACGTCCTTCAACGCCAATCTGGCCGCGTGGTACCCGCCCATTCCGTGAACACCGGGCCCCGGAGGTGTCGACGCAGAGCACAGGTACAGACCGTCAACCGGCATGCGCCATGGGTTCGGTCCGAAGGAGGGGCGCGCGAGCAGTTGCGGGATGGTGACCGCCCCGCCGCTGAAATCCCCGCCCACGTAATTGGCGTTGTACTGTTCCAGATCCGCCGCTGTCATCACGTGCGAACGGACGACGACGTCGCGGAACCCCGGTGCGAAACGTTCGATCTGCCGCACGATGGCCTCAGTCATATCCCGCGTCGATCCGTTGGGGACGTGGCAGTAAGTCCAGAGGATCTGGCGTCCGTGCGGAGCGCGGGTGGAGTCGAATACAGAGGGCTGCGATACCAGGACATAGGGCTTCTTTGGATGTCGGCCGGAAGCGACGTCAGCCTCGGACGCCGCAACCTCCCGGCGGCTGCCGCCTGCATGGACGGTTCCGGCCGATCGTACTTCTTCATTTGCCCATGGCACTGGACCAGAGAGGATGAAGTCGACCTTGCAGGCTCCGTCGCCGTATCGGAAGCCCTCCAGCGCGGAAAGGTAGCGCTGAGGCAGCCGGTCTCGGGCCAGATCGGCCGCAACCCGGGGTGAAACGTCGAGCAGGACCGCGCGTGCGCCGTCGAACTCGCTCACCGATGTGATCGGGCGGCCCGTGTGGATTCTCCCTCCGTGCGCACGGATATCTTCCGCCATGGCATCCACCAGCGCCTGCGACCCACCCACCGGGATCGGCCAACCCACCGTGTGCGCCAACGCACCCAGGGTGAGGCCGGCTCCGGCGGCCGCGAGGGTGGGAAGGGGGGAGACGGCGTGGGCGGCCACGCCGGTGAACAATGCCGCTGCCTCTTCGGTTGAAAAACGTAAGCCCCACAGGGGTGTTCCCTGCTCAAGCGTCGCCCGGCCCAGAAAGGCCGCGGCCACAGGATTCCGTGGAACACGCAGGAACGAATTAAGGCCCGTGTCCACCACGCCCTCTATGTGCTGCACGAGCGGGCGCATCAGACGCCGCCAGGATTGCCCGTCCTTGCCCAGCCCCATGGCGGTGCGTCCGAGGTCCCGGTACGCGAGCCCCGCCCTTCCGCCGTCGAGCGGGTTGGCATATGACAGCGCCGGCACAACGAAGGGAACGCGGTCAGAGAGGGCGAAATCACGGAAGAAGGGCGATGCCAACGCCATCGGGTGCACCGCTGAACAGACATCATGGCGATGATCCGGTTCGAGCAGCTCCATGGAGCGGGAGCCGCCGCCGATAGCATGCTCAGCCTCGAACACCTCGACACTGAGTCCCGCCCGTGCCATCACGACGCCGGCCGCCAGCCCGTTGGGTCCGGCACCGACAATCGCGACGTCAGTCATGGTTAGTTCCTTGCCTCGGAGCGGTCTGTCCGCAGCCTCGACAACGACGCCGCCGCCCCCATCAGCAGCGCGCGACCCTTCGCCGGTGCTGTCCTGCGGAACGTCAGCAGCCCTGCAACTACCCGGTATTTTCCCGGGTTGAGGGGGATGTCGTAGGTGGTGGGAATTTCGACCACGTTCTTCGAGAAATTCCGCTTGAAGGTGGTCACATTAACCAGCTGGGGATAGTTCTCGCTCACGATCCCGGTGAGGCCGCATGCGGTGTTGCCGGCAGCCTTGAGCTGCTTGAACGCCTCCCACAGGAGCAGGTAGGGGGCGAACGTCTTCCGGGCATCGTGCGTGCTGCCCGCGAAGTAATACACCGAGTAGCCACGGTACTCGGTGGTGATCAGCCAACTCACCGCGCGGCCTTCGACGTACGCCACCATGAGGCGCAGATAGTCGCCCAGTTGATCCAGAAGCTTCTCGTAGTATTCAGCACCGAAGCTTGCGAAGCCGTCCCGTTCAGCTGTCTCCTGCAGGATCGGATAAAGGTCCCGCCGGAACACATCGACCCACTCGGGCCGCTCGATAGTCCGTATCTCGACACCCGAACGCTCAGCCCGCCTGATGCTGTTGCGTGCGTTTGGTCGGAAGGACTTGAAGATGGCGTCCTCACTGGGCGTGAGGTCCACCACGATCTCGCGCTCGTACCAGCCGTGCTCGATCGGGCCGTCAGCAGGAGCCTGGGGATGCTTGACCTGCATCCGGACGTAGAGGGGATCGGTATCGACGTCCTCGTCGAACTGCGCCTGGACCGTCCGCATGAGGCGAAGCTCCGCGTCCGGCGAGCGGTCCCCCAACCAGACGGGGCCGTTGATGGCCACCAGGGATTCACGGAATCGCCGCCGCACCCGGAGCAGGCTCATCAACACGGCCGGCGCGCCGTCGTCGTCGTAGTAAGCCCACAGCCCATACGGTTCCCGGCCGAGGCTCCGCTCGAAGTCAGCCCACTGCGGGGTCTGCTCCAGGGGGATGACGACGCCTGGGTGAGCCGATGCAATCGTCTCAAAAGCTTCAGGCGTCAGGCGTTCGCTGCGGAAGACGGAACGTGTCACTGTGGGTCTTTCGGTGCGGGAATCGGCGGGTCCTGAGCGGACGCCCTCAAGCCTACCCGAGCATGGTGAATCCGATCCGAAGCGCCGTCGAAGGGGCCGCCCGCCGGATCGTCGATTCCGAGTGTGCGAACCGGGTCGTATTCGGGTTCAAGTATATGTTGGGCAACTCGGTACATCAGATAGCCGGTGACCAGTAGCCGCGCGAGGACGGCCAATGCCACGTACAGCGGATCGATGTTGTTGGCTACAGCTCCAGCGGAGGCCTCTCGCGCGGCGAACATCCAGTGCGCCCACCAGTGCAGCACCTCCGCCACTTGCCAGACAAGAAGTATTCTCCAGTCGACATAGGAGAGCGCAAGAAAGGGCAGTAGCCAGAGGCTGAGCTCAGGACCATAGTCGGGAATGATGAGCACCAGGGCGCCAATGAGGAGAAATATCACTTGTGGGAGCCGGGGGCGCCGCGGAGCGCGCAGCACCAGCAGCACAATGAGCGCCGCCAGCACTACGAAGCCGACGGATCCTGCCACCCCCACCGCACCGGGCGGCATGGGAGGCAGTCCCAGCCGATCCGCAAGGAGGTTATACGCCCCCCACACGGAGGACGAGATACCCAGGTGCGGGGGGTCGTACTCCCATGGAAGGGCGAGCGCCTGCGAAGGGCCGAATGGGAGAACGGTAATAATCCAGACCGCGGCAAGGGCACCTGCGGTTACCAGCGCTCCCCTGAACCGCCCGGTACGTGCGGCCAGAAGAACCACCGCCGCAAGAACAAGCACAACGTGAACGCTGAATCCGGCACCGAATCCGAGCAGTATTCCTGCCACCGCGTAGTGGTGCCGGGCGAACGCCCTGACAGCCAGGATGCTCAGAAGAACCGACAGCAGCACCCAGCTCGAGGTCGCGGTCAGAACGGCGATCGGCGCAACGGCCACAATCGCTGCATCCCAGGGCCGCCTGCTGGCCAGCCGCATCGTCGCAACAACGGTCCCCAGCCACGCCGCTGCAATCACCACAGCGTTCACATCGAAGTACTGCACCACTGACTGCGACTGCACTATTCCATCCGCAGACGTCGGAACCAGCAGAGCCGTCAGTCCCGCAACCACCCCGACCAGCAATGGGCCATCGAAGGCGGATCCTTCCGCGAACGGAGACAGTCCGCTTCCGATGCCCTGGAACCTGAATGCTTCGGTCCAGTCCGAATAGCAGGCGCGGTAGAACTGTTCCGGACGTGCCCAACCATCCGTTCGGCAGGGCACCTTGACCAACATCGCAAGGAGGGCCGCCGCCGTCGTCATGAGAATGAGAACCCGCTCGACGGTGAAGATTGCCGGCCGTACGCGGCCGGGCGCGGCATGCCTGCCCAGCGGTCCCCCGACGGACTCGGTGAGCTGCCTCAAGAGGGGATCTTTACGGGAGGGCACCGAGATGCTCACTGGGCGGCGCGGGCTCTCCTCGTGCTCCATGTACCGAAGCCTAGCGAACCGCTACGACGACGGCGCCTCCCCGCGATGTGCCGCTTGCCCCGCTCCCATTGGACCAGCGACGGAATGCGCGAGCCACAACGCGTGTTGGCAATAACAAGTAGACTGTGTGAGCTGTGGATTTCGCCGCGGGCAAAGGCAACATAACCTCAGTCTGAGCGGTTCAGAATGCGCGTAAAGAGGAGAACAGTGGGAACTAACCCCATTCGGGTAGCAATTGTCGGTGTCGGAAACTGTGCAGCATCACTTGTACAGGGTGTGCAGTATTACAAGGATGCGGATGCAACGGCCACCATCCCGGGCTTGATGCACGTGGAATTCGGCAAGTACCACGTCGGCGACGTCCAGTTCGTTTCTGCCTTCGATGTTGATGGCAAGAAGGTCGGCCTGGATCTTGCTGATGCGATCGGTGCCAGTGAAAACAACACCATCAAGATCGCGGATGTGCCGGCAACGGGCGTCAAGGTGCAGCGCGGCCACACCCTGGACGGTCTGGGCAAGTACTACCGCGAGACCATCGTGGAGTCCGACGCCGAGCCTGTTGACGTTGTGGCCGAGCTCAAGGCTTCGCAGGTCGACGTCATGGTGTGCTACCTCCCTGTTGGATCCGAAGCGGCTGCGAAGTTCTACGCCCAGTGCGCCATCGATGCCGGTGTCGCATTCGTCAACGCCCTGCCGGTCTTCATCGCCGGCACCAAGGAATGGGCCGACAAGTTCACCGAAGCCGGTGTCCCCATCGTGGGCGATGACATCAAGAGCCAGATCGGCGCAACCATTACGCACCGCGTCATGGCGAAGCTTTTCGAAGACCGTGGAGTGACGCTGGACCGCACATACCAGCTCAACGTCGGCGGCAACATGGACTTCAAGAACATGCTTGAGCGGGATCGCCTCGAGTCCAAGAAGATTTCCAAGACGCAGGCTGTCACCTCCAACGTGGAAGCCGAACTTCACGCCGACGACGTCCACATCGGTCCATCCGATTACGTCGCCTGGCTCGACGACCGCAAGTGGGCTTTCGTCCGGCTTGAAGGTCGCAACTTCGGAGACGCTCCGGTGTCGCTCGAGTACAAGCTGGAAGTTTGGGATTCCCCGAACTCGGCCGGCGTGATCATCGATGCAATCCGCGCAGCGAAGATTGCCGCAGACCGCGGGATCGGCGGCCCCATCCTGTCGGCGTCGAGCTACTTTATGAAGTCGCCGCCGGAGCAGTACAACGATGACATCGCCCGCGAGAAGGTTGAAGCCTTCATCCGCGGCGAGGTTGAGCGCTAAACGACGCTCCTTCGACGAAACGCTCCCGGTCATGCCGGGAGCGTTTCGTGTTCACAGGAGGATTTGGCTAGTGCGGCCCGCGATGCGTGAGAGATTGTTGACATGAGCAATCGCTCGGGGCGTCTGCTGCCCATACTTCCCGGCCTCGCATTCTGCCTTGCCGCTGCTGCCCTGTCGTGGCTAGGAAGCAACGTGATCCCGGGTGCCAGCCCCCTCCTGATAGCCATCCTGCTCGGCGCAGTACTGGGCAATGTCCTACCCATGCCGGCGATCTTCTTCCAGGGAATCGCCGTAAGCGCCAAACACCTTCTGCGGGGCGGAATCGTGCTGCTGGGACTCCAGCTACCGTTCTCGGCGGTTCTCGGGCTTGGCCCGGGTGTGCTGTTGATCGTTCTCGCATCGGTTGGGGTGACCTTCGCAGCTACCGTCTGGTTCGGCAAGCTTCTGGGGATCGCGCCTTCCCAGCGCCTACTGATCGCGTCCGGATTCTCAATCTGCGGCGCGGCCGCCGTAGCGGCGACGGAGAGCGCGGCCGGAGCCCGCAAAACAGACGTCGCGACCGCCATCGGGCTCGTAGTACTCTTCGGGACCCTCATGATCCCCGCCGTCCCCTTCCTCGGGGAACTTCTGGGACTATCCGACAGGGCTCTCGGGATCTGGATAGGTGCGTCGACCCACGAGGTAGCGCAGGTAGTCGCAGCGGGCGAAGCTGTTGGCGGCACGGCACTGGCCGTAGCCGTCACGGTCAAGCTCGCCCGGGTGCTGACGCTGGCCCCGATCATCGCCGGACTCACGATGTACCAGCGCCGGACGGACCCGCGGACCGGTGCTTCGCTGCCGCCCGTAGTCCCCCTGTTCATACTGGGATTTGTCGGGGCGATGCTAGTGCGCAGCGTCAGCGCCCTTCCTCCAGGTGCTCTGGAACTGGCGCAGCTTGTGCAGACGTTCATGCTTGCCGCAGCGATGTTCGCGCTCGGTCTCGGCGTGCACTTGCGGAGCCTGCTGCGAGTGGGCCACCGACCGGTTCTGCTTGGCCTGCTCGCGACCGGGGTCATCCTTGCGGTATCTCTGACCGGTACCGTAGTGGTGGCGGCGCCGCGACCCTGAACAGCCCGCGTAGGGTCATGTGGATTCCCCACCGCCGAGACGCTGAATGCTGCGCGACGCCTGGGCCAGTGCCACCAGACTCAGCAGCAACTTGCCATAGGCACGCACACCCACCGCCACGGCGAGCACCGTCCTGTCCCGGGACTTCTCGTCGAACACCACTCCCAGGTCCTGCTTGGCCACCTGATCTGCCGCGCGTGCGTAACCCAGTACGACGTCGGCGCTCACCGACAGTCCCATCGCCTCCATTTCGCGAAGCGTTCCATTGAGCACCGCGCGTGCGTCAGTTGGTACGTCCGGCCAGGAATATGCGTCCAGCAGTTCCCTGACGAGCGGAAGATCGGGCAGGGTCTGCGGCGGTGCTCCCAATACCATTGCCTGGGTCCTGCCGAGCAGTTCGAGCCGGGTGACGGCAGGATCGTCGATCAGCCCGATCAGGGACCGGATTTGGTCAATCCGAAGCCCCACGACCGATCGAAGCCCAGTGATCAACTCAAGACGTTCGGTGTGCCTGGGCCCATACTCGGCTCGGGTGGGATGAATCTCGTCTCCGCGGGGCAGGAGGCCTTCACGGAGGTAGAACTTGATGCTTGCCGCGCTGACACCCGTTGCGGCGCTCAATTCCTTCAGCTGCATCGGGTGCTCCTCATCGGATAGTAGATCGGCAGCAACTATCCAGATATACATCCATAGGATAGTGTGTCTATCTTATAGGCATGGACTGGAGCCCGCTGATAACCGCCCACGTGATCGCGGCGCTTTACGTACTGGTGCTCGGGCCGATCAATATCTTCCGGCGACGCCGCGACCGGACACATCGAATCATCGGATATACGTGGGTAGCCTCGATGTACTTCGTCTGCATCAGCAGCTTCTGGATCGTCTCCGACGGGCAGTTCAGCTGGCTACACGGCCTCTCTGCGTTCACCATCGTCACCGTGACGCTCGGTCTGGTATCCGCCATCCGCCACAACATCGTGGCCCACCGGGCGAACATGATCGGCAGCTATATCGGGATCGCTGTTGCCTTCGTCTTCGCGGCCACCGTGCCCGGGCGCGCGATACCACTGCTATTGGCTGATGACCCGGCCACCGCGGTCGTCGTCGCTGCCCTGATCCTCCTGACCGCGGGCGCCCTGTATCTCGCAGTCCGACCTCGGTCAAAGGCACCGAAGGTCCTCGTTCGGCCACGTAAGACGCCGGCATAGGCACTTCCCGTCCATTGTCACCGGCGGGCGAATGAAGTGGCCTACACCGGGTGTTTGAGCGACTCCAGTGCAACGAACTCGGTCTGAAGGAACGGGATTGCCGCCGCGAGCCCTGCGCCCGTGCCCGCCGCCGGCTGGTTGCCGTGAGTGATGATGATGTCACCCTGTTGAGCCCTGACCACTTCCTCCGTGACCGCCTGCGCCGAAAGCGTCGCTCCCGCATCGCCGTTGATGCTGAATCCGGTCGGAGTCTGGCCGAGGGCAAGGCAGATCTGGGAGGCTACGTCGTCCAAATGGGCGGTCCCGGACCGAAAGAAGCGCGGCGGCTTGCCGGCGAGTTCGGAGATTACCTCGGTGTTCTGCATGATCTCGTCGTATACCTCGCCCGGTCCGGTTGTACCGGGTATGCCGTAGGCGCTCTGTCCGTTCACGCTCAACGGAAGATGTTGCGTGCCATGGTTGGCGATTTCGAACAGCGGATCACCCGCCAGCTCCTTCGCCAGACCCGGGTTACCGGCAATCCACCGAGCGTTGAGGAACAGTGTGGCTGGTACCTGGTGTTGGCGCAGGAAATCCAGGATCGTATGGTCTGTCTGGCTTCCTCCCGGCCCTCCGCAGTAATCGAGGGTCAGAGCAGCGCCTCCGGCAGTTGTGGGCAGACGACTGGCCACTCCGGGGACATCCAGCCCCCAGTGGTGGGGAGCGAGACCTGAGAAAGTAGAGATGATCTCGTCCCGTGTAGGCAGCGCCGGCTCCGGCGGCGGACTCGTGAGTGTGGGTCGTGGTGTCGGTGACGGCGCCGTAGAGGGCGTCAGTGCGGGGGACGTGCTCTCGGTCGGCAGGGTCTGCGGCGCCTTTGCCGCACATCCCGCCAGCGTCATACCAAGACCGGCCAGAATGAAGGCTCGGCGGCCCGCGTCGAACGGCATAGGACTCCTTCAGGCTGGGTGATCCTCGTCAGTGTAGGCATTGACCATCTCCGCAGCGATGTATGACGTCACCCACTGAAGTGTGTCGCCCCGGGGCGTCTGTTGGAAGGACGTTCACGACGTTACTGCTGGACCACCGCCTGACGGGCCGTCACAAAGGCCGAAACACACGCCTCAACATCCTCGGCGCTGTGTGCGGCCGAAAGCTGGACGCGAATACGCGCCGCGCCCCTGGGTACCACCGGGTAGCTGAACGCGACCACGTAGACACCATGCTCCAGCATGTTGTCGGCCACCCGGGCGGCCACAGCCGCGTCACCGAACATGACCGGGATGATGGGATGCTCGCCCTCCAGCAGGTCGAAGCCCTCCTCGGTCATCCGCCTCCGGAACAGCGCCGCGTTCTCGCTCAGCCGCGCGCGAAGATCCGCGCTGTTTTGCACCAGGTCCAGCGCCGTCAGAGTGGCTGCGACAATCGACGGGGCGAGCGAGTTGGAGAACAGGTACGGCCGCGCTCGCTGCCGGAGCAGTTCAACGATCTCGCGGCGTCCGGACACATAGCCGCCCGATGCTCCACCGAGGGCTTTACCGAAGGTACCGGTATAGATGTCGACACGATCGGATACACCGGCATGCTCCGGTGTTCCGGCGCCGGTGGTGCCCATGAATCCGACGGCGTGTGAGTCGTCCACCATCACCATGGCGTCGTACCGCTCTGCCAGGTCGCAGATCTCCTGCAGCGGAGCAAGGTAACCGTCCATCGAGAAGACACCGTCGGTGACGACGAGCCGGCGGCGGGCGCCGGAGGCTTCCTGCAGCTTCGCTTCCAGATCCGCCATATCGCGGTTCGCGTAGCGGAACCGCTGCGCCTTGCTCAGCCGGATCCCGTCGATGATTGAGGCGTGGTTCAGGGCATCGGAGATCACGGCGTCGTCAGTGCCCAGCAGTGATTCGAACACTCCGCCGTTCGCATCAAAGCAGGAACTGAAGAGAATGGTGTCATCGGTCCCGAGGAACCGGGAGACCCGCTGTTCGAGCGCCAGGTGCAGGTCCTGGGTTCCACAGATGAAACGCACCGACGCCATGCCGAAGCCGCGGTCGTCGAGCGCGCCTTTCGCGGATTCGATGATCGAGGGGTGATCGGCAAGGCCGAGGTAGTTGTTGGCGCAAAAGTTTAGAACCCGCGCTCCTTCACCGTTCCCGAGGGCGGCTCGGATCGCGCTGGACTGCGGAGACGAGATGGTCCTTTCCCGCTTGTACAGACCGGCATCCCGAATCTCCTGCAGCTCTGACTGCAACTGATCCTTGACTGAAGCAAACATTCCCAACTCCCTAAATTGACGACCAGTCGAGTACGACTTTGCCGCTGCGCCCATTGCGCGCGATCGTGAAACCTTTCTGCCAGTCCGACGCCGGCAGCACGTCCGTCACTACACTCGCCACAGCATCACGCAGCCGATGATTCGACTGCAGCATGGCGCTCATCGCATACCAGGTTTCGAACATCTCCCGCCCGTACACGCCCTTCAGGGTGAGCATGTGCGTGACGACCTTCCCCCAGTCGATGGTGATGTCCTGCGCGGGCAGCCCAAGCATCGCAATCCGGCCGCCGTGGTTCATGTTGTCGATCATCTCGGGCAATGCAGTGGGGTGTCCGGACATCTCAAGCCCGACGTCGAAGCCTTCCACCATGTGCAGTTCCCGCTGCGCCTCTGTGATCCTCATCCTGCTCACATCGACGGCGAGATCGACCCCAATGGATCTGGCGAGATCAAGGCGCGGCTCAGAGACGTCCGTGATCGCGATATTGCGGGCACCCGCATGACGGGCTACGGCAATGGCCATCAGCCCGATGGGTCCTGCGCCGGTGATGAGAATGTCCTCGCCGACCAGGGGGAAGCTCAACGCGGTGTGAACAGCGTTCCCAAACGGGTCGAAAACCGCACCCAACTCGGGCGTCACGCCGTCGTGGTGCACCCAGACGTTGGTTTCGGGAAGGACCACGAATTCAGCAAAGGCGCCGTCACGCTGCACACCGACGCTGACGGTCCTGATACACATCTGACGGCGTCCGGCCCGGCAGTTGCGGCAGATACCGCACACAATGTGGCCCTCACCGGATACCCGGTCTCCCACCCGCACATCGTGGACACCGTCACCAAGCTCAACCACCTCGCCGTAAAACTCATGACCCGGAATCAGCGGTGCCCGGATGATCCCAGCCGCCCACGCGTCCCATGACTCGATGTGAAGGTCTGTTCCGCAGATTCCCGTGGTCAGCACGCGGATCTTCACCTCCCCGATACCGGGGACGGGCTCCGGTCTGTCGACGAGGTCAAAACCGGCCTGGGAACCGGCTTTATAGAGCGCCTTCACTCAAAGTCCTTTCGTCAGGTTCGCGCGGTGAGGTACCGACGGGATGGAGCCGGAGACGGTGTTACTCAGAACAGACCTACTGCGCCGCCGTCGTCGTCGACGTCCATGCGCAGGGCGCCCGGCTCCCTGGGCAGTCCGGGCATGGTCATGACGGCGCCCGTGAGGGCCACGATGAACCCGGCGCCGGTCTTCGGCATCAGGTCGCGCACATGGAGAGTGAAGCCCTCGGGCGCACCCAGCAGAGTGGCGTCATCGGAGAAGGAGTACTGCGTCTTCGCCATGCAGACCGGCAGCCGGTCCCACCCGTTGGCGCGGATCTCCGCCAGGCGGCGCAACGCTGCAGGAGCGAATTCGACGTCACAGGCTCCGTAGATTTCCTGGGCCACCGTGCGGATCTTCTGGTCCACCGGAAGGTCCAGAGGATACAGGTGACGGAACGACCGGGGGGCCTCCAGGGCCTCCAGGACTTTCGCGGCGAGCTCATCTCCGCCGGGACCGCCGCCGCCCTCACCCCAGATGTCCGCAACGGCAGCACTGATACCTTTGCCGGCACACCACTGCAACAGCCAGGCCAGTTCCTCATCGGAGTCCGTAGCGAACTTGTTGATCGCCACCACGGGCGTGATTCCGAACTTCAGCACGTTCGTCACATGCCGCTGCAGGTTGACCACTCCGCGCTCAAGCGCCGGGACATTCGGCGCCCGTAGATCATCCTTCGCCACGCCTCCGTGCATCTTCAGCGCGCGGATGGTCGCCACAAGTACGACGGCGTCCGGCGCCACATCCGCCGACCTCGCCTTGATATCCATGAACTTCTCAGCGCCAAGGTCAGCACCGAACCCGGCCTCAGTTACGACAACGTCCGCCATCTCCCGGGCTGTCCGGGTGGCAATGACCGAGTTGCAGCCGTGCGCAATGTTGGCGAACGGCCCACCGTGTACCAGCGCGGGCGTGCCGGCAATTGTTTGCACTAGGTTTGGTTTGATCGCGTCTTTCAGCAGGAGCGCCAGGGCACCCTCAACCCCGAGGTCCGCCACGGTCACGGGTTTCCTGTCATACGTGTAGCCGACAGTCATCGCGGCGAGCCGTCGCTTCAGGTCGGCAAGGTCGGTCGCGAGACAGAACACTGCCATGACCTCGGAGGCCACCGTGATGTCGAACCCGTCCTGGCGCGGGATCCCCTGCGCGGGACCCCCGAGTCCGATGACCACCTCCCGCAGCGCGCGGTCGTTGACATCGAGCACGCGTTTGAACGTGATTCTGCGGGGATCGATATTGAGGGGATTGCCCTGGTAGATCGAGTTGTCCACCAGAGCCATCAGGGTGTTGTTGGCACTGGTGATTGCGTGAAAGTCGCCGGTGAAGTGGAGGTTAATGTCCTCCATCGGCAGGACCTGCGAGTAGCCGCCCCCGGTGGCGCCGCCCTTCATACCCATCACCGGACCCAGGGAAGGTTCACGGAGCGCGACCATCACGCGTTGACCTGCCCTCGCCAGGGAGTCAGCTAGTCCCACCGTGCAGGTGGACTTGCCCTCCCCGGCTGGCGTGGGGCTCATGGCGCTCACCAGCACCACCCTTCCCGGCGCCTTGCCCGGGACGCGAGGTAATCGCGCGGGATCGATCTTTGCCTTGTACCGCCCGTACAACTCCAAGGCCTCAGCAGGAATACCCGCCGTCGCTGCAATGTCCTCGATGGGGCGCATGCGGGCGGCTCGTGCAATGTCGAGGTCGGACACTGGGGCGTGGATAGACGTCATCGTCTGAATCCTTCCGGGGTGCTGGCAGGACTATGGGCGGCTCGGGTGTGAGCTCACGACCAATCTACCAGCGGGGCGAGCGACGGTTATGCCGCGCATCACATGCGTTCGTCGCCATCAGTCAGGACAGTCCCGCCCGCTCGAGAATGTATCGGGTCATCGGCTCATAGAGCCCTGGACACAGATTGTCGTCCAGGGGAACCGCAACCTCGAGCTGTCCCTGCGCTTCGGAGACAAACAGGCCGGGATCGTTGCAGTCGGCGAACCCCAGGGTCGGTATTCCTTCGGACGCGGCATGTCCGGCCCAGCCGTGATCGGCCACCACCAGCTGTGGCGGCAGCGCACCCTGCGAGGCCAACAATTCGAGGCTGAGCCTCATCGGCTCCGGGTAATGGGTGTGGACGAGTCCGCCGTACTGGTGCCATGCCAGGACACCGAAGAGCTGCCGAATGTCACCGTCTCGGAACGGTTGGCCTTCCGGCACCTGCACCACTGTTGCTCCGCCCCGCTCAGCGGCGGAAGCGAGCGCAGCATGAACGGGCAGCAGGCCGGCGGGATGGCCGGTAGCGAACAGGATGCGGTCCTTCGCGCGAACAGCATCCCCCAACCGGTCCGCGAAACGGTCGAGCGCCGCAACGCACTTACCGGCGTCGATGGTGTCCTGACCCTCGAGCAGCGCAGGGTCGGCGCTGGTGCCGACGCGCTCGTGCATCAGGTCGAACACCTCGTCGAACGTCCACTCACGTGTGAGCCGCACGCCGAACTCGAGGTGCTCATTGCCCTCAAGGAACAGCCGCATGTGCCGCAGGTTGTCCTGTCGGGGCGTGGCAACCTTACCGGTGATACCTACAGAGTCGAGATAACTGGCGAGTTCTTCGGCGGCATTCACCACTCCATCGTAGGCACACCGGGCGCACGTGGGCTGCCTTTGCGGTTCAGAGGGCGGGAGCGGCCTCATACTGCTCGACGGCGGTGCGGTAACTCTGCGCTGTGAACAGTGCTGTGCGCTGCCACCCGAAAGCAAGCGCATGTACCGCAGCGTGGGCGCCGAGCGTGCGGCGCATGTCGCCGCCGTCGTGCAGGACCTCCAGGGCGGCTGACCACAAGGCAACACCGTGACCATCCACCAGGATGCCGGTGCGTCCATCGCTGATGGCCTGGGGCAGCCCGCCCACGTTGGCTGCGAGCACGGGTGTACCGCAGGCCTGGGCTTCCAGGGCAACCAGACCAAAGGACTCGCTGTAGGAGGGCATGGCCACGACATCGGCTGCACGGAACCAGTGCGCAAGCTGGGCGGGCAGGACGGGAGGGTAGAGCCTGACGACGTCGTGCAGTCCAAGCCGGTCGATCAGCGGCTGGAGTTCCAGCGCCTCCGGCCCGCTGCCTGAGCCGATAATGCTGACCTGCAGCGGAATGTCAGGGCGCCTGGCGAGCAGATCCGCGGCAGCCTCCACGAGCAGGTGCGGACCTTTCAGTTTCTGAATCCTGCCGGCGAAGACCACGTGGAACGCCTCGGCCGGGAACTGGAGACGCTCCCGGGAAGCGGGGCGATGCAGTGCGTGGAAGACATCGAGGTCGACGCCCGGAGCGACTATATCGACCTTTTCGGCGGCGGCTCCGTAGAGTAACTCGAGTTCGGCAGCCTCCGTACTCGTGTTGGCGATGAGGCGGTCGGCGCCGTCGACGATGGAGTGCTCACCGGCGATACGGGACTCGGGTTCCATCACGCCGCCGGCATGGAGCCTGAGGTTCTTTACCTTTGCCATGGTGTGCATCGAGTGCACCAGCGGCAACTTGAGTGATTTCGCAACGGTAAGGCCCACTATCCCGGACACCCAATAGTGCGAGTGGATAACGTCGAAATGCCCGTCGGCAAGGAGGTCCGTGGCGTCCGCTATAGCGTCCGCGAGGTCATCGGATAGCTGGGGCAGCACTTCTTTGGGCACCCGTCGGGTAGGCCCGGCAATGAGGTGGCGCACCAGGACACCCGGGCCAAGTTCCTCAATGTGGGGCTGCCCGTCGGCGGCTGCACGCGTGAAGATTTCGACGTTGATGCCGACCTTCGCAAGTTCGAGCGCCACTGACCGGACATAGACATTCATCCCGCCGGCGTCTCCGCCACCGGGCTGGTCGAAGGGCGATGTGTGAAGCGACAGCATCGCAACGCGCTTCACGGGGGCCACGCACCCTCCCTTCACTGTCGCTTAAGGGCACACCTGCTCTTGCCCGCTAACCATCTTTGACCATATAACGCGCACAACAGCCGCTACATTCCGTGACAGGTGCGGTGAATTGGGGCTGCTGCTCCGTTAAAGGCGGAAGCCCGCGCTGGGAAGCGCGGGCTTCTCCTGGAATGGGATCGATGACTTGCATCGGACCCTCCTTCGCGGATCGACAGGAAGCAGCTACACAGCCGCATGGACGCTGCTACTTGATGAACAGGTGATGCTGTGGCAGGGCGTAGGACTGGGCGTTGTCCCAGGCGCTATCGACCGACAATTCCTGTATTCGCTTCCAGAAGGAAACACTTTCGCGGAGTTTCTTGATCATGAGGTACACCTCCTTTCGCTGCATGAAGTCGGGCATCACCGCTGCAGAATCGATCGCTTCAGGGCTGGGATCGCCTGCCCTGCCGTCGAGGCGGGTGAGATTGCCTGACATGATGAATTCCCCCTGAGAACGCGGCTGTTCGTCGACCTGGGTCGCGGTGCGTTCTGTGGAAATGGGGACAGATAGGACCTGAGAAGCAGGCATGGATATCTCCTGGAATTGTGGTGCATGAAGTGGAAATGGCGCGTAAAAGCACATCCCCTAAAGGGGGCACGAAAAAGAGAGGCGGACTACGCCTGGCACACAAGTAGTGAAAGAAACTTCTCGCAGAAGTAATTAGGAGAGAAGTGCCAGTTTCAGCAGGAAATTAGTGCGCAGCGACGGCGGAGGCTGGGCGGGTTCGCGCGGCCATCATGCCGCCGAGAAAGTTAATCACCGAATCCCACCTCCACTTCTATCTAGCGCTTACCTGGACTGTGCATAAACCGGAAGATTGAGATCTCCCAATGGCACTTCTCAAAGCTACCGCAAAGGAAGGCCCTTCGCCTAGCTCTTTCTGGGAATTATCTGAAATCTTTTTGGCGAGAAAATTGCGGGGCGATTACGCTGTCAAAGGCCGGGCTTCCCTTGGCACCCCGAGCCGCTCAGGAGGAGACGGCGTGCTTCCTACTCAGGCGCTGCGCGATCCACTGTAAGTCGACGGCTTTCAAGCCAGCCCATAGCGCAATCAGCGATCCGGTGAGCTCCAAACCCTCTTCAAGCATGGCGACGAACTGGTACAGCAATCGACTCCCGGGCGCCGCGAGATTGTCAGAGAAGTTCACGATGATTCCACCCAGCAGTTCGAACCCGACAGCCCCCAGGAGAAAAACAGCCCCCGCAACGATGAGCCGACGGCGCAGCGTGGCATCTATTCGCCGGGCAAGCAGCAGAAGGATCACACCCGCGGTGACTGCGAAAGGGATGCCAATGATGAGCCAACTGAATGTAAATGGCAGGGACAACCCCATCAACCGGGCGGCGATCGCAAACTTCTCATGAAACAGGGTGGCTTCGTCGATTGACATGCCGGCTGCCACCACCGCGAAACAGAAGTAGGGGATGGAACTTTCACCGTTTGACCGGCGAATCAACGCCAGAGTCGCAAAAACCACACCTACCGCTGCAAGCAAGAGCACGGAGTACCAGGTCCACACACTGTCTTCCCTGGACGCGTAAGTCATGTCGCGGATCATGAAAAAGGCCGCGGAGATGCGTCCCCCACCTTCAAAGACAGGCGAGAAAGCATCAATAATCGCCCCTACCGCCAGCAGGGCGGCGCCGGCCCACCCGAGCGTCGAAATCAGCTTTCCCACTACGATTGCCATACCTCCTGAGACCTTCACAAGACGGCGCCGCCGAATAATCAACCGGTTCCCGGTATCTCGTGATGAAGATCGATCCTAGTGGGCCATTATGAGAGTGATATGAGAGTTCCGGACGGGCGTAAGGAAGCACCGGTGAAGCTGGAGCGCCTTCGCGAGGTGGATGCGCTGCGCAGCTTCGCGCTTGGCGGCATCCTCATGGTCAACATCTGGTACTTCGCCGACCCGTTCACCCTCGCCGGCGAAATCAGCCCCGCCCACGACTCTCCTGCCGATGTGACGGTTCGGTTCACCGTCGCAGCGCTGTTCGAAGCAAAGTTCTATCTGCTCTTTTCTTTCCTGTTCGGATACAGCTTCGTCTTGCAGTGGCAAGCGGCCGTTGCTGCGTCCGCCTCCCCGGTTCAGCGGATGTCGCGCCGATTGACCGCCTTGCTTGTCCTCGGTTTGCTGCACGGGACTTTTCTGTTCTTCGGAGACATCCTGCTCACGTACGCGCTGATGGGCTTCATTCTGCTGGCGACGTACTCCATCCGGACATCCACAGCCGCCATCGCGGGCAGTGCCCTGATCGGAATCGTCGGATCGGCCATTCTGGTGGTGGGACTTTTCGTCGCCGTAGCCTCGGTAGGCCTCCCGCCGGTGGGTTTCGATGTCGACGCAGACGCGCTCGTGCAGAGCCCAGGCTCCGCATTCTTCGCCAACGTCGACAATCTCCTGAACAACGTTGCCGGAGTCGTGCTGTTCCAGGGCCCCCTCTCCCTGGCGATGTTCTACCTCGGTCTCGCAGCCGGAAGGGTTGGACTCCTCTCAGGGCAGCTTTCCCGCCGCGCTCTCACGACGACGGCGTCAGTAGCCCTCCCGGTTGGCCTCACCGCCGGGGCGATCCAGGCCTACCTCACCAACTATGTGGACGCTGAGCAGTTCAGCGTTCTAGCGGTCGGGATTTCGACGCTCACCGCGCCCTTGCTGACGGCCGGATATGTCAGCCTCCTCCTGCTGTTCTTCCGCACGACGACGGGAGGCAGGTTCCGTGACTTCCTCGCCCCCGCCGGCCGCATCGCGCTCACCAACTACCTGATGCAATCGCTGATCATGGCCTTCCTCTTCACGGCCTACGGGCTGCGTCTATCGGACCAGCTGCCCGCCGCCGCGGTCGCAGGCATCGCCGTCGTTATTTATGCAGCCCAGCTGGTTTTCAGCCGGATCCTGCTCTCACGGGTCTCAATGGGTCCGATGGAGTGGCTGATGCGCCGCATCACTTACGGCGCGCGCAGGGCACAGGCTGTGCGAAATTAGATGTTCCAACGCAGGATGGCCGGCGTGTGCTTGTCCCAGCCGAGGGCGCAGACCGCAGCGGTACCGAGGATGAAGCGCCGTCCTTCAACGGCGTCGAACTCCAGCCAGCGCGCGGTGAGAATGCGAAGAAAGTGCCCGTGCGCGACCAGAAGTGCGTTGCGGACGGGAACGGCGTTCGGATCCTGATCCGCGGGCGTTCCGCAGCCCGCCTGGACGCGGGAGATGATTCTGTCGGCGCGAGCTCCCACCTCGGCGAGCGTCTCGCCGTTCGGCGCGCCGTCCTTCCAGATGAGGTACCCGGGATTCTCCTCGCGCACCTTCACGCTGTTGCGGCCTTCGTTGTCGCCGTAGTCCCATTCATGAGCGTGCGGCAGTACTTCCGCGTTCGGGAAGCCCGCCAGCTCTGCTGTCCGCCGGGCACGCTGCAGCGGCGACGTGAAGACCACGTCGAAGTCGACGCCGGTCAGCCGGCCGGCGGCGTCGCGGGCCTGCTGCTCCCCGCCCTCGGTCAGCGGAAGGTCCGTGAGTCCCGTGTAGTTGCCGTCCCGCGACCACTCGGTCTCGCCGTGTCGCAGGAGCCAAAGGTTCGGCAGCGGCGTGCCGGCGGGCGTGAGGTCGGCGGCAGCGGCGCCCGGCTGGCTCACGACTCATCCCCGGCGGCTTCGGGCTGGCTGGACCACCAGGTGCGCAGTTTCGCCTCAGCCTCGTCCGGGGTGTGCGGGCCGTGCTCCATTCGCTCCTCCAGCAGGTAGCGGTAGGCCCGCCCCACGACGGGACCCGGCCGGATGCCTAAAAGGGCCATGATCTGTTCTCCGTCCAGGTCTGGCCGTATGGCCGCCAGTTCTTCCTGCTCGGCGAGCGCAGCAATGCGTCCCTCGAGGTCGTCATACGCGAACGCGAGCCGCTCAGCCTTTCGGCGGTTGCGGGTTGTCACGTCCGAGCGCGTCAGCCGGTGCAGCCGCTCAAGGTGGGGGCCGGCGTCGGAGACGTAGCGGCGGACCGCTGAGTCAGTCCAGCCCGCCTCGCCATATCCGTAGAACCTCATGTGCAATTCCACGAGGCGGGCCACAGCCTTGATCGTGTCGTTGTCGAAGCGAAGCGCCTTCATCCGCTTCGCCGTCAGCTTCGCTCCGACGACGTCGTGGTGGCGGAAGCTCACCGCGCCTGACGATTCGAAGCGCCGCGTAGCCGGCTTGCCGACGTCGTGCATCAGTGCAGCGAACCGCAGCACGAAGTCGGGAGCCGGCACCGCACCGTCATCGTCGGTTTCCAGCTCACAGGCCTGCTCCAGCACGGTCAGGGAGTGCTGGTAGACGTCCTTGTGCCTGTGGTGCTCGTCCATCTCGAGGCGAAGCGCGGGCACCTCCGGCAGAACGTGGTCGGCCAGCCCGGTGGACACCATGATGTCGATCCCGCGGCGGGGGTGCGCCCCGTTGATCAGCTTCGTCAGCTCGTCACGCACCCGCTCCGCGGAAATGATGGTGATGCGCTCGGCCATTGCCGTCATGGCTCCACGCACCTCCGGAGCAACTTCCACTCCCAGCTGGGATGCGAACCTCGCCGCGCGCATCATCCGAAGCGGATCATCAGAGAACGACGACGACGGCGCACCCGGGGTGCGCAGCAGGCCGGCGTGGAGGTCCTTGACGCCGCCGTAGGGGTCCACGAGTTCCAACGAGGGAAGCCGGAGCGCCATGGCGTTGATCGTGAAGTCCCGGCGGAGAAGGTCATCCTCCAGGTTCGTACCGAACGCCACCACGGGTTTGCGGGAGGATGGATCGTAGGCTTCCGCCCGGTAGGTGGTGACCTCGATCGTGAACGAGTCCTTGCGAAGGCCGATCGTGCCGAATTCCCGGCCGATCTCCCAGAAAGCGTCAGCCCAGCGGCGAATGACAGCGATGGTCTGGTCCGGGTCGGCGTCCGTTGTGAAATCCAGGTCCGGCGAGGAGCGGCCAAGGAAAAGGTCGCGGACTGGGCCGCCCACCAGAGAGAGTTCGTGGCCGGCGTCGGCGAAGAGACGACCGAGCTCGGTGACCACCGCCGGAAGCGGGGCGGTCAGCGGGGAGTTTTCCAACAGGTGCACCATAGTGGTTTAAGCGTGCCAGAGATCAGCCCAAACACCATTACGGGGAAGCAAGGATGGGCATCCGTCCCCAATCGTCGGCTCGCGCACGGCAACACGCCGCACGTTCCGCGCCGCGGCGTCCGCCCCGGGCGTCACGTCATCATCGCCCCGCAAAGGTCGTTAGAGTGGGGACATGGACCGACCCGTTCCCAGCGCCCCCAAGCGCACCCCATTGACAGCGTCAATGGGCCGGACGAGCGCGCCTATGATCCACCAGACGCTTCCGACAGTGGAGGAAGTATCGGCCGGCGGAATCGTCGTCGACACGTCAACCGACCTGCTCAATGTCGCGATCATCGCCCGTCTGAACCGGGGTGGACGCCTCGAGTGGTGCCTGCCCAAGGGGCACCCGGAAAACCAGGAGAACAACGAGCAGGCAGCGGTGCGTGAGATCGAAGAGGAAACAGGCATTCGCGGCCGTGTCCTTGCAGCGCTGGGCAGCATCGACTACTGGTTCACCGTCAGCGGGCACCGCGTTCACAAGACGGTTCATCACTTCCTGCTGGTCTCGACCGGTGGCCACCTCACCATCGAGAACGATCCCGATCATGAGGCCGTGGATGTGGCGTGGGTTCCCCTCGCGGATCTTGGCCGCAAGCTCTCGTTCCCGAATGAGCGCCGGATCGCCGACCTTGCCCGAGAGGTGCTTCCGCAGTACCTGTAAGTGGGTTGCCTCCCGGGCAGCGACGGCGGGTGACCGGCGTGGGAGCGTATTGGTGAGACGATGAGTAACGATGTCTGATACCAACACCGCCTCAATACCCGTCCAGGATGCGGGCGTGGTTCCCAGCCGCCGTCCCACCCCGGCGGGCGAAGTTCCGCCCACCGATTCAACCGCACGCTCCAGCGCAATCATGGCTGCAGGCACGCTGGTGTCGCGCATACTCGGCCTCGTCCGGGTGGCCCTCCTCGCAACGGCGATCGGCACAGCCGGTGCGGTGTCGGACCTCTTTCCCGCGGCCAACAACCTGCCGACCTATATCTTCCTGATGATCGCAGGCGGTGTGTTCAATGCGGTGCTGGTGCCGCAGATCATCCGTGCCAGCCAGCAGGAGGACCGTGGAGCGGACTTCGTAAGCCGGCTCATGACGCTCTCGGTCATCGTCCTGTTCGTCCTGACGGTACTCATCACACTGGCGGCGCCCTTCCTCGCGGATCTGCTGACGAATGTATCCGGGGATGCGCTGGCCTTGACGACGGTCTTTGCCTACTGGTGTCTGCCACAAATTTTCTTCTACGGCCTGTACTCGATCATCGGACAGGTCCTCAACGCCAACGGATCCTTCGGTCCCTACATGTGGGCTCCTGTGGTGAACAACATCGTCTCCATCGGGTTCCTCATCGCCTTCATCACCCTGATGGGCGCTGAACGGACTACGGGCCACACCCCGGACACGTGGACGCCCACGCATACCCTGCTCCTCGCGGGAGGAACCACCCTCGGAATCATCGTCCAGGCGCTCGTGCTCATCGTGCCGCTGCGCCGCCTGCGCCTCGGCCTCCGGCCCAGGTTCAGGTGGCGCGGTGTCGGGCTGGGGAAAACCGGCCGCCTGGCTTCCATCACCATCGTGACGATGCTGATCGGCAACGGCCTGTACATGGTCAACCAGTGGGTTGCGACCATCGCTACCGAGGCACGAACCGACCTCCCCGACGACACCTACATCGCCGGCCTCACCAACCTGGATATCGGTTCGCTTGTCTACGTCCTGCCGCATTCGGTGATCGCTCTTTCCCTGGCCACCGTCATGTTCAACCGCCTCGCCGCCGCGCATGCCGAGAACGATCTGCAAACCACGAAGGAAACTCTGTCGCTTGGCCTGCGGACCATCGGCGTTGCGACTGTCTTCGGTGCCGCAGCCCTTCTGGCACTGGCAGCGCCCCTCGGCATGGTCTTCTCCGGTGGCATCCGCGAAGGCGGTGCCCTCAACGCCTTGATCATCACCCTTCTTGCCGTTGGTGCACCCTTCCTCAGTGCCAACTTCTTCATGAACCGGGTGTTCTACGCAGCTGAAGATGCGATCACCCCGCTCAAGGTCCAGCTCATTCTCTCTGTGGCAGGGGTAGCCCTGGCTCTCACGGCGAGCCTGTTCGAACCGGCCCTGATCGTCCCGATGCTTGCCCTGAGCTTCACGGTCGGCAACATCATCGCCGTCATCGTCAGTCATTTTTTCCTTGTGCGGCAGATCGGGAGCTACGGGGCCGGACACATCTACGACGTCCACGTGCGGCTTAGCATCGCCGGGCTGGTATCAGCCGCTGTCGGCGCCGGCATCCTCTGGCTCTTCGGTGGCTACCAGCCCAATGGATTCGTGTGGCAGTCTGTCGGCAGTGCCGCCGTCGTACTTCTGGTGGCAGGTCCCCTGATGGTGGCCGTATACGTAGCCATGCTGAAGGTCCTGCGAGTCACAGAGCTGAGTGACTTCCTTGCTCCGCTCCTGTCTCGCTTCAAACGGCGCTAGGGGGCGACACCGGGGCATAGACGCAAATTGGCCCGGGAGTCACCGGTAGCATTGGTACAAAGTATCCACATCCGGGAGGAACACGTGCCAGAAGCAGTAGATGTTGGTTCAGTACTGGGCGGCCGCTATAAGGTCACCGCTTATGTACTGTCCTCTGCTGAGAAGGACCTGGTGCTGGACGGCGTCGATCAGGTATTGAATCGGCCGGTAAGCATACTCGTGGCATCGCCCTCCAACGCCGGCCAGGTTGCTACCAGTGCGCGAGAAGTTGCCACCGGCGAGCGGCCAGGAAACATCCAGGTGCTCGATCTTGGAATCACCGACGCCGGCACGTACCTCGTCACCAACCGCGCTCCTGCTGCGGACCTGCTGGACCTCGTGATCCAGCAGGACGCACCCTACATCGAGCCGTTCTTCACGGACACGCTCGGTTCGGAGATCTTTGGCGTGGCCCGCTCCACGGAGCCGGAAACGTACGACGACGACGATCATTATGACCACGAGGAGGAGCGTCGCCCTTCACGCCTCCCTAAGGCCAGAATGCCGCGCTTCGGGCGTGCAGCGGCAGGTGGCGGCGCTGCAGGTGCTGCGGCGGCTGGGTCAACTCGCTCAGAGCCTGGCACCGCTCCCCAGAACATATCGGCATCCCGCCCCGCCGGCGGCGCCAGCGTGCCCCCGCCGCCGAGCGCGCCTCCCCGCGTGATTGCGGGAGACGAGCAGAATCAGCGCCCGAAGGTCTCCCTCTGGTCTGAAGACGAACAGGACCGCACAGAGGACGCTTCCTCCCGGCGGCCGCCGTCCCGCTTTCCCGCGGGGGCTGCGGCCGGTGGTGCTGCCGCCGGCGCAACCCAGTACGACGACGACGACGCGTACGAGGACTACGCCGACGATGAAGACCGCGAGAACAACCCACGCTTCACCAGGCTGCTGGTCGGTATCGTCCTCGCTATTGTCATTGTCGCCGCCGTCATACTTGCGGTAACTCAGCTTCGGCCTGTCTTCGACCCACCGGTCGCGAACGAAAGTGGAACTGCAGAGAGCAGCCCGGAAGCCTCTGCCAGTGAGAACGCAACGCCTCCTGCGTCCAGTTCAGCCACTCCTGAGCCTGAACTGGTGGAGCCGGTAGCAGTGAATGTCACCCGTCTTGTACCGGACAATCCCGAACTCAACTCGCAGACAGACGCCGATCTTCCCGCAATCATCGACGACAACCCCGCAAGCTTCTGGGGCACCCTGGTCTATGCGAACGAGACCTTCGGTGGACTGGCCCAGAATATGGCGTTGGTAGTTGAGCTGGAGGAGCCGTCAAACGTCTCCGAAATCGTGATTGAACAGCTGAACAGTTCGGGCGGCAGCTTTACCGTGTTGCTGAATGACGAACCTACGCTGGACGGCGCTACCCAGGTGGCACAGTCGGGGTTCACCAGTCCATCAGCAACCTTCAATGTGCCGGATGTCGACGGTGTACCGCCTACAGCTCAGTATGTAATCGTGAACTTCACGCAGCTGCCCCGCCTCTCAAACGTCCAGGCACAGTACCCCTGGGGTATGCGCATCGCAGAGATCAATATCTCCTAGCGCCTGCGCCTCGCCCTTCGATCTCGCGGAATAACGCAGGTCGGAGTGTCGTTGATGCAAGTGATCGCGATCGGACTATCAGGTTTGGTCGTTCTGACCGATAGAAAGGTTCCTTCATTCCGTGAGCACCGAGACACAAGTCGGAAGTAAAGCGTCCGACGACATCCGCGAAGTCATCATCGTCGGATCCGGTCCCGCTGGCTACACAGCCGCCGTATACACCGCCCGGGCGAACCTTTCACCTCTGCTGATCGCCAGTTCAGTCACCGCCGGTGGGGAACTGATGAACACGACCGATGTGGAGAACTACCCCGGGTTCCCTGAGGGGGTAATGGGACCAGACCTCATGGAGAACTTTGAGAAGCAGGCAGCCCGCTTCGGAACCGAGATTCTGTTCGAGGACGTCACCTCGGTTGACCTCTCGGGCGACATCAAGACCGTGACTATCGGCACCGGAGAAACCTTCCGGGCACGCGCTGTCATCATCTCCACTGGGTCGGCCTACCGGGAGCTTGGACTCGAAGACGAGAAGCGGCTGTCCGGACACGGCGTCAGTTGGTGCGCAACGTGTGACGGATTCTTCTTCAAGAATCAGGACATCGCGGTTATCGGAGGCGGCGACTCCGCTATGGAGGAAGCACTCTTCCTCACCAAGTTCGCCCGGTCGGTCACCGTCGTACACCGTCGTGATTCACTTCGGGCCTCCCGCATCATGCAAGACCGAGCCTTGGCGCACGAAAAGATCCGGTTCGAGTGGAATGCTGAAGTAACCGCGATTCACGGCGCCGACAAAGTCACTGGATTGACGCTGTCCAGTACTGTGGATGACTCGACCCGCGAACTCGCTGTCACGGGCGTGTTTGTCGCTATCGGCAACGATCCCAGAATCGACCTCGTCAAGGATCAGCTGAAGCTGACCGAGGAGGGCACTATCGCCGTGCTCGGCCGCACATCGAAGACGTCACTCCCGGGCGTCTTCGCAGCGGGGGACGTCATTGATCCCACCTACCGCCAGGCGATCACAGCCTCCGGTTCGGGATGTGTCGCGGCCATCGACGTCGAGCATTATCTTGCCGATCTTGGCGATTCAGTAGAGACCGCCGCGGAAGTCCCGACCCCCCTGGCTGAAGAAGTTTCTGAAAAGGCTACCGTCTAACCCTCAAGAAGGAGTAGAGAGTATGAGCAACGCTAAAGAAGTAACAGATTCATCGTTCGAAGCGGACGTTATCAACGCTGCTAAACCAGTTCTGGTTGATTTCTGGGCAGAGTGGTGCGGTCCCTGCCGCAAACTCTCTCCCATCCTTGACGATATCGCCGCCGAGCACTCCGAGAAGATCGAAGTCGTCAAACTGAACGTCGATGACAATCCTGCGACTGCGGCGAAATACGGCATTACGTCGATTCCTGCTGTGTTCGTCTTCAAGGATGGCCAAGTTGCAGCCACCTCGATCGGTGCTAAGCCGAAGCAGGTGCTGGAGCAGGAGTTCGCGCAGTTCCTGTAGAAATAAGTTTCGACTAATCCATTAGCCGGGTCGCCCATTGGGAGACCCGGTTTTTGTGTACCGCCTGTGGGAAAGGAGTGCCCACCGGCCTTTCGTGCGGTTTCACGTGAAACGTCAGCAGACGCTCCTTGCTCTCCGAGCCGTTGCAGGACGAGCTATCGCTGCCAGGTGCGACGAATGGCCGTTGGTCATACAGAACTGACGCCAGAACAAGTCTCCAAGTACTCGTGAAAGACAACCGTGGGCGTATTCGGTCTGAGAGCCCGCGAGAGAACTGCATCGACCCGTATGCGTTTTGGATTCCCTAATCCAAATTGCTGCCACTGCCGCAGTAGCTAGCCACTAGGCTTGAAGTTTAGGAAGCTCCTACCGAAGAGTGCGTTCCACGTGAAACGACCGGAGTCCACCAGCACGCCTGCCTACGGCAGGCTGATCGACGAAGTCTTCCTCACGCAGCCCTTCCCTAGATGCAAGCAACGCGGTACAAGGTGACGATCACGGCGGGGAATACCGACATTACGGACGCTCATGAGGTGCGTTCAGAACCCGGCGGAGGCTCGTTCCCTGTCAGGCGAGCCTGGCGATCCTACTCCCAGGATGTCCGAATCTGATCGGTGCCGGCAGGCCCGAAAAGGGTATAGCCCGAGGGTCACGACTGCCGACGTTACGCGAAGACACTGGCGGCGTACGGTCACGTTTGCCCGTGCCCGCCAGTAGTCTCTAGGTTACGAGATGAATCCCTGCCCGCGCTCTGGGTCACGGGGAAGCGGTACAAAGCGATGATGCCTAGGCGCTTGGCGTCAAGCATCGCACCGGCGGTAGGGTGACGCAGGCCTGGGCCACCCTATCGATGTTTCACGTGAAACTGCCCACGAGAACAGCTGCCCATCGGGTGGACCATACGTTGTGCACCGGTTGGAAGGCGACGCCGTATGCTGGCTGTATTCCGACGTCGCGGTTCGTGAGATCACACCCAAAGCCAAGTCGGCGCGAGCGAACACCACCGTTGGGACGCTGATGCGACGTCTCGATCTGAGGATCAACACCAGAGAAGAGCGAGCCCGACCGTTCAGGTAGCCCTCTGCTCAAATTGAACATCACCTTGAGAGGACTGGTCACCACTGGGCGCATAGAGGATCACGGCGCGCTTCGTACACGGCTCGACCTTCCGAAACCACGCTCGACCACAAGAGCCGGCGCAGTG
Source organism: Arthrobacter sp. MDB1-55 (assembly GCF_059092925.1). Classification (NCBI taxonomy): domain Bacteria; kingdom Bacillati; phylum Actinomycetota; class Actinomycetes; order Micrococcales; family Micrococcaceae; genus Arthrobacter; species Arthrobacter sp. MDB1-55. Next base: position 489,971 of record NZ_JBNHID010000002.1, on the reverse strand, counting down.
CTGGTTGTTATGTACTTCTATTAGCGTTGTCTGATCAGTCAGGAATGATCGCGCTCTGATACTTTCCCCGCGGTGTTTCACGTGAAACGCTCTTCCCTCTTAGCCCTTAGCTCTAAGCTCTAAGCTCTAAGGAGCAATCCTTCCTGCCGCATGGGGGGCCGGTACCGTAGTTCCACCGTACTAAAGTAGCGAGTCCGGATATGACGTGCGATTCACCGCTAACAGCAAGGGCGAAAGCCAGCCTGTGCCGAAGAACGAGCTGATCAGCAGTCTCCGAGCTGGTACTCCACTGGCTGGCGTATGGGCGGGGGGGCCCTCAGCACGCAGGAACGTGGTGGAAGGCCGCTGTTCTCGGTTGTTGGCACCGCACGCAGGCATCCGCCCTAGTTCAAGCGCGCTTTGGTTCGTTCCTTTCCCTTCTTTTCAAAGGCACTCGGACCTTAACAGAAGTGTGCGCGGCAGGCGTTCGCTGTTTCACGTGAAGCACCTAGAACGTGGCGAAGCAGAAGCTCGGTCGCAGCGCCTGTGCGCTGCCCGCTTCAGTCTCGCAAACCAGCCTCACCTACAAGTTGAGCTGGAGCCCATAATGGCGGCACTTAGAGCATGCGGCCATGCTAGGCCCAACATAGGACTAGGTAACGCTGCGGAGGAGCCGGTGCTGAACGTGCCGCAGGGACCGCACGAAAGCTACTGCCCTTGCCTATAGGGGATCCGAGAGATTGGGCGGGTCCCGCCCAGTGCCAGCCTGGCGCCACTGCCATGCTCACCACGTCCATGCGCAATACGGAGGCCACGCCTCCATGAGACGACGCTGGGCCCGCGGATCGTTTCACGTGAAACGCCCTGAGCGACTGCCGGAACTGTCGTGTCACCGAGCGCCTGGGCCCCCGGCTGGAGGGTGAATGAAGGTGCGGGATCTCAGTGGCGCGGCATCCGTTCCGCTACTGTTTCAGTCCAGGCGCGGTTGAATCGCCATCCGGCTGTGCTGCGGATCTGCAACTAGGAAGGCAAACAAGCGCTGGCCGAGCGTTTCCCGCCTCCCTATGAACAGCCTGGTGGAATCCCTCCTTGAGGACTACGACAGGCTGACGAAATCTTGCCCCAGACACGACCCACATAGCACGCACAGGCCGTTTCACGTGAAACAGCCTCGATTGCGCTCGGCGTAGGGTCTCACCAGTTGACTAACACTCTGAGACGGACGATCAGCGAGCCTGTGAGATCGGGCGCTCCAGGTTGGAGAGGGTTCGTGGTGGCGGGGGACTTACAGCGTCATATGAACAGTCACGCTTGCGGATCGAAGAATGACCGATGAAGCAGCGTACAGATCCGCTCCACTCCTTAAACAGAATGCCTCGTTCGGACGTGTGGTCGGGCCTGGCAATGAACCGGACGACTATGGTCTCCGGCCCGGCGACGTTGCTACCTCGGTCATCTAGCGAAAGGCACCGTTTCACGTGAAACGGTGCCTTTCCACATTGCCTATGAGGAGGGAGTAAGAACGCCCATGATGCGATTGAGGTCATCGACACTTGCGAACTCGATACTGACGCGGCCTTTCTTTGCACCCAGGGTGATCTTCACGTTGGTGTCGAGCCGGTCCGAAAGTGAGGTGGCGAGGTAATCGAGGCGCTCATGTCGAGCACCCGCGCGCGGGTTTGAGGGCTTGGTCGGACGCCGGAGTCCGTCGCTCATTGCAACGATCTCTTCCGTCGACCGCACCGATAACCCTTCAGCAACTATGCGCTGCGCAAGCTTCTCCATTTCAGCCGGATCTGAGAGACCCAGGAGCGCACGAGCGTGTCCCGCGCTCAGCACACCCGCAGCAAGGCGACGCTGTACAAGCGGGGGCAGCTTCATGAGACGTAGCGTGTTGGAAATCTGAGGACGTGAGCGCCCGATGCGAACGGCCAGCTCCTCCTGTGAACATCCAAAATCCTCGAGTAGCTGCTGGTATGCAGCCGCTTCCTCAAGCGGGTTCAGTTGACTGCGGTGAAGGTTCTCGAGAAGCGCGTCACGAAGCAAGTCATCATCAGTCGTATCTCGAATGATCGCCGGAACTGTTTCCAGGCCGGCTTCCTTCGACGCGCGCCAACGACGCTCGCCCATCACCAGTTCGTAGGCATGTTCCCCACCCTCTGAGGAGGCACGGACCACGACTGGCTGGAGCACGCCAATCTCTCGAACAGAGTGAACAAGTTCAGCCATCTCGTCTTCATCGAAGACGGTACGCGGCTGCTTCCGGTTGGGATGAATCGAGTTAATCGGAAGCTCAGCGAAGCGCGCACCGGGCACCTCCCTGAGCGTTTCACGTGGAACGTCGACACCCGAGACATCCTCGTCTTCCGCTATCACCGAGGAGGACGCTTTAACCTCGATGGAGTCGTTCTTCTCGTCTACGGAACCTCCAGAATCTCCGACGGAAACCTGTGCTGCTTCGCTGTCAGTAGCTTCTCCGGACGCTGCAGCCAGTGTCGTCTGAGTATCTGCAGCCAGCTCTACAGAGGCGGTAGACGGCGTACGATCATCAGCAGGTTCAGTCGCAACCTCGTGAACCGCGGCGTCCGCTACTGTCGAGTCCTCCTGCACGTTATCGGCCGCGGTCTTCCCGCCGGTTTTGACGCTTGCGCCGGCCTTGGGCTTCGCTGGCTTGGTTGCTGGCCCGCGCTTCACTGCTGCCTGCGCGCGTCCACTGGTCCTCTTGGATGGCGCCGTCAGCGCATCCTTATTGATGGAAGTACGGCCAGGCGCGGTACGCGCACGGGCACCCTGCGTGCCAGAATCATCGTTCTCAGCCGACTCTTTCGGCTCAGGCGAGGGAAAGAAGAGGTCAACCGGCCGACCCCGTTCGGCTACCCTGGTGCCACCGTTCGATGCTGAGCCATCTTGCTGCTCTGCGCTGCTCGGAATGAGAGCACCCAGTCCCCGACCTAGACCCCTACGCTTCTCAGGCATGAAACGGTTCCTCTCAAAGGAGAGCAGACAAACTGCAGCGATTGATATCGCGTCCAGTCTACTGTGATCGCCCTGCTTATCAGCGCAGGCGCTCTAGGCGCGCTCGGCGATTTCTGCCGCTGCCTCCAGGTATGACAACGCGCCGCTGGAGGATGGATCGTACGTAAGTACGGTCTGTTGGTAGCTTGGAGCCTCGGATATGCGCACTGATCGAGGGACTACGGCCTTCAATACCTGATGCGGGAAGTGCTCACGAACCTCGGCCGCTACCTGAGCAGCAAGGTTAGTGCGACCGTCATACATCGTGAGCAGAATGGTTGACACAACCAGGTCCGCGTTGAGGTGCTTCTGAATCATCTCTATGTTCTTCAGCAGCTGGCTTAGCCCTTCAAGCGCGTAATACTCGCACTGAATCGGAATCAGCACCTCGCGGGCAGCAACAAATGCGTTCACCGTCAGCAGCCCGAGGCTCGGCGGACAATCGATGAAGATGTAATCCAGCCGCTCCTGCCCGTTCTCCTTGCGATCCTTCGCATACAGTTCAATCGCGCGACGGAGACGCTGTTCACGAGCTACCAGCGACACCAGCTCGATCTCCGCACCAGCCAGATGGATGGTGGCAGGCGCACAGATCAGATTGGGAACATCCGGGCAGGGCGCCACAACGCTGGATAGGGGGAGGTCATCGATCAGTACGTCGTAGATGCTGTCGACTTCGGCGTGGTGCTCAATGCCAAGGGCGGTAGAAGCGTTGCCCTGTGGGTCAATATCGATGACCAACACGTTCAACCCAGCGGACGCCAAAGCTGCCGCGAGATTGACCGTTGTGGTGGTCTTACCCACTCCGCCCTTCTGATTGCTCACGGTGAGCACCCGGGTCTCGGCCGGGCGAGGGAGCTTACGTCCAGACAGCTTCTCACGGCGCCGTGTTTCGGAAGCGAGCTCCCGGGCTAGCGGAGTGCTGTCGTCCAGGACGTCGATCACATTCTTCGTACTGATCGATTTCGCGCTGACGTTCGAGCCTGAGTTGCTCGAAATGTCTGCGACACCTGTTTCACGTGAAACGATGCCAGTGTTGACCGGATTGGAAAACACTTCAGGTTGAATATCAGCGATTGTGATAGCCAGAGATGTGCCCATCGTCGACGTAGGCTGCTCACGCCGCGTGGCAGAATCTTTCGTCACAAGCTTCTCGCTCACTTTCAGGTGCCGGGTGGGTCCACTCTAGGTTATCTGGTATAGCCCCATTACCTCGGCAGGCAACCCGCAGTATGCCGAAGTTCCGGATCGCTGACAGGATCAGCGGACGACGACGATGCGGACCACAGTCGTCGGTTCGTCCAGCAGTGCGCTGCCGGCCGTTTCTACACTCGTGCTCTTCCCGCCCAGACGACGAATGACCTTGGCTGCCTTTTCCACCTCTTCGGCCGCGCTTCGACCCTTGATAGCGAGCACCTCTCCGGAACGCTTCAGGAGCGGCATCGTCAAGGTGGCCAGGCTGGACAAAGCTGATACTGCGCGCGCAGTGACGACGTTTACCTCGAACTTGCCCACGGCCTGCTCAGCACGCCCCCGAAAAATCTCCACGTTGGTGAGGCCAAGGTCATCTGTCACTTCACGCAGCCAATTGACCCTGCGTTCGAGCGGCTCAATCAGAACAAAGGACGCATCAGGGCGCGCAATCGCCAGAGCCAGCCCTGGCAAACCAGCTCCACTACCGACGTCGGCCACTGCCGCATCTGCCGGGATCAGCTCTCCAACCACTGCACAGTTCAATACGTGGCGGTCCCATAGCCGCGGCAATTCACGCGGGCCCAGAAGTCCCCGTTCGATTCCCGAGGTGGCCAGGTGTTCCACAAAGCGCTCGGCGAGCGTGAATCGATCCCCGAATATGCTGCGAGCTGCCTCTAATTCCTTGCTACCGATCTCGATCGTCAAGCGCGAGCCCTCCTAGGAAAAGACAGCCGAGCTCAGGAGCCGGCCGAGACTACAATATGGCGCCGGGAGCCCTCGCCCTCGGACTCACTGACCATGCCAAGATCAGCAATGATGTCATGCACGATCTTCCGCTCATAAGCAGACATCGGGGCCAGCGCAACCTCTTCGCCAGTTTCCTTGACCTTGCCAACAGCTTCTTCGGCAATCTCGCGAAGCTCCTTGTTGCGCGCGTCACGGAAACCGTCAATGTCGAGGACGAGTCGTGAGCGATGCTCGGTCGAGGTAAGCACGGAGAGTCGGGCCAGTTCCTGCAGAGCTTCGAGGACCTCTCCGTCGTGTCCCACCAGGGCCTGCAAGCCCTGGGCGTCATTGTCTTCGGACACGATAGAGATGTACGTACGCCCGTTGCGCACCTCGATGTCGATGTCTCCGTCTATGTCGGCGATATCCAGGAGTTCCTCGAGGTAATCCGCAGCGATGTCACCTTCATCTTCCGCGGAGCCTCCACCGTCCTGGACAGCTGCTTGCTCGTCAACGGCTTCGAGAGTCTCGTCCTGCATGTTGTCAGTGCTCATTTGCGTTTCCTGTTCTTGCGCTGCGGCTGTACTCGTTGAGCTTTGGGCTGCGCTACTACCTCAACAGCGGGTTCGGCCTTCTTTTCGCCAAGTAGCGGCACCATCGGCAGCCCCTTCTTCGCGCGGCGCTCCGCCAGGGCCTTCGCAGCTGGGGAACCTGGAGTGGGCATCCGACGAATCACATAGAACTGCTGCACCATGGTCCACAGGTTGGTGGTGGTCCAGTAGATGAGTACACCGATGGGGAAGTTGATGCCGCCTACGCCAAAGACCAGCGGAAGGATGTAGAGCATGATCTTCTGCTGACGCATGAAGGGGCTCTGCATGGCCTCTTCCGACATGTTCTTGGCCATGATTTGCTTCTGCGTAATGAACTGCGAAGCCGTCATCGCCAGAATCATGATGATGGACAGGACCACGACCGATGTATGACCTTCGGTACCGAACCCGTGAAGCAATGAAGAGGAGAGTGGTGCTCCGAAGATCTCAGCCGAGTCGAACTGGCGAACATCCTCGACGGTGAGGGCACCGATGCCTTCACCTCTGTCACTGGCGGTCGACACGCCGTTCAGAACCGTGAAGAGCGCAAAGAAGAACGGCATCTGGATGAGGATCGGCAGACATGCGGCGAACGGATTGGTTCCGTGCTTCTTGTAGAGCGCCATCTGCTCCTGCGTCATGGCCTGACGCGAGAGCTGATCCGTTTTGCCCTTGTACTTCTGCTGCAGTTTCCGAAGATCAGGCTGAAGTGCCTGCATCCCACGCTGGGCCTTGATCTGCTTGACGAAGACCGGAATCAGCGCCGCACGGATTACGACAACGAGACCAACAATGGACAGAGTCCAGGTCCACCCCGACGCTGCGTCCATACCAAGGAAGGTGAATCCTTCGTGGAAAGCCCACATCACCCAGGACACCAGCCACCGGAAGGGCAGGAGAATCGTCTCGAAGAAATCCATAATCTATTGCTCCTCAGGCCGCGGGGCGGCTTTCCTCATCTGCAGGAATCACCGGGTGATTCAGCACTACAATCTGTGGCTCTTCGCCCGGTGCAAAACGTCTTCCTCCGACCGGCACATGATCAACACCGCCGTCGTTCCAGGGATGACAGCGACACAGTCGCTTAGCGGCGAACCACGAACCTTTCAGAGCGCCGTGAACTGTCACTGCTTCAAGCGCATATGCCGAGCAGGAAGGAAAGAATCGGCACACCGGACCGTAAAGAGGCGAAATCGACTTGCGGTACACCATCAGAATACCGGCCAGAACGGCGCGGGGCATAAGTGCCCACCGGGAGAGACTCGACGGCGAATGATCCGCTGTCATTTGCCGTCTCCCTTTCTGCCGCCGCCCTTGCTGAACCGCTTCACGCTTGATGCCAGACACCGCTCGAAGTCCGCCCTGAGGTCGGACCAATTCGCTGAGGCTGCCGGGGGCAGTGCGCGCACAACAACATCGATCCCCTCCGGTCGTTGAACCAGAGCAGATGCCGCTGCTTCTCTCAGTCTCCTCTTAACGAGGTTCCTTGTGACGGCGTTCCCAACATTCTTCGACACAATGAATCCGAACCTGGAGGGTGCGTCCGTATCGGTTCCAACCGCATATAACACCAAGTTCCGGCACCCTGATCGGGCACCGGAACGAACGGTATATGAAAAATCTGTGGCCGTCCGCACTCTGTGGGCGGTAGAGAGCACCTGGAGCTCCGGGACGGTCAGGGCGCTGTCAGAGGACCAGCGCCGGTGGGTGAATTAACTGATACTAAGCCGAAAGCTCGGTACGTCCCTTGCCACGACGCGCAGCCAGGATGGCGCGGCCGGCGCGGGTACGCATGCGAAGGCGGAAACCGTGCTTCTTGGCACGACGGCGGTTATTCGGCTGAAAGGTCCGCTTGCTCACTGTGATACTCCAGAACGTTCTTGGCATGCGCTGCCGTTGCAACAAGGGGGAAGAACGGACCGGCGCAATGAAGTTGTAGTACATCTGCCTTGCCTGCCCACGGCATACTGCTCAGCGATCAGCCGTTGGTATGGGGGCATGCGAAATGCAGACATAAAGGACTACATAACGTTAGGGCACCGGGCACAGCAGGGTCAAACCGACTCAGTGATGGCTCCTGTCCCCATGGTAGGGCGGGGCATGTGGACAACCGTGGCTTCAAGCGCCTTTCCCGCCGGCTCTCGGTAGCAGTTCACGTGATCTTATCCACAGGATTTCCGCCAGCTATCCGTTGTAATTTTCATCGTCTAGTGTTGCCGGGTGGCGTATTTATCCACGGGCTGTGCATAAGTCTGTGGATTGGTGCCTGTGTAGGGGCCTGGATGGGCTGGCTGAACTTCCAACTGAGGACGCGAGTGAGTACCGACGAGATCAACGATGTAGGCAGCTCCTGGCGCAAGGTGATTCGTACCCTTGAACAGGATGATCGGATTTCGCCGCGCCAGCGCGGATTTGTGGTCCTCGCACAGGCGCAGGGACTGATTGGCACAACGCTTCTCGTCGCCGTTCCTAATGAACTCACACGTGAAGTGCTCCAGAGTCAGCTCAAGAGCCCGCTCAATGACGCATTGCGTGACGTTTTCCGCGAAGAAATTCAGTGCGCTTTCGTCATCGACCCGGACCTTACTCCGATCATCGAGGAGGAGCCAGAAGAGGTTCCGGAGGAAATTGCGCAGCGCGATCAGGCTCCTTCACCCACACCGCCGAGCAACTCTCACGAGTTCGGGCGTCTCAATCCCAAGTACATCTTCGACACCTTCGTGATCGGTTCGTCGAACCGATTTGCCCACGCGGCGGCGGTCGCTGTAGCCGAGGCACCTGCCAAGGCGTACAACCCCCTGTTCATTTACGGTGACTCGGGACTTGGGAAGACCCACCTGCTGCACGCCATCGGGCACTATGCCAGGCACCTCTATACGGGTATTCGCGTTCGGTACGTGAATTCAGAGGAGTTCACCAACGACTTCATCAACTCAATCAGGGATGACGAAGGGACGAGCTTTAAGCAGACCTACCGGAACGTCGACATTCTCCTCATCGACGACATCCAGTTCCTTTCCGGCAAGGACAGGACCCAGGAGGAGTTCTTCCACACCTTCAATGCCCTCCACAACCACAACAAGCAGGTAGTGATCACATCCGACCTGCCGCCCAAGCAGTTGTCCGGGTTTGAAGAGAGAATGCGCTCCCGCTTCGAGTGGGGACTTCTGACTGATATCCAGCCGCCCGAACTCGAGACGCGAATCGCCATCCTTCGCAAAAAGGCAATCAGCGAAGGGTTGAGTGCCCCGGACGAGGTTCTCGAATACATAGCGTCGAAGATTTCCACCAATATCCGCGAGCTGGAAGGCGCCCTCATCCGGGTTACGGCGTTCGCGAGCCTGAATCGCCAGGCAGTCGACGAGAATCTGGCAGAAATCGTACTCAAGGACCTCATCACCGACGACGGCGCCCAAGAGATTACATCGGCGCTGATTATGGCTCAGACGGCCGAGTACTTCAACATCACGCTGGATGACCTATGCAGCAAATCACGGACACGAACCCTCGTTACGGCTCGACAGATCGCGATGTACCTCTGCCGGGAGTTGACCGATATGTCTCTTCCCAAAATCGGAGCCGAACTCGGCGGCCGGGACCATACGACCGTCATCCACGCTGACCGTAAGATCCGCGAACTCATGGCCGAACGCCGCGCCATCTATAACCAGGTGACCGAGCTTACGAACCGAATCAAGCATCACCGCAAGGATGCGTAGGTGACCTCAAGCGCCGCAGCGAGCTGAATTAACAGCTGTGGAAAGAATTGTGGACAACCCTTTGTTTGTGGTGGACGTTAATGAGGACAAGCACCGTCGAGCCTGTGGACCCGCTGAATCACAAGGATCTCGTACACACCGTCCAGAGGCAGCCGGCGTCCTGAGTGCACAACCTGTCAACAGGGAAAACTCCCGGAACCGCACCGATCCTTCCGGTTATCCACAGTATCCACAGGAGTTATTAACACTACTGATCCTTAAACCCCGATCTTGTCCAAATAACATTTCCCCTTCGTCCACCCCGGCAAGCCACCCCACTGTGTCGCGCTAAGCTGTGACTCAGTAGAGTTGACCTTCGCTCACCCGTCCTCCTTTGCCGGAAGGGTCGAGGATGTGTGACTTCCCCCGATGTACCTCGCGAAAGGCGGCACCCTTCAGTGAAATTCCGAGTCGAGCGCGATGTCCTGGCCGAGGCCGTAACGTGGACGGCTCGTTCCCTGTCACCGCGGCCTCCCGTGCCTGTGCTTTCGGGTTTGTTGATCAAGGCCGGCGCCGGCAGCCTCAGCCTCGCGAGCTTCGATTATGAGATATCGGCCCGTCTTGAAATCCCTGCGGATATAGCGGAAGAGGGCACAATCCTTGTGTCCGGACGGCTGCTCGCCGATATCTGCCGCAGCTTGCCGTCTGCGCCGGTCGAGGTGGAAACGGATGGCTCGAAGGTCACGTTGACCTGCCGGAACAGCCGCTTCAACCTCGCAACCATGCCCGAAGCGGAGTACCCCGAACTTCCGGCCCTCCCTGATGTCAGCGGTGTTGTTGACGGAGATGCATTCGCCGAAGCCGTGTCACAGGTCATCATTGCAGCAAGCCGTGACGACACTCTGCCGATTCTGACCGGTGTCCGTATGGAGATCGAGGAAGACCTCATCACGTTCCTCGCCACCGACCGGTACAGGCTTGCTCTCCGCGAACTGTCCTGGAAGCCCACCAACCCGGGAATCTCAACCAGTGCTTTGGTGAAGGCAAAAACGTTGAGTGAGGTAGCCAAGACGCTTGGTGGTGCGGGAGATCTCAAGATCGCACTCTCCGACAACAGCGAACTGATCGGCTTCGAAAGCGGCGGCCGGCGCACAACATCGCTGCTGGTCGACGGTGACTACCCCAAAATCCGTTCTCTCTTCCCGGAAAATACGCCAATCCATGCGACTGTGGAGACCAGCCAGCTCGTTGAAGCAGTTCGCCGCGTTGCCCTGGTCGCAGAACGCAATACGCCTGTAAGGCTTGCGTTCAGCGCAGGCCAGGTAGTGCTCGATGCTGGTACAGGCGAAGACGCGCAGGCTTCGGAAGCGATTGAAGCAACGCTGGATGGGGACGACATCACCGTCGCTTTCAATCCGCACTACCTGAGCGAAGGTCTCGGCGCCTTCAGCAGCAAATTCGTACGTTTCTCCTTCACGACTCCGCCGAAGCCCGCTGTTATCTCAGCTCAGGAAGAAGCTACCGGTGAGGACCGTGAAGACTACCGATACCTGCTCATGCCGGTGAGGCTACCCAACCAGTAGAGTCGTCGCCCGCCCCCAGTCAACCGAACCATGGAGGACACTATGCACATCGGCCTGATCGGTCTCGGAAAAATGGGGTACAACATGCGGGAGCGGCTTCGCTCACGCGGTGTTGAAGTAACCGGGTATGACCGGAATCCGGATGTCTCCGACGTCGCCACCGTCGATGACCTCATTGCTGCTCTGCCTACGCCACGTGTTGTCTGGGTCATGGTGCCGGCGGGCAGCATCACGGACCAGGTCATCAGTGAGCTCGGAGAGAAGCTGGCTGAAGGCGACCTCGTCATCGATGGTGGAAACACGAAGTTCAGCAGCGACCAGGAACACAGCGAAGCGCTCGCCCCGAAAGGCATCCACTTTGTCGACTGCGGGGTTTCCGGTGGTGTCTGGGGACTCGAGAACGGGTATGGCCTGATGGTCGGCGGCGCTGAGGCCGACGTCGAACGTCTCATGCCGGTGTTTGACGCGCTACGCCCCGACGGAGCACGCGAAGAAAGCTTTGTTCACGTAGGTGAGACAGGCGCCGGGCACTACGCGAAAATGGTGCACAACGGCATCGAGTATGGCCTGATGCAGGCTTACGCGGAAGGGTATGAACTGCTCGAAGCGAAAGACATCATTAAGGACGTCCCCGGTACCTTCCGGGCATGGCAAAAAGGCACCGTCGTACGATCCTGGCTACTGGACCTGCTGGTCAAGGCACTCGAGGAAGATCCTAAACTCAGCAATGTCGGTGCGTACATCGAAGATTCCGGTGAGGGCCGTTGGACCGTTGAGCAGGCGATCGCCAACGAAGTGGCAGCGCCCGCGATCACAGCAGCGCTCTTTGCACGCTTCAGTTCACGCCAGGAAGATGCACCCTCGTTGAAGATGGTGGCCGCGCTGCGGAACCAGTTTGGCGGCCACGCGGTGCGACCGCCCCGGAATTCCGCATGATTGAGTCGCGGTGTACGTCCAGCATCTCTCTCTGACAGATTTCCGCAGTTATTCGCAGCTTGACGTGGCGCTCGAACCCGGCGTGACGGTGTTCGTAGGCCCAAATGGAGTCGGCAAGACCAATATCGTCGAGGCCATCGGATACCTGGGGTCCCTGTCGTCGCATCGCGTAAGTACGGACAAGCCGCTCATCGCCTTCGATGCCGAACGGGCGCTGGTTCGTGGGCGGTTGGTGCGTGGGGCGCAGGCTACGAGCGTCGAACTGGAGATCAACGGAGACCGCGGTAATCGTGCGCGGATCAATCGTGCGAACCCCGTGCGCGCGCGCGATGCTGCCGGCATTCTCCGGACGGTTCTGTTCGCGCCCGAGGACCTCGCATTGGTGAAGGGAGATCCCTCCAATCGTCGGCGGTTCCTGGATGACCTCATGGTGCAGTTGGTTCCGCACCACGCGGGCATCAGGGCGGATTATGAGCGTGTGTTGAAACAACGCAATGCCCTGCTCAAGTCCCTCCGCGGAGGCAGACTGTCCACTGCCCATCAAGCGACGCTCGAGGTATGGGACCAACATCTGGCGACGGTCGGATCCCAGCTTCTGCACGCGCGCCTCGCGGTTTTGACCAGACTTCTGCCGCACGTCCAGAAGGCCTACCGCGAGCTGACCGACGGCACCAAGGTTGCCAACGCAGCGTATCGATCGTCCCTCATCGGCCCCTTGCCCGACGACGACGGCGAGTCGGCGCCGACTGCGGAAGATCTGAGTACTCTCTCCGTCGATGAGATTACCGAACGGTTTTTGGCAGCGATCGCTGAACAGCGCCGACGCGAGACGGAACGCGGGATTTCCCTTGTCGGCCCGCATCGCGACGAGGTCGAGTTGATGCTCGGTCGAGCGCTCGTCAAGGGATACGCCTCCCACGGCGAAACCTGGTCCATGGCTCTCGCGCTCCGTCTCGGTTCGTACTACCTCCTCAACGATGACGACCAGACGCCGGGTTCTTCGCCGGTGCTCATCCTCGACGATGTCTTCGCTGAACTCGACGCTGACCGCCGGGAACGGTTGGCGTCGGTGGTGGCCGGTGCTGAACAGGTCCTCGTGACAGCAGCGGTAGGTGACGACGTGCCAAGTGCGCTTGACGGACGGCAATTCTCGGTCGTCCCGGGAGGGTTCCGTGAAATACCGGCCTGAAGACGAAGCCGCCAAAGCCCACGGTAGACCGACACACAACGACGCCGGCAGTGTGTCACCTCCCGATGGATCCGACACTTCTGGTCAGGACGCACCGCGGTTACTGCTGAACCGGCTACGAAACGCGTCCGCAGCGCGAGGCGATCTTAGAATTCCGGCCGCGCGCCGCCGTCGTACTGAGAGCACATCGCGTCGCTCCACGATCCAGGATTCCTATTCCGGACGCGATCCGCAGGGGGTCGGCGCGGTCTTCGGGCGTCTCCTGAGCGAACGCGGGTGGAATTCTCCGGTGGCCGTAGGATCAGTGATGGCGCGATGGGCGGAGTTGGTGGGCCCGGACATCTCCACGCACTGCACCCCGGAGAGTTTTCACGAGACCACGCTGCTGGTGCGGTGTGATTCGACCGCCTGGGCGACACAGCTCCGGCTGATCAGCCCCGACCTCCTCAAACGGTTTGAGAGCGAGCTCGGACCCGGAGTAGTCACGGCAATGAAGGTCGTCGGCCCGTCCGCTCCATCCTGGCGAAAGGGTGGTCGATCGGTTCGTGGGCGTGGGCCCCGGGACACCTACGGGTAACCCTCCTGATCGGGCTGCTTTGGGTTTTCGATGAATGCCGTACAGCGCCCAGCGGACCCCAGTGGACGTATACGCCCCCACGCGACCCCCTGCTGTGAGCTTAAATGGCGGTTTATTCACCGCCAGGGGGCAATTGGCGCGGTGTTGTGGCAGCGTGCACGGTAGAATGGGAGCCGTGGGCATTCCTTTCCGGGATGCCTTCATTCTGAGACTAGGCAACACTAGGACAACAAGGAGTCGACAGCGTCCGTGGCTAACGACAACGAAGTGGAATCTGCCAGCACGCCGGAAAGTGGTTCCGGCGCACCAAAGGGTTACGGCGCGAGCGACATCACGGTCCTGGAAGGACTTGAAGCGGTTCGCAAGAGGCCCGGTATGTATATCGGGTCCACCGGTCCGCGCGGTTTGCACCACCTCGTCTACGAGGTTGTGGATAACTCTGTGGATGAAGCCCTGGCAGGCTACTGTGACCATATCAAGGTCACGCTGCTTGCCGATGGTGGCGTACGGGTCATAGACAACGGGCGCGGCATCCCCGTCGACATGCATCCCACCGAGGGTAAGCCCACCGTGGAAGTGGTCATGACCATCCTCCACGCGGGCGGCAAGTTCGGTGGAGGTGGATACGCCGTTTCCGGTGGCCTCCACGGTGTGGGCATCTCCGTCGTGAATGCGCTTTCCTCCAGGGTTGACACGGAAATCCGGCGTCAGGGACATGTCTGGCGGCAGTCCTTCGAAGAGGGCGGCAAACCGGTCGGTCAGCTGAAAAAGGGTGAAGAAACCGGTGAGACCGGAACCACCCAGACGTTCTACCCGGACGCGTCGATCTTCGAGACCGTTGAATTCGACTTCGAAACCCTTCGGGCACGCTTTCAGCAGATGGCATTCCTCAACAAGGGCCTGAGGATAAGCCTTGTGGACGAGCGCGTTCCCGAGGTGGAAACCGAAGAGATCACGGACGCCGCGCATGCCGAGGCGGAGAAGTCCGAAGAGAACAAGCACAGGCACGTTGAGTACCTCTACGAGAACGGCCTGCTGGACTACGTCAAGCACCTGAATTCGTCGAAGCGCGTGGACGTCATTCATGAAGACGTCATTGCGTTCGAGACGGAGGACTCCGACCGCTCCATCGCTGTGGAAGTGGCCATGCAGTGGACTACCGCATACTCCGAGAGCGTGCACACCTACGCGAACACGATCAACACGCATGAGGGCGGCACCCACGAAGAGGGGTTCCGTGCCGCAATGACGTCCCTGATCAACCGTTACGCACGCGAAAAGAACATCATCAAGGAGAAGGACGACAACCTTACGGGTGATGACATCCGCGAAGGGCTCACCGCCGTCATCTCGGTCAAACTGTCCGAGCCCCAGTTTGAGGGTCAGACCAAGACCAAGCTGGGTAATTCCGAAGCCAAGGGCTTCGTGCAGCGCGTTGTCACCGACCAGTTGGGTGACTGGCTGGAGCGGAACCCCGGTCCTGCCCGCGACGTCATCCGCAAGTCGATCCAGGCCGCGCAGGCCCGCTTGGCTGCGCGCAAGGCGCGGGAGTCCACCAGGCGCAAGGGCCTGCTGGAGTCCGGCGGCATGCCGGGCAAGTTGAAGGATTGCCAGTCCAAGGATCCTTCGAAATCGGAGATCTACATTGTGGAGGGTGACTCTGCGGGTGGGTCGGCTGTGCGTGGTCGTAACCCGGAAACACAGGCAATCCTGCCGTTGCGCGGAAAAATCCTGAATGTTGAGCGTGCCCGGCTCGACCGCGCACTCAGCAACGCAGAAGTCCAGGCGATGATCACCGCGTTCGGCGCGGGTATCGGCGAGGATTTCGATGTCGAGAAGGCCAGGTATCACAAGATCGTCCTGATGGCGGATGCCGACGTCGACGGGCAGCACATCACCACGCTGCTCCTCACGCTGCTCTTCCGCTACATGCGTCCGCTCATCGAGAACGGCTATGTCTATTTGGCGCAGCCGCCGCTGTACCGCATCAAATGGTCCAACGCTCCGCACTCCTACGTGTACAGCGACCGCGAGCGGGACGAGACCATCAAGATGGGTCTGGCGAACAACCAGCGGTTGCCCAAGGAAAACGGCATCCAGCGCTACAAGGGCCTTGGCGAGATGGATTACACCGAGCTGTGGGAAACCACCATGGATCCGGATAACCGGACCCTTCTGCAGGTCACCATGGACGACGCCGCCGCAGCTGACCAGATCTTCTCGGTGCTGATGGGCGAGGACGTCGAGTCGCGCCGCAACTTCATTCAGCAGAACGCTAAAGACGTACGGTTCCTCGACATCTGATCGATGCCGAACTGACATGGCCGGTCGAGCACCTCTCAATGACCGGTTCCTGACACGCCTTCACGAAATGGAACGAACTAGATGAGTGACGAAGTAACGCCTGAGGTTCCCGGGGACGAAACACCCGTCGAGGGTGCGGTGTTGACTGACCGCATCGAGCAGGTGGACCTGCAGACAGAGATGCAGCGGTCCTACCTCGATTACGCCATGGCGGTCATTGTCGGTCGGGCGTTGCCTGATGTCAGGGACGGCTTGAAGCCGGTTCACCGCCGCGTTCTGTACGCCATGTTCGACGGCGGTTACCGGCCCGACCGCTCATTCAATAAATGCGCGCGCGTGGTCGGCGAAGTCATGGGTCAATACCACCCGCACGGTGACACCGCGATCTACGATGCGCTGGTTCGTCTGATCCAGGACTGGACTATGCGGTACCCGCTTGCGCTTGGTCAGGGAAACTTCGGGTCTCCCGGAAACGACGGCGCGGCCGCACCCCGGTACACCGAGACCAAGATGGCTCCGCTGGCCATGGAGATGGTCCGTGATATCGACGAAGAAACAGTTGATTTCCAGGACAACTACGACGGCAAGAACCAGGAACCCACTATCCTGCCGTCGCGGTTCCCGAACCTGTTGGTCAACGGCTCTTCAGGTATTGCCGTAGGCATGGCCACCAATATTCCGCCGCACAACCTGCGTGAGGTGGCGGACGGTGTGCAGTGGTACCTGCAGAACCCGCAAGCGAGCAAGGAAGAGCTGCTTGAAGCTCTGATTCAGCGCATCAAGGGTCCGGATTTTCCCACCGGTGCACAAATTCTGGGGCACAAGGGCATCGAGGATGCCTACAGAACCGGCCGTGGATCCATCACCATGCGTGCCGTGGTCAACGTCGAGGAGATTCAGGGCCGCACCTGCCTGGTGGTCACTGAACTGCCCTACCAGGCGAACCCCGACAACCTGGCAATCAAGATCGCCGACCTCGTTAAGGACGGCAAGGTTTCGGGGATTGCGGACCTTCGGGATGAAACGTCCGGACGTACGGGACAGCGTCTGGTGATTGTCCTGAAGCGCGACGCCGTCGCCAAGGTTGTGCTGAATAACCTCTACAAGCACACGCAGCTGCAGGAAAACTTCAGCGCTAACATGCTCGCCATCGTTGACGATGTTCCCCGTACGCTCAGCCTCGATGCGTTTATCCGTCACTGGGTTACCCATCAGCTTGAAGTCATTGTCCGCAGGACCCAGTACCGGCTCCGCAAGGCTGAAGAAGCCGCCCACATCCTGCGTGGGTTGCTCAAGGCGCTCGATGCGCTGGATGAAGTGATTGCGCTGATCCGCCGGTCCTCCACCGTAGAGGACGCACGCAACGGTCTTATCGGCCTGTTGGACATCGACGAGATCCAGGCGCAGGCAATCCTGGACATGCAGCTTCGCCGCCTGGCGGCTCTGGAACGCCAGAGGATTCAGGATCAGCACGCCAAGCTCGAAGCTGAAATCACCGAATACAAGAAGATCCTCGCCTCCGAGGTGCAGCAGCGCGAGATCGTCTCGACGGAACTGCAGGAAATCGTCGACAAGCACGGCGATGACCGCCGGACCGAGATTCTCATGGGCTATGACTCCGACATGAGCATGGAAGATCTCATCCCTGAAGAGGAAATGGTTGTGACCATTACCCGCGGCGGATACGTCAAGCGCACACGGAGCGACAACTACCGCCAGCAGGCCCGCGGCGGCAAGGGCATACGCGGCGCGCAGCTGCGCGGGGACGACGTCGTCGAGCACTTCTTCGTCACCACCACGCACCACTGGCTCCTCTTCTTCACGAACCTGGGGCGTGTGTACAGGGCGAAGGCCTACGAGCTCGTCGAGGCAGCTCGTGATGCGAAGGGCCAGCATGTAGCGAACCTGTTGGCATTCCAGCCTGATGAGACCATCGCTCAGGTACTCGACCTCCGGGACTATCAGCAGTCTCCGTATCTGGTGCTTGCGACTAAGCGGGGACTGGTCAAAAAGACACGGTTGGAGGACTACGACACCAACCGATCCGCCGGCGTGATCGCCATCAACCTGCGTGACGGTGATGAACTGGTGTCGGCCCAGCTGGTTTCGGAGAACGACGACATGATGCTCGTGTCCCGGAAGGGACAGTCGCTGCGCTTCAGCGCCACGGACGAGGCGCTGCGTCCAATGGGAAGAGCGACGTCAGGCGTGACCGGAATGAAGTTCCGGCCGGACGACGAGCTCCTGGCAGCCAATGTCGTGAGCGACGACTCCTATGTCTTTATCGTGACCGAGGGTGGCTTCGCGAAGCGAACCAAGGTTGACGAGTACCGTGTCCAGGGCCGGGGCGGTCTTGGTATTAAGGTTGCGAAGCTCGCCGAAGTGCGTGGAGACCTCGTGGGGGCCCTCGTCGTCCAGGAAGAGGATGAGGTCCTCGTCGTCATGGGCGGCGGTAAGGTTGTGCGCTCCGCCGTGGCGGGCGTTCCGGCAAAGGGACGCGACACCATGGGTGTCATCTTCGCAAAGCCGGATAAGTCCGACAGGATCATCGCTGTCGCCCGCAACACCGAGCGGGGGCTGACAACAGACGACGAGATTCCAGTCATGGGAGTGGATGACGCGTCACCTGCGCCGGATGGCGGAGATGAAGTACCGTTGTCGTCAGAAGAAACGGCTCAGCCGGCGGCTGAGCCAAGCGATATTGGAGGTTCCGAGTGAGTTCTGCCAACTCAAATCCGCGCGCTGCTGCGGGCAGTGCCGTGCGGTCATCAGGCGGAGGACCTCGGGTCAATCCACCGGCTCGACCACCTCAGCGGCCCGCCTCTTCAGGAGCACGGCCTACCGGCAACAGGCCGGGACTGGTGAAACCTGCCCCGAAGGCGAAAGCCCGTAAAGCGCGGTTGCTTGTCAGCAAAATCGACCCCTGGTCGGTTCTGAAGATGGCGTTCCTCCTGTCCGTGGCGCTGGGCATTGTCACAGTCGTCGCCGCGATTGTGATTTGGACAGTGCTGGATCTGACGGGAATTTTCGATCGGGTGAATCAGCTGCTTGGTGAGATCGCCGGATCCGAGGGAGCCGGCTTCGACCTTCGACAGTTCGCGTCCCTTGGACAGGTTGTCTCCTTCGCGACGATTATCGCTGTGGTGAACGTTGTGCTGTTGACCGCCCTGGCAATGCTGGCGTCCGTGCTGTACAACATTTCGTCCACCCTTGTGGGCGGTATCGGTGTGACCCTTACGGATGACTGAGTGCACACGGGTCCTCAATTTGTGGATCGCTGAGGGCCTGCTGTAAAGTCGTATCTCGGCCCGATGAGGTACGGGGGCGTATAGCTCAGGCGGTTAGAGCGCTTCGCTGATAACGAAGAGGTCCCAGGTTCAAGTCCTGGTACGCCCACGGATCCTGAAACCGGCAGGAAACTGCAAGTGAGGAGCACTGTGAAGAAGTTGCTGGTAGCGGCAGCCGCTGTCGCAGGAATCTTCGCTTACAAGCGGTGGCAGGAATCCGAGAAGGAAAAAGAAGTGTGGAGCGAGGCGACCGATCCGGTCGAGTGAAGTTTCGCCTCACGGATCAGGTATACTGATCAGGTTCCGTTTTACGGGGGCATGGCGCAATTGGTAGCGCACCTGCTTTGCAAGCAGGGGGTTCGGGGTTCGAGTCCCCGTGCCTCCACCGTGAGAGGAAGGGACCCCAGCTAACTGGCTGGGGTCCCTTCCTTTTTATTTGAAGTTGTACTTTCAGGACCCGCTCTCACCGGCTCGAGTAGCCTCGCATCCGCCGCTAGCGATGCGCCGTAGCCGACCTCGCAGCGCGCGCGGTGTGTACGGCGCGCAGGACCTTCGCCGGGTAGTAGATGGACATGAAGATCAACATGGGGATCTTCAGCACTCTCTTGTCGATCTGATGTGCGCGGTAGGTACGGTCGAAGCGCGTTACGTAGTACCGGTAGTCCTTGGGAGAGTTCTCAAGGCGTCGGGCGGACATACCACTGATCATCCCGGGTATGTATCGGATGACCAGGTCCTGTTCCGCCAGATGCAGGGAGATATCGATGTCCTCATGCATCTCATCCTGCTCGTCGAGGCAGGTATGGCCGCGGATCTGTTCCCAGGCCGTGCGGCGAAGCGCCATGTTGGAACCGAACAGGAAATGGTACTGGTTGCGCGCGAGCTTCAGAACAAGCTGGCGCATCTTGTCGTCCGCCTTAAGACCCCAACGCCGCATCGGCATGTCGTAATAGACCACTGGTCCCGTTGCGGCCGCCACTTCCGGGTCGCAGAACCCTGCCTGTACCGTTTCCACCCAGTCCGGCTCAAGGACAGAGTCAGCGTCGATTCTGCCCAGCACATCTCCGGTTGCATGATCCAGACCGAAGTTCCGGGTGGGGATCAGCCCCTGAATCTCGTTCTGCTCCAGCAGGCGGATGGGACTCTCCGGATACTCCAACTGCATCTGGCGGACGATCTCCGCGGTGCGGTCGGTGGAGCGGTTATTCACGACCACAATCTCGTGAGCCGGGAGGGACTGGTAGATAGCGGCAATGAGGCACTGGCGAATAACGCCTTCCTCGTTGTACGCCGGAATCACAATCGACACGGACGGCTTCGCGGGGTGCACGGCCGTAAATCTATCACCAGCCAGCCGACGTCAGGCGGGAAGCAACGAAAAAGCGGGAAAGATCCCCCATCGGTGGATCTTTCCCGCTTGAAAGTGGGTCGGTGCGACCTAGACAGCAGGTCCCTTCGGTGCGCCTGCGGCGTCGTCGTTTGACTTTTCCGCGGCGCGATCAGCGGCTTCCTTCATGTCGACGACCGCTTGTTTCGCTTCGTCATTGTGAGCGACGTCGGCCACTGGTTTCGGTTCAACCGGGGCCGGCGTCTTCCACGGGTCTTCCACCGGCTGTGAAGCACGCCAGACGGCGATGCCGGCTGTCACAGCAGCGGCGATGATGCCGACGATCAACCAGCCCTTGTTGCCTTGACTCTTCTTGCTGCGCCGGAGGTCCTTCGCTGCACGCTGAGCTGCAACGACGGCGGCCTTCTGATACTTCTTCACGGCCTTCTTGTCACCGGTAACCCTGGTGACCACACCCGCCACACCTGCCGGGACGGTTGCAGCGGCAAGAGAGCGGGACGCAGAGTCCGCAACATCTCCCAGGCGGTACGAGACGGCCGGGATGTACTCGGTGACTACGCGGTCGCGTGCCTGATTGATTGCAGGGGTGGCACGATCCAGAGTCTCCTGGATTCGTGGACCGGTTCCGTCGACGATCTGGTTGAAGCGCGGCCCTACACGATCCAGGCTCTCCTGGATCCGAGGTGTAACGACCGCGATGCCCTCATTCAGGCTCTGTGCCGCCCGGTTCACGCCCTGCTGAATCTTCGGTGCGGCGGTTTCAATCCCTCGCTCGATGCGTGGAGCAACCCAGACCCTGGCTGCATCCACACGCGGAGCGGCCCAATCCCGTGCCGTGCCGACGCCCATCAGAACGTTGTTCTCGAGCGTTCGGACAACGTGTTCGGATTTCTTCACAACTACCTCCCAGGGATAGTGACTGTTCTTAGTCAGCCTACGTGTTATCTGGAGTTACGTGCTATCCGCTCATTCATTTCACAGCATTTTCACTGTGCGCGGAACGCGGTACTTCCAGCTAAACCGCTAGCCCTGCGTGGAACAATGGAGCCCATGACAGCAATCGCTACTGCACACGCAACTATCCATACCAGCCTCGGTGACATCAAGGTAGAGCTTTACGGCAACCATGCGCCGAAGACCGTCAAGAACTTTGTTGGCCTTGCCACCGGTGACATCACCTGGACTCACCCGGCGACGGGTGAGGAGACCAACGCCCCCCTGTACAACGGGACAGTCTTTCACCGGGTTATCCAGGACTTCATGATTCAGGGCGGCGATCCGCTGGGCCAGGGAATCGGTGGCCCGGGCTACCAGTTCGATGACGAGATCAACCCCGATCTCGACTTCACCACTCCTTACAAATTGGCGATGGCCAACGCTGGAATTCAGGGTGGACGTGGTACCAACGGCTCGCAGTTCTTCATCACCTCGGTTCCCACCACGTGGCTGCAGGGCAAGCACACCATCTTCGGTGAGGTGAAAGATGAAGCGTCACGAGCCGTCGTCGATCAGCTCAACGCCATCCCCACCGACGGTCGTGACCGACCGCTCGAAGACGTCGTCATCAGCAGCATCACCATTGAGCAGGTCTAACACCGCATGACCTATGGACTCCCGGCGGACCAGCCGGACCAGGACGTTCCCGTATGCCCACGTCACCCCGACAGGGTGAGCTATGTGCGGTGCCAACGGTGCGGCAGGCCTGCCTGCCCGGAGTGTCAGCGTCCGGCGGCCGTCGGGATCCAGTGCGTTGACTGCGTTCGGGAGGCGCAGCGAAACGCTCCGGTTTCCAGGACACTCTTCGGCGGAACCGTCCGGCAAGGACGCCCCCTCGTCACGTTCTCGATCATCGGCGCCTGTGTGGCGCTCTTCGTGGCCCAAATGGCGCTACCAGGGGTGACCGATGCGCTCGCGTACGCGGGCATCTACACCTCGGAATTTGTATCGCCGGAGCCGTGGCGCATGGTCACGGCTGCCTTCCTGCACTCCACGGGATTCCTGCTTCATATCGGTTTCAACATGTACGCCTTGTGGATTATGGGACAGGCCCTGGAACCGCTGTTGGGCAGAGCCAGATTTCTCGCCCTGTACTTGATCGCAGCGTTCGGCGGCTCGGTTGCAGTGCTTCTGCTCACCAACCCTCTCCAAGGCGTTGTAGGGGCCTCAGGAGCCGTCTTTGGGCTGTTCGGCGCCATGCTGATCGTGCAGCGGCGACGCGGTGGTGACGTCCGGCAGTTGGTCGTGTTGATAGCAATCAACACCGTTTTAGGTTTTGTGGTGCCAGGCATTTCCTGGCAGGCCCACCTGGGTGGTCTTCTCGCAGGAGGCGCCGCCGCAGCCATCATCGCCTACACGCCGCGCAGTCCTAGGCGTTCCCTGATTCAGTGGGCCGGTCTGACCGGCCTGACACTCGTGCTGGTTGCATTGACCGTTGTAGGAGCCAATCTGGTGGCCTCGCCGTTCTAGTTTTCCACAGGGCTTATCCACATCGGGGAAAACTTACACACATGTAATTCCACAGGTGTGGATAAGCAGACTCCCGAATTCACACGAAAAACACTGAGCGTGGAGTCGAAGTTACGCACAGCTGTGGAAAACTCGGTGCACAACGTGTGTATTACCCAGCGGACGAGTTCCATTCGCCATGGAGGTTGCCAGGATGTCCCACGCGTGCGCGTACCGATGTGACTAGGCAGTACGAAGAGCGGGCAGTTAAACGCAAAGAGGCGCCCTTAGAGGGCGCCTCTTGTGGGTCTCGTCTCCCTGGGTGCTACCGCCAGCGCGTCGTCATCAGGAACCCGACAATCGCAATTCCGAAGCCGATGAGGATGTTCCAGGACGCAATCTCGGGGATCGGGAACCGTCCTTCGGAGATGTAGTACACCAGAATCCACAGCAGGCCGAGAATCATCAGCCCGAACATCACCGGCTTGAACCAGACAGGGTTCGGCTTCGGCTCCGCAGCGGCACGCGTCTGTGACTCGACCTGCTTCTTGCGGGACTTCGACTCGGGCACGGATCCTCCTAGACGGTGGGCTGCTAACCCAACCACTGTGTTTGCGGTCATACAGGCTCGGAAAGCGACGATGACACCGGTTATCCTGAAATGAGGCTATTGTCATCGGCACCGTTCTAGCTGCCCATTCTAGCTAATGAACCGAGGCCACAACGCCCGGCAGCAGATACGTAAGCAGGGAGAAGGTTTGAGCAACCTCGGCGGCGGTATCGCGGTGACCCGCCGTGACCGTTCCCATCGCATGCCCGCGGACCGGCACCGGCGTCGTGGATTCCTTCACATCGCAGCCCAGGTCTTCGGTGAGCTTCTCATTACCGCAGGTGTGGTCCTTCTGCTTTTCGTGGCTTGGCAACTGTGGTGGACCAACGTCGAATCCAATGCAAAGCAGGATCAAGCGGTAGAGCAATTCTTCTCAGACCTCGGTGAGGGAAGCACTCGTCCGGAGCCAGCCCAGGGGCAGGAACCCGTGGCACCTGAGCAGGTGCCGGTGATGGATGGTCGAGCGCAGGGTGAGACGTTTGCGGTCATCTACATTCCGCGTTTCGGGGACAATTTCACCCGGCCGATAACCAGCGGCGTAACGACGGCGGTTCTCGACAATCTCGGTCTCGGACACTACCCGGAAACAGGTATGCCGGGCGTCGTTGGCAACTTCGCGCTGGCCGGCCACAGGCAGACGAACGGGGCGGTGCTGGACAACATCCACACTCTGGTCCCGGGCGACCGGATTTATGTCCAGACGCAGGACGGTTACTACACCTACATCTATCGGAACACGCAGATCGTGCTGCCTGACCGCGTTGATGTGCTTGCGCCCGTACCCACCCGACCGGAGAATGAGCCTGCAGAACGGGTTCTCACTCTCACGAGCTGCAACCCCCGCTTCGGTGCAGAGGAAAGGATCATCGCCTATGCGGTGATGGAGACCTTCCAGTCCCTGGACGCAGGACCGCCGACAGAGATCGCGGCACAAGTCGCTAAAATTGCCGAAGGAGCCGCCTGATGTACGCCTTCATCTTCCGCCACCTCCCCGGTCCGCTCTGGCTGCGGGTCATCTGGTCCATCCTGCTTTTCGCCGCGGCCCTGACGGCACTTGTGAATTGGGTATTCCCCTGGCTCTCCCAGTTCAGCCCACTGACAGATTCAACGATTGGTTCCTGATCATGAACAGCCCCACCCGCATCCTGGTTGTGGATAATTACGACAGCTTTGTGTACACCCTTGTCGGCTACCTGCAGGAGCTCGGCGCGGAAACAACGGTTGTACGGAATGACGACGTCACCCTTGAGGAGGCGATCGCCCTGGCGGAAGTGCGCGACGGCGTGCTGATTTCTCCCGGGCCGGGCGCTCCGGCAGAAGCCGGTGTTTGTATTGACCTGATCAAGTGGTGCGGTGAGAACAACAAGCCGATGCTCGGGGTCTGCCTGGGTCATCAGGCACTCGCCGAAGCGTACGGTGGTTCGGTTACGCACGCGCCGGAACTGATGCACGGCAAGACGTCCCTGGTTGAGCACGATTCGACCAATGTCTTCCAGGGGCTGAACTCCCCCCTTACGGCGACCCGCTATCACTCGCTGGCCGCGGTCGGTGACGTCCCCGGTGAACTGCGTGTCACAGCGCAAACGGCCAGCGGGGTCATCATGGGTCTGGAGCACCGCTCCGCTCCCCTGTGCGGCGTGCAATTCCACCCGGAGTCCGTGCTGACTGAGGGTGGCTATAGGATGCTGGGCAACTGGCTTGAGCAGACTGGTCTCGCCGGCGCGGCGGAGCGGTCAGCTACCCTGAGCCCGCTTATTCACCAGCAGGTCGGATCCTGACCCTTCCGGAGTCCGCATTTTACGGGTCGTTATTCCCCTGCCCCTGACCACGCCCGCGTCCCTGGTTCCCGGGTTCTTCTTCCTCCTCAGGGGGAGGCGGCGCAGCGGTGGTGGGAGCGGCAGGTGCCGCAGGCTCTTCGGCGGGAGGCTCAACGGCTACGTAGATCACTACCTCACTGCCCGGTGCGACGTTGGTGTTCTCGTCCGGTTCCTGCCGCACTACAAGGCCAGGCTCGACGACGGCGTTCGGCTCCTCTTCGATGCGCGGCACCAGCGCCCGGGTGGGATCTTCGAGAATAGCCACGGCTTCATCTCTCGTGAGACCGATGACTCGCGGAACCGTCACCTGGCCAGTGGAGAGCACCAGGTTCACTTCCGAGTCGGCAGGGACCGAAGAACCCAGTGCCGGCTCGGTTGCGATGACCCGACCGACCGGAACCGTGGCGCTATTGGTTTCGCTGACACTCCCCCCGCGCAGACCGACCGACTCGAGCGCGTCCCTGGCGGAGGACTCCGTCATCTGGAAGATCTCTTCCGGGATGGTTCGGTTGGCAGGGCCCTTGGATATCTGCAGCGTCACCAGCGAATCAGGTTCCACTTCACTGCCCGCGCTGGGGTCGGTGCCGATTGCAAGGCCGGATTCGACCTCATCGTGAAAGGTCTGTTCGACCTGCGGGCGCAGGCCCACAGCGGTAAGCGCGTTACTCGCATCGGTTTCGGTCATGGAATCAACATCCGGCACTGACGTGAGTACCGGCTCTTCCGGTTGGGCATTGAGAATTCCGAAGTAAGCAACGCCGCCGGCAGTCAGCAGCAGAGCCAGCAGCACGAGCAACACTGCAATCCAGCCTCGACGCCGCGAACGCCGCCGATCATCGGCGTCATGACGACTCTGCGCCGCATGAGCCGTCGGGAGCGAGCCGGCTTCTTCGTTCACTGCCAGGGAATCCGCTGCGATGCTGCCGCCCGCCGGCACCTTCGCCAGGGCCCTTGTCTGTGGGGCGTCGTCGTCGTCCGCGCGTGGCGCGACCGCGGCCATTGCTTCAGTCGGAGCGGCTTGTGCACCGGGCCGAATGCCCTTGTGCGCATCAAGCAACGCCGATCGGAAATCGGCTGCGGTTTGGAAGCGATGTGCTCGGTCTTTCTCAAGCGCAATGTGCAGCACGGCTTCGATTGCCGGCGGGATGCTTCCGTTGATTTCCCGGGCAGGAGTGGGCTTCTCCCTGACGTGCTGGTAGGCAACCGAAACAGGGCTGTCGCCAATGAAGGGCGGTCTTCCGGTGAGCAGTTCGTACAAAAGGCAACCCGCGGAATACAGGTCGCTACGGGCGTCGACGGTCTCCCCGCGTGCCTGTTCCGGGGAGAGGTACTGCGCAGTGCCGATCACTGCCTGAGTCTGTGTCATGGTGGCCGCGGAATCGGCAATCGCGCGTGCGATGCCGAAGTCCATGACCTTTACCTGGCCCTCCGGGGTAATCATCACATTGGCAGGCTTGATGTCCCTGTGGACAATTCCCGCGCGGTGGCTGTACTCCAGGGCCGAGAGCACTCCCAGGAGGTAGTCGACGGACGTCTCCGGTGTCAGGTCACCGGCTTTGAGAAGGTCGCGCAGAGTCCGTCCGGCAACGTACTCCATCACGATGAAGGGAACGCGGACGTCGTCGTGATGTTGGCCGTCGATCTCCTCCTCCCCGGTGTCATACACGGAGACGATGGTTGGATGATTCAATCCGGCGACTGCCTGAGCTTCACGCCGGAAACGCGACTGGAACAGCGGGTCCCGGGCCAGGTCCTGCCGCAGCATCTTGATCGCGACCGTGCGCCCGAGCCGGACGTCGCGCCCGAGGTGAACGTCGGCCATACCGCCACGGCCGATCAGTTCACCCACTTCGTAACGCCGGTTAAGGATTCTCTCGCTGCTCACCTGGTGCCCCTTCACATGTCCCTAAGGCTGATCCTGGTTCGGCGGCGGGGTCTGGCCGGGACCAATCGCCGGCGGCGCTTCAGTCTCATCCGGGCCGGATGAGACAACGTAGCGTACAGTGCTGCCGGGTTCTACCTCGGTGCCCTCCGCCGGATCTACCGACAGGACGGTGCCGGTGGCTTCATCCGAAGGTTCAGTGCTGGAACGCACAGCGCTCAATCCCAGATCAGCGAGGGTTTGCTGCAACTGTTCCTCGGTCGCGCCTTCCAGCCCGGCTGGAATCGTCACGGTGTCAGGTGCCTCGGCGAAGGTGACGGTGATTTGAGATCCCGGTGGAAGCGGACCCACGGGATTCAGCGACAGCACGATGCCTGGTTCGAACTCATCTGTGGTTTCGGGTTGCTGATTGACGGAGAATCCAAGTTGATTCAGCTCGGCCACAACCTGTTCGATGGGACGTCCCTGGTAGGCGGCCGCATCGATGATGATGGCCTCCGGCGTCGTCGGTTCAGGGGTTGTCGGCTCGGGCGTGGTTTCCTCCGGCGTCGGGCTTTCACTTTCCGTTTCCGACGGAGATGGCGACGACGAAGTGCTCGGCGCGGCGGAGGGCTCGTCGTCGTCGGCGGTGAGCAGCGGCGTCAGAAGGAACGCAGCCGCCGCAAGCGCCGCGAGGACAAGCAGGACGACGAGGGCGATCAGCCATGGACTGCGCCCCCGTGATTCCTCCTCACGCGGGATCTCCTGGTCAATGTCGTCTTCCTCGCTCCATTCACGTGAAGCGGCGACCGCTCCGGCACCTGCTCCCACGCCGGCAACGGTGGGCAGCGCCGAGGTGGTCGGGGCGGGCACAACGCGGGTGGCGCTGGTCGGCGCCGGCACGGGGGTGGTCAGCGGGCCGGTCGAATCAGTGAACAGCAACATGCCGGGCACGGCGGCCTCTGCTGCACGAATGTCATTGCGTCGGATGGCATCGACCGCTTCAGCAAGGGCTTCGGCATTGGCGGGACGATCAGCCGGGTCCTTCGCCAGCATGCTGGCGATGAGCGCGCGGACCGGGTGGGGAATGCTCTCCGGGAGATCAGGTGGAGCGTCATTGACCTGTGCGAGGGCAATGGCAATTTGCGACTCGCCGGAGAACGGACGGCGGCCGGCCAGCAACTCATATCCGATGACGCCAAGAGCATAGATATCACTGGAACCGGTGGCAGGCTGGCCGGTGGCCTGTTCGGGGGCCAGGTACTGGGCCGTACCCATTACCTGGCCCGTGGCGGTCAGAGGCACTTGATCAGCGAGCCGGGCGATACCGAAGTCAGTAATTTTCACTCGGCCGTCGGGCATGATCAGGAGGTTTCCAGGTTTGACATCCCGGTGCACCAGCCCCTGCCGGTGCGCGACGCTGAGTGCTGTGGCGGTCTGTCCAATGATCGAAAGGGCACGATCCGGCGCAAGAACCTGCTCGCGCTCAATGATCGTGGACAGGGGCTGCCCCGGGACGAGTTCCATCACCAGGTAGGCGGACCCGCCCTCTTCGCCATAGTCGAAGACGTTTGCAATACCCTCGTGGTTCAGCAGAGCGGTGTGGCGGGCTTCGGCGCGGAACCGATTGAGGAAGCCGGGGTCTCCCGTGTATTCCTCTTTCAGAATTTTAATGGCGACAATGCGACCCAGTACCTGGTCGCGCGCTTTCCAAACCTCACCCATGCCTCCGATGGCGATGCGATCAGTCAGCTGGAACCTGCCGCCTAATGTGATACCTGAAGTAGGTCTCACCTATTCAACACCGCCTCTATGAGTCTTTTAGCGTTTGGACTTGTTAGCTGGGCACCCGTCGCGATGTCGACGTCCTGCATAACGATGGAAACCACTACTTCGGGGTTATCGGCCGGCGCGAAGCCGGTGAACCAGGCATTGTCGCCCTGCTCGGCTACTTCGGCGGTGCCGGTCTTGCCGGCTACCTGTACGCCCGGGACGGCGGCATTCCGCGCCGTCCCGTTCTCAACCACGTTGACCATCCACTCGGTGATTTGGTCCGCGTTCTCAGCGCTGAGCGATTCCCGATAAACCTCAGGCTCCGGTTCGTTGATGATGGAAAGATCCGGAGCGCGGACGGCCTTCACCAGATTGGGCTTCATGAGAACGCCGTCGTTCGCGATCGCTGCACTGACCATTGCCATCTGTAGCGGCGTGACCGCCACACTGAACTGGCCAATGGCAGACTGAGCCAACTGTGCGTCGTCCAATTCGGTTGGGAACTGACTGCCGGCCACGTCGACCGGCATCGTGAAAGATTCACCGAATCCGAAGGCCTGCGCTTGTTCCAGGACGGCTTCCTCGCCAAGTTCCCATGCAATCTGGGCGAAGGGCGTGTTGCAGGACTGTTCAAGTGCGAATCGGAGGTCCGCGGTATCCCGGGCAGCGCACCCGCCGGTTGTGAAGTTGGGGAGTCCAACGTCGGTTCCCGGAAGAGGAAGGACCGGAGGATTCGGGATGGTCGATTCCGCATCGAACTGCCCGGACTCGAGAGCCGCTGCCGCAACGACCAGCTTGAAGACAGAACCTGGAGCAACCAGCGACTGGGTGGCCGGGTTGAAGTAGATGGACAACCCGGGAACCTGCGAGAGTTGGTCGATATTTTCGACGACCAAGGAGGTGTCATGTGCAGCAAGAAGGTTCGGATCGTAGGACGGCTTGGATACCATCGCGAGAACGTTTCCCGTTGCCGGCTCCAGCACCACGATCGATCCGGTCTGGCCCTCCGGGATCATCTCCCACGCCAGCTGCTGTATCTGCGGGTCGATGGTCAGCTCGACAGAGGCTCCCTGTGCTTCGGCACCCGAGAAGAGCCGCACCATCTGATCAATGAAGAGGTCGTCGCTACTGCCGGACAGTTCCTCATTCATGACGTTCTCCAACTGGGTGGAGCCATTGACGAGCGAGAAGAATCCCGTCAGGTGCGCGTACATTTCCGGTTGGTTGTACGTGCGCTGGTAATTGAACTGGTCGTCGGAGGGCACCGATTCGGCGATAGGGCGACCATCGACGAGGATCGCGCCGCGGTTCTTGCCGTAGTCCTGAAGAATCGTCCGGGTGTTCCAATCGTTGTTCTCCAGGGCGCTGGCCTGGAAGAACTGAACGTAGGTAAGTGATCCGAGGACGAGCGCGAACATGCTGATGGCTACGATCCACGAGCGTCGAATGGCCTGGTTCATGCGCTGACCTCCCTGGTGTTATCCGTTACCGGCGAATTACGGTGTTCTTTGCCTTCCGGGAATGTCTCGCGAATCGGTCCCTTGACTGCCGGTCGACGAGCTGTCTCGGAAATGAGAAGGAGCAGGGCGACGATGATCCAGTTCGCCAGAAGGGACGAACCGCCGGCTGACATGAAAGGAGTTGTGAGGCCGGTGAGTGGAATAAGCCGGGTCACTCCGCCGATGACGACGAAGCACTGCAGCGCGATGGTGAATGACAGGCCGCAGGCGAGAAGCTTTCCGAAACCGTCTCGTGTTCCGAGCGCGGCCCGGAAACCGCGCGAGATGAGTAGGACGTAAAGCAGCACAATCGCGAACAGACCGATCAGACCCAGTTCCTCACCGAGCGCGGCGATAATCATGTCGCTGTTCGCGTATGTCACCAGGTCTGGCCTGCCCTGACCGAGTCCGGTGCCTGCGAGCCCGCCATTCGCGAGCCCGAACAGGCCCTGAATGACTTGGCCGCTACCGCCCGGGTTTCGATTGAAGACCTCGGGTTCGAAGGCGTTGATCCAGCTGTCGATGCGTAGCGCTACGTGGCTGAAGAGTTGGAGCGCTACGAATCCGCCAACCGCGATCATCGCCAGGCCGATCAGCACCCAGCTGACCCGGGACGTGGCGACGTAGATCATGGCCATGAATAGGCCGAAGAACAGGATGGACGAGCCGAGGTCGCGCTGGAAAATCAGGACACCTATGCTCACCAGCCAAGCGGCGACCATAGGCGCAAGGTCCCGGAATCGGGGAAGCTGCAGCGGACCCAGTTTCTTGCCCGCAAGCAGGATCAGGTCGCGGTTGGTCGAAAGATACCCGGCAAAGAATATAGCAAGCGTAATCTTCGCAATCTCTCCTGGCTGGAATGTCCCGACCCCAACGTTTATCCAGATGCGGGCACCATTGATCTCCACTCCCAGGGGTGTCAGAGGGAGCAACAGTAGACCGGCGCTCACGATCAGGGAGATGTAGGTGAACCGGCGCAGGATGCGATGGTCACGAATCACCAGGAGCGTGGCAATCGATACGGCCATCGCCACTGTGGTCCACAAGAACTGGCTGGGCGCCACCGCCCGAGAGTCGGCCGGCAGAGCGAGATCCAGGCGGTAAATCATCGCCAGCCCGATTCCGTTCAGCGCGATGACGATTGGAAGCATTACTGGGTCGGCATATTTAGCCCGGAAGCGCAGAACCACGTGGAAGATCAGCGCAAGCGCCGCCAGCGTCCCTCCTTGGGACCAAAAGGCGGAGTCGAATGGATTCTCTTTGTCGAGGCCGACAAGCCAGTTGGCTCCGATGGCAACGGTGAGGGCCACCAACAATAGGAGAGCTTCGACATTCCGCCGCGATTTGGGAATTGTCAGGACGTCACTCATTCGATTCTCCCTCCGCACAGGGCAGGTTCCCCTGAATCGGCTTCTTCGCTCGCGGACGAGCTGGCGCTTGGCTCAGCACTCGCCGTAGCAGACGCGCGCGCGCTCGGTGAGGGCGAGGGTGACGGAGAGGCCGTCGCAGGCGATGCTGAGCTAGTCGGCGAGGGACTTGGGGAAGGACTGGGTTCGCTCGCAGGAGGGCAGGGAAGCGCGCGCAATGACTCGCGGAGGTCCGCGACGATCTCTTGGGCATGCTGCAGATCACTCGCCGCAAGAGTGTTCTCCAGACGGTTGCGCTGGAACTCGGGAAGGCTTGAGACCGGGATGTCAGTTGTCTGGTCGACGTGGCTGAGGGGTATCGGTCCCAGAGTCTGCGCAACTCCGTTATAGATCACTACCTTGTTATCGGCGGCTGCGACGTAATACCGCGTTTGGGTCCACATGTAC
Source organism: Arthrobacter sp. MDB1-55 (assembly GCF_059092925.1). Lineage (NCBI taxonomy): Bacteria > Bacillati > Actinomycetota > Actinomycetes > Micrococcales > Micrococcaceae > Arthrobacter > Arthrobacter sp. MDB1-55. Next base: position 457,723 of record NZ_JBNHID010000002.1, on the reverse strand, counting down.
CCCAGGGCGAGAACCGCGGCGAGGATCAGCGCCATCAGCGCCAGGGCGGCCGGCAGCAGCCATCGGCGGCGACGCGGTGCGGGTTCCTCGTCTGCAGTGTCGTCGTCGGTCGTCTCTGCAGGGGCAGCCTTGTGCGTCAGCATCATCGCCGCGCGCCGTTCGGTGGATCGTTGCGTAACGATCGGGATTTGTCCGGTCTCGGTCGCGAGTGCCGCTGAGCCAACGAGCGTGTGGGGCCGGGAGGAGAGGTCTTCCCGGATGACGTCCGCCCTGATCGCGGCTCCAGGGGCTTCTTTCTCAACTGGAGAGGCGGCAGTGTCTTTTTCTCCCGCAGCTTCCCGAGCGGGCGGTATGGCAGTCAGGGCAGCGGCACGGAGATCGTCGTCGGTGGCCGTGTCCACATCGACGACGACAACGGTCACGTTATCCGGAGAACCTCCAGCAAGGGTGAGGTCGACGAGGGTAGTGACGCAGGCGGTCAGGTCCTTTGTCTCCCTGACCACCCGTTCGATCGCGGCGTCGCTCAGCACGGCATTCAACCCGTCCGAGCACAGGAGCCATCGTTCACCGGGTGTTGCGTCGAAGGTGGTCAGATCCAGTTCCGGACTGGCATCGACGTCTCCGAGAACTCGCATCAGGACGTTCTTGTGCGGGTGGATGTCCGCTTCCTCCGGCTTGAGCCGGCCCTCATCGATGAGCCGTTGCACAAAGGTGTGGTCGACACTGACCTGCTCGAAGACGTCGTCCTTCAGGCGGTAGGCGCGGGAATCGCCGATGTGGGCAAACGAGATCTGCTCACCGTTCAGGAGCATCGCGGTGACTGTAGTTCCCATGCCTGCCAACTGTGGGTTGGTGCTCACCAGTTCGGACAGGAGGGAGTTGGCAGTCTGAATTTCGTCCGCCAGGTGGGTGCCGGCGTCGTCGTCGTAATCCTTGCGGTCAAGGTGCACGAGATCAAGGACCGTTGACGCTGAAGCAATGTTCCCGCCCGCGTGACCGCCCATGCCGTCGGCAACTACTGCCAGGTAGCGCCCAGCATAGGCGGAGTCGTCATTCTTGGCGCGGACCTTTCCCACATCCGAGCGGGCCGCGAAACGAAAAACCAGGGCCATGGGTCTATGGCCTCAATTCAATGACCGTCTTACCGATCCGAACTGGTACTCCGGGTTCTACCGGCAGCGCGCGGGTCAGTTGGTTCCCGGCGAGGTAAGTCCCGTTTGTTGATCCCAAATCTTCTATGAACCACCGGCTGCCTTGCGGGAACAGTCGGGCGTGGCGGCCGGAGGCATAGTCGTCCTCCAGGACGAGGGTCGCTTCTTGTGCGCGACCAAGGAGGATGGGGCTGGAGGTCAGGTCCAGGGAGGTGCCCCTCAGGGGACCTTCCGTGACAACGAGGCGTCGTGCCTGTGCCTTGGCGGGAGGCTCGTCAACAAGTTCCGGGTTTTTGCGCGCTTCCCGGGCCGAAGGGGCGCCGGTCCGGTTGCGGAGACCGACGACGAGGTCGCGACGGAGCGCGCTGACGACGCTAAGCACGAGAATCCAGATCAGCAGGAGAAAGCCGTATCTCAACAGCGTTACGGTCAAATCACTCATGCTTGGCGGCCACCGTTCTGCACGGGAACAAGTCGGAAAGTCATGCGTGTGCGGCCCATGGTGATCACGGACCCGTCAGTCAGCTCAGCCTCGCCCTGAACCCGCTGGCCGTTCACGTAGCTGCCGTTCGTCGAGCCCAGGTCCACCGCGCGCGACTGTCCCTGGTCGGTGTGGATCTCGAGGTGGCGTCGGGACACGCCAGTGTCATCGATCAGGATGTCCGCCTCTGACGAGCGGCCGAGCAGTATCGATCCGGCATGTAGGGAATAACGTTGACCGTCGAGTTCAAGCACCGGCTGGTAGCGCGTGGGCTGACGTCGGGGCGCATTGGAAGCGGCCGGGCGCTGGGATGACTGCTTCTCGGTGGCGGAATCAATTTCAAACACCCCGGGCTTCAGGTTCGAGTCGCGGGTGAATGAAACGCGGACCGGGCCGTGCAGGGTGTAATGCTGGCTGTTGACGTGCTTGATGACGACGTCACACAGTTCCTCGGCCAGCGGCGCTCCCCATTCCTGGGCTAGTGCGAAGTCGGGATCCGACAGACGCGCGGTGAAAACATTCGGTGCAAGGGTGCGTCCCTGGGCAAGCGTCAACGACTTGTTGTCCAACTCCCGGCGGAGTGCACTGGCAATTTCGACGGGTTGTACCTGTGAGCGCGAACCGGTGGAGAAGGCACCACGGACCATCTTTTCGAGTCCGCGCTCGACGTTATCCAAAATGCCCATGTTCTACCTCCTCACCTGCGTTTTTGATTGCCCGAATGCGCTCGCACGAAAGCGCGCGGAGGCGAGCCGGGCGGCTGCTGTCTTGTTTCGATACTACTGGGACGTCCCCTAAATGGCCTTAACCGGGCATCCTGCCCGTCGATAACATTCAACGTTTTGTTCGGCTGCAAAGTTGCGGTGGGTGCCGCAGCTCACACGTTTAGGTGTTTCGGCACGGCTCCGTTATGCTTGTTTCTGCTGATTCGAAGGATTCTTGTAACGGTCCTTGCTCAATATGCGCGAGTGGCGGAACGGCAGACGCGCTGGCTTCAGGTGCCAGTATCCGAAAGGGTGTGGGGGTTCAAATCCCCCCTCGCGCACCAGAGTGAATGCCCCGGCCTCAGGTCGGGGCATTTTCTTTGTCCTTCTTCGGTGGCCCATCCTGGGTAGCGGCGGTTGCCAGTCGGGCGCCTCAACGCAAGTCAGCGAAAGTCCCGGGACTTGGTTGTGGCTTTGAGCCGTAGGACCTCGAACTTGTCGGCGACCAGGTTCACGACTCCTTCGTTTGACCGTTCCAGCACACCCCGAACGAGCACGCTGCTGGCCTCCCGGGCGATCCGCCGATACCGTTGCCACACCCCCACCGAGCAGATGACATTCACCAGACCGGTTTCGTCTTCAAGGTTCATGAAGGTGATGCCGCTGGCCGTGGCAGGGCGCTGGCGGTGTGTGACAACCCCACCAACCTCAACCCGCCGACCGGACTCCGCGGAAAGGAGGTCCGCGGCTGTCAGTGCTCCCCGGCGTCGTAATGTGGGCCGGACGTGGCGCACCGGGTGGTCATCTGTGGTGATTCCGGTGGACCACAGGTCCGCTGCAACGCGGTCGACGTCCGTTAGATCCGGAAACAGGGGCGGCTGAATGTACACCGTGGTGCCGTTGATCTGGCCTTCGCGTTCGGTGGAGGCTGGTCCGGCATGCCAGAGAGCCTCCCGCTGGGAGAGCCCCATTGAGTCAAAAGCTCCGGCTGCTGCCAATGCTTCAAGCTGGTTGGAGTTCAGCTCGGTTCGGCGTGCCAGGTCGCCCATATTCTTGAACGGGCCGTTGGCTTCGCGCTCCTCGACGATGGCTTGCGCAAGCTTCTTGCCGATTGACTGAACGCTGTCCAGCCCCAGCCGAACTGCATAGTTTCCGTCCCGGCGATGGGCAGTTGAATCAAAGGGAACAGAGCGATCGAACTTACCTACGGGAGGTTGATGAAACGCAAGGCACTCGTCCGTGCCTGTGGTCCCCGTGCCGGTGGAGTCATGTTCAAGATCCGCATGGGTTCCGGAGAGCAGGATGTCCGGACGAAGTACCGTGACGCCGTGCCGGCGGGCATCGGCCACCAGGGTCTGGGGAGAGTAGAAGCCCATCGGTTGCGCCCGGAGGAGGGAGGCCAGGAAAGCCCCCGGATAGTGAAGCCTTAGCCAGGCGCTGGCGTAGACCAGCAGAGCGAAGCTGATTGAGTGGCTCTCTGCGAACCCGAAGTTGGCGAACGCCTGGATCTTCCGATACACGGAGTCGGCAACCTCCCCGGTGATCCCATTGGACTTCATACCCTCGTACAACTTCTCCTTCAGGGAGTCGATCCGCTCAAGCCCACGTTTGGAACCCATCGCGCGACGCAGCTGGTCTGCGTCGGCACCCGAGCAGTTGCCGACCACCATCGCCATTTGCATGAGCTGTTCCTGGAAGAGCGGCACGCCGAGTGTGCGTTTCAGAACCGGTATCAGCTTGGGATGGAGATAGCTCTCTTCCTCCTCGCCCAGTTTCCGCTTGATATAAGGGTGAACTGCGCCGCCCTGGATGGGACCGGGGCGAACCAGTGCAACTTCGATCACCAGGTCGTAGAAGCGCCGGGGTTGCAGCCGCGGCAGCATCCCCATCTGGGCGCGGCTTTCCACCTGGAACACTCCGATGGAATCCGCGAAGCACAGCTGGTCGTACACACCCTGCTCTTCCCGCGGCAGGGTGTGCAGTGTCCATGCCTCACCGAAGTGTTTTTTGACCAGGTCGAAGTTGTACTGAATGGCAGCCATGATGCCGAGCCCCAACAGGTCGAACTTCACCAAACCCATCCAGGCGCAGTCATCCTTGTCCCACTGCAGGACGGTGCGCCCGTCCATGCGCCCATGCTCAATGGGACAGACCTCGCCGATAGGGCGGTCAGTGAGCACCATGCCTCCGGAGTGAATCCCCATGTGGCGGGGGAACTTCAGCACGCCCTGTGCCAGCTCCACCACCGGCTGTGGAATGTCATGGTCATCGCTGGACACCAGAGCGCCCCAGCGCTCCACCTGTTTGGACCACGCGTCCTGCTGCCCGGGGCTGTGTCCGAGTGCTTTGGCCATGTCGCGGACCGCGAACTTGGGCCTGTACGTGATGACATTGGCGACCTGTGCCGCATTGAACCGGCCGTACTTGTTATAGACGTACTGGATGACCTCCTCGCGGCGGTCGGAGTCGAAGTCAACGTCGATGTCCGGTTCCTCATCCCGCAAGCTGGAAAGGAAACGTTCGAACGGGAGGTCATACAGGATGGAATCCACCGCTGTGATCTCCAGGAGGTAGCACACAGCTGAATTCGCCGCCGAGCCGCGGCCCTGGCAGAGAATTCCCCGCCCGCGGGCAAACTGGACCAGGTCGTGCACGATCAGGAAATAGCCCGGGAAGTCCTTCTCTTCAATAACGCGCAGTTCCTTCTCAATGCGCTCGTGAACATCGGTGCGGCCGGCGTAAAACTTCGCGGCCCCTTCCCAGACAAGTTTCCTCAGCCAGCTCATCTGGGTGTGGCCTTCCGGCAGGTTCAGTTTGGGCAATCCTGGCTTGACGCTGCTGAGCCGGAACGAAAGGTCATCGGCAAGATCCACCGTCCGCGCCACCGCTCCCGGGTAGGCGGCGAAGCGGGCGGCCATTTCCGCGCCGCTACGAAGGTGGGCAGAGCCCGACGCCGGCAGCCACCCATTCATGTCATCAAGTGACCTGCGTGCGCGGACGGCGGCGACGGCGGTAGCAAGCCGGTGCTGTTCCGGCACCGCAAAATGCACATTGTTGGTGGCGACGACAGGCAATCTAAGCCGGGAAGCTATATCCCAAAGGGCGTCATTGTGCGCACTGTCCAGTGGGTTGCCGTGGTCGTAGAGTTCAACGGCGACATTACCCGCGCCGAACAGGTCCACCAGGAGCCGGGTTTCCTGTTCCGCATCCTCGACGCTTCCATTGAGGAGCGCGTGCCGAACGGATCCTTTACGGCAACCCGTCAGGATCATCCAATTGTTATCTGCCCTGCCGGCGAGTTCGGAAAGGTTGTACCGGGGCTTTCCCTTCTCTGCCTCCGGTTTCAGCTGTGCTTCGGTGATCGCCGCGGCGAGCCGATGGTAGCCTTCAGCGCCGCGGGCCAGAACGAGCAGATGCCGACCTTCCGGATCTGGTTCCCCATTCTGGGGTTTGCTCAGTTCCAGTGATAGCTCGGTGCCGTAGACCGTGGATAGCCCGGGGTGTTTCTCCGCCGCTTCAGCGAGGTGCACCACACCGTAGAGGCCGTCATGATCGGTCAGCGCCAGCCCATGGAGTCGCAGGCGGTGGGCTTCCTCAACGAGCTGCTCGGGGCTGGCTGCGCCGTCAAGGAAACTGAAGTTTGAGTGTGCATGCAGCTCGGCGTAGGGCACCACGGGACCCGCCGCTACAGGCTCGGGTTCCTCCGGCGGCGAATATGGATGCCGTTTAAGTGACCACGCAGGGCTATCACCCCCGTCTGCTCCCAAGGGAGGGGAACCGGGGCGGCGGCGGTCGGAAAGGGTTCGTTCGAACTCCGACCAGGAAATAGGGGGATTATTGAAACCCATCAGGGCTCCCCCAGCCGTAAGGGTACGGATCCTTGCGACTCAGTCATAGCTTGCCTCCGCCCACCAGCGGTGATCCTCAAGAAGCAGCAGCCAGGCTGTTCCGGATTCATCCACCACCTGAAACCGGTTGAGGGCTCGGCCGTTCGAATCCCACCAGCGCTCGACGATAGGCCAAGGCCCGGCCCAGGAGGAAATGACGGATTGTCGGGGAGGCATCGCGACCAATACGGCAGGAGCAGCTGTCAGCAGGCCGCGCTCATCAACATCCACAGCACTACCAGTCCCATCTAGAACTTCAACGGGACGAGGCTCATCAAAAACGGTGGCAGGAGCAGGGCCGGGAAGCTGGCCGGGCCACGGGAGATCCCGACTTTTCGCCACCGCTTCCGATGGGGGATCTCCCCAGGGAATGAAAACCTGCCGGTCGGTGAGCATTCGTCCACCGGCAACCATGGCGGTCAGCACCGCACCATGCCCCAGCATGCCCTGCACCCTGGCAAGACCGTGATGGATATTCTCATCGGGTCCCGTTCCCCATAGGCCATCCGCATGGTCACTAAGGTCCTCGACGGTCTCGGGTGAAAGTTCGACCCTGCTGATCCCTGAGCTCAGTCCATGTTCTACATTCCCGCTACCCTGGAGCTGCCACCGGACCCGGTCAAGGACATCGTCGGCGTCGAACCACCGTGGATGACGCCAGAGGCGGGCTGATTCCTCACCGGATTCCGAGTGGAGCCGCACTACCAGAACGGTGCACACCAACCCCGCCTCACGTAGCCGGTTCACGAACTCCTCAGCGGACAGGCGCAGGGTGAACGTCAGTTCATCGATGCGTGCCAGCGGCGGTTCACAGTGAACGACGACGTCGAGTTCCGCCGGTGGTTTTCTTTCCACCACACTGTGGTGGTCAAGACCGCTTGCCTTAAGGTGGGCCAGTGCGCCTTCCGCCCCAAACCGGTTCCGCACATCGGCGCGGGTAAGAGCAGCGAAATCGCCCAGGGTCCGTATTCCCAACCGGCGTAGGACCACCGCGAGTGCCGGTTCCTCCAGAACTTCCAGAGGGAAGCTGCTGAGAAAGGATGCGGACTCTCCGGGTGGAATGATCCACGCGGGATCCGTCCCCGGATCATCCAGGAACTCGGTTGCCCGGGCTGCATGCTCAGCAGCAAAAGGACTGTCTGCTACTCCAACCCTGGTTGCAGTGAGACCAATGGAGGCGAGGGCTTTGAGCAGCACAGCTGAAGCATGCTCCTCGCTGCCGTAATACCTGGCGGGACCCTTGGCATGGAGGGCACATAGTCCGGGACGGAGGACCTGCACCCCGGGCATGATTTCCTCGACAGCGGCAATTACGGGTTCAAAACTTCTTGCATCAAGAGCTGGATCATAGGGAAGAACAGTGAGGGTGGTGCACCGGGCCTGGGCTTCCCGCAGGCGGAGTCCTCGTTTGACGCCCTGTTCCCGGGCAGCGGGCGAGCAGGCGAAGACCTCGCCCTTCTCGATTAATGCCACGGGATGTTCCGCAGGCAGGAGGTATTCCCTGAGCGCCGCGGTAATGGGCCAGTCAGGACACCAGAGAACCATGGTGCGGGTAGAGGTAGGGGAAGCGGGTACGGGTTCACCCAAGGAAGTGGGATTCATGAGGCGCGGGCTGACCGGTAGGAAAATTCCTGTTGTCCGGGTTCTGCCTGAACGGGGGCTGCCGTGGATGTTGACCACGGCCCGCGCTGAAGACCGGGAAGCCACAGGTCTGCTGTGCGGGCACGGCCGGTGGCAGCACGCGCAGTAATTCTCATCCTGCGGCTGCGAAGGTGTCCGGTACCCGCACCCAGGCCCTGCCAATCGCTTCCGGTCACGCTCAGTGTGGCATCACTGTGCGGCCAGGGGCCCATGGTCACCAGCGCAGCCCCTCGCTGACGCAGGCGGGCCATGAGGCGTGAAGCATCGGACGGAGCGACGTGTTTTGGTGCACAGGTCAGGACAATCGACACGACATCCACCATTGCTGCAGTCACTGTGAGCCATTGATCACCGGGGTGAGGTACCAAAACCAGCCTGTCCAGTGCGATGCCGAAACCTGCAGCGGCTTCCACACTGAAAGTAGGCATGCCAATGACACTGCACCAGGCTCCGGCGCCTGAGGGCCCGGCTAACAAAGCCATGGCGAGAGTGGTGGAGTTGGTCACCGAATACGCTGAACCTGCCTGCAGGCCGCCACCCGGAAGGACCCCTGCCAGCACCGGCACGGTGGGCAACCGCCGGGAAGAGGGCCGACTGCTCTGCATGCCGTTGATTTTGGATTGCAGTTCCGCCTTGAGCCGGGCTTTATCAGCAGAGTGATCCACAGCAGAAAGCACCCGGCGTGCACCCTGCGGGGACTGACCCGTGGGTGCCGCCTGAACCACGGCTGCTGCTGATGAACTCACACTTAATATTCGAACGCGTGTTCGATTAAGTCAATTGACCCGTGGCCCTGTGGATAGGCCCTACAGAGTAGCCTGTCACCATGTGTGGACGCTTTGTGGTGGCAGGCTCAAACAAGGACCTGGTGGATTTTTTCGACGTCGATGCAGTGGGTGAAAACCTTCCCGAACCGTCGTGGAATATCAGTCCCACCGACCCCATTCGTGTGGTGCTGGAATCCCTCAAGGATGACAAGGTCACTCGGCGGATGGAAGCAGCGCGATGGTGGCTGACGCCGTCGTTCTCGAAGGAATTGAAAACCAAGGGACCCACCTTCAACGCCAGAGCCGAGACAGTGGGAAGCAAACCCACTTTCAAACCTTCCCTTGAGAGCCGCCGGGCCCTTATTCCGGCCAGTGGATACTACGAGTGGCGAACCGAAGGCAAAACCAAAATCCCGTTCTACATTCACTTACCCGGCGAGCCGGTGGTCTTCGCGGGTCTGTATGCATGGTGGCGTAATCGTGAACTGCCGGATGACCACCCCAACCGGTGGGTTCTTTCCTCAACCATCCTGACGCGCGAAGCAGTAGGCGGAGTGGCGGAAATCCATGACCGCACACCGGTGACGCTTCCCCGTGAGTTCTGGAACGAGTGGCTGAACCCAACCACCAAGGGAACACAGGAACTGGCAGATGAAGCGGTTGCCGCGTCCACTCCCGTTGCCGAACGGCTACAGTTCCATGAGGTTGGGCCGGTCCGGGACGACAGCCCTCTCCTGATCAAACCGCTGAATCCGGCCTAGGAGCTAGTCCTTCGCGCGCCGTGCTTCCTTGGCGCGCTTTTCCTCCGCACGCACCCGAGCCATTGTGGAGCGTTCGGCCACCAGCCACTCGGGCGGCGACTGCAGCAGCGCGGTGATTTCCGCCGTCGTCAGCGGGTCTGTGATCCCACCGCGGGCAAGGCCGCTGATCGAGACGCCAAGCTTGTGCGCCACCACGGGACGGGGATGCGGACCGTTACGGCGCAGCTCCGCGAGCCATTCGGGCGGGTTCTCCTGAAGCTCGTTGAAGCCGCCGCGGGTGATGTCGTTGTCCTGGAATTCCTGTGGCGTTGCGGGCAGGTAGATGCCAAGTTTCTTCGCGGCTGTAGCCGGCTTCATGGTCTGCGGGGACTTCGGTGGGGTCATTCTCCTAAGCGTACTGGGCGAGGGCCCCGCGCCGAGCGTAGCGAGGGGTGGGAGCCCGGAAGCGCGTACTGGGCGAGGGCCCCGCGCCGAGCGTAGCGAGGGGTGGAAGCCAGGAACGCGGTATAGCTGACTGCGTTACTGTGAGGACGTGCCCGCGTTCCAGCCCTCCGTCCTGAACATCGGCTTTGTCCCTGGGGTAACTCCGGGGAAGTGGGTGGGACGTTGGCGCGAAAGGAACCCGGATCTTCCGATCGAAGCGACCGAGTACGACGACGACGCGCTGGCTTCAGCGCTTCGGAACGGTTCAGTGGACATCGCCTTTGTCCGTCTGCCCATTGATCGGGACGCCCTCAGCGTTATCCCGCTCTATGAGGAACTGGCAGTAGTAGTGGTGTCGAAGGACAATGAGCTCTCCCTGCTGGACGAGGTGGCACTCAGCGAACTGGCCGACGAAAACGTCCTTGATGTCCAGGAATGCGGTGGCGCCCGAACGGCCATCGAGGTTGCGGCGTCAGGTGCGGGCGTCGTTGTGCTGCCCATGTCCGTTGCCCGCCACTACAACCGGCGGGATGTGGTTGCGCCAGTCGTTCCGGATGCACCTTCAACGACCATTGCGGTCGCCTGGATTGCCGACAACACCACGGACGACATCGAGGAGTTCATCGGCATAGTCCGGGGGAGGACAGCCCGTAGCTCAAGGCAGCCCTCGGCGCAGAAGGAAACCCCCAAAGAACCGAAAAAGACAGCCAAACCCGCAAAAGGCAAACCCGCTTCTGGGAGGAACACCACCCGTAAGCCGGGAACATCCAAGGGCGCCTCAGGGGCACGTGGTCGAGGACGCCGTCGTTAGCGTCGAACCAGCGGTTCAGGAAGCTTCTGCAGCCACTGGCGGAATGACTGCGCCGGTGTTGACGCCCTGCCTACCGTGCTGGGCGATGATCTCGGCGTATCGGTGGAAGGATGCACGCGGTACCCGGTCGAGCGTGGCCGGTTCCATACGCACCAGGCCGAACTTTTTCGTGTAGCCCTCCTGCCATTCCCAGTTGTCCACGAGGGTCCAGTGGAAATACCCTCGGACGTCCACGCCCTCGGCAATAGCATCACCGAGTGCCGCCAGGTGCTTTTCCAGAAACTCGATCCGTCGGGTGTCTTTCACGTCTCCGCCGGGGCCGTCGTCGTACGCGCAGCCGTTCTCGGTGATGTAGATCGGCGGAATGTTTGGGTACTGCTCCTTGAGCTGCTTGAGGATGTTGGTCAAACCACTGGGGATGACCGGCCAGTCGAAGTCGGTTTTCGGTACGTCCGAGTAATCCCGCTGCATGAAGGGAACCGGGAACAGCGGCGGAGATGCGCCGACCTTCGTGGGGAAGTAGTAATTGATCCCATAGAAATCAAGGGGCGTGGAAATGATCTCCATGTCGCCCTCCTGGATGACCTCGAAGGAGATGCCTTCAATCCCTGCGAGGTCGGGCGGGTATTCACCGGTGAGCAGCGGTGCCGCAAATTGTCCGTTGTGGTAGTGGTCATAGAGGAGAGCGAGTCCCCGCTCTTTCTCAGAGTCACTGGCCGGTTCCACCGGCGAATGGTTATTGACGACGCCGATGGGCGCGTTCAGCGTTTCGCGCAGCACCCGTACGGCCCGCCCATGGGCCAGCAACAGGTGATGCGCTACCGAGAATGCGCTGCCCAGCAGCATGAGCCCCGGCGCGGCCCTGCCTATGGCGTGCCCCACGCCGGTATGCACCACGGGCTCATTCACCGTCATCCAGGCGGCAACCTTGCTCCCGAACTCATCGCGGACAATCCGGGTGTAATTGACGAAGGCGTCGATGGTGTCCCGGTTCTGCCAACCCCCGGCATCCTGCAGGGCCAGTGGGAGGTCCCAGTGATACAGGGTTACCCATGGTTCGATGCCCCGCTCCAGCAAGGCATCGAGTAGACGGTGGTAGAACGCGATCCCCTCCGGATTTGCGGGTCCCGTCCCGGTGGGTTGGATGCGCGGCCACGCGATGGACATCCGGTAGGCTTTCCCGCCCAACTGCTTGAGGAGATCGAAGTCTTCCTCATACCGGTTGTAGTGGTCGCAGGCTATTGCTGGACTTGAGGCATCCAGGATGTTGCTGTGCTGGCTCGCGTATTCGTCCCAGATGCTCGGCCCGCGCCCGCCCTCGTTGACCGCGCCTTCAATCTGCGCCGCTGCCGTCGAGGTCCCGAATACAAACCCCTCGGGTAGTCCAAACTCGCTCATCAGCACTCCCTGGTCTCGATATCACTTCACTAAAGAACTCCCCACCCCCACCCGTCAACTGCATTGCCCAGTTTCTTCTCGGGATAGACCGATATGGTGCTTGCATGGCCCGCTCCACTCCTTCCCCTCTTGGCCAGTTTCTTCCTGGTCAGCGCATGCCGCTTCGCCTGGCCAATCCTTCTCAGTTGACCCCGGACGGCCCGCTCGCACCGCGTTGGGGGGCCGGCCTCGCGATGACTGGGTTGGTGCTGGTGGTGTTGGTGCCGCTGGGAGGAACGCTTGCACTTGCCGGGGTGCTGCCCTTCGGCCCACAGCTGATCTTCGCGTCTTTGCTGCTGACGTGGACGGCGATGTTCGGCGTTACCCTGTACGCTTCGCGGCGCCATGGCTTCCGTTCTTTTACGCGCGACTTCGGCCTCCGGTTCCGGTGGATCGACCTGGCGGTGGGCATTGGCGTGGGCATCGCCGCCCGTATTGTGCTGGCGATCATTCTTGCGATCCTCACGCTGCTGTGGCCGCTGCAGGACGGTGAGGTGATCCAGGGCAATGCAGAATTGTTTCTCACCGGTGACACTGTCTGGCTGATTATCAACGGCGTGTTCGGTGGTGTCCTGATGGCACCTTTCCTTGAGGAGCTGTTCAACAGGGGGCTGGTGCTGCGCGGGGTGCAGAATGCACTGTGGCTTCGGCGCACCGGGGACCGGCGTGACGCCGTGGCCCCCGCCGTACAGAGAAGGTCCATTGTCACGTCCACGGTCATTGCCCTCCTGGTGAGTTCCCTTGCCTTCGGCCTGTTGCATACCGGTGCAGTCCCGGACCTCCGTTCATCCGTCTACCTGCTGGTCAGTACGTTCACCGTTGGTTTGATGTGCGGGGTTCTGACGGTCATCACGGGCCGCTTGGGTGCTGCGATTGTGACTCACGTAGTGTTCAACGGCACCGGCGTTGCACTGCTGCTGCTGATTCCGCCGGAGCTGTTGCCCTGATCAAGAACCGTTCGTACCCTGCAGGAGATCACCTAATGTTCCGCCGCCGAGGAAGGGTTGTGCAGCAAGGAAGCGGATCTCCCACTGCTGCGGAAGATGGTTGTCCGAACCGACTACCCAGTAGACCTGAAGCGCCGTAAAACCGTTTCGGCCGTACAAGGAAAAAGCGTCGCGGAGTCTTCCCAGTGAAGCCTGCCGCACCTCGATGGCGTGGCCGTCGAACTGCCCGTGAAACACCCGGCTTCCCGACCGGGTAAGCCGCGCGAGCTCCGGTTCAAGCTGTGACCAGGCATGCCGCACGTGGCCGGAGCTTTGGCCATAGAGAATCAGCTCTGGCAGCCCCTGCTCAGTGCGGCCCACTGTGTAGGCGCACGGCAGGCCGCCATGGTCCTGGCTGACGCGCAACTGCACCCCCTCCTGCCTCACCTGGGCCTGGATGTGTTCCCGGTCGAAGTCCTCTTCGCGTCGCAGGCTCGAGAATTCAAGTGAAGAACAGGGGCGATGAAAGATGAGGTCGGTCATGGTGCTCTCCTTCGGTGTCACTGATTCGAAGGTGTCATCCCCCTCCGACATTTCGCCGGGGGCTACGCTTGGCCGCATGCAGTTTCCTGTCTACGCCACTCTTCTCACCGACATTCGTGACACCGTGCTGACCATCACGGTCAATCGGCCAGATGCCCTGAACGCCCTGTCCTCACGAGTGATCGAAGATCTTGAGCATTGCCTTGCTGCGGTGTCTGAGGTCCTGACGAACGACGACGGCGCGTGGCCGGTCCGCGGAGTCATCATCACCGGCGCGGGGAAGGCCTTCGTCGCCGGTGCGGACATCCGCGAGATGACCGCGATGAGTCCCGATGAAGCGCATGCCTACAGCTCCCGCATGCACGGAGTGACCCTAGCGATTGAGCAGCTGCCGGTTCCGGTCATCGCTGCAGTGAACGGGTTCGCCCTGGGCGGCGGATGTGAGCTCGCTATGGCGTGTGACCTGATCTACGCGGTTTCGACGGCATCGTTCGGGCAGCCGGAAGTCAGCCTCGGCCTCGTTCCCGGTTTCGGTGGGTCTGTACGGCTGCCGCGGTACGTGGGCCAGGGTTTGGCCCGCGAGCTCCTCTTCACCGGACGCCGTCTGAATGCCGAGGAAGCACAGAGGGCAGGCCTTGTCACAGCGCTTTTCGACACGGTCGAGGAACTGCTCGACGGCGCACACAGCACCGTGGTCCTCGTAGGGCGCCAGTCTCCCGCCGCCGTCGCACTGGTCAAGCAGACGCTTTCAGCCACGCAGGGTATGACCACCGCCGACGGCCTTGCTGTGGAAGCGGAGTCATTCCGCGCCGCTTTCGCTACGGAAGACAAGGTAGAAGGAACTCGTGCCTTCCTCGCGAAGGAGCGCCCCAACTTCCCCGGACGCTGACAATTCCCGCCCTGACCTGCATAAAAGCTAGTGAAGGGGTATCTTGCTAAGCATGCTGAGAATTCGCGAGGTGGTGCCGTGGCTGCTGCTCCTGCTGGGGCTCTCATCCTGCGGCATCGCCATTCCACAGGACCCGGAAGGAACGCTCGAAAGGGTATCGGGAGGGACACTCAGGGTAGGCGTCAGCGAGAACGCCGAGTGGGTCCAGTTGCCTGCGTCGGGAGATCCGGAGGGCATTGAACCGGAGCTGGTCGAGGAATTTGCAGACACGCTGGACGCCGGCATCGAGTGGGTGCAGGGCACCGAAGACGAACTAGCGGACGACCTCCACCATGGTGAGCTCGATCTGGCCATCGGTGGATTCGGCGCGGACACCCCGTGGATCAAGGACGCTGGGATCACCAGGCCGTACACGGAAACCACTGATGAGCGCGGCAAAACCGTCAAGCACGTCATGCTCGTGCCGCTTGGCGAAAACGCCTTCCTGCTGAAGCTTGACCAGTTCCTTCAGGCGCAGGAGGTTCAACTGTGAACAACGGTGAGAAAGACGCAGCCCGTTTTGGCCACACCGCATTGCCGCCGGAGCAGCAACGCGCACTCCGGAAGGCGGTCAAGTGGGAATGGATCACCATAATCTTCCTGGCCGTCTCCACATTTCTGGTGTATCTGGTGCTGGGGAACTCGCAGGCCATGAAGGCCGCGTGGATTGAAGACATGTTGTCCTTCCTGCCTCCAATCTCCTTCCTTGTCGCAACCAGGGTGATCCGCCGTCGTCCATCTGAGTCCCATCCCTACGGATATCACCGGGCGGTCGGCGTGGCCCACCTGGTGGCAGCAGTGGCGCTGGTGGTCATGGGTGGGTACCTTATTGTCGACTCAGGGTTGAAGCTTGTGACAGCCGAACATCCCACAATTGGCGGAATCACCCTGTTGGGCAATACCTTCTGGCTGGGATGGCTGATGGTGCTGGCGATGCTGCTGACAGCAGGACCGCCGGTGGTCCTTGGCATCATCAAGATGAAACTCGCCAAGACGCTGCATGACAAGGTGCTCTACGCCGACGCCGACATGAATAAGGCGGACTGGATGACAGCACTCTCCGCAGCCGTGGGCGTACTGGGCATCGGTATGGGCCTGTGGTGGGCTGACTCCGTGGCCGCGCTCATCATCTCCACGAGCATCCTGCACGACGGGATCAAGAATCTGCGAGGAGCCATCGGAGGTCTGACTGACACGCGGGCCAGGACTTATGACGACTCCGAGCCTCACCCACTCGGCGAGCGGATCGATGCGTACCTCCAGAGCCTGCCCTGGGTCAGGGAAGCCAGATCACGGGTCCGGGATGAGGGGCACGTCTTCCACATCGAGTCGTTTGTGGTGCCCAGGAAATGGCCCGGTGCAACGCTTCGCAGGATTGAAAAAGCCAGGGAGGCCTGCGTCGGGATGGACTGGAAGGCCCAGGACATGGTGATCGTGCCGGTTACGGTGCTACCCGAGGAGTTCCTGCCCGGCCTGACACAGGGCGGAGGGGAGTACCGCTAGAAAGGAGTCAGGGTGGCGGCCTAGCGGCCAGCACCCCAACCGCTTCCTGTACTACTTCTGAGCGGGCTTCACCACGTTGGCCGTGGGCTGCATGTTTTCGGCGTTGACCATCCAGGCATACTGCTCAAATTTCTCGATCATGCCGTGGAGGATATCCGCGGTCGTCGGATCTTCCTCGTCCACCTGGTCATGGACCTGACGCATCCTGCCGACGGCCGCCTCAAGCATGGCGACCACCATGGTCACGGTGTCCTTGGTGTCCACCAGGCCGGAGGGGAACTCATCCAGTGACGTGCCCTTGGCGACGACGGCGCTCCGTCCGTCCGGAACAGCGTGCAGTGCGCGCATCCGCTCCGCCATCTGATCGGCGAACAGGCGCGCATCCTCAATGATCTCGTCCAGTTGCAGGTGCAGGTCGCGGAAATTTTTGCCGACAACGTTCCAGTGGGCCTGCTTGCCCTGCAGATGGAGTTCCACCAGGTCAACCAGAACGGACTGCATGTTGTCGGTCAGGGTCTTTGACGCCTTCATAAATCCTCCACTCTTGACGGAAATTCGGACGCTGAACGCTGCCAGCATTGGGCTCCCAGTCGAAGTCCGGACTGGGCCCGGAGACTATTACTGGGAAAACCCTAAGTAAACTTAGCATTTCATTGATCCATGGTTCACCGTGGGTTAGCGTGGCGATCAAGCGGTCATCAGTCCGCGACTTGTTCCACGTGAAGTTCCAGTAAAAGAGGAGGAACAGACAATGGCAACAGTTCAGGAATTCATCGACGTATCGGTGCCCGTGTCCACGGCCTACAACCAGTGGACGCAGTTCGAAACCTTCCCTGAGTTCATGGGGGGCGTGGAGTCCATCACCCAGATTTCCGACACCCGCAATCACTGGGTCACCAAGGTGGGCGGAGTTGAGCGGGAGTTCGACACCGAGATCACCGAGCAGCATCCAGACGAGCGCATCGCGTGGAAGAGCACCGACGGTAAATCCCATGCCGGCGTTGTGACCTTCCACCGACTGGATGACACCACCACCCGGGTGACCGTCCAGTTGGACTGGGATCCGGAAAGCTTCACGGAGAAGGTGGGCGCAGCAGTGGGTGCCGATGACCGGCAGGTGAAGTCGGACCTTGCACGGTTCAAGGAGTTCATCGAGAACACGGGCAATGAGACCGGCGCTTGGCGAGGCAACGTCGATGCACCCGGATCGGGTTCGGCTACAACGAGCCAGACGGCGGATCCGCTCGCGGGCGGAGTCGGCCTGGTCGATCCGTCCCTCGACGACCCGGAGTCAGGCGGACCCCGAGCCGCCAACCCGGCTTAGCCCTCACGGGTTGAAGGGAGGGCTCTCCATAGGAGGGCTCTCCCTTTGCGCCTCTGTACGCGTCAGCTTCCGACGCTGATTGTCTCGATGGCTTTACTAGCACGCTCGGAGAGGCCAGCCGAAATCGGCGCACTGCCGGCGGCTTCCGCTGCGGCCTGTTGACCCTCTTCGCTCACCACGAACGTGCCGAAGGTCCGGGCAAGGTTCGCCGTTTCCTCGTCCTCATACGTAGTGCAGTAGATGTGATAGGAAACCAGCACCAGCGGGTAGGCACCTGGCTCTGTTGTTTCCCGGTCCAGGTCCAGTGCAATGTCGAACTCGGCGCGGCCTTCCACAGGTTCGGCTACATCGACCGCGGCCGCTGCCGCTTCCGGGCTGACCGCAACGTATTCAGTTCCGACAAGCAGCTTGGCCCGGCCCAGCGGCGGTCCGACGGCGGAGTCATCGGCGTAGGTTACAGCTCCCTCGGTGCCGGACACAGTGCTGACGACGCCCGCATTGCCCTTGGCGTTTTCTCCGGCAAGGTCAGCCGGGAAGGTGCCGTCCGCCTCGTCGGTCCACACGTCGGGCGCTACTGAGTGGAGGTAGTCGGTGAAGTTTTCCGTCGTTCCGGAATCGTCCGAGCGGCTGACCGGGGTGATTGGGGTGTCCGGCAGGTCAGCACCCTCGTTCTGAGCGGCGATGGACGGGTCATTCCAGCGCGCGACTTCTCCACGGAAGATGCGGGCGATCGTTTCCGCGTCGAGGTTCAACTCCTCAAGGCCGGGCAAGTTGAATGCGATGCTGATCGGCGCCACATAGGCGGGGATGTTGAAAGCTCCGTCGGGACCGCAGACTTCACGCGATTCCTCGAGTTCTTCCTCGCTGAGGTAGGCATCCGACCCGGCGAAGTCCACTGCTCCAGCCAGGAGGGCACCGCGACCGGCGCCGGAGCCGTCGGGGGAGTATTGCACCCGAACGTCAGGGTGAAGGGTGGCGAATTCCGACTGCCAGGCGTTCATGGCGGGGCCCTGGGCTGAGGACCCTGCGCCGGTTGTTGTTCCGCTGAGAGTGGAGTCGGCATTTTGCGCCGCTGCTTCCTGTTCCGGGCCCAGCGGGTAATCGGAGCCGCAGGACACCAGGGTAAGGGCTGCGGCACAGGTAAGGACGATGGTTGTCATGCGACG
The DNA here is from genome assembly GCF_059092925.1 of Arthrobacter sp. MDB1-55. Classification (NCBI taxonomy): domain Bacteria; kingdom Bacillati; phylum Actinomycetota; class Actinomycetes; order Micrococcales; family Micrococcaceae; genus Arthrobacter; species Arthrobacter sp. MDB1-55. The sequence continues at coordinate 439,270 of NZ_JBNHID010000002.1, read as the reverse complement.
CGAAATCACACGCTCACGATACAGGTGAATGCAGCGTGAACTCACGTTGAACAACTGGTGAAGGGCTTCACGGCGACTGCAGGTCGCGCGTGGCCGGTCCCTCAAGCCGTACGCCGTCATGGGTGAAGCGCGAGCCGTGAAGGGGGCAGTCCCACGACTGTTCCGCGTCGTTCCAACTCAACACCCCGCCAAGATGGGTACAGACCGCGGAGACCCGGTGGGTGATTCCCGCGATCTGGCAGATACCAACCGGTCGGGCACCCTCCCGCACCACCACGCCCTGGCCCTCGGGCGGTTGCGCATGGGATGCGCGCACCAGTCCACCGAGCCAGCCGCTCACCATCTCTACTCCGACGCCCGCATTGGTTTTGGCGGTGCTCAGTGCGTCCTGCTTGCCTACTCGGGTTTTGTAGAGTTCCTTGGCCCACGGCATGTTGCCTCCAAGGATCTCTGCGGAGAGGGCCAGGGCGGCAGCGACGCCATTGGTGAAACCCCACTTGTTGAAGCCGGTGGCGGCATAGATGGCCTGCCCACCGATGGGCATCCTGCCAACATAAGGGACGGACGACGCCGGAGTGTAGTCCTGCGCGGACCAACTGAAGGATGGTTGCGCGGTGGGGAAGTGCTCCTGCGTCCAGCGGATGATGTCGTCGACCAGGGACTGGGTATGTGCCTGACGTCCGACTGTGTGTCCGTTGCCGCCCACGATGAGGTACGGGCGTCCTTCGACAGTGGCGTTACGCAGGGTCCGCGAGGGTGAATCAACTGAGAGGTACATGGCACCGGGAATTTCATCCTGCACAGTGAAGGCGACCGCGTAGGACCGGTGCGGTTGCAGGACGGAGAAGTGTCCGCCGCGGTCCAGGATCGGCGTCCCGGTGGCGACGATGACATTCGCCGCGGTTACCTCGCCGCGCGACGTTTGAAGCGTAGTTCGTTCCCCCTTTGTGCTTCCGGCCTTCACTCCGGTGACGCGCACGTCCTCGACCAGTTCGCCGGAATGTTTACGCAGGTCGGCCGCCAGCGCGGAGAGAACTTCCATCGGATGGACCTGAGCCTGGCCGGCCGCGCGCAGTGTGCGCGTCACGGGAAAAGGAAGGTCCGACGAGGAGTCCTCCAGTACTGCAGTGAGCCCGGAATTGGCGCATGCGTCACGCTCTTCGCTGAGGAGACGGGCGCCGTCGTCTGTTACTGCGTAGTTGACTGCATCCCGGACGTCATAACTGATGCCGTTCTCATCGCAGAACCGAAGGAGCCAGCTCTGGCCTTCCCGGTTGCCGGTCACGTAATGGCGAGCCAGGGCGGCGCCGTGATGTTTGATGATGGAGGACAACTGTGTGCCCTGCAGGAGGGACACCTTCGCGGTGCTGTTTCCGGTTGTGACTGCGCCGGCAGAGCGGGCTTCCAGGACTGCCACCCGCTGGCCGGATCGCGCGAGCAGTGTGGCGACGGTGAGGCCGGTGATACCGGCCCCAACCACCACCGAGTCGTACTGGCCACCCTCCTTGAAGGCATCGGTGGGTATGCGCGGCGCTGATTCGAGCCAAAGGGATTTCACGGCCAGTTCTCCTTCTGTAGTGCGGTTTCTTACCAGTCCAATTCGATGTGAATGTTGTCGGGTAGGTCTGCCGGAGCGGTGCCGAGATAGATCACTTCACCGCTGTCCAGATCACGCAGGAAAGTGTGGAAAGTGCCGGGAGGGGTCCTTCCGGCGATGGGGGGAAAGCCTTGTTCGGCGGAAACTTCTGCCTTGAATCCGGGGGTAGGCAGGCCTTCAGCATCCACAGTGAACCAGTCCCACACCGCACCCGTGGCCAGGTCGACGGCAAGTATTGCCCCCGCCGGCCAGCCCCGTGCAGGAGTGCGGTTGGGTGCCGGAACCTGGCGTCCGGCCGGTCGGTTGTAACCGGCCAGAAGCTCGCCGGTATCCGCCCGGACAAGCCCTACCCTCAACGGCAACCCGGCGGTACCGGGCGTGAATGCGGGAGTGCTCCACCATCCGCTGTAGAGGGTCCGCAGAGGAAACACGTCTCCCGGTTCCACCGCGACCGGCAGGGGTTGGAAGTAGGGCGGGGAGGCAACCTCGGAACTGCAGCCGGGAAGAACGACGACGGCGAGCAGCACCGCTAGGCCCCCCTGTCGCGTCGGTCGCACGATTGACCACCTCCGTGCGACCAACGCTAGACCCCGTGATCCAACCCCTCAAGGGCCGGTGGGCTTGAAACTGCTCCGTCCTGATCTGAGGACAACAACTAAGTATGCTGTCTGAAGTTGGAGGACCCATTCGGGAAGGATTTCGGACATGACGGCTGCGCTACTGGTCATCGACATGCAGAACGCATTCTTTGAGGACGAGACCCTCGGGAAGCAGAAAGAACCGCTGGTTCGGGCGTGCAACGCAGCCATCGCGGATGCTCGTGGAGCCGGTACGCCCGTGTATGTGATCCGGACCGAGCACCAGCGGGATAAATCGACCTGGACGTTGAGCATGCTCGACGACGACCAGGGTTTCCTCTTCAGCGGGACGGAGCAAGCCGAACCGGTCGAGGGATTGCAGATTGAGGGGCTTCCAGAGATGGTCAAGACCCGCGACAGCGCATTCTTCGGAACGGATTTACTGCAGCGTCTACGGAACTTGAGCGTGGATACCGTTGTGCTTGCGGGGGTGGCAACGCATAACTGTGTGGCTCAGACTGCGGCGGATGCCTACGCCAATAACTTGCGGGTGGTGTACGCCGAGGACGCTATCGCCTCAACCAACGAGGAGTATGCGCAGAACGTCTTGGGCGTGCTGACTGATGAATACCGCCAGCGGCTCATGGGCGCGGAGGCGGTCAAGCAATTGTTCCTGGACCGTGCCGGTTATACGGCGTGATCAGAAAGCGACGCTGTAACCATCCTCCCGGTGGAAGAGTCGTCGCCCGGCCCCATCATCCATGCGCACCCAGACCACTGACGCGTCCTCGGCGCGGTCCTCGAGGACACCCGTGACCTGATGCCCTGAGGTAGATCGCAGGGTAATCCGCTGACCGCGCTTGAGGGCGGAGAAGTCAGTCAGGGAGGCAGGTTCAATGCTCATGGAGGACCTTTCAACGTGTGATTACCGCCACAGTAAGGTGTCTGTCTGAATGTTCGGTGAACGAAAACTGGGTGAATCCCTAACAGCTGGGGAAAGAGTCATTCCCAACCTCAGACGGAGGTTTATCGAAAAGTTAACTAAGCTTGCTTTCTATTTGCGCGGTACTGTGGGATTCTTTGAATACCAGTGGCGGGAAATGCTGTTCATCAACTCGCGAGATCACAGGTCGGCGCCCCGCCCCGCCGGCAACTAGAGGGGATAGTTCAATGGCATCGACACACTCACCGGGCTCGGGCGTCGGGACCCGTACCAATATTCAAAAGGCTGCGCTCGCTGTTGGAGTTGTTTTCCTGCTCGTCGGCATACTGGGCTTCATTCCCGGGATAACCAGCGGCATGGACGAGCTTGCCTTCGCGGGCTCTGAGTCGAACGCGTTACTGCTCGGCATCTTCCAGGTCTCTATCCTGCACAACATCGTGCATCTTCTGTTCGGGATAGCAGGCATAGTGATGGCGAAGACCGCCACCGGAGCCTATAACTTCCTCCTTTGGGGAGGCGTAATCTACGCCGTTCTGTTCATCTACGGCCTCATCATTCCGCAGGATTCGGCGGCCAACTTCGTTCCCGTGAATGCGGCCGACAACATTCTGCACCTTGTCCTCGCTATCGCGATGATCGCCCTTGCGCTCGCGCTGCGGGACAAGCACCGTACAGCCGGGGCGCGGTAACCCTTCCCGGCATAGAAACTGATCAACTGAAAACAGAACGACGACGGCGGGTCGCAACCCGCCGTCGTCGTTCTGTGCGTTGTGGTCCGCGACAGGAGGGGTTTAGGCCTCCACTGCCTTGTCGCCTCGGACCGGCTGCGCGTCCTCGCCGGAGACAATCTCGATCTTGCGAGGCTTTGCGCGCTCGCTGACCGGAATGGTGACACTGAGGACACCGTTCTCATACCGGGCAGAGATGGCGTCAATGTCGATGCCTTGGCCGAGGTTGAGCTGGCGGAGGAAGGATCCGCTTTCACGCTCGCGGGTAAGCCACTTGACCCCCTCGGCATTGCGCAGGGTGCGCTCCGCGCGGATGGTCAGGAGCTGGCCGTCCACGTCGATGTCGACAGAGCCCGGGTCAATGCCCGGAAGGTCAGCGTTCAAGATGTAGTGGTCACCCTCGCGATAGAGGTCCATGGGCATCAGGCGCAGGCCTTGGCGGGGATCCAGAAGTGCGCCGGCCATACGGTCCAGTTCGCGGAATGGGTCGAATTTCATAGCCATGGTGGTTCACTCCCTGTGTGGTCTAGCTGTTACGAGTTGAGTCGTGTTCGCTCAACCCAGTCATTAAATTAGCACTCGAACCTTGAGAGTGCTAACACTTTTTGTTCGCCCACAACGAACGCTCACAGACACCAAAAAGCCCGCCCCGATGGAGCGGGACGGGCTTCGAACGGTGCCTGCGCGGGGCCTCGATCCCCGGGCCTTCCGCGTGTGAAGCGGATGCTCTACCAGACTGAGCTACACAGGCAAATAGTTCCCCGTTAGTTTAGGGCATCCACAGACGGATCACGCAAATGCGGGAAGCGGTAGATATCCAGGCTGCTACTAAGTAGCCTGACTAATCCGGGCTGTTCCAGCTGAAGCCCCGCCTCTGAAAGCCAGCGAAGGAGTTGTCATGAACGATCAGGACATTTTGGCGCGTATCCAGGCGCTTGTGGAGGAAGAACACACCCTGCGGGACGCCGCTCCGGGCGAGGGCGACCAGGGCGGTGACCGCCAAAGCCGGCTGCGGCGGGTGGAGGAACAACTGGACCAATGCTGGGACCTGCTCCGTCAACGCCGCGCCAAGGAAGACGCAGGGGAAAGCCCCCAGGAGGCAGAGGCCAGGCCTATTGATCAAGTCGAGGGGTACCGCCAGTAGCTCAGCCCGTCCATGACACGGGCGGCGACGAACACGGTGTACAAAGACCGAAAGGAACCCATGGATAATCTCAAGGCTTTTGCGCTGATCTGCACTCTGACACCATCGCCGGCGGACTCGAGCAGCGACCTCATGGCGAACCGTATCCTCGGGAAGCTGGAGGAGCAGGGGGTAACGACATCGTCGGCCAGGGTAGTGGACTACAACGTGGCGCCCGGCGTCGAAACCGACATGGGCAACGGGGACCAGTGGCCGCAGCTACGGCAGCAGATCCTCGATGCGGACATTTTCCTCCTTAGCGCCCCGATCTGGGTGGGACACATGAGCAGCCTCGGTCAGCGGGTGTTCGAACGGTTGGATGCCGACATCTCCTCCACGGATGATGCGGGCAGACCGATCATGTACGACAAGGTGGCCCTGACGGCCGTCGTCGGAAATGAAGACGGCGCTCACCACGTCACCGCCGAGATGCACCAGGGGCTGAACGACATCGGGTTCACCGTCCCCGCACAGGGCGGCGTGTACTGGGTGGGCGAGGCGATGCAGACGGTGGACTTCAAGGATTTGGACGAAATGCCCGACGTGGTCGCGTCGACCATCTCAGCGATGACGGCGAACGCAGTGCACCTCGCGAAGTCGTTGAAGGTGGCGTCCTACCCCGCCCCGTAAGCCCTAGCTCAAGTGAGTTCGCAGGGAGCACCCTGGCAGAGGGTGCTCCCTGCGAACTCACGAATCCTTCAAGGGAAAAAGGTAAGCGCTTGAGCGAGCACAAGAATGATGGCGACGCGCGGCGGAGCGAACTCGGCAGCACTGCCGGGCCGGTGGAGGATGAGATCGAGAAGTCGTTCGACCGCACCGTTGACGAGGGTGCCCAGCGGTTGCATCGAACGTTCGCCGACGTCCTCATCACCGGACTGTTTGGTGGTTTCGAGATCGGAATCGGCGTCCTGGCGTACTTGGCAGTGCTCCATGAAACCGGGAACCATTTACTGGCAGGACTGGCTTTCAGTGCCGGACTCATAGCGCTGCTGCTCGCGAAGAGCGAATTGTTCACCGAGGGTTTCCTCGTTCCGATCGCTGCAGTAACAGCCAAGCAGGCCACACTCGGGCAACTGGGCAAGTTGTGGGCCGGCACGCTGGCCGCCAATCTCGTCGGCGGGTGGATTTTCATGATGCTCGTGGTGACGGCTTTCCCGCAGTGGACAGGGACCATCACAAGCTCCGCTGAACACTACGTCCACGCCGACCTGAGCTGGCAGACGATATGTCTCGCAGTGCTGGGAGGAAGCACGATCACGCTGATGACGCGGATGCAGCATGGAACCGAGGCAATGAGCGGCAAGCTCGCGGCAGCGGTCGTCGGCGGTTTTCTGCTGTCAGGTCTGCAGCTCTTCCATTCAATCCTCGACTCGCTGCTGATTTTCGGCGCCATCCAGGTGGGCGCCGAGATCAGTTACCTGGATTGGCTGGGCTGGTTCAGCTACACAGTGGTGTTCAATATCGCCGGCGGGATTCTGCTGGTGACGGCGCTGCGGCTGGTGCGCGACCGAAAGCTCGTGGAGCGCGAACGGAAAGAGGCGCCCGTGGATCCCACTACTGCCTCCAGCTAGCTCTTCCGGGCCAGCCAGCCGAGTGTCAGGCTGCCCATGGTCCTGCGGAAGCCGCTCTCGCCTCGCGTCACCTCAAGCGCTGCCCATACCATCAGGCAGGCTGTGCTCGCGGCGGCGAGTGCCTTCCGGTTTTTCTCCTCCAGCGCCATCATGGATGCCACGCCAAGCATTGCCCACCCGACGATGGGCGCGTTCGGCTTCTGCGCGATTGTCTGCTGCCCCAGGTCGTTCCGGATGAATCCCATCATGCGCCTTTCTTCGAGGTGGCTTTCGCGGTTTTCTTCGTTCCCGCCGCGCTCTTCTTCTCGCGGTTTTTCTCCACGCTGCGGCGGAGCGCTTCCATAAGATCGAGGACGTTGCCGCCCTCCTGGTCGCCCGTCTCTCCGAACGTCTCGTCGGTGTCCAGCGCCTCGCCCTTCTCGAGTTTCGCTTCGATCAGCGTGCGGAGCTGCTCCTGGTAGTCGTCCTTGAAGTTCTCGGGATCGAAGTCGGAGGAGAAGGATTCCACCAGTGCCGCGGACATTTCCTTCTCCTTGGCGGAAATACGAACCTTCTCATCGAGGGAGGGGAAGGTGGCTTCGCGGACCTCGTCCTGCCAGAGGAGCGTCTGAATCATGAGTACATCCCCGCGGACGCGCAGGGCGGCCAGCCGCGACTTCTGCCGAAGCGAGAACTGGACGATCGCGGTGCGGTCCGTCTCCTCCAGGGTCCGACGAAGCAGTACGTAGGCTTTGGTGGACTTCGAATCGGGCTCCAGGTAGTAGGCGCGGTCGAACATGATCGGGTCGATCTGGTCGCTCGGAACGAACTCGACCACCTCGATCTCCCGGCTCTTCTCTACCGGGAGCGAAGCGAGGTCTTCGCTGGTGAGAACGACGGTGCGCTCGCCGTCGTCGTACGCCTTGTCGATGTTCTTGTATTCGACGATCTCGCCGCAGATCTCGCACCGCCGCTGGTAGCGGATCCGGCCACCGTCCTTGTCATGCACCTGGTGAAGGCTGATGTCATGGTCTTCGGTGGCGCTGTAAACCTTCACGGGCACGTTGACCAGCCCAAACGCTACTGCGCCTTTCCAGATCGCTCTCATGTTCCTAGTGAACCAGTGTTGCCCGTGCCGGTCTACGATTGCTTAGGTGAACTCCGAACCGATGGTTACCAAGACGCTCGCCGATGGAGAACCCGCCCTCTGGTTCGAGATGCGCTTCAATGCGCCGGCCAGGGTGCTGTGGAAGCACCTCACTGATCCCGAGAAGCTCAAGTACTGGTTTCCATGCGAGCTGGACATCCTGCCGCGTCCCGGTGCCGTGGTCACCTTCAAGTTCCCGGGCCAGAAAGCCATGGAAGGGACAGTTCTGGAGGCAGAGAAGCCGCGGCTGCTCGCCTATACGTGGGATGAGGAAGTCCTGCGCTGGGAAATCGAGGACGACGACGGCGGCAGCCTCCTCACGCTGACCAACACCGTCCAGGAGGGCCAGGATATCGCCCGCTCGGCGGCAGGCTGGCACCTGACCCTCATGGGCCTCGACGACTTCCTGAACGAACGCCCGCTCGGACAGGATCCGGCACTGTGGGACCAGTACGTGGCCCGGTATGAGGCGGAGCTCGGCGACTGAATCGGATGTCCGCGCTGCCGACCGCACTGGCGTAATCGGCGCATCCCTACAAGACTGGGGAAATGGCTCCAGGCAGCGCGCAGCAGACGGTTACCGTCGGTGGACGCCGCCTGAAGCTGACCAGCCTGGACCGGGTGATGTATCCCGCGACGGGCACCACCAAGGCCGATGTCCTTGCCTACTACGCTGCCGTCGCTGACTGCCTCATCCCACACGCCCGTAACCGGCCGGTGACGCGCAAACGGTGGGTCAACGGCGTCGGCACCGAAGAAAAACCAGGCGAGGTGTTCTTCCAGAAGAACCTCGACAAATCCGCGCCGTCGTGGATTGAGCGCCACGGTATCGAGCACAGCGATCACACCAACGTCTACCCTTTGCTCAATGACCTCGCGACGCTGACCTGGCTGGGGCAGATCTCAGCCCTTGAGATTCACGTGCCGCAGTGGCAGTTCGGTCCCAATGGAGAGGTAAGCAACCCGGACCGAATGGTCCTCGACCTTGACCCGGGACCGGGCGCAACGCTGCTTGAATGCGCCGAAGTAGCCCGGCTGGCCCGCGAGATCCTGAACGACATGGGCCTGGACCCGAGGCCGGTAACCAGCGGATCGAAGGGGATCCACCTGTATGCCCCGCTGGACCGGAAGCAGACTTCGGACCAGGTGTCCGCCGTCGCGAAGGAATTGGCGCGCATCCTGGAGGCCGACCACCCGGACCTGGTGGTCAGCGACATGAAAAAGTCGCTGCGCGGGGGCAAGGTGCTGCTGGACTGGAGCCAGAACAACCGCAACAAGACCACCATCACGCCATATTCACTCCGCGGGAAAGCGCATCCGATGGTTGCGGCGCCGCGAACCTGGGAGGAGCTCGACGATCCGGATCTTGACCACCTCAACTATGAGCAGGTGATTGAGCGGATCACCGAGTACGGCGATTTGCTCGGGGACATGGACCGGGATGGCGCAGAAGACAACGGAGGCCCCGACAACGACGACGGCGGCCCGGACCGCCTGCACACCTACCGCTCCATGCGGGATGCCTCCAAAACACCGGAGCCCGTTCCGGACACGGTGGGCGAGCCGGGCGGCAACAGCTTCGTCATTCAGGAACACCACGCGCGGCGCCTCCACTACGACTTCCGACTGGAGCGCGACGGCGTACTGGTCTCCTGGGCCATCCCCAAGGGACCGCCCACCTCCACGGGGGAAAACCACCTCGCTGTCCAGACCGAGGACCACCCGCTCGACTACGGCTCGTTTGAGGGCACCATCCCCAGGGGCGAATACGGGGCCGGCGAGGTGTACATCTGGGACTCCGGCACGTATGAGGCGGAGAAGTGGCGGCCGGGCAAGGAGGTCATCTGTACGCTGCAGGGCCGTGAGGATGGGGGCCTCGCCAGAGGCGGCAACGCAGTGCGCAGATTCGCCCTGATTCATACCGGCGGGCCCACCGACGCGGCCGAGAAGAACTGGCTGATCCACCTGATGAAGGAACAGCCCGGCCAGCCCTCACCTCCCGCCTTCAGGCCGCGCACCACCGAAGAACTTCCCACGCTGAGACCTATGTTGGCCACAACGGGAAATCCCGGGCTGCTGCGCTCGGAAGACGGCTGGGCCTTCGAGATGAAGTGGGACGGTATCCGGGCTGTCGCGACGGTCACCCCGGAGGGAACCCGGCTCCTGAGCCGCAACGGCAACGACCTGACCAAGGCGTATCCCGAGCTTGCTGACCTCGGCAGCTACGTTAACGGTGAGCAGGCGGTGCTGGACGGGGAGATCGTCGCGATCAATAAGGCCGGCCGCCCGGATTTCGGCCTGCTGCAGGGGCGCATGAACCTCACCAAACACTCAGACATCGAAGCGGCGCGAAGGCGCACCCCGGTCCATTTCCTGCTCTTCGACCTGCTGCATCTTGACGGAAACTCCCTGCTGGACCTCGGATACTCACAACGCCGCGAGGTACTCGAGCAGGCCGTGGACGGTCCCGAGGACGGTCACATCCAGGTACCTCCCGCCCTTGATGCGACGCTCGACGAAGCGATCGAGGCCAGCAAGGAACTGGGCCTCGAAGGCATCATGGCCAAGCGGGTCAGCAGCACCTATTCGCCGGGCCGGCGGTCCGAATCGTGGGTGAAGATCAAGCACGCGCTCACCCAGGAGGTCGTCGTCGTCGGTTGGCGTCCGGGCAAGGGCAGCCGCGCACACAAGGTCGGCTCACTGTTGGTGGCGATTCCCGACGGCGTTGACTTGAAGTACATCGGGCGCGTGGGCTCCGGGCTGACCGAGCGGGAGCTCGCGGAGATCGGTTCAAGGCTGAAGAAGATGGCCCGCAAGACGGCACCGCTCGACGATGTGCCGGCCCCCGATGCGTCCGATGCCCGCTGGGTCCGGCCGGCACTCGTAGGGGAGGTCCAGTTCAGCGAACGCACGTCCGGCGGCAAGCTGCGCCATCCGGTCTGGCGGGGGTGGCGGCCGGACAAGAAGCCGTCCGACGTCGTCGTCGACATCTGACTCCGGAATCTGACTCAACAGGAACAAGGGGAGTAGGAGCCTATGCAGTTTGAACAGCTCGACGCCTGGTGGAGGGCTGCCAACTACCTGTCGGTGGGGCAGATCTATCTGAGGGACAACCCCTTGCTGCGGCGGCCGCTACGGCGCGACGACGTCAAGGAGCGGCTGCTCGGGCACTGGGGGACCACCCCCGGCCTCAACTTCGTCTACGCGCATCTCAACCGGGCGATCGTGGAACGCCGCCAGGAGATGCTTTTCATCACCGGACCCGGCCATGGCGGTCCCGCGAACGTGGCCAACGCCTGGCTGGAAGGAACGTACACGGAAACCTACAGCCATGTGGGTCGCGATGCTGCCGGCCTGAAGGAGCTCTTCAAGCAGTTCAGCTATCCGGGCGGCATACCGTCCCATGCGGCTCCGGAAACCCCCGGCTCCATCAACGAGGGCGGCGAGCTCGGCTACTCGCTTGCCCACGCGTTCGGGGCGGTCTTCGATAACCCGAACCTGGTTGCAGCCTGTGTGATCGGCGACGGCGAAGCAGAGACGGGGCCGCTGGCGGCCAGTTGGCACTCGAACAGCTTCCTCGACGCAAAGCACGACGGCGCGGTCCTGCCGATCCTGCACCTCAACGGGTACAAGATCGCCAATCCGACGGTGCTTTCCCGAATGCCCGAGGCCCAACTCGAACACCTGATGCGGGGCTACGGCTACGAGCCCCACTTCGTCACGGTCACAGATCCGCACGCCACCGAGCAGGCGCACCACGATTTCGCCACCGCCCTCGACACCTGCCTGGAACGGATTGCAGCACTGCAGGCCGAGGCCCGAATGGAACCTCGGGGGAGTGAAGGGTACGCGCCCTGGCCCATGATCGTGCTGCGCTCGCCGAAAGGTTGGACCGGCCCCGCCACGGTGGACGGCAAGCAGGTCGAGGGAACCTGGCGGGCACATCAGGTCCCGCTGTCAGGGGTTCACGACGACGACGCGCATCTCGCGCAGCTTGAGGATTGGATGCGCTCCTACCGGCCCGAGGAGCTGTTCACGGAGGACGGCAGCCTTCGGGACGAGATCGCTGCTGGTGCTCCAGCCGGAGACCTCCGCATGAGCGCAACGCCCTATGCGAACGGCGGACGGCTGCTGCGTGACCTCCGACTGCCCGCCTATGGTGATCACGCCGTCGTCGTCGAGCGACCCGGCAAGGAAAAGGTGAGCCCCATGCTTGCCGTGGGCGGGTACCTGCGGGACATCATTCGGCTGAATCCGGAGAATTTCCGGATCTTCGGTCCGGACGAGACGGCATCTAACCGCCTGCAGGACGTCTACGAGGCCACCGGCAAGGCCTGGCAGCACCGGATTGACGACGTCGATGAGCACCTCGCGCGGTCCGGCCGCGTACTGGAGGTGCTGAGTGAGCACCTGTGCCAGGGCTGGCTGGAAGGGTACCTTCTCACAGGGCGGCACGGGGTGTTCAACTGCTACGAGGCGTTCGTGCACATTGTGGATTCGATGTTCAATCAGCATGCGAAGTGGCTCAAAGTGCACCAGGACCTGCCGTGGCGGCAACCGATCGCCTCACTGAACTACATGCTGTCCAGCCATGTCTGGCAGCAGGACCACAACGGGTTCTCGCATCAGGACCCCGGATTCATCGACCATGTGGTCAACAAGAAGGCCGACGTCATTCGGGTCTACCTGCCGCCGGACGCGAACACGATGCTCGCCGTCACGGAACACTGCCTGCAGACCAGGGACCGAGTGAACGTAATCGTCACCGGCAAGCAGCCGACCATGACGTGGCTCGGACCGGAGGATGCGCGTCTCCACGCAGAACGGGGCATCGGGGTATGGGACTTCGCGGGGAGTGAGGACCCGCGGGGCGGGGAGGATCCCGACGTCGTCCTGGGTTGTGCAGGAGATGTGCCTACCGTCGAGGTGGTGGCAGCGGCGGGTCTGCTCAAGGAGGCACTGCCCACGCTGAAGGTGCGTGTGGTGAACGTGGTGGATCTGATGCGCCTACAAGACGACGCCGAGCATCCGCACGGAATGCGGGCACGGGACTTTGACACGCTCTTCACCCGCGACCGGCCGGTGATCTTCGCCTATCACGGCTACCCCTGGCTGATTCACCGGCTGACGTACCGGCGGACCAACCACGACAACATCCACGTACGCGGCTACAAGGAGGAAGGGACTACTACCACGCCGTTCGACATGGCGATGCTGAACCAGATTGACCGGTATCAGCTGGCAATGGACGTGATCGATCGAGTGCCGTCGCTGCGCTCCACACAGGCCGGTCTCCGGCAATATCTGCAGGATGAGCGGCAGCGGGCGTGGCAGTACACGCGCGACGCCGGTAAGGACATCGCTGAGGTCACCGGCTGGCTGCTGGAGGAGGCATCGCCCGACGACGCCGGTTGAGGAGCGCCTCCCGGCGGCTCACCCTGTTGGCTGCGGCACCCAATGACGACGACGACGACGCATAGGGCTTCGGTGACGAACTTCCCCGACCGGGAAATCAACTTGAACACACAGAAATCCCAAGGTCACGCGAGTACGAATAAGTGTTATGAGCACCATTCCGGTAATTCATACAGCGAACGAGTCGACGGTCCTGGCTGCTGCCAGCCGCGCTGTCGCGGATGCACTCTCGGAGCTCGAGCAGGTCTGGCGCAACCCGCGGCCGGATGCCGTGGTTGCCGCCGCCCGACGCCAGCTTGCAGCTGCCGAGAGTTGGGCTGACGCACGGCGGGAAGGCGCCTGACCGAAGGCGCACAACGCGGGGTAAGGATCGGGTAACCCCATCGTGTAGCGTCTGTGCTGGCGGTAACCGCCGTCACATCAGTCTTATCAAAATGGGGGAACACTGTGGATATTGGCCTGTTGGTCACACTGGGGGTGATTGTCGGCGTCCTTATCGTTCTGGGTCTGGTCGCTGTGATCATCGCACGGATGGCCTTGCGGATTGCGAGTCCTGCGGAAGCGCTCATCATCACCGGCAAGGGCAACCAGGAGGGCCAACGGGTTGTCTTCGGGCGCACCTTCATCAACCCGTTCAGCCAGCGGGCCTTCTCGATCTCGCTGGCGTCGCGACAGGTCACCCTGCAGATCGAGGGCATCTCCAAGAACGGCATCAAGCTGCACCTTACCGGTGTAGCCCAGATCAAGGTCGGCGGCGACGAAGAAGCCGTCCGCCGGGCTGCGCAGCGCTTCCTCAACCAGCAGGACCAGATTGACCACTACACGCAGGAAACACTCTCGGGCTCGCTGCGTTCCATCGTCGGTACCCTCACGGTCGATTCCATCATCAAGGACCGTGCTTCCTTCGCAAAGAGCGTGAAGGAAGAGGCCGAGCACTCGATGCACAACCAGGGCCTCGTGATCGACACCTTCCAGATCCAGTCCGTCAATGACGACTCGAGCTATCTGAAAAACCTTGGGCGTCCGGAGGCTGCCCTGGCCGAGAAGCTCGCAAAAATCGCTGAAGCGAATGCCGCCCAGGAAGCCGCGGAAGCCGCGGCCATCGCGGACGAGCAGGTGGCGCTCGCAGAACAGCGCCTTGCCATCCGCCGCGCCGAGCTGAAGGAAGTTGCCGACGCCCGCCAGGCGCAGGCCGACGCCGCGGGGCCCCTCGCAGCCGCGGAGCAGAGGCAAGCGATCCTGCTCAAGGAACAGCAGGTCACCTCCCGCCAGGCAGAACTCCGCGAACGTGAACTCGACATTGAGATCCGCAAGCCGGCCGACGCCGAAAAGTACCGGGTGGAGCAGGAAGCGGCCGGCAAGCTCGAGCAGCGCAAGCGCCAGTCCGAGGCCGACCAGGTGGAGGCGGAGGTCCTGTTGACCAAGCGACGCCTCACCGCAGAGGGCGACAAGGTGGCCGCCGAGGCAGAAGCCGCCGCGAGCACAGCGCGAGGCAATGCCGCCGCAGCAGTCACGCGGGCAAACGGCGCAGCCGAAGCCGAGGTGATCAAGGTTCGTGGTGAGGCCGAAGCAGACGTGGTCCGCCAAAAGGGCATCGCCGAAGCGCAGGGCATCGAGGCGCAGGCTCGCGCGTACGAGCAATTCAACGACGCTGCGGTGCTCAACAAGGTTATGGAGATGCTGCCGCTCGTGGCACGCGAGATCGCAGCACCTATGTCCGCGATAGATAACATGACAGTGATTTCCAACGACGGCGCCAGCCAGCTCAGCAGGAACGTGAGCGGCGGTCTGCACCAGACGTTCCAGTTGTTGAAAGACACCACTGGTCTCGATGCGGTTGAGATGCTCCGCAATTGGGGGAGCAACGGCACAAAGCCCTCACCTGCCGCGCCGTCCGAACCGCATTCGTAGCGGTCTCGCGGTATCCTCTGTGCAGATGGTTTTCGGTTAACGCTCCCTCACTGAATTGGTGAGGCGCTGCCGGAGCCATCAGACACTGAGGAGGGTCAATGAAGATCGTCGTTCTCATGAAAGAGGTGCCGGACACCTACGGGGAACGCAAGCTGAATCTCGAGACGGGCCTCGCCGAGCGCAGCGACAGCGAAGCTGTGCTCGACGAGATCGGCGAGCGGGCACTTGAGTCGGCGTTGTCCCTTGCCGGCTCACTCGACAGCCCGGAGATCACGGTCGTCTCCATGACCCCTGAATCGGCGACGACGACACTGCGCAAGGCGTTGGCCATGGGTGCGGACAAGCTGGTCCACATCGCCGACGAGAAACTGGTCGGTGCCGATCTTGGTCTCACAGCTGAGGTGTTGGCTGCGGCAATCCGGCGTACCGGGTTTGACCTCGTGATTGCCGGCAACCTTTCGACCGATGGGCAGGGCGGGGTAATCCCCGCCATGCTCGCCGAGTTGCTGGGGGTGCCGCACGCAAGTTCCCTGACCTCCGTCGAGGTGTCTGCCGAGCGTTTGCACGGAACACGTGAAACGGACGGCGGGATCATGGAGGTAGCGGCGGCACTGCCGGCGGTCATCTCGATCACCGAGCGGTTCCCCGCCGGACGCTTCCCCAACTTCAAGGGCATCATGGCGGCGAAGAAGAAGCCCGTTGAGAAGCTGACCGCCGCTGACCTCGAGGTTGATCCGGAGGCGCTGGACGTCCCTCGTTCCATCATGCTTGCAGTGTCAGAGCGGCCCGCACGATCCGCCGGTATGAAGATCGTCGATGAGGGAGACGCCGGCGAGAAACTTGCCGAGTTCCTGATTCAGAACCGACTGGCCTAAGGAACGAGCATGACTACCTTTCCCGAAAACTCAATTCTTGTCCTGCTTGAGACCACCCCCTCAGGCAGGCCGGCCAGGAGCGCAGCGGGACTCCTGGGCGCCGCGGCTGAGGTCGGCACGCCCGTAGCGCTTATCGTGGCAGGACCGGACGGGGCAGCGGATATCGCTGCCGCGGCCGGTGACCTCGGTGCCGCCTATGTGCTCATTGCCCAGCCTGAGTCAGTGTCCTCCCTGCTGGCTGTGCCGACTGTCGACGCCCTCGCCGCCGCCGCAGGACTGGTTCGGCCTGACGCGATCCTGATCTCCAACTCCGTTGACGGGCGGGATGCAGCCGGACGATTCGCGGCGCGCACGCGATTTGCCCTCGCCGTCGACGCCGTGGGAGTCGGGCGGGATCCAGAGGGAATCGTTGCCCACCACTCGGTGTACGGCGGCGCCTACAGCGTCGACTGCGCGCCCACGTTCGGTGCCCCCGTCATCACTCTTCGCGAAGGTGCAGTCGACTCCCGCGCCGAAGCCCGGACACCGCAGATAGAGTCACTCGATGTCCCTTCGTCCGGAATCGCTGCAGCATCCATTGAGTCGTTCGAAGCGCGCACTGTGACCTCAACCCGCCCCGAACTGCGCGGTGCCGTCAAGGTCGTGGCGGGAGGACGGGGTCTTACGTCCCAGGAGCAGTTCGCCCTCGTTGACCAGCTGGCCGATGTCCTGGGGGCGGCCGTCGGCGCCTCACGCGCCGCAGTCGATGCCGGCTGGGTGCCGAACAACTACCAGATCGGTCAGACCGGGATCTCCGTCTCGCCGCAGCTCTACGTGGCGATCGGGGTCTCCGGCGCCATCCAGCACCGTGCCGGCATGCAAACCGCCAAAACCATCGTGGCGATCAACAAGGATCCGGACGCGCCGATCTTCGAGATCGCCGACTTCGGCGTCGTCGGAGATCTATTCCAGGTGGTGCCGCAGCTGATCAATTCGCTGTCCGCCCGGAAGGAGTAGGCCATGGCGACGTACGGCCGCACGATGCGCAGGGGACTGCCCCGGCAGAGCGGCGGCGAACCGTGGCCTCCCGCGGGCACCGCAGTGGCGGACCAGAGCGATGACGCCCGCCGCGAACCCTCTCCCGGACCCGGTGCTGTCCGCAGCGACCGCGTGAGCACGCTGACGGCGCCACCTCCCGAGGAGACGACGACGGCGCCACCTCCGCAGCCCACGACGACGGCGCCACCTCTCGAGGACATGACGACGGCGCTTCCTCCGCAGCCCGCGACGCCGGCAGGGGCGGCTGCACGCACCATGCGCCGCGGCCTTCCCAGGTCCGTGGGAGGTGATCCATGGCCTCCTGCTGTCAAGCTGCCTGCGGCTGCATCCTCTGCCCCTGTGAAGGAGGATCAGGCAGAAGTCGAGACGACGGCAGCTCCGGCGACTGATTCCGTCGAGCTGCCAGGGAAACCAACGGTTCCCGCACCGACTGACGAATCGCCATCAGGGCCCAAAGACATCGCGTCGGCGCCCGCAGCAACAGCGGCGGTGGGGTCCACACTGCTGCGTCGCGGGTTGCCCCGGGTGTCAGGCGGCGATCCCTGGCCCCCGGAGACCGCCGTCGTCATCGAATCCCTAATTGAGCGTAAACGGGTAGCGGCACCTACGACTCAGGAGGGGACGGAAACGTCAGGAGCACAGGAAGAGGCGAAAGCATCCGCGCCGCTTCCCCAGCCTCCCGCAAGCCGGGCGGACCCGAAACCCACGAAATCCACGAACCCGAAGAAACCGCGAAGCCGCACAGCCATACTGGTGTTCGGCGCGCTCGGGCTTCTGGGGGTCGCATTGGCAGCGGTGTTCTTCACGCGGTGGCTGGTCACGCTCGACTTCATGCGGGACTTCCTGACGGCGTATCCGGGTGAAACCGCCCTGCCGGCCGGCACGGATCCAGGGTTCCCGGCATGGGCCCAATGGCAGCACTTCTTCAACTTCTTCCTGATTGTCCTGATCATCCGGTCGGGCCTGCAGGTTCGCAGGGAAACACGACCGCCGGGATACTGGACGCCGAAGTGGTCCAAGGGCAGCGACGGGAAAATCAGCATCACTTCCTGGTTCCATCAGACGCTCGATGTCCTGTGGCTCCTGAATGGGCTGATATTTGTGGTGCTCCTGTTTGTCACGGGCCATTGGGCACGCCTGGTGCCCATCACCTGGGAGGTGATCCCGAACGCGCTGTCAGCCATGATCCAGTATGTTTCGCTGGATTGGCCCACCGAGAACGGCTGGGTGAATTACAACAGCCTCCAGATGCTCGCCTACTTCGTCACCGTCTTCATCGCCGCCCCGCTGGCAGCGATATCCGGCGCGCGCATGTCCGGAATCTGGCCGAAGGACGCCAAAACCCTGAACCGCCTCTATCCGATCGAGTGGGCAAGGGCCATCCACTTTCCCGTGATGCTTTATTTCGTGGTGTTCATCATCGGTCACGTTGCACTGGTGTTCGCGACGGGTGCCCTCCGGAACCTCAATCACATGTACGGCGGCCAGGACGCAGTGAACTGGACCGGGTTCTGGATCTTCTTTGGATCGCTCCTGCTGGTCATCGGTGCCTGGATCGCGGCGCGACCAGTGGTGTTGGCCCCCCTCGCGGGGTTGTTTGGGCGTGTCAGCTCGCGTTGAGTGAGCGGAACGTACGGATCTGGCGGAACCGTCGTACCAGGCTGTCGCGTCGCGAAGCACCGGATTCCGACGACGGATCCGCCGTCAGTTCGATATGCCGTTCGCCAAAGTTCCAGAGCAGCACGTCGTCGAGCAGCCGGTCAGGCCCCGGCGAGTAACGGTGGTCCAGCGCGCGCCGGACCGAGGTGATGGTGTCAGCCTGCAGCAGCGAAACGAGGGCCGTGGTGGTGGTGAGCCGGTGCGCGGACAGCAGCTCCGCCGCCCAGCGCCAGTCGTCGTCGGACTTGCGGTCCACATGCGGCAGCAGCGTCTGCCACACCTCGCGGATGCGGTCCGGCGTCAGTTCGACGCCGCCCTCGCCGTTCGGATCCCAGAAGCCGGTGACTTTCTGGTACCGGGAATGTAGGTCGGCGAAGGTCGACTCGACGCTCTCCAGCATCGCCGCGGTGGCGGTGAATTGCCGGTCGAAGTAGGGGCTCCACGCCTTCGGGTTGAACGACTTGAACCGGATGTCATGCTCGATTTCCGACCAGGCGTGGGCAAGGACGGTGCGGATCTGGGTCTCGAAGAGGTAGCTGCCGGAATCTGAACCGAGCAGTTGCTGGTAGGCACGGACGGCGTCGTTCTGGATGGTGCGCAGGATCAGGTGCCGGCTGGAGTAACCGTACGTTCCCGATTCAATGGAACCGATGTCCTTCTCCCGGTCCCCGCGGCAGTCGAACTCATGCCGCTGACGCTTGATGAGGTTGGCGGCGTCGTCAACTTCGTGGGGGAGGGTCGTGATCACGCGCACGCCGACCAGGTCCGTCAGGTTCCGGAGAGGGTCGGGGAACACCAGGCTGGGCGGTCCGTCACCGTCCACCAGCATCCGCGAGGCCTTGTCCCGGAACGACTCAACCGTCTTGGTACGCGCCGTGATGAACAGCGGCCGTAACTCCGTGCCGTTGAACATGCCCTCGATCCGCTCCCGGGCATCCGCCGTGACGGCCACCAGCGCAGGCCGGACGCGCTCAAACTCCCGAACGCTCTCCTCGACGGCAGGCCGCAGCCTCTCGTCCAACTCATCCCATGCACTCACCAACCCATCTAAACACCCGTCACCGACACCGGCTACGCTGTCGAAGGTGACAGGCCCCCAGCGCTACACCTACGGCAGCGATCCGAACCAGTTTGCCGAACTTCACCTGCCGGTCGGGCAGCAGCAGCCGGGCGTCGTCGTCATTGTTCATGGGGGGTTCTGGCGGAGCCGCTACACATTGGAACTGGGCACCCCGCTCGCCGAAGACCTCAGCTCACGCGGTTTCGCCTGCTGGAACCTCGAATACCGGCGCGTGGGCAACGGAGGAGGCTGGCCGGAATCCTTCCAGGACGTAGCCGCCGGCATAGACCTGCTCGCCTTCGCGGCCAGGGAACACGGCCTCAACACCAGTACGACGACGGCACTCGGCCACTCCGCGGGCGGTCACCTTGCGGTATGGGCGGCGGGGCGGCCGTCTTTGCCCCCGGATGCTCCGGGAGGCGGCGTGCCGACCGTCCCGATCACCGGCGTCGTCAGTCAGTCCGGCGTGCTGAACCTGCAACGAGCCCGCGAGGAGAGGCTGGGCAACGGCGCCGTTCAGGATTTCCTCGGTGAGCCCGATGGCGAAAAGTACCGGCTTGCCGACCCGATGTCGGTTGTCCCGCTATCGGTGCCGGTGCTGGCCCTGCACGGCGAGGAGGATTCCACAGTTCCGTTGAGTCAGTCGCAGTCGTACGTGGATGCCGCGGTCGCGGAGGGAGCGACGGCGGAGGTTATCCGCATTCCGGGTGACCATTACGCGATGATCACGCCTGGAACGGACGCATGGGCAAGCGTCGTTACCGCCATAGAACGTCTCACGTAACGGTGTTCATGGGGAATTCAGGGAAGTGTGGGATCCTGCACCAATGAATGCACGATCCCGGCTCCATCGGGCTGCCCACCGTACCGGCCTCGAAATTCTTGGCTGGACCCTTGTGGTGCTCGGAATCGCCGCGCTCGTGCTGCCCGGACCGGGGCTGCTGATGCTGGTTGGTGGCCTAGCCGTGCTGTCCCAGCAGTACGAGTGGGCAGAGCGGAAGCTGCACCCGATCAAGAAACAGGCGTACAAGGCTGCGCGGGTCGGCGTGAAGACCTGGCCGCGGATCGCCTTCAGCGCTCTGGGTGCCTTCTTCTTCATGGGGCTCGGGATCCTCTGGATGCTGCAGCCGCCGGCGCCTGGCTGGTGGCCGGTGGAGGAACGCTGGTGGCTCTTCGGTGGATGGGGCGCGGGGCTCAGCCTTGTGCTCTCCGCCATCATCGCGCTGACCCTGCTCGTCTACAGCATCCGTCGTTTCCGGTAGGTTCTCCCGAATCCCGCCATCGGGCGAAATGCTAGGTTGAGACGGTGCTCACAGTAATCGGCGAAGCCCTTATCGACGAAGTTCTCAGCGACACAGCACCACCGCGTGCCCATGTCGGCGGCAGTCCCCTCAACGTGGCCGTGGGATTGGCGCGTCTTGGTCACGCCACCCAGTTCCTTGGACGTTTCGGAGACGACGAATTCGGCCGCCGGATCCACCGGCACCTTGCAGACAACGCCGTCCTGGCACCCTTACCCGCCGACTCCCACCCGACGAGCGTCGCTTCTGCACGCCTCGACCCCGCCGGGGGCGCCAGCTACGACTTCCAGCTCTCCTGGGAACTTCCGGGACTCGCGGCCCGCGATGATCTTTTCAACGGCACCACCCTTGTGCACACCGGTTCAATCGCCGCGATGCTGGAGCCCGGGGCCAGGGATGTCCTGACAGCAATCCGTCACGCACGTCCTTTCGCGACGATTTCCTACGACCCGAACTGCCGGCCGACCATCATCACGGACGCCGCTTACGCGCGCGAGCAGGCAGAGAAGTTCGTTGCCCTCGCCGATGTGGTGAAGGCCTCCGACGAGGACCTCGAGTGGTTGTATCCCGGACAGGATCACCGTGAATCCGCACGCCACTGGCTGGAACTGGGGCCCGCCGTCGTCGTCGTAACCCGCGGGTCCAAAGGACCGTGGGCCGTGGTGGACCGAGGGGAATGTGAGGTTCCCGCACCGCTGACCTCCGTGGTGGACACCGTCGGTGCGGGGGACTCCTTCATGGCGGCCCTGCTCAGCGCCCTGGTGGACCACGAGCTGGACGGTGCACAACGGCGGAATGAGTTGCGAACCCTGTCCGTTGAGCAGACACAAGGTGTCCTGGCGTTCGCCGCCGCTGCAGCGGCCGTAACGGTGTCACGCGCAGGTGCCAACCCGCCCACCCGAGATGAACTGAGAACACGAGGAGTGTACGCATGACCCGCGATCCTTACGCAGATCTTCCTGAGGTACCGTCCTTCACGCTCACGAGCAGCGACATAGCTGATAACCAGCCACTCGATATCAAGCACGCATCGGGGCGGATGGGCGCGGGAGGCCATGACGTCTCGCCGCAGCTGAGCTGGAGTGGGTTCCCGGAGGGCACCAAGAGCTTCGCGGTCACTGTGTACGATCCCGATGCCCCCACGGCCAGCGGCTTCTGGCACTGGGCGGTTTTCAATATTCCGGTCACCACCACGTCGATACCTTCCGGATCCGGTACCGAGGACGGCGCAGGCTTGCCGGACGGGGCAGTGCAGTTGAAGAACGACGGCGGTTTCCCCGGTTTTGTGGGCGCAGCACCTCCTGCCGGACACGGTCCGCACCACTATCACGTGGTGGTGCACGCGGTTGATGTCGAGCGCCTCGACGTACCCGCCGATGCGTCGAACGCCTACCTCGGCTTCAATTTGTTCTCCCACACGCTCGGCCGCGCGCGTATCGTGGGCACCTACGAACAATAGGCAGCCGACGCCGGGAGGCATGACATGTTGATTCTGTTTGGATTCAAGACCGCTGTGAAGGAACTTTTCCGTCGGCAGGCTGTCTGCCCCAACTGCGGGCAGCATGCCTCCCAGCGCGTTGACGAGCGCGCGTCGAAGTTCACGCTGTTCTTCATTCCGCTCTTCACCACCAGCCGCCGCTACTTTCGGACGTGTTCCTATTGCGGCATAACTGCACAGGTGTCGAAGAGTGAGATGAATGCGATTGCCTGACGGGGAGCCCACCCGTTCGTTCGGCTTGGGTAGGCTTGATACCTACCCAGGCTAGGAGTTTGAGCATGCGTTTGGTCGCCAGCGACATGGACGGCACGATTGTTGGCCATAATGGCCGGATCTCGGACCGGACGGTGCGTGCGTTCGAGGCATGCCTGGATTCGGGCGTCGAGGTGGTGTTCGTGACCGGACGTCCGCCGCGTTGGCTGCAACCCCTCCGGGAACTCGGGTTCAAGGGCACCGTCATCTGCTCCAACGGCGCGCTGACCTATGACCTGGGTCGTGAGGAAGTACTCGCCTCCCATCTCCTCGACGGGGAGAGCATCTTCGAAGCGCAAAGGATCATCCGCGACCTCTACCCGGCGGCGCGTTTCGCGGCCGAGACTGTGGAGAGCTTTCTCATTGAGCCGGGCTTCGCTGATCCGGGATCTGTTGAGCTGCTCGGCGCGACCGAGCCGCGGCCACTCCGCGACTCCCTCAACGGAGACGGGGTCATCAAGTTCCTCGCCCGGGAGAACGGCATCACCCCGGACGAGTTCCTGCACCGGGTGGCTCCCGCCGTCGAACACCTCGTCGCCACGACGCATTCAGCGCCGAGCGTCCCCATGCTGGAAATGAGCGTGCCGGGGATCAACAAGTCGGTCACTCTCGCCCGGTACGCCGCCTCCCTTGGGATCGACCAGGCGGATGTCATCGCCTTCGGGGACATGCCCAACGACATTCAGATGCTGGACTGGGCCGGCCACGGCTATGCGATGGCGTCCGGCCACCCCGCAGCACTTGCGGCGGCGAACTTCCGTGCGCCGGCGTTCGACGACGACGGCGTGGCGCAGGTGCTTGAGGAGCGGCTCTCAGCGCTGAAGTCAGCCTGAAACGCCGTGGTGAAGCCGTACTTCGCTGCTGACGGCCCTCTTGCCCTGTCACACCGCGGCTTCTCACGCGATGGCTGTGAGAACACCCTGGTCGCTATGGAAGCGGCCATCGACCTTGGTTTCCGGTACTTGGAGCTGGACGTACGCACTACACGCGACGGCGTCGTCGTCGTCTTCCACGACGAGCGCCTCGACCGGGTGACTGACGGGACCGGGCGGGTAGTAGACCATACCTTCGCTGACCTGGATGCAGTACGGGTCCGCGGTCGCGAAAGGATTCCCACGCTGGCCGAAGTGCTTGAGCGGTGGCCGCACGCGCGGTTGAATATCGATGTCAAAGATGACTTCTCTGTGCAGCCGTTTGCGGAGGTCATCGAAGCGGCCGGCGCCCATGACCGCGTGCTGGTTGCGTCGTTCTCGGATCGGCGTCGACTCAGGGTTCTCAAGCGGCTGAGTCGGCCGACAGCGTCGTCGGCCGGGATGGCTGTCAATGCGGTGATCAAGGTTCTCTCTCCGCTCGGTCTCGCGCAGTGGGTGGCGAGGCTGACGCGTGTTGACTGCCTACAAGTTCCGCGTCGATACCGAGGGCTGCCGGTGGTGACGCGCGCCTTCGTTGCACGTTGCCGTGCCGCGGGCATTCCCGTCCATGTCTGGACGATCAACGATCGTTCCGAAATGGAAGAACTGCTGGATCTGGGGGCCGGAGGACTGGTTTCCGACCGGGCCGATGTACTGGCGGGAGTAATGCGGCGTCGGGGGTATTGGCCGCACAGTTAGTGCACTAACTGTTAGGGCTATACTTGATGAAGGCGATCGAGCCCACCATCAGGAAGGCATCACACATGGCGGAGAAAATGCCGTTGTCGCATCGGTTTATGCGGGCGACGGGTCGACTGCGAATGTTCTTCGGTCCAGCAGATCAGGGCGGGTTGGACGGTCCGATCAAATATGCCGATGGTGCCGCCCATCAGCAGCGCCAGCAGGAACTGCAGCAATGGGACGTGGTTCGGAATGCTGATGGCTCGACCTACCTGGTGAAGCGCGGGGAGGACAAGGTTGACTGACACCATCACGCAGTCGCCCCGTAAGTCGGCGGAGGGATCCTCCGAGAATGTGCCGACGGATGATGACCTGCTCCTTGAGCGACAGCTGTGTTTCGCCCTGTCGGTCGCATCGAGGAGCGTTATCGGCGCGTACCGCCCGGTACTGGAGGAACTAAACCTCACCCATCCGCAGTATCTCGTGATGCTCGCGCTTTGGGAGAGCAGCCCACGAAGCGTGCGCGGAATAGGAGAGGCGCTCGCGATGGAGCCGGCTACCCTCTCGCCGATGCTCAAGCGTCTTGAGGCGAATGGGCTTGTGACGCGCCAGCGGGTGGTCGGCAATGAGCGGGCGCTCGCCGTCGGCCTCACCGGAGAGGGCAGGGCACTGCGGGAGCGTGCGCTGTCCGTTCCCGGCACCATGATGGCCAGGCTTGGGTTGTCACGGCAGCAGGCAGAAGACCTCAACCGGATGATGCGCGAGGTCATCGACGCTGCGCACGGCGCCTGAGACTAGAGGACAGGATCCGAGATCGACTGCAGGTAGTTCAGGGCATGCGGGCCGTACTCGCGCATTGATTCGTCATCGGCGTGGATGAGCAGGCGCAGCCAGGAGGCGTACCGGTTGAGGCGGCCAAGCTGGAGGGCCGGAACAAGCGCCTCCCTCAGGGCGGGGAGCGGCGCGTAAGCTGTCCACCGCTCGAGGTAGGCGGTCAGTACCCTGCGGACGCGGGCGTCGTCGGTCCCGGCCTCCCAGTCCTCCATCATGATTCCAAGGGGGACGTAGAGCGAGCTGAACGGATGGGCCCAGTAGGAATCCCCGAAGTCGCAGAACCGCAAGGGGTCCGTGCTTGAACCCGGTATGAAGGCGTTGTTGGGGTGCAGGTCGTTGTGCTCCAGGGACAGGGGCACACCCAGTCCGTTCAGCACGGCGGCTGCGTTTTCGATGGCGGGCACGCTGGCGTAGACACGATCCGCCTGTTCGGCGCTCAGGTACAGCGGATGGTTCTCGGGAAGTCCGCTGTGGAGGAGTAGTTGGTTACTGACGAAGTTGCCCGCAATTCCGGGCTCCAGTGAAGCAAGCCCTGCTCCCGCCAAACGTTCCCTGTGCGGAGCCACCTGCTGCTGCAGCTCCGCGAAATCTGTGACCACCCGCGCCCACAGGGCGTAATCCGAGGACTTCAGGGTGGCGAGGGTGGCCCCATGATCCGCGGTGAGCATCCAACCCCTGGTCGGCTCGATGGCCAGGGGCGCCACGACGCGCTCCGGCGCCAGCTCGGCCAGCGCCGCAACAATCGACGCTTCCTGGAACTGACCCGGATTATTCTCCTTGAACCAAAGCTTTCCGTGGTCCGTGGGAAAGGTGAGTTGCACTGACCAGAAGCGGATCCGTGGCTCACTCATCGGACCCGTTTGCTCGATATTGAGGGTGGCCAGGACCTGCGAGACCCACGACTGCGCCTTCGACTGCCAGTCAGCACTTCTCCAGAGATCGACCGGGTGCGCGGCGGGGGTAGTCACCGGATTATTGTGCCACTCAGCGCGGCGTCCACGGCCGCTTCGGCGTGAATCGCCGTCGTTGGAAACAGTGGGACGTTGGCGTCTTCCTGCGAGATCAGCAGTTCGATCTCGGTACAGCCCAGGATTACCCCCTCTGCGCCGCGCGACGCCAGGTCGGCGATGATTCGCTGGTACTCCTTCCGGGAATCGTCGGATACAGTTCCCACGCAGAGTTCGTCATAAATAACCCGGTGTATGAGTGCGCGGTCCTCCTGGTCAGGAACGAGCACCTGCAGCCCATGGGCGGACAGTCCGTCACGATAAAAGTCCTGCTCCATGGTGAAGGCCGTTCCCAGCAGGCCCACCGTCGTCGTGCCTGTCTTCTTCACCGCGCTCGCCGTCGCGTCGAGCAGGTTGATGAACGGAATACTGATCGCCTGCTCAATCGCAGGAGCCACCTTGTGCATGGTGTTGGTGCACAGCACGAGCAGTTCGGCGCCGCCACGTTCGAGTTCAACGGCAGCCGCTGCCAGGGCAGCACCGGCCTCTTCCCAGCGACCGCTGACCTGTTTCTCCTCGATGGGGGCGAAGTCAACCGACCTCACGAGGCAGTCGGCAGAATGGAGTCCGCCGAGTCGGTCCCTGACCATCTCGTTGACCAGGCGGTAGTACTCCGCCGTGCTTTCCCAGCTCATGCCCCCAAGCATGCCGATGCGCAACATCATCCCATTCTGACAGGCGGGTCCGGCGCGGGACCACGGTAGGCGAGGATGGCCCGTCACAGCAACGGCCCACCTCCCGAAGGAGGTGGGCCGTTTGCCTGTCGTGGGGTGCTAGCTAGCGACCGTCACGGATGCCATCGACGTCGTCGGTGTCGATCTGCTCCTTGCGAACTTCCTCATTGACGGTGTGCTGCTCAGTGACGGTTTCCTTGTCGAGGCGAACCCGCTCCACAGGAACGGCTTCCTTCTCGACGACCGGGCGCTCCTCGTGGAGAACAACTTCGTGCTCTTCCTCGCTGATGGCGGGGCCGGCGTAGGCTTCGTCCCGGTTGGCGTCAGTGATCGGCTCGCGTTCGATGCGGACCTCTTCGCGCTGCACGGGAACCGTCTTGGTGACGTTCTCCGTGACGACGTACTTGCGCAGGCGTGCACGGCCGGCCTCACGGCGCTCCGTACCGACGTGGAGCTGCTCCTCGGAACGGGTCATCGCGTCGTCGGTGGTGGGACCGGACGTGTCGTGTCCAACGGTGGCACGGTCGGACTCGTAGTCAGTGCGGCTGGAGTCGTAGTCACCGGTGGTGCCGGTGGTGTAGTTGGCGCTGTCACCGTCGTATCCGCCGGCTCCACCGGCCGAGATGCCGTAGTAGCGGTAGAGCTCACTCTCCTCCTGCTCGCTCAGGTGGCCGTCCGGTGCCACGTTGGGGGCATCCTTCACCTTGGCTTTGGAGTAACCGATGCGAACGTCGTGACCCTCGAGCGAGGCTCCTTCGAGGGGTGCGAAGGATTCGTTCGAGCCGAAGAGGCCGGTGTTGACTGTGACCCAGCTCGGGTTTCCGGTGTGATCGTCGACGTAGATCTGCCCGACTGAGCCGATCTTGTCGCCGTCGTTATCGATGACCTTGCCGCCGGATTCGAGGATCTGCGAGATGTTGTCCTGGGAAATCATGTTTTTCTCCTTTTCAGTGGTGGTGCATGGGTACTGCGATGGGAGTTCTGCGATCAGACGCGGTGTGCGCCGGATTTATTGGGTTGGTTCGTGGCCTTGGCCTTCTCGGTAGCTCCCTTGAGCTGCTGCGAGGCCGAGGGTGAGTTCTGGGCCTCGGCCTTGAGGCGGGGCGCTTCCTCTTCTGCCTTGTTGAGGTAGTGCTCCCAGCGCTGGGACATCGGCTTGATCAGGCCACCGCCGACGCCGACGATGATCACTCCGACAACCGCCGAAAGGACGGCGATGAGGACGGGGGTGGTGACGGTGGTAGCGATTTCCACCTGGTTCAGGGCGGCGATGATGCCCAGACCGAGGATGAAGATGCTAGCGATGTTCGCCAGAACTTTGCCGTAGGAGAGCCCGCCGAGGGTGTTCTGAATGAGGCTCTTGACCGCTGCAGCGATGGCTGCAGCAATGATCACGATGATGATTGCAACGATGATCTTCGGCAGGAAGGCAATGATGCCACGCAGCAGGTCGCTGACCGGATTCGGTCCGAAGACCCCGAAGGCGAACTGCAGGACGAACAGAACGAGCGTGTAGTAGACGATCTTGGCGATGATGTCGCTCGCGTCCAGTGAGGACTTCGCAAGCGCCTTCTTGACTCCGCCGCGCTCGACGGCCCGGTCGAAGCCGACCCGCTCGAGGAGCTTGGACAGTGCCTTGGAGATTGCCTTGGCGATCAGCAGCCCGACAATCAGGATGACCAGGAACAGCAGCAGCTTTGGAACGAATTCCACGACCGTGGCCAGGCCGCTTCTGAGGGTTTCTTCCATCAATGCCTCCGAGGTGGGGAACATCGGCCGAGCCCCGGGGAGACAACATGCCGATCTGGTGTTCACACACTAGCCACAAAAACGGGTAATAGGAAGCCTACTGATTACTAGGTTGCCGTGGTATACCCTTCGGAGCTTGTGAGAATTTACCCGAGTTTGGACGGTCGCGTGCCGTGGTCTTCCGCCTCAATCTCGTCGGGCCCGGCGACGTCTTCGCTACCCCGTACCCGCGCAATTGCGCTCATTCCGTGGAAAATAAGGAGCGTCGCCGCAGTCCCCAGCGCAATTCCCTCGAAGGTCAGCGCACCGACAGTCCAGGTGAAGTTGGCAATGCCCACCACCAACGCGACGCCCGCCGTCGATAGGTTGATTGGATTCGAAAAATCGACCCTGTTCTGGACCCAGATGCGCACCCCGAGGATGCCGATCATGCCGTAGAGCACGACGCCGGCACCCCCCAGTACGCCGGCAGGAACCGTTGCGATGAGCGCCCCGAACTTAGGGAAGAGGCTGAGGAGCACAGCGATGATTCCGGCGACCCAGTAGGCGGCGGTTGAGTACACGCGTGACGCGGCCATGACGCCGATATTCTCGGCGTACGTGGTGGTGCCGGACCCTCCGCCGGACCCCGCGAGGACGGTAGCCAGGCCGTCCGCCATGAGTGCGCGACCTGTGATCGGATCCAGGTCGCGGTTTGTCATTGCGGCAACCGACTTCACGTGGCCAATATTCTCAGCCACCAGAACAAGGACCACCGGCACGAACAGCCCGACCACGGAAAGGTGGAATTCCGGCGTCATGAACGCCGGCAGGCCGAACCACGCGGCATCGTTGATCGCGGTGAAGTCCACTTCACCGCGCAGTACGGCTACGAGGTACCCGACCAGCACGCCGATGAGGATGGACAGGCGGCCCAAGATCCCCTTGAAGAGCACGGTGACCAACAGGATCGAGGCGACCGTGACGAGAGCGGTCACGGGAGCCTGTTCGAAGCTGGCTTTCGCGGTCGGAGCAAGGTTGAGGCCGATCAGGGCGACGATCGCACCCGTGACGATTGGCGGCATCAAGACCTGAATCCACCGCGCGCCGGCCCAGTGGACCACCAATCCGATCAGGGCCAGGACGACACCTGCCATGACAACGCCACCCAGTGCGCCCGCCGGACCGTGTTGACTCTGAGCCGCAGCGATCGGCGCGATGAATGCGAAGCTCGACCCGAGGTAACTGGGGACCCTGCCTGCCGTGATGACCAGGAAAAGCAGGGTCCCCAGCCCCGAGAAGAGCAGGGTGGTGGACGGCGGGAAGCCGGTCAACAGCGGCACCAGGAACGTTGCACCGAACATCGCAACAACGTGCTGTGCGCCGATGCCGACGGTGCGAGGCCAGCTCAGCCTCTCATCGGGTGCGACGAACCGCCCTGGCTGCACGTTGCGACCGTCTCCGTGCAGCGTCCAGTTCGTTCCGAGTCTGCTCATGGCGGTGCCTTCCGGGGATTGGGGGATCTCCGGAAATCCTACGCGAGAAAGGCCCCCGGGAGGTCAGGCGATTACACCGTCCACCAGGGCTTTGGCTTCCTCCTGCACGCGCCTTAAATGGTCCGCGCCAAGGAAAGACTCTGCGTAGATTTTGTAGACGTCCTCTGTTCCTGAGGGGCGCGCAGCGAACCAGGCATTCTCGGTGGTGACCTTGAGCCCGCCGATCGGCGCACCATTGCCGGGCGCTTCAGTCAGGCGTGCGGTGATTTCTTCCCCCGCCAGGGTGGTCGCTGCCACGTCCGACGGCGACAGCTTGCCCAGCGCCGACTTCTGTTCGCGCGTAGCGGCGGCATCGATCCGCGCGTAGACGGGGGAACCGAATCGCTGGGTAAGGCCCTCATAGTGCTGCGACGGGGTGCGCCCGGAGACAGCCGTGATCTCCGCCGCAAGGAGCGCGAGGAGAATACCGTCCTTGTCGGTACTCCAGGCTGAACCATCATGGCGGAGGAAGGACGCGCCGGCTGACTCCTCTCCGCCGAAGCCCACTTCACCGGACACGAGCCCGGGAACAAACCACTTGAAGCCGACCGGAACTTCCTCGAGCACCCGGCCAAGATCAGCGGCGACTCGGTCAATGATCGACGAGGAGACCAGTGTCTTGCCGATCATCGCGTCCTGTCGCCACTGCGGGCGGTTCCGGTACAGGTAGTCGATGGCGACGGCGAGGTAGTGGTTGGGATTCATCAGGCCGGAATCCGGGGTGACGATGCCGTGGCGGTCCGCGTCGGCGTCGTTGCCTGTGGAGATGTCGTAGTCCGTTGCCCGTTTGATCAGCGAGGCCATGGCGTGGGGGGAAGAGCAGTCCATACGGATTTTCTCGTCCCAATCGAGGGTCATGAACGCCCATTGCGGGTCGACGGTTGGGTTCACCACGGTGAGGTCGAGGTTGTGCCGCTCCCCGATGGCACCCCAGTAATCGACCGATGCCCCGCCCATGGGATCAGCACCGATGCGCACGCCCGCACTTCGGATCGCTTCAAGGTTCAACACATTCGGCAGATCTTCGACGTAGTGCTGGAGGAAGTCATACGTGCCGATGGAGTCCGCCTGTTGGGCCTGGGCGGTGGGGAGGCGCTTGACATCACGCAGGTCATTCTCGAGCAGTTCATTGGCGCGGGCTGCGATCCAGTTGGTGGCGTCGGAGTCCGCGGGCCCGCCGTGAGGTGGGTTGTACTTGAAGCCGCCGTCGGCAGGGGGATTGTGCGAAGGAGTGATGACAATGCCGTCTGCCCGGTCCATTCGTGAACCGTTGTAGGCAAGGATGGCGTGCGAGAGAGCCGGGGTGGGCGTGTAAGCGCCGCGTGCGTCGATGCGAACGGCCACGTTGTTGGCGGCGAGCACCTCGAGGGCCGTGTTCTGGGCGGGTTCGGACAGGGCGTGCGTGTCCTTGCCCATGAACAGCGGGCCGGTGATTCCTTGGCCTGCCCGATACTCAACTATCGCCTGTGTGATCGCGGCGATGTGGCCTTCGTTGAAGGATGACTTCAGGGACGACCCGCGGTGGCCGGACGTCCCGAAGGCTACCCTCTGGGCCGGGTCCGTCAGATCGGGTTTGGAATCAAAGTACGCGTCCAGAAGGGCGCCTACATCAACGAGGTCGCTGGGTTGGGCAACGGTGCCTGCTCGATTAGCCATGGGACCAAGCATGCCATCGTGTGCCATCTGCTGGGTGGGATGACCGCAAATTTCGTCACCTCGCGCGGTTATCCCGTCCTTTCGAGCATCGAGTGGGCGCTGGCAACCTTCGTTCGGCTTGAGAGTTGTCCTCAGCGCCCACTCGATGCGGGGTGGCCATCAGCTCGGCGAAGTCCTTCAAATGTGACCCTTGACACGTGTCAGGTGCGGCGAGTAGCCTTCCTAACACGTGTTAGAAAGGATCGACGATGACGTCCACGCAATCATCCGGGCAGGGCAACTCCACTCTCGCCCGAGCCGGCGACCTGTCACGGCGCACCCTCCTCGGAGCCCTCGGCATCGGCGCCGTTGGGGCAACGGTTGGCGCCTGGCCGAGGCTCACCGGCGCCGATATCCCCGGCCGAAACAGCACAGCACTCAACGTGGCGATCCTGGGTACCTCGGCCGACGCCGCTGCCCGCCAGGCCCTTGTCGACGAGTTCACGAGCCTGCATCCGGATATCCCGGTTCGCATCCAGGCAATCCAGGGCGCTGACTGGCGTGACTTCTTCTCCAAGATCCTCACCA
This sequence comes from Arthrobacter sp. MDB1-55, assembly GCF_059092925.1. Classification (NCBI taxonomy): domain Bacteria; kingdom Bacillati; phylum Actinomycetota; class Actinomycetes; order Micrococcales; family Micrococcaceae; genus Arthrobacter; species Arthrobacter sp. MDB1-55. The sequence continues at coordinate 406,942 of NZ_JBNHID010000002.1, read as the reverse complement.
TGGTCGCTGCCGGGAACCCGCCCGACGTCGTCTACGTCGCTACCGAGGGCGCCCAGCTGTTCGCCAAGAAACTGGCCGAACCGCTCGATCCCTATCTGACGCGCGACGCCGCGGACATTCAGGAGTACTTCCAGGACGTCCACCCCAGCCTCATCGAGGCGTTCATGTACCGCGGCAGCCTCTACCAGCTGCCGCTGGACTGGAACGCCGCCAACATGTACCTGAACACCAGCGCCCTCCAGCGCGCAGGGCTCGACAGGCCAGCCGACGACTGGACCAACGAGGACTTCACGGCGGTCATGCGCGCCATGAAGTCGACGACGGACGGCAGCTTCACTCCCTACTACTGGACCAACCGCCTCTTCGGCGGAGTGGTCCCATGGCTGTACGCGAATGACACCAGCTTCCTCGCGGAGGAGAAGGCGACCGGAGGCGACTGGTTTTGGGACCGCTTCTACTCGAAAGACCCCACCCGATCCCTTCGCAGCGGCGGCTATCTCTGGGAGACACCGAACGCAGAGGACCCCCGGGTCATCGAGACCTTCGATTACCTACGGGAACTCGTCGCGGAAGGCCTGGGTGTGCGGCCTGAGGGAGGCGGCGGCAACGCACTGGTTGGCCTCTTCGCCAGCAGCCGTATCGGCGCAACCCCCGCCGGAGGCTACTGGGTGCAGGGTCTTCATGAGGCCGGCATGGGTGCCGATGACTTCGACGTCCAGTTCTTCCCCCGCTGGCGCACCCAGAGGCACCAGTTCGGTGCTGCGGGCTACGCGATCATGCGTACCGCCAAGGACAAGGACGCAGCCTGGGAATGGGTGAAGTTCTGCGCGTCCAAGCCCGCCATGGAGCTTGCGTTCCCGACACCTAACACCACGCCTACGCGGCGCTCAATGGTGAACCAGTCCCTGTACGCATCGACTGGACCGGAGCACTGGAAGGTCTTCTACGACACCCTCGACCGCTTCCCGACCTCCGGACCCATTCCCGCCCCACCCCAGCAGGCCGCTGTGGAAACCGCCCTTATGAAGAACGTCTCGGTTGCTGTCAGTGGGTCGTCCGCCCAGGTGCGCTCCGCGATGGGAAGCCTGCAGCGTGACCTCGAACTGGCATTGAGGAGCAATTAATGAGCGCCCCAACACTCAAAACCCCATCCAACCCGACGACGACGGCGGCACCCGCGGCACGAAAACGGCCCACACGGCAGAACAAGTCGATGGCGGAACGCCTGATTGCACCGCTTTTCCTCGCCCCCACCGTGATCGGCATGGCCATCTTCACGATCGTGCCCATCCTCGCCTCAGTCCTGTTGGCCTTCTTCCGCTGGGACATCATCTCCGCCCCCGAGTTCGTGGGATTCAGCAACTTCGCTGACATCGTGAGCGACCCAACCGTCCGGGTCTCCTTCCTCAACACGATCGTCTTCGTGATTGTGGCGGTGACGCTGCAACTCGGAATTGCCATGGTGCTCGCCGTCGCAATCCAGGGCAGGATGCCCAACTTGCTGCGGGTCTTCTTCCGTTCGGCCTTCTTCTTCCCACTGATCCTCTCGGCAGCATCCGTGTCCATCTTCATGGGCTACCTGTTCAATGAGCAGTTCGGCGTCGTGAACTGGATGCTTTCCGTGGTCGGCGTTCCGGCGGTTCCGTGGCTGACCACCTCAGGTGGGGCCGCCGCCGTCGTCGTGCTGGTGTATGTGTGGCAGAACTTCGGGTTCTCGTTCCTGCTTTTTGTCGGTGGGCTGGCTTCAATACCCAAGGAGCTTCACGAGTCCTCAGCCCTCGATGGAGCCACCGGGTGGCGGCAGTTCGTCAATGTCACCCTGCCGCTCCTGAGCCCCACCGTTCTGGTGGCTTCCGTCATGGCGATCATCAGCGCCCTGCAGGTGTTCGACCAGCCATACGTCCTGACCCGCGGCGGACCTGGCGACAGCACGCGGACTGCGGTGATGGTCATCTTCGAGTCGGCGTTTCAGCAGCTCGAGTTCGGACGGGCCTCCGCCATCGGGCTGGTGCTCATGATGCTCATCATGGCCATCACAGCTCTCCAGTTCCGGCTCAGCCGCCGATTCGTCTTTTACCAGTGAGGAACCCGAGCATGAGCACCCTGATCCAACCCCGCAAGACCCGCCTGCCCCGTCCGGGCACCGCCGTCCGGATCGCCGTCCTCCTGGTGGCCGCAGCACTGACGCTCGGCCCGGTCCTGTGGACACTGTCCACGTCGCTCCGGACGCCGTCGGAGTCCTTCAACCTCCCCCCGCAGTTCCTGCCGCTCAACCCCGACTTCTCCTCCTACGCCCAGGTCTTCCAGCAGGTAGACATGATCCTCCTGGTGCTGAACAGCGCCCTGGTGACCCTCCTGATCGCCGTAGGGCAGATGACGACGGCGGCGCTCGCCGGCTACGCCTTCGCCCGCCTGAGCTTCAAGGGCAAGAACGCACTGTTCTCGATTGTGCTGGCCACCATGATGGTTCCGGTGCAGGTGACGATCGTGCCGGTTTTCATGCTGATCCGCGGCATGGGACTGTCCGATACCCTCCTGGCGCTGATCCTTCCCGCCATCCCCACCGCGTTCGGTACCTTCCTGATGCGGCAGTACTTTCTGGGACTGCCGAATGATTTCGCGGAGGCGGCATCCCTTGACGGCGCTTCCCCGTGGCGCACGTTCCGTTCCGTCTACGCACCGCTGGCAGTGCCCGGGATGGCGATCGTGGGGATCCTGGCCTTCAACTTCCACTGGAACGAGTTCTTCCGGCCACTGATCCTGACCATCTCCCAGGAGAACTACACCCTCCCGCTTGGGCTGGTCACGCTGCAGGGCAACCTCGGCACCGGCAGCATCTCCGTTGTGCTTGCCGGCGTCATCCTCTCCATGATCCCCGCGCTGGTGGTCTTCATCTTCGGCCAGCGAACCCTTCGCGAAGGCCTGACCGCCGGCGCCAGCAAGTAGTAACGAAAACACACGCAAAGGAACTCTGTGAACTCCCTCGTACCTCCCGCCGTCGCCGTCGATCGGGCCTTTCCGGCCCTTCATCCCCGACCCCGTCAGGGCTGGCTCAATGACCCGAACGGCATCTGCTACCGCAATGGGCGCTGGCATGTCTTCTTCCAGCACAATCCGGACTCTGCCCGGCATTCCGCTATCGCGTGGGGCCACGTCAGCTCATCGGACCTGCTGAGCTGGGACATCGAGCCCATTGCGCTTCGGCCGCAGGCCGGCGGTCCCGACGCGGCCGGCTGCTGGTCCGGTGTCATGGCCGACGACGACGGCGTCCCCACAGCCGTATACAGCGGCGTTCAAAACCACAGCGGAAAGTCACAGGTCACCCTCGCACGTGGTTCCGCTGACCTGCGCACCTGGACGCAAGGCGGAGAGGTGGCTGCCGGCATGCCGGCCGATCCTTCGGTCACCGACGTTCGCGATCCTTTCCTCTTCAACTGGGGAGGTACCCGGTATGCCATTCAAGGTGCCGGCCTCTCGGACGGCCGCGGCGCCCTGTTGCTCTACGACGCCACGAACCTCTCAGCCTGGACGTACCTGGACATCTGGTTTACCACCGGACATCCCGCCGCGGCCCGAGCGCAGGCGAACATCTGGGAATGCCCCCAGCTGGTTCAAATCGACGGTCGCTGGGTTCTGATTGTCTCCCTCTGGAAGCGGCAGAACGGAGCACATCACCTTTCCGGTGTGGCGCATCTGATCGGTTCCATGAACGACGACGGCGCAGGTCGCCCCATCTTCGAACCGGACTCTTGCGCATCGACCGATGATGGGCCCGACTTCTACGCTCCGCAGGCCGTCCAGACCGAGGACCGTGTTCTGCTGTGGGGTTGGTCCTGGGAATCGCGGACTCCCGAGGAGGTCGACGCTGCGGGGTGGGCCGGAATGCTCACCCTGCCGCGGGAGCTGCGGATTGTCGGTGACTCATTGGTTGTGGAACCCGCGCGGGAACTGGTGGGTTACCGCCGTCGTGTGCTTGAGTCCAGTGCCGTGACGGATCTGCCGTCGGCAGCAGAGGCTGTCGTCTCGCCGCGCGGGGCCGTGCGGGTGGCGCTGAACCTGGTGTCGCCGTCGGGCCTCCGTGAGGTGTATGCGGCGGAAAGCGAACGTGGCCTACGGATCCTGATCGATGCGTCGATCGTGGAGGTCTACCGGGAAGGTTCTACCGCTGTGACGTTCCGCGCCTATCCGGCGCCAGATGAGGAGTGGCAGCTGACCGTCTCCGGCGATGCGGGGATCGAAGCATGGGAACTCGGTTTGCCGTAGCCGCCGGGCAGGGCTGCATCCATAATGCAGGCATGGATGCAGCCTCAACTTCGCCGGAAGCGGAGCCGATACCCGCCCTCTGGCATTCGTTCTGCCAACTGCTGCCCGATGGGATTGAGCCGGTGTCCTGGACCGGTCCCCGCCGCTGGTGGGGAGGGCCGTTGGACGTGGAAGGACTCGCCCTCGGTTCCATGCAGGCGGCGGCCACCGCGCTCGCCGTGTGTTCCCCAGGCCGCGACGTCACCTTCACCTCAGCGGCGGTGGCCGCATGGTTCGACTCCTTCTCCCACCTTCGCATTGCGGGTTCGCCGATCCAGGGCTTCGGTCCGCTGTCGGGATTTCGCCGGGGCGCCGACGGGTGGGTCCGCATTCACGGGAACTACCCGCACCATGAACGTGCGCTGCTGGATGCACTCGCGGTGACCCGGGCCTCAGAGGTTGAGGCGGCTCTACGTGAGCTGCCGGTCGCCGTCATCGAGGACGCAGTTACCGGCCGGGGAGGGCTGGCTACAGCTGTCCGTACCCCGCAGGAGTGGGCCGCGATGCCGGCGGCGCAGGCTGTTGCGAATGAGCCGTGGATACGTTTCTCCACCGACCCCGCTCAGGTAGTGGAGGAACACCGCGAGGGCAGCCTTCTGGAAGGTTTGCGTATCCTGGACCTCACCCGGGTCATCGCCGGACCGTCGGCCAGCAGGCTCCTGGGTGCGCTGGGCGCCGATGTTCTCCGCGTGGATCCGACCGCCCTTCCCGAGCTGGAGCACCAGCATGTCGAAACCGGGTTTGCCAAGCGGAGCGCCGTAGCGGATTTCGGAAACCAAGAACAGCTGGCTCGCGTGCGAATGCTCCTTCCTACGGCCGACGTGGTGCTCAACGCTTATCGCCCGGGAGCCCTGGACCGTTTTGGACTCGGCGTGGAGGCCTTGCGCACCGACTTCCCGGACCTGGCGGTGGTCTGCCTCGATGCCTGGGGCGATCACGGCCCGTGGGCGGGCCGCCGCGGGTTCGACAGTATTGTGCAGGCGGCAACCGGAGTGGCCCATGTCCACGGCACGGGGGAAGGGCGCGGGTTCACACCCGGTGCTCTTCCCGTCCAGGCACTCGATTACGCAACCGGGCTCGGGATGGCGGCCGCCGCCGTCGTACTCATGACTGCACGCCGTAGGGGAGTGACCGGATCCGCCCACCTCTCACTGGCGCGTACGGCTGCCGAGCTGCTGCGGATGCCGGCGACCGCGGGTCTGATGCCGGTGGAGCTTGACCCGCCGCTGCAACGCATGATGAGCGACTACGGGGAACTGATTTTCGTGCCGCCGCCGTTGATGATTGATGGGCGGAAGGTTGAGTATCCTGATCCGCCGCAGCGTTACGGCAGCGCCGCTCTCGGCTGGAAGTAGTCAGCCTGCCGGGGCTGTGGACTGGCGCGTGATGAGCGGACAGGGCACCAGGACGCGTTCGGTTCGGCGATCCCCTCCCTCAAGCTCATCAAGCACGCTGTTTACAGCGATGGCGCCGATCTCGGCATGCGGCAGGGCGACCGTGGTCAGAGCCGGCACAAGATTCGCGGCCACGTACTGCTGGTCGTCGTAGCCCACTACCGACAGCTGTTCCGGCACCTTGATGCCCGCAGCGGCGGCGTGCAGCAGGATGCCTGTGGCGACGCGGTCGTTTGCGGCGAGGATTGCGGTGGGCCGGTCAGGTCCCTGGAGCACGGACTCGGCTGCGCGGTATCCCTGGTCGATGTCCCACCCGGTGACCACCACTCGCTGGTGGTGGCGATCCAATCCAGCGACCGTCATAGCGGCGCGGTAACCCTGTTCACGAAGGACGGCCGCATTCTGGTCATCGCCGCCCAGAAGGGCGATGCGCCTGTGCCCGAGGCCGAGGAGGAGTTCTGTCGCCCGTCGGCTCCCGGTGACCTCGTCGGGGACCACCGCGGGAAGAGTGTCCTCCGGGTCGAAGCAGTTGGCCAGCGCATTTGGCTGCGAGCGGAACAGTTCAGACGGGACGTAGGGCTTGAGGCCGCCGGTGGCATGAATCAATCCGTCCACGCGGCGGTGCTGCAGTGCTTCGATGGCGAGTTCATCACGGCCCGGGATGTGTTCGGTATCCACGACGAGGATCATGTACCCACGAGCCAGGGCGGCGTTGGTGGCACCGCTGACCAACCGGCCGGCGAAGGGGCTGGTGACGATCTCGTCCGTGACGATCCCCAGGGTGGCCGTCCGCTGGTTTCTCAGGCTCACCGCCACCGGGTTGGGTACGTAGTTGAGCTCCTTGGCTGCAGCACGGATTCGCTCCTGCGCATCCTTCGAGACGTTGCCCTTGATGTTGCCGTTGAGCACCATCGACACGGCGCTCCGGGATACGCCGGCGACCTTGGCAACATCGAGCGCCGTCGCTTTGCGTGCTGCCATGGATCTCCTTCGCCGGATCGGTGCAGCCAGTCTAACTAATACGTGTCAGAGTGGTGGGCCGTCCTTGTTCCTCCTGCGTCGCGTGCGCGCTGGTTGCGTCGAGTGGGCGCGTATGACGGCTTTGCGCAGCGGACGTGGTCGCCAGCGCCCACTCGATGGGCTGGGCGTTCGGTGAAGAATGAGGGCCCGCGTCGAGTGGGCGCGTGTGACGCCTTTCCACAGCGAACGTGGTCGCCAGCGCCCACTCGATGGGCTGGGCGTTCGGTGAAGAATGAGGGCGCGCGTCGAGTGGGCGCGTGTAACGCCTTTCCACAGCGAACGTGGTCGCCAGCGCCCACTCGATTCATGGAGTGCTCGAGAGGGTGGGATACGTCCTGTGGACAACGTCTGCGCGCCCTGCCTCGACGGCAACATGGAACGGGTAAACTCCGCATCCATTCCCCTCCCCGGTCCGTTTTCCTTCACGGTCGACGAGGCCCTCGAGCGTGGGTTGCCATACAGCCGGCTTCGGCGCTCGGACCTCACCATTCCGAGCCGGGGCATCAGATCCGTCAACGGTTCCGACCCATCGCTGCTCGACAGGGTGGCGCCGCTGACCCGGCTCGGCCGCCCGGATGCCGCCAGTCACGCGACCGCCGCGGGACTCTGGGGAATTTTGCTTCCGTTCCGTCTCGAGGAGGACGAGCGACTTCACCTCACCCGGTGGAAGGGCACAAACCGGGTGAGGCGGCCCGGCGTAGTCGGGCATCGCGCACCGCTGATGCCGAAGGACGTCGTCCAAATTTACGGTGCCTCAGTAACCTCCCCTGCCTGGACGTGGACCGACCTGGCCGCTGTCCTGTCTCTAGAGGAACTGGTCATCGCAGGCGATTCTCTTTTGCGGCGGCCCGACGCCCCGCGTCGCCAGTGCAGTCTCAACATTCCGGATCCACTTGCCACCCCGGCCCAGATCGCCGATGTCGTGGATCGGCGTCGAGGCTCCCGGGGGATACGGCGTGCAAGGGAAGCGATGCCTCTTCTCCGACGCGGTGTGGATTCAGGACCCGAGTCCCGTCTGCGGCTACTGATCGTGGAGGCGGGACTACCCGAGCCGGAGGTCAACCAATGGGTACTCGACCACCAGAACGGACAGCGCGTCTCAAGACCCGATCAGATGTACCGGGAACTGCGCATTGCTATCGAGTACGAGGGCGAGCACCATCTGGTGGACGCCGCCCAATGGCACCGCGATATCCGCCGGGACGAACGACTGCGCGAGATGGGATGGACAGTGCTGCGCTTCACGAAGAAGGACCTTGAGGCGGGCAGGGAGCGGGCAACGGTTGCCCGAATCAGGGCCGCGATGATCAGAGCCGGTGCATCGACCGGGCGCCCATAACGGATTTCAGCGAACGACGTGGTTCCCAGCGCCCACCCGATGAGGAGGAGCGGGGTGAGGATGGGGTGGTTCCCAGCGCCCACTCGATGAGGAGGATCGGGGTGAGGGTGGGGTGGTTCCGGGCGCCCACTCGATGGGGAGGATGGTCAGAGGCGCCCTAGTGCCTGCGCCTGCCGGGCGGTACGTTGGGAAGACCCGTCAACGAAAGGTTGTGACATGAGCGATAACCCCACAAGCGACGAGCTCGACGAAACCGACGACGAAGTTCTGGAAAAGGACGCCGAGCGCGCCGCCGGCACGTCAAGTTCCCTCGATGAGGGCGGCTATGGCGGTCCCGGTCCCGAAAGCGAGACAGGCGACGACGACGGCACCTGATACTTCTCATCCATTACGACGACGGCGCCCTCCCGCGAAGGGGGGCGCCGTCGTCGTTATGGGTAGGGGTTAGCGGACGCCGCTCATCATCTTCTTGATGGCGGGAGTCGCGAGGGCAAGGGCAATGCCAAGCACGATCGCAGTGATGCCGCTGAAGGAGAAGTACGGCACCTCATTGTCCTGGTTGTAGTACCCGGCGAGGATGCCGGCGAGGGTCGTTCCCAATGAGATCGAGAGGAAGAACAGCGCCACCATCTGCGTCCGGAAGACGCTGGGGGCCAGCTTAGTCGCCACGGACAGGCCGATTGGCGACAGGAACAGTTCCGCCCAAGTGAAGAACAGCAGAATGACCACGAGCGCGATCAGCGGGGTGCTGTTGGGACCACCACCGGAGAACGGGATGAAGAGCAGGAACGCAACGCCCATGAACACGAGGCCGAGCGCGAACTTCAGCGGCGAGGACGGCTGACGGCTGCCGAGCTTGGTCCACAGCGCAGCGAAAACGGCGGCGAAGATGATGATGAAGATCGGGTTGATCGACTGCACGAAGCTCGGGGGCATGGTCCACCCGAACAGATTGCGGTCGAGGCTGCGGTCCGCGTAGATCGCGACGACGGTGAACTGCTGCTGGAAGAGCGCCCAAAAGGCAGCACTCGCGATGAACAGGGGGATGAAGGAGTACACCCGCTTGCGCTCGATGGCCGTGACGCGCTTGCTGCGCAGGATCACCACGAAGTAGGCGATCGATGCCGCAATTGCCAGATATGCCATGGTCCGGGCGAGGTTGGCCGGGGTGACGAGGCCGGTCGCAAAGGCCAGGACAATAACGACGACCGCGCCAACGGCGATCAGGCCGAACCGGCCCAGCCGCCCGGACGGCAGCGGATTGGTCACCGCGTGGGCCGTGTCCGGCAGGTTCTTCCGGGTCAGCGCGTACTGCACCAGACCGATGGCCATGCCGATGGCTGCCAGACCGAATCCGTAGTGGAAGCCGAGTTCCGTCCAGGCGAGCCCCGTCAGCAGCGGGCCGATGAGGGCGCCGATGTTGATGCCCATGTAGAAGATGGAGAAGCCGGCATCACGTCGTTCGTCGCCCTCGGCATACAGGGTCCCGACCAGCGAGGTTGCATTGGCTTTCAGTCCACCGGAGCCCACTCCGACGAGGACCAGGCCGACGGCCAGGCCGAGCCCGCCCGGAAGCAGGGCCAGGGCGATGTGACCGCACATGATCATGATCGCCGAATAGAAGAGGACCTTCTCGGAACCCAGGACGCGGTCTGCAAGCCACGCTCCCAGGATGGTGGAGAGATAGACGCCACCGCCGTAGGCGCCGACCAGGCCGGTGGCGATTCCCTGGTCAATCCCGAGGCCGCCGTCGGCCACCGAGTAGTACATGTAGTAGAGGAGAATGCCCTGCATGCCGTAGAAGGAAAAGCGCTCCCAGAGTTCTACGCTGAACAGGTTTGCAAGCATCCGGGGATGACCCAGGAACGTCTTGTCCGCCACTGTGGCTGTTTGGTTGTGAGTTGTGCTCATTTACTCCATAGTGCCAGTCACATTTCGGACTGTCATATTCAAAGCGTCCTTAACCAGTTATGCTGATCGGTTTTGGATTGGTGCGGAAATGGTGCTCCAGCTGGGCGGAGACGGTAAGCAGTTCCGCCTCGGCGCTTGGCCTGCCGATGAGCTGGATACTCATTGATAACCCGCCGGCAGTGCTGTACACCGGCACCGAGATGGCGGGCAACCCGCACACGTTCACCATCGAGGTATACGGCGAATACTGGCACTGGCGCAGGTAGTCGGTGTCCGCATCGGCATCGGTGTACCAGCCGATGGGCCGGGGAGTCATGCCCAGCGCCGGTGTGGCGATGAAGTCAAATGCCGAATACTGCTCGATCGTGTCCTGCTCAAACTGCCTGAGGATATCGACGGCGGCGGCCAGGTCCGCTGCCGATCTGCCCTGTGCACGGTGCCGCAGCGTCCGTGCAAGTGTTGTGAGGTCCTTCTCACGGGCAGCGGGGATGCGCGCGACGGCGAGACCGGCGGTCCATACCGACTGGAAAGCCTCGTGATAGCGCCGGTCGTAGTGCAGGTCCGCTTCAACGACGTCGTGTCCCACAGCGACCAGTGCTCGCACGCCCGCGTCGAAGGCGGCACGCGCATCGTCGTCGAGGTCAATCGGGAAGGCCGCCGCGAAGGGTGAGAGATCGCTCACACCGATGCGGAACTTCCCCTCAGCACGGAGGGCCGCATCGAGGAAGGGGCCATGGGCGGCTGCGCTCGTCGCGTGGTAGTTCGGCTCATTAACCATCGCATCGAGCAGCAGGGCGGCGTCCGTCGTCGTGCGCGCAAGCGGTCCGGCAACCACAAACTGTCCCAGATCGCTCTGACCGGACCCGGACGGAACCCGGCCGCGGTTGGGCTTGAGGCCGATCAGCCCCGTTGCCGCAGCGGGAATCCGTACTGAGCCGCCGCCGTCGGTGCCCGGCGCCAGCGGGATCATGCCGGCTGCGACGGCCGCGGCACTTCCACCCGACGAGCCCCCCGAGCTCAATGCGGGATCCAGCGGGTTCCGCGACGGCGGCGCGATCAGGTTCTCGCTGTAACAGCTCAGTCCGAACTCGGGCACCTGCGTCTTCCCCACGCAGATGGCGCCCGCGCGGCGCAGCACGGACACGAGCGGGGAGTCCGTAGCGGCGACCGAATGCTGCAGCGCCGCACTTCCGTGGGTGGTCACCACACCGACGACGTCGGCAAGATCCTTATGGGCGAGAGGCAGGCCGTGAAGCAGGGGCAGGTCATGACCTGCGGCCTGCCGCCGGTCAGCTGCGGCAGCTTCGGCCAGCGCCGCATCGGCGGTCACGGTGATGAAAGCTCCCAGAGCGGGATTCAGTGCCTCGATCCGGTCCAGGTAGTGCTCTGTCAGTTCCCGCGAGCTCAACTTCCCCTGTCGAAGATGGCTGACTTGCTCAAGGGCGGTCAGCTCGTGGAGGGAGCTCATGGGCACCTTTCGATAGCTGTGGGATGAGTCCGGTCCCACTATAGGCTTGGATGCAGTCCGCAGAATCGGGTGAGCGACAGGAGCGGGGCGGTATGACCAACAGTGAGAATGTGTCCATCGAGGCAATCAGCGAGGACACCGTCGTTCTGGACGTCCGGGAGGACTACGAGTGGGAAGCCGGGCACATCGAGGGTGCGCGGCACATCCCGGTGAATGATCTCCCCGCTCGGATCGACGAGCTGGACCCTGACGAGGACCTGCATGTCATCTGCCGCACGGGCGGCCGCTCCTACCGGGTGACGGAATGGCTGGTCGCCAACGGCTACTCGGCGGTGAACGTCGTCGGCGGTATGGATGCGTGGATTGAGGCATCCAGGCCGATGGTTTCCGAGACGGGCAAGGAGCCGCGCGTCCTATGAGTTCGTACGCCTATCTAGGCCCTGAGGGAACGTTCACAGAGGCCGCACTGCTTCAGGTTCCCGGCGCGGAGAACGCGGATCGGGTCCCCGCAACCACGGTGAATGCGGCCCTCGACATGGTGCGTTCCGGTCGGGTAAAAGCTGCAATGGTTCCGATCGAAAACTCCGTGGAGGGCGGAGTTTCGGCAACGCTGGACGCCATTGCGCAGGGCGAGCAGCTTCGCATCATCCGTGAGGTGCTCGTACCGATTTCCTTCGTCCTGGTCGGCAAGCCCGGCATGGAACTCGATGCCATCCGGTTCGTCGCAACCCACGGCCATGCCTGGGCGCAGTGCCGGGGGTGGACTGAGAAACACATTCCCGCGGCGGAATACATACCCGCGTCCTCCACCGCTGCAGCAGCACACGAGCTGCTTGACGACGGCGCCGACCATGATGCAGCGATCTGCTCTCCACTGGTTGCCAGCCGCCTTGGATTGACGGTGCTCGCTGAGCACATCGGCGACGTTGCCGACGCCGTGACCCGCTTCATCCTGGTCAGCAAGCCTGACTTCCTGCCTGAGCGGACCGGGGCGGACAAAACGACGCTGGTTATCCCCCTGCCGGAGGACCATCCCGGCGCCCTGATGGAAATCCTCGACCAGTTCGCCGCCCGCGGCGTCAACCTCAGCAGGATCGAGTCCCGACCCACCGGCCTCTTCCTGGGCGACTATTTCTTCAGCATCGACGCGGACGGCCATATCGCCGACGCCCGGGTGGCCGATGCGCTTCAGGGCCTACACCGGATCAGTCCGGGTCTTCGTTTCCTCGGTTCTTATGCCCGTGCGGACCGCAGAGAGTACGAGGTGGCCAGACACACCTCCGATCAGGCGTTCGAGGCGGCGCAAGGCTGGGTCCGATCCATCCTGGTCTCCCCCGCAGCAGGCTCCGAGGACATAGGCTAGGGCATTCTTTACGGGCAACAAGAGGAGACGGCGTGCCGCGACTCAGACGCAGTGACTGTAACAAGCCCGGCTATACGCGCCGTCGTCATGGGAAGGGCTTCAGCTACCGGGACCAGCACGGGGAGCCGTTGACTCCTGATGATCTGGCCCGGATCCGGGAGCTTGTCATTCCCCCGGCTTGGCGGGACGTCTGGATCAGTCCATACCCCAATGGGCATATACAGGCGGTGGGAACGGACGACGCCGGGAGGCGCCAGTACATCTACCACCCCGCCTGGCGTGAGAAAAAGGACCGGGAAAAGTTCGACCGTGCCCTGGACTTCGGCGAGCGGCTGCCCAGCGCACGTCGGGTCATTACCCAGCATCTGCGGAGCGATGGCAACGGTAAGGAACGCGCGTTCGCGGCTGCACTGCGGATCGTGGACTCCGGTGCGCTGCGCATCGGTTCGGCGCAGTACGCTGCCGAGAACGGCTCCTTCGGTGTGACAACCCTTCGAGTGGACCATGTAACCATCAGCGGTCCGCTGATCACCCTGCAGTTTCCGGGCAAGAGCGGGCAGCTGTGGGATACGACGATAGAAGACCCGGACCTCGCCGCGGCGCTGGAACCGATGATGTCCAGGGAGGACGCAGACACCATGCTGGCGTATCGAATGCCGGACGGATCCTGGCATTCAGTCGACGCCTCCCAGCTCAACGAGTTCCTCCGTCAGGTCACGGGCGGGGGCTTCACGGCGAAGGATTTCCGCACGTGGCAGGCAACCGTCGTGGCTTCCATGGAACTCGCCCGGATGGACCTGGGTGCCACCAGCCGCACTGCGCGGCAGAAGGCTGTTGCAGCGACCATGCGCTCAGTCGCGGACCATTTGGGGAACACTCCGGCGGTCGCGCGGAGCTCGTACGTTGATCCCCGCATCGTGGACCGCTTCATGTCAGGGGAGGTCATCCCGGTGGCGAGCTACTCAGCGTCGGAGAAGGCTGTTCGCGAGCTGCTTAATGACTAGGAATCCTTTCGCCACGCCCAGATGCTAAGTAGGCTGATGGGAGCGTCCGGCCAGGGGCGCGACCCTTGATGAAAGGCAGGCACCATGAGCGAGCAGCCACACAACAGCGAGGTCAACCCGAACGAGGGTGACGGAGCAACCTCCGACCCGAACTGGCACGGCGACGCCGGAGACCAGGGGAATGACCTTCGCTTCGCGGAGGAACAGCAGTTGATCAACAGTCAGGCGCAGAACGCCGATGCTGTCGGAGATGCCTCAGCGGGGGTTACCGGAGGCTACACCGGCGCCCAGCGTGCGGACGGTGTGGGGGAGTACACCGAGGGCGGGGACCAGCTCGATGAGGGTGAGTACACCGACGTCGACGGCACTACAGACGCCGACTCCGACGTCGAGGGCGAATACACGGACGTCGACTCCGTGCCATCCCTTCAGGAGGGCGGGGATGACGCAGAAGGCACCGACCGCCGCTAGCGGACCCGCTACTCCTTCAGGGAATCGCCGAACATTCCTGCTGATGGTCCGGTTGCCCTCCCGGGGACCCGGACCATCAGCGCGCCTGGGACGACTCCGACGCTGAGCGACGTGACATCACCGGAGGTGTCTCCGTCCAGCTGCGTGCCTGTTGCCTCGGATACGCGGACCTCCACGTGCTTCACCCGGTGGTAGCTGATAACGGGGATGGGGCCCGGATGGCGGAACAGGATTTTCCCGGCCACCCATAGCCATCCGAGCATGCTGCGCGGACTGGTAATCACTATGTCCAGGTAGCCGTCGTCGATCGTGGCATCCGGTATGAACGTGATCCCGCCCGGGAGCCGGGCACAATTGGCGAAGAGGACGCTGTGGACCTTGCGTGTCTGCGCAGGTTCTCCATCAAGGCTGATCGACATGCGCTGACGCTTGCCGGGCAGGCTCCGTACCCCTGCCTCGCTGTAAGCCAGCCAGCCGAATTTCCGCTTCAGGGTGTCCTTGGTCGCTGCGACGACTACGGCGTCGAGGCCGACGCCGCCCATCACCAGGAATGTATGGTCGCCGCTGACTCCGGTCCGCTCGTTGTGCAGCTGCACACGGCCCATGTCGATCCGCCGCACCGCCCCGTGGAGTGCCTGCCGTACGCTACGGGGACATCGTTGACAGCGATGCCGAGGTTGCGCGCCAGCAGGTTTCCGGTCCCCAGCGGCAGCAGTCCCAATGCGGCACCGCTGTGCACCAGGGCGGACGCCACGGCACGAACTGTGCCGTCCCCACCTCCGGCGATCACGACGTCGCACCCCTCCTCGACCGCGCGTCTCGCCTGGGCTTCACCGGGCTCCTCCACCGTAGTCTCCAGGATCAGGGGCGGATCCCAGCCCGCATCGGAACAGGCCTGCTCAACCTGTTCGCGTGCAAGGGACGCGCTCAATTTCACCGGGTTGAGGACCAGCGCCACCCGCTGACGCTCACCGGTCGGCTGGACCGCCGCACGCGGCTCGTCCCAGTGAGGCGCCCGTTCGCGGCGCAGTTTTCGTACTCCCCACCAGCTGAAAGCTGACGCGGCCGCGGCAACAACCGCAAGGGCGACGATGATCCACTCGAGGGGCATGATTCCCCAGACTATCCTTCAGCGCGCGGGTGCGGGCGCCCGGGTGGCGTTCGGTACTCTTGGGTGGTGATCGACGTAAACGAACTCCGCGACAATCCCGAAAAGTTCCGCCTTTCGCAGCGCTCGCGAAAGGCGGATGAGTCTCTGGTGGATGCTCTGATCGCGGCAGATTCCCGCCGCCGAGAGGCAGTCACCAGCGCGGAGTCGCTTCGTGCCGAACAGAACACCTTCAGTAAGCGGGTCGCGAAGGCACAGGGCGATGAGAAGCAGGCTCTCCTCGCCGAGGTCAAGGAATTGGCAGCATCGGTGAAAGCTGCAGCCGCAGAGGCTGAAGCAGCGAAGTCGGAGGCCGAGTCCCTGCTTCGCCGGCTTCCCAACGCCATTCTCGACGGCGTGCCGGCCGGCGGCGAGGACGATTTCGTCGTCGTGAAGACGGTGGGGGAGAAGCGGGAGTTCGACTTCGAACCCCGGGACCACCTCGAGATCGGTGAGCTCATCGGCGCCATCGATATGGAACGGGGCGCCAAGGTCTCAGGCTCGCGGTTCTACTTCCTCAAAGGCGTAGGCGCGCGGCTTGAGCTCGCCCTCCTGAACATGGCCATGGACCAGGCGGTTGCAGCCGGATTCACGCCGATGATCACACCCACGCTGGTGCGTCCGGAGACGATGCAGGGTACCGGGTTCGACGTCGCCCACGACGCCGAGATCTACCGGCTGCCGGAAGATGACCTTTACCTCACCGGGACTTCCGAGGTAGCGCTGGCCGGATACCACTCGGACGAGATCCTCGACCTTTCGGCAGGACCGCTGCGCTATGCCGGTTGGTCATCCTGCTACCGCAGGGAAGCGGGATCGCACGGCAAGGACACCCGCGGGATCATCCGGGTGCATCAGTTCAACAAGGTGGAGATGTTCTCCTACACCACCGTCGAGGAGTCTCACGCGGAGCACGAGCGCATGCTCGCCTGGGAGGAGGAGATGCTCGCCAAGGTCGAGCTGCCCTATCGGGTCATCGACACCGCCGCCGGCGATCTCGGGATGTCAGCGGCCCGGAAGTTCGACTGTGAAGCGTGGGTGCCGACGCAGAATGCCTACCGCGAGTTGACGTCCACGTCCAACTGCACGAGCTTCCAGGCGCGGCGGCTGAACATCCGCGAACGAGTTCCGGGCGCGAAGTCCACGCGTGCCGTGGCGACGCTGAACGGTACGCTCGCAACCACGCGGTGGATCGTTGCCATCCTTGAGCACCACCAGAACCCGGACGGGTCGGTGACAGTGCCCGCAGCGCTGCGTCCTTACCTCGGCGGACTCGAGGTCCTGCCGGTCCTGTAGGCCGGACTCAACCCAGCTCGGCATCAATCAGTGCGGCCGGCGCCGAGATCACCGGCCACGCGCCCTCAGAGCTGTTGCCCAGCACGCTTACTCTGTTCATCGACCTGCATGCCGGCATCCCGTTCCGTAACCGCGCATTTGCCCAGTTGTGATCAAAAACCTACCCGCGATTACCGGGTTTCTGGTTCACTTTAACGATGACAACCACGTATCCAGCTGGCATCGATGACCAGCAGCAGACAACACGGAAACTCATTGCCCTCGATGTCGACGGAACCCTGGTCGATCACGAGGGACAGATGTCGGACGAAGTTCGGACATCGGCCAGCGCCGTAGTCGACGCCGGCCACGAAGTGGTGATCGCCACCGGCAGGTCTTTGGGTGCCACTCTTCCAATCATCCAGAAAATCGGACTCACCCGCGGGCATGCTGTGTGCTCGAACGGCGGCGTCACCCTGCGCATCGGGGTCGATGAGTTCGAGGACGGCTACGAAATCATCAACCGCGTAATCTTCGACCCGCGGCCGGCCCTCGTTGCCCTGAGAAAAAGTCTTCCCACCGCAAAGTTCGCCCTCGAGGACGATGAGGGACGTTTCCTCTCCACCGAGCGGTTCCAGGACGCGAGCTTCGGTGCAGAAGCCGAAAGCGTCGATTTCGAACGCATGCTAAAGGCTCGCGCTGTCCGCGTGGTGGTCTTCAGCACGGACAGCACCGCCGAGGAATTCGGCGATGCCGTCGAGTCAATCGGCCTCCACGGCGTGACCTATTCAGTGGGCTGGACCGCATGGCTGGACATTGCTGCCGCTGGGGTCACCAAGGCCAGCGCCCTTGAGCTGGTTCGGCGGCGATTGGACATCGACCCCTCGGAGACGGTGGCTATCGGGGACGGCCGCAATGACATCGAGATGCTTTCATGGGCGGCGCGCGGCGTGGCCATGGGGCAGGCGCCAGAAGAGGTTCTGGCTGCCGCTTCCGAGGTGACGGCGTCGGTGTACGACGACGGCGCGGCCAAGATCCTGCGTTCGCTCGCCCGCGGGGCGCAAGAGGAGCGTTAGTAGGCCAGCGCTGCCGGCGGCAGCGCCGCCGGACCGTAGGTCAGATCGAGGAGCCGGGCGGCAGCGGGACGCGTGGCCCACTCTTCTACCCAGTGCGACCGTATAACGGCCTTGCTCACGGCCTGGGTGGTAATACCCAGCTCAACTGCGATCAGCTTTTGCTGCCCGCGTGCCCCGGGCGTCATGAGATCCAGCACGTTCCACTCGGCATCCGTGCGGGTATAGACAATCTGCCCGAGCAGCCGCAGGACCGCTTCTGCTTCGGCAGCGACTTCCGAGTCCGGCCCCTCGATGGCCAGCGGTATACGCTCGCCGGTTTTCTGGGCACGGTTCACAGCTCTGCGCGAGTACACCAGGCCGTAACCCTCAGCGTCGGTGATCCGTTCCGGAAGAGGCGAATGGACTTCGCCGACCCCGATACCGACGTGCCAGCGGCGGAACCGGATTGCCTTGAGCGCTACATCGACGGCCAGCTTTGCGCTCCCGACGACGCCCTGAAGTTCGTCTCCGACGGAGCGCTGAAAGGGGATGACGGCGTCGACGAACCGGAATTCCCGCAGCAGCTCCGGAACCAGGTCGCCGACTTCGCGGGAATCGCGCTGGTTGATCGTCACCACGAACAGCATGACCTCAGTATGACTGAGTCAGGCGCGGAATCAACCGATTTGCGTTGATTCCGACGGGTCGTCGACCACGGACTGCAGCGAGGAGCGCAAGGAGGCGGGTGAGACCTCGGTAATGCTGAAGGTCACAGAGCCCTCATGCTCGGCGGCCAGAAGCGTCTTCACAGTCGAGGGAGCGGTGTACACCGTGAGGTTGGTGAACGTCTCCGCACCCCCCGATGCGCCGGTGAAAACCGTTACCGCACGGCTCTCGGCCAGCAGCGGCGCTCCTTGTGCTTCGAACTCGGACTGCGGGAGAATCACGGGCTCCCCATCGACTGACGCGCTGTTCTCCGGATCTGCCAGGACGGCAAGCCGTTCGGCGAGGCGCGAGGTGGGGTAGACAACGAAGGCGTGGATGCCGCCGTCGTTCACTTCTTCCTCCAGCACGATGTCGTCGTGGATGTAGGCAAACAGCCAGTGTCTTCCGACCTGCGACGTCCGCTGACCCGTAACGATGCGGCTGGCGGTCCGGCGGAGCGTCATGATGCCGGTAACGCGTTCGGTGGCGTTGAGCCTGGTGGGCTCGTTATAACCCTCTTCCACAACGGGAAATGCGAGCCCTTTGGACATCAGGCTGCGCAGCGCAACGGTTGCGGCCAGGTATTTCTGGTCCTCGTGCTTTTCGAGGAACGGCAGCGCAACGAATTGCTCGCGTTCGATCCCGTCGAGCGCCACGATCTCTTCATCGGTCAGGGTGGGTAGGTCTTCACTCTCCTCGAAGGAGAGAGCAAGGATCTTACGTGCACTTTCCAGGTCTCGGGTGGTCCACTCGATCGGCTGCGTGGTCACGAGAACAGTCCTCCAATTGATCCGATCGGATCCTCAACGAAATCTCCGACACCCTCTGTCACACTATCCGCCAGATCCGTCGCGCCCTCCCAGGCGTCACCCGCCAGGTCGGTAGCGCCCTCGTAGGCGTCGCCGACGAAATCGGTGGTGGCGTCCCAGGCGTTGGAGGTCCACTCGGTGATGCCGTCCCAGTTGTCGTAGACGTAATTTCCCAGAGCCCACGCTCCCGCAACAAGCCCGGCTCCGACCACGACACCGGCACCTACCGGCCCCAGCATGCCTGCGGCAAGGAGCAGGGTGCCGCCGGAAGCCACGACGCCGAGCCCACCGGCTGCGCGGTCGCCGGCTCCGCGCCAGCCCTCGTGCTCCGGATTGATCATGTCGTGAATTCCGCCGTAGATCCCGAGCGGTGCCAGGAGTGGGCCCGCGAAACGGGAGAACTTGGTGATCTTCGAGGTTTCTTCGAGGAACTCGCTCGCGAGTGAGATGTTCCGCAGGTCGGTGACGTCGAGTATCCGGGTGTTCGCCAGGAACTTCTGAATGTCGGCCAGTTTGAAGACCTTGTTGACGTCGAGTCCAAAACCGACGACCTGACCGAGGGCCTCCCAGATACTGAAGTCGTCCTCAGTGGTGACCGCCGGCGTTCCGGGCAACCCGGTTCCGTCGGGGGAGCCGCCGATGGCTCCGGAGCCGGCGTCGCTGGCGGCTTCCTGCTGACGCGCTTGTTCGAGGAGGTCCCGGGAACCGCGGTCGAGGGTGTTGGCAGCCAACATGATCGCCATTTGGTGGCTGTCCCAGGACGCCCGCAGTGATTCAGCGTCCGGTCCCAGCCAGCCCGTGTTATTGATGACGCCTACGGTGAGCGTTGATCGAATGCCGCGCAGGGTCTCGGCGGATTGCGAGAAGCGCTCGGCCAGCGATTCAAGCTGCTCGAGGTTGGCGCCAAGGGTTTCCGACATGAGGGCCTTCTGCTGAGACTAAGGGATCAGGTTCCGAACCTATCGGCAACCCGTCGCGTGCTGCCATGGGCAGAGCTCCCCATGAGCGCGGAAAGACCGATTCAGCGGCGGCGCACATCCGCAACCACGTAGCTGCGGAAGCGGGTCTTGTTGGCGTTGATCCCAGGTGAGCCGGTCAGTGGGCTCACCACTACGCCAAGGAAAATGAAGGGCCACAACAGCGCAAGCGCAAGCATCCGCCAGGAGCTCTGAAGAGGGCCCATGGGCTTGCCGTCGCGGTAGCGGAGATTACGGACACCAGCGGCTTTTGCGCCGAGGCTGCGTGAGAAGCCGGCAACGAAACCGTAGCCGAGCGCACTCAGCGCATATCCACCGCCGAGCGCGATCGCGGCCCCAACATCCCGGGACAGGCCGGCTCCGGCCGTGACCGCCGCCAGGATGAAGAAGAGGATCACGAACAGCACCAGGACGATGAGCAGATCCAGGGCGTACTTACCGACGCGTTGACCACTGGTCGCCTCGACGAAAGGCCGTCCGTCCTCGAACGTTCCTTCACGCCACGGCGGTAACGGCTTCTGCTGGGTCGACTGGCTCATGCTCCCCCTGTGATTTTCGAGAACGACGGCGGCGCGCACCGCCTGGGTGGCGCGCCGCCGTGATGGTTGGTTTAGCGGCCCTGCGGCTGCACGTCGGCATTGTCAGCGTCGGTATCCACTGAGCGGCCCTGCGGTTCGTCCTCTTCGCTGGCCTCACCGAGAGCCTCGAAGCGCTTCAGCGATGCCTCGACCTCTGCCTCGGCAGCCTCGCGGCCCTGCCAGTCAGCTGCTTCTACCCACTTGCCTGGCTCCAGGTCCTTGTACTTGCGGAAGAAGTGCTCGATTTCATCCAGCAGGAACTTCGAGACATCGCCGAGGTCCTGGATGTCATCGAAACGCGGATCGACGGGAACGCACAGCACCTTGGCGTCGCCGCCGCCGTCGTCAACCATGTTGAAGACTCCGATGGGGCGGGATTCAACCAGCACGCCCGGAATGAGGTCGAAGTCCTGCAGCAGCACCAAAGCATCCAGGGGATCGCCGTCTTCTCCGAGGGTGTTCTCGAAGTAGCCGTAATGCGTGGGGTACTGCATGGAGGTGAAAAGCACCCGGTCCAGGCGGAGACGGTGTGTTTCGTGGTCGATCTCGTACTTGACGCGAGACCCCTTGGGGATCTCGATGGTGACGTCGAGCTTCATGGCCATGTGGAACTCCTGCGGTCAGCGGGGAAGAAACGGGCAACTTCGACGGGCCGTGGCAGGGCGACGCGACGCGTCTGGAATGTGACTCAAACGTGTCAATCCAGCGTGACCCATCTACCCATGGCCCCGATCTACTGTTAAAGATATAGGCCGCCGCCGACATCATCGATTCATGACCGGAGCGCCGATTCACGCAGTTCCATGAATGTTCGGAAGGGGGGTCACAATGACGCGCAGTGCAAGGGTATTCACTGCCCTCCTGCTTGCCCTCGTTCTGGGCGCGCTCGCAGTGCCTTTCGGCCTCCATTACGGACCCCAGGTCGCTCAGCTCCTCACCGCTCCACCGGCCGACGCAGAACCGGACATTCCCGCAATCCAGCAGACCCCCCGCGACGTCACGGCCCCAACGGTCGTGGACCAGCTTGACGCCCACGCGCCGACACCCGACCCCGCGGTGCTCGCGCCCCTGCTGACGGCGGCGCTGCAGGTACCAGGCGATACGCCGGTGAGCGGCGTCGTCCTCGATGCGCAAACCGGTGACGTTCTCTTTGACCAACAAGGAAGCGAACCGCAGCTGCCGGCGTCGAACATCAAGGTCCTGACCGCCACGGCGGTGCTCGCGAAACTGGCTCCGGATCACCGCATGACCACCTCCGTACTCGCCGGAGGCACCGGCGCCGAGGGCGTTCTGGTGTTGCGCGGGGGAGGGGACGTCCTCCTCGGTTCAGGGGAATCGGATCCGGATAACGTTCGCGGCCACGCCGGTCTGGCAACGCTTGCCGAGCGCACCGCGTCGGCAGTCGGCAGCGGCGAACCCTACCGGCTCGTCCTGGACGACACGTTCTTCGTCGGCGATCCGCTGAATCCCACCTGGCAGCCCGGTGACATCGAAGCGGGCGAGATCGCGCCGGTCTATCCCCTCGCAATCAATTCCTCGTGGGCCGACGAGTCGCAGCAGTCCGGCGCCCGAAACCCGGATGCAGCGATGGCCGCCGCGACGGTGTTCCGGGAGGCGCTGATCGCCGCCGGAGTGGAGGTGGAGGAAGGCATCGAGCGGCAGCCCGCAGCTGAAAACGCCGTGGTGTTGGCGTCCGTCGAGTCGGCCACCGTCGAGGCGCAGGTGGAGCACATGTTGCTGACGTCGGATAACTACCTCGCAGAGGTGCTCGCCCGCCTCGCTGCGGACGCCAGTGGGAGGCCGGCGTCTTTCGGCGGCGGTCTGGAAACGATCGGTGAAGTCATCACCGAGCTCGAGGTTCCGACGGAAGGCATGGTGCTCGGTGACGCTGCCGGCCTTTCGCCCCGCAACCGCGTTGCGCCCCGGCAGCTGGCCGACGTGATGCGCACGTTGCTCCGCTCGGACAGCCGCGCGCTGCGGCACGTGCTCCACGGCCTCCCGGTGGCAAGCCTCTCGGGGACCCTGGCGGACCGCTACGACGACGCCGACTCTCCGGTTTTCGCCGGAGCAGGCCTGGTGCGCGCCAAGACAGGTACCCTCAACGCCGTGACTGCCCTGAGTGGCCACGTGGTGTCCGCCGACGGGCGACTGCTCGTGTTCTCTTTCATCGCCAGCGGCCTGAACGGAACCACTGATCCCGCGCGTGCAGCGGTCGATGCGGCGGCGGCGGTCCTCGCCACCTGCGGGTGCCGGTAACCAGTCCCGACCGACGGGGCGGGTGCAGACGGACGCCCCCAAGCGGCTTCCCAGACTAATGTGGTCGAATGGCCACCATGGACAGCAACGCCCCTCTTCAGCTCGTCAACTGGGATCTCGCCGCGACCACGGCAGCGAAACTTACGCCTCCGGGTCCGAAGCTGAGTGCCCGGGAGGTCCGCTCCGTCGTCGACAATCTGCGGGAGCTGGCTGATCTCTCGGTTGAGCACGTCCACCGCATCACCGGGCTGGAGGCAGCACGGGACCTTCGGGATTCGGACCTGATCATCGTGGACCGTGCATCCTGGGCCAAGGCCAACACCCAGAGCTTCAAGACGCTGATGGCACCGGCCATCGACCACCTCGCACACACCAAGGCCGAGCAGCTGAAAGCCGCGAACGCCGCACTGGGCGGCACGGTCACGGGCGCGCAGATGGGCGCCATCCTGGCCTTCCTCTCGAGCAAGGTGCTTGGCCAGTACGATCCCTTTGTCGCCTCTGCACGCGGTCCGGGCGGTCGCCTCATGCTCGTGGCACCGAACATCGTGTCCGTGGAGCGGGAACTGAACGTCGAACCGGCTGATTTCCGGCTCTGGGTGTGCCTCCATGAGCAGACGCACCGGGTGCAGTTCGCCGCTGCTCCGTGGCTGAAAGACCACATGATGGAGCACATATCAAAGCTCACGGTCGGGCTGGCAGACAAGGCCGACACACTGGCCGAGCGCCTAGCCAACGCGCTGAAGTCGCTGCCCTCCCGCGGTCAGCAGAACAATCAGGAACAGCACGACGACGACGGCGTGCCGCCCGGCGACGGCGGCATCCTGTCCCTGCTCCAGGACCCGGAAGACAAGGCGCGCCTTTCACACCTCACCGCCGTCATGAGTTTGTTGGAAGGGCACGCCAACGTGGTGATGGACGCCGTCGACTCCAGCATCGTGCCCACAGTCAAGACCATTCGCCGCCGGTTCAATGCCCGCGGGAAGACCAGGGGACCGGTGGAGAAGTTCATTCGCCGCCTCCTGGGCCTGGATGCCAAGATGCGCCAGTACAGCGACGGTGCCCGCTTTGTCCGCGCGGTGGTTGACGCAGCCGGCATGGAAGGCTTCAACAGGGTCTGGGAGCGGGCGGAGAACCTTCCCACGGAGAAGGAGATCCACGCCCCCACAGAGTGGATCCGCCGGATGGGGCTGTGACCCGGCGCCCACGACTCAGCCCTACGGTTGGCACGGCGAGGAATCTCATCCGTGCTGCGCTTGACGAAGCACGGATCGCCCTGGGATCCCGCATCCTGGTGGCCTGCAGCGGCGGCACGGATTCGCTGGCGCTGGCGGCCACTGCCGCCTACTTCGAGCACAGCGGGCAGTACCGGGTAGGTGCCGTCGTCGTCGATCATGGGCTGCAGCCGGACAGTGCTGACGTCGCAGAATCGGCACGGACTCAACTCGCCGGACTGGGCCTCGACGGGGTGGAGGTGCGTCGGGTCCGGGTGGCCACTACCGGGATGGGTCCCGAGGCGGCAGCCAGGACAGCACGCTACGAAGCCCTTGACGCAGCTGTAGAACAGCAGGGAGCCGCGGCCGTCCTGCTCGGCCACACGCTCGACGACCAGGCGGAGCAGGTACTGCTCGGCCTGGCGCGCGGCTCCGGGACGCGTTCGCTCAGCGGGATGCCGGCCCGGCGGGGAGTCTATCTGCGACCGTTCCTTGGCCTGCGGCGCATGGAGACAGAAGAAATCTGCCGGTTCATGGGGCTGATGCCGTGGCATGACCCCACCAACACCGATCCCGCACTGACCCGCTCACGCGTACGCACGCAGGTGCTGCCATATCTGGAGGACGCGCTCGGTCCCGGCATCGCCGAATCGCTCTACCGCACGTCCCGCATCCTCGCCCAGGACGCCGCCTATCTGGACGAACTCGCCGCGTCGGAGTATGAACGGCTCAGAAAGCCGGCGGTCAGCGCGGAGGCTGACAACACAGAGCACGACGACGGTGCGCAGCTCTTGCTGTCCGAGGACGCCCTGCGTGCCCTGCCGCCTGCGATCCGGCAGCGGGTCCTGGCGCTCGCGGTCGTCGAACTGGGCGGGGTGCAACCGAGTTTCGAGCGGCTGCTGGCCGCCGAAAACCTGCTGCGGCGCACCGGTTCTGCGGGTCCGGTGCAGCTCGGCGGGAAGGTGAGCGCCTACCGTCAGGTGAGGGGTTCCCGGGTTCCCCAAGGGGACCCAAGCTATGGCAGTCTTGTCCTTAGAAAAAACCTCTAAATCCGGGAGCAATTGGTGGATTCAAACGACGTTCAGTCGGACCTCAAGCACGTTCTCTACACCAAGGAAGAGATTCAGCAACGCGTGCAGGAGCTGGCCGCGGAGATTGACCGCGATTACTCCGACCGGGACGTGCTCATCGTCGGTGTGCTGAAGGGCGCCGTAATGATCATGGCGGACCTCGCCCGCGCCATGCACTCCCACATCACCATGGACTGGATGGCGGTGTCCTCCTATGGCTCCGGAACCCAGTCCTCGGGCGTCGTACGGATCCTCAAGGACCTCGAGACGGACCTGATGGGCAAGCATGTCCTGATCGTCGAGGACATCATCGACTCCGGGCTTACGCTTTCCTGGCTCAAGGCGAACCTGCTCTCGCGTGGGCCCGCCTCGGTGGAAATTTGCACCCTGCTGCGCAAGCCGGATGCTGCGAAGGTTGCCATCGACGTGAAGTACGTCGGCTACGACATCCCCAACGAGTTCGTGGTCGGGTA
This sequence comes from Arthrobacter sp. MDB1-55, assembly GCF_059092925.1. NCBI lineage: Bacteria > Bacillati > Actinomycetota > Actinomycetes > Micrococcales > Micrococcaceae > Arthrobacter > Arthrobacter sp. MDB1-55. The sequence continues at coordinate 381,114 of NZ_JBNHID010000002.1, read as the reverse complement.
CGGCCTGGACTTCGCGGAGAAGTACCGCAACCTGGACTTCATCGGTACGCTTGCGCCCCACGTCTACGAGTAAAACGGCGGTCCTGTACGCCCAGAGGGAACTTTCCGCCCTGCATGCGCGTGGATTCTGCAGGGAATGTAAAGCTGGTAGCACGTTGGGTGCACCTCACTGGGGATGCGCAGCGTGTCAACCGGGCGCCATCGTGGCCGTTAAGCAGGAGGGACAGGGCACTCAGCCCTGAGTTGAATGAAATTCAAGAACATTTTCAAAGGACCGATCTTTTGGATCGTGCTGGCTGTCGCTGCACTCCTGGTCATCCTGCCTTCCGTGTTCAACACCAGCGGCGCCCGCGTCGACACCAACGTCGGCCTGGAACTCCTTTCCAGCAATGAAGTGGAGCAGGCCAAGATTTACGACGGCGAACAGCGCGTCGACCTCACCCTGCGCGATGAGTATGAAGACCTCGGCCGGAACATCTCCTTCTTCTTCAGCGCTGCCCGTGCTGAAGATGTGGTCGACGCCATCAACAGCTCCGAGGTTGACGGCTTCACCGACCAGCCTGTCGAAAACAACTGGTTCACCAGCATCCTCGGACTGATCCTGCCCATTCTGATCCTTGGTGTGATCTTCTGGTTCCTGCTCAGCAGGATGCAGGGCGGTGGCTCCAAGGTGATGCAGTTCGGCAAGTCAAAGGCCAAGCTCATCAATAAGGACATGCCGCAGGTGACGTTCAACGACGTAGCCGGTGCGGACGAGGCGGTCGAAGAACTTCACGAAATCAAGGAATTCCTGCAGGAGCCTGCAAAGTTCCAGGCCCTCGGCGCAAAGATTCCCAAAGGCGTCCTTCTGTACGGCCCTCCGGGAACCGGTAAGACGCTTCTTGCCCGCGCGGTTGCCGGTGAGGCAGGAGTGCCTTTCTATTCGATTTCCGGTTCGGACTTCGTGGAGATGTTCGTCGGCGTCGGTGCCTCCCGTGTCCGTGACCTGTTCGAGCAGGCCAAGTCGAACGCTCCCGCGATTATCTTTGTGGACGAGATCGACGCCGTCGGCCGCCACCGCGGTGCGGGCGTGGGCGGCGGCAATGACGAACGCGAGCAGACGCTAAACCAGCTCCTGGTCGAGATGGACGGATTTGACGCGACCACCAACGTCATCCTTATCGCGGCGACCAACCGCCCCGACGTGCTTGACCCGGCGCTGCTGCGACCGGGCCGGTTCGACCGGCAGATCGGCGTCGAGGCTCCGGACATGGGCGGGCGCCACCGCATCCTGCAGGTTCATTCCAAGGGTAAGCCGATGGCGCCCGGCGTCGACCTTCAGTCCGTCGCGAAGAAGACACCCGGCTTCACCGGTGCCGACCTTGCGAACGTGTTGAACGAGGCCGCCCTGCTCACAGCGCGGTCCAACGCCCAGCTCATCGATGACCGTGCTCTTGACGAGGCTATTGACCGGGTGATTGCCGGACCGCAGAAGCGCAGCCGCGTCATGAAGGAGCTGGAGCGGAAGATCACGGCCTACCACGAGGGCGGTCACGCGCTTGTTGCTGCCGCCCTGCGCAACACGGATCCGGTCACCAAGGTGACCATCCTGCCCCGCGGTCGCGCGCTCGGCTACACCATGGTGCTGCCCGCCGATGACAAGTACTCGATCACGCGAAATGAGCTGCTCGACCAGCTGGCGTACGCCATGGGCGGCCGCGTGGCCGAGGAGATCGTCTTCCACGATCCCTCCACCGGTGCTTCCAATGACATCGAGAAGGCTACGGCGACGGCCCGGAAAATGGTCACGCAGTACGGCATGAGCGAGCGCATCGGTGCTGTGAAGCTCGGGCAGGGCGGCGGCGAGCCGTTCCTGGGCCGCGACATGAGCCACGAGCGCAACTACTCCGACCACATCGCCTACATCGTCGACGAAGAGGTGCGCCGCCTCGTTGACAATGCTCACGACGAGGCGTACGCGATCCTCACCGAGAACCGTGACGTCCTGGACCGGCTGGCTCTCGAACTGCTTGAACGGGAGACGCTGAATCAGGCAGAAATCGCAGAGGTCTTCGCCGACATCCGCAAGCGGGACGCACGCAGCATCTGGCTGTCGAAGGACAGCCGACCCGTGCATTCGCTGCCCCCGGTGGTCACCCCCCGCGAGCGTGAGGAAGCCGAGGCTGCCGGCGAACCGGATCCGGAGAGCGTGTCACCGCAGGACCAGATCGCCGACGCAAACCTCCCGGGTGACTTCGACGTCACCGGTGATGGGCTGCCGGAACCCGAAACCGAACCGCAGGACAAGGGCGGAACAACCGGAAATACCGGTGCCGACCGCCCACAGGGGCCCGGTCAAGCCTCGTAACGACTAGCGGGACGGCCACACGGGCCGGGATAGGATTCTTGGCGTGACCGATTTTGACGATGAGATGGTTGATGCCGCGCTGGCGGCCAGTGGTTCCACGGTAGATCAGCCGAGAATCGAGCGAGCGGTCCGTGAGATCCTTGCGGCGATCGGTGAGGATCCGCTTCGGGATGGACTGCTGGACACCCCGAAGCGGGTGGCCCGGGCTTACGCCGAGTTTTTCGCCGGTATCCATCAGGACCCGAAAGACATCCTGTCGACAACCTTCGACATTGATCACGAAGAACTTGTCCTGGTCAAGGACATCCCGTTCTACTCGACCTGCGAGCATCACCTAGTACCATTCCACGGGTCAGCCCACATCGGGTACATCCCCTCTGATGACGGCAAGGTCACCGGTCTGAGCAAGCTGGCGCGACTGGTGGAAATCTTCGCGAGGCGGCCGCAGGTTCAGGAACGCCTCACCACGCAGATCGTTGATGCGCTGATGGAGTACCTGCAACCAAAGGGCGCCATAGTAGTCATCGAGTGCGAGCACATGTGCATGTCAATGCGGGGGATCCGCAAGCCAGGAGCAAAAACGGTCACCTCGGCGGTGCGTGGGCAGGTGCGGGACGCCGCCACACGGGCCGAGGCCATGAGCCTGATACTCGGAAGATAGGACACAGCAACTTCATGGATTCACTCGCGGCAGCTCCAGGAACCGGACCGGCAACTTCGCCCATTCCAGTCCTGCGTCCGACCCGGGTCCGCAAGTCCTTCGCGGATCTGCCTACCGATCGGTCGCTGGTGATGGGGATTCTCAATGTCACGCCCGATTCCTTCAGTGACGGAGGCAAGTTCGCGACTGCGGATGACGCCATTGCAGAGGGTCTCCGCATGCACTACGCGGGAGCCGACATCGTGGACGTTGGTGGGGAATCCACCCGTCCGAACGCTGATCGCATCTCGGCCGAAGACGAACAGAAGCGCATCATCCCTGTCATCTCAACCCTCGTGAAGGCCGGCGCGCTCGTCAGCGTCGACACTATGAACGCGTCCACCGCAGCGAAGGCAATCGAGGCCGGCGCGGCCATCATCAACGACGTCTCCGGGCTGGAATTCGATCCGGAGATGCCCGACCTCGTGGCCGAACGCGGTGTCCACTACGTCCTGATGCACCAGCGCGGCAACCCGCAGACCATGGCGACATTCGCCAACTATGACGACGTCGTCGACGACGTGATTACAGAGCTCACCAACATCCGGGAGAAGTTCTACGCCGCCGGAGTATCGCAGGAGCAGATCATCGTCGATCCCGGAATCGGCTTCGCCAAGAACGACAGCCACAACTGGGCGCTGCTGGGTTCGCTGGAACGGTTGGAAGTCCTCGGCCATCGCATCCTCGTCGGCGCCTCCCGCAAGCGGTTCCTCGGCTCGCTGCTCAGTTCGGCGGGCAAAGCGGCCCCTCCGTCGGAACGCGACAGCGCCAGCATTGCGGTCACCGCTCTCGCTGCCGCCCACGGCGCATGGTGCGTCCGCGTGCACGACGTCGCAGCGAACCTGGATGCGGTCAAGGTCGCCGCAGCCTGGACCAGGTAGGCGGCTATGGCGCCCAGCCTGCCCGCGCGGCAGGACACAATCACCCTGACGGGTATCACCGCCGTCGGCCATCATGGCGTTTTCGAGCATGAGCGGCGCGATGGGCAGCCCTTCGTTGTCGACGTCGTACTTCATCTTGACCTGCGGCCCGCGGGGCAGAGCGATGACCTCACCAAAACCGCTCATTACGGGGAGCTGGCCGAGCAGATCGTGGAGCTCATCACCGGCGAGCCGCTCGATTTGATCGAGTCTCTTGCAGAGCGCATCGCTTCCTCCGTTCTGGCAACCTTCGCCGTGGAAGCCGTTGAAGTCACCGTTCACAAGCCGAAGGCACCCATCGAGGTTCCGTTCGGGGACGTTGCGGTCTCGATCTATCGGGAGCGCACATGAGCGGTACGGTGCGGGCAATACTCGCGCTGGGCAGCAACCTCGGGGAAAGCCGGGACACCCTCTCCCTCGCCGTTGCTGACCTTGTCGATTCCCCGAACGTCCGGTTGCGGGAAGTCTCGCCGATCGTGCAGACCAAAGCGGTCGGCGGTCCGGAGCAGCCCGACTACCTCAACATGGTGGTCGAGATCGAAACCGATCTCGGGCCATATGAACTGCTCGACCACTGCCAGGCAGTGGAAAACAAACACCACCGGGTGCGAATCGTACGGTGGGGTCCCAGGACGCTCGACGTGGACATCATCACCTACGGTGACCTCGTGCTGGAAGATGAGAGGCTGACGCTGCCGCATCCCCGGGCGGCTGAGCGGGCGTTCGTCCTGCAACCCTGGGCGTGGATGGACGGAACCGCAACCCTTTCCGGGCGGCCTGTCACCGAGTTGGCGGAACAGGCGGAGGACCTCCCCGGGCTCATACCGTTCGAGGGGGTCTGAACAAACCAGTGGGATCAATCCGAATAGGTTGGCTTTTTCTTATCGGCCTCGTGTTCGGCGCCGCGGGGTGGCTGATCAACTGGTGGGCCACCAGGAACGGCTATCCCACGCCGTCGCTTCCGCTCAGCTCCCTCCTCACAATCGCCGCAGTCGTCGCCGTGACGCTGGTGTTCGGGTTCAGGGTGAGGCGTTGGCGCTCGGGCAACCGCAACCGGGTACTGAACCCGATTCTGGCGGCCCGCACGGTGGTGCTGGCCCAGGCAACCGCCTATGCGGGAGCGCTGACCACGGGATGGCACGTCGGCATCCTCGCAGACCAGCTGATCCTGGTAGGCGTGCGAAGCAACCTCGGTCCGGTGTGGGGTTCGCTGGCGTTGATCGCCGGTGGCATAGTCATGATCGGAACAGGATTGATCGTAGAGAGTTTCTGCAAGCTGCCCCCGGATGACGAGGCCGGATCAGGCACGTCCCGGGAGAGCGGCGAGGGGGAGTATGCGTAGGGAACCGATAGATCCGGCGGGCATTGAATGGACGCGGGTGTCGCCGAAGTATCTGAAGGTGCGCCTCGCGGGGTGGGCAATCGGCAGCTTCATTTTCCTGGCTATTTTCTCAGTGCCGCTCATCCTGTTGCTGACCGGTGTCCTCCCGCGGCTTCCGTTGCTGCTCGCATGGCTGCTGCCTGCCGTCGTCGTCATCTTTGCCGCCTGGCGCGGACTCCTGCTGCCGAGGCAGGTGCGGGCCATCGGTTACGCCGAGCGCAACGAGGATCTGTTGATCCGCAGCGGAATCTTCTTTCAGCGCACCATGGTCGTTCCCTACGGCCGCATGCAGTACGTGGATGTCGCGGTCGGGCCGATCGAACGCGCCCTCGGGCTGTGCACCCTCAAGCTGCACACCGCATCCCCGGGCACCAACGCTGAGATCCCCGGGCTTCCTTCAAGCGAGGGAGCACGTCTGCGCGAGCAGCTCTCAGCACGCGGTGAAGCGAAACTGGCTGGACTGTGAGCAACGCAGAACCCGACCCGGCAATCTTGTCCGGCTTGCCGGATGAATGGAAGCGGGTGCACATCATCTCGCCGCTGGTGCGCGGCTGGATCGCCATCGCGGCGCTCATCTTTTTCGGGGGAAGGGACTGGTTCGAGGGACTCCTGATCGGGGAACCGAGGGGGTTCCGGGGAGAATCGGTCGACAACCTGGCCATTGCTGTTGCAATCGGGGCCGGCGTTGTACTGCTGATCGCTGCGGGTTTCTTCCTCTCCTGGTTCTACACCCGGTATCAGGTCACCGAGGAACATGTGAGGGTCAATTCCGGCGTCATCTTCCGCCAGCACCGGCAGGCGCGCCTGGACAGGGTCCAGGCCATCGACGTCGTCCAGCCCTTTCTCGCGCGGGTTTTCGGGCTCGCGGAGCTGAAGTTCGATGTGGCCGACGCCGGCGAATCGGCAGTGCGGCTCTCCTTCCTCAGATTGGCTGAGGCCGAGAAACTCCGCGCCACGATCCTTGCCCGTGCGGCAGGAATTGTCGTGGACCCCGAGCATCCGCAGGACATTCCCGAAGCGCCGGAACGGGAGGTGCTCGCCCTCACGCCGGCGCGGGTCATCGGGTCGGCGGTCCTCTCGGGCAATACGGTGGCGGTGTTGCTCGGACTGGTCGGCGTGGTGGTCTTCGCCGTTGTGCTTGATACGGGCGCACTGCTTGCAGCTCTCGTACCCATCCTCATCGGTGTCGTTGGCGGCTACTGGAACGTCCTGAACACCGGCTTCAACTTCCGGGCGGCCATCTCGCCGGACGGGATCCGGATCCGCTACGGTCTCCTCGACACGCGGACCCAAACCGTGCCGCCCGGGCGTGTGCAGGCGGTAGGCGTGGTGCAATCACCGCTATGGCGCCTCAAGGGTTGGTACAAGGTCACGGTGAACGTCGCCGGGTATGGTGCTTCCGTCAGTGGCGAGGCGCAGGCACGGGCAACGCTCCTGCCAGTGGGGACGCTCGACGAGGTCCTCCAGGTGATGGCGCTTGTGCTCCCCGATCCCGGAACGGGTTCTCCGGTTGAGGTCTTTTCCGCCGGTCTCGCCGGACGGGATTCCGACGCCGGTTTCATCACCACTCCCCAGCGGGCCCGCCTGATTGCCCCGCTGGCCTGGCGGCGAAATGGTGTGGCCGTGACGGACACCGCGTTGTTGGCCCGGTCCGGCGCCTGGTGGCGGCAGCTCGCCGTCGTACCTCATGAACGGACCCAGTCGCTGGCACTGCACCAGGGACCGCTGGCACGCAGGTTCGGCGTCGCTGACCTCATCTTCCACACCACGCCGGGACCGGTAGCTCCCCGTGTGCAGCAGATCGCCGCGGAGGATGCCTGGCGACTCTTCCATGAGCAGGCGTCCCGGGCCGCGGAGGCCCGCAGGCGCAGTGTCCCGGAGCAGTGGATGCGGCCGGTGCCGGCTGAGGAGATCGCCGAAGAACCGAACGTTCCACCCGAAACTCCCGTCATGCCTCCGCCGCCGACCTACCAGGAGGGTCCAGCACATGAGCGTTCCTGAATTTCCGGGCCGTCCCGATTCCCGCTCGCAGAAGCCGCGCCGGAAGCCAGGCCGCCTCGGGGTCGGGGTCATCGGCGCAGGCCGGGTGGGAGCAGTACTGGGGGCTGCTCTCCGCGCGGCTGAGCACGCCGTCGTCGGCGTTTCCGCAGTCTCGGAAGCCAGCCGCGAGCGGGCGGAGAACCTGCTTCCCGGCGTCCCGGTGCTTGAGATTCCAGCGATCGTGGAGCGCGCTGAACTCGTTTTGCTGGCAGTGCCCGACGACGCCCTCCCGGAACTCGTTTCCGGCCTCGCCGCGGTCGATGCCTGGCAGCCGGGGCAGCTCGTCGCTCACACCTCCGGCCGGTTCGGCACGGCCGTCCTGGAATCTGCGCGCGCCCTGGGCGCCATCCCGCTCGCCCTCCATCCGGCGATGACTTTCACCGGTATGAGCCTGGACCTCACACGGTTGCCTGACTGCACGTTCGGCGTCACGGCACCGGCCGCGATACTCCCGGTGGCGCAGGCGCTCGTGGTTGAGATGGGAGCAGAGCCTGTGGTCATCGAGGAGGAGGACCGGGTTGTGTACCACGCTGCGCTGGCGCACGCCTCGAACCACCTGGTCACCCTCGCCGCGCAGTCCACCCAGTTGCTCACGAGCATAGGAGTGGAGCGGCCGGACCGGCTCCTCGGACCCCTGATGCGGGCCTCGCTCGAGAACGCCCTCGCCGGCGGTGAGGGTGCGCTGACCGGACCTGTCGCGCGCGGTGACGCCGGAACGGTCGCAGCCCACGCGGCAGCCCTCACAGACGTGCCGGAAGACATCCATCTCGCATACATCAGGCTCGCCGAGGTGACCGCCCGCCGCGCGGTTGATCGAGGCCTGCTCAGCGCCGACCAGGCACGGGCGATCACCGACGCCCTCACATCGTCCTGGCAGAAAGGGACCGAATGAGCCCACGAATCATCTCCACCGCCGCCGAACTCCGTGCGGCGACCATCGAGTTGCTGACGTCCGGCGGCCGCAGCCTTGGACTCGTTCCCACCATGGGCGCCCTGCATGAGGGTCACGCGGCGCTTGCCCGCGCCGCGCGGGAAGAGAACGACGTCGTTGTGGCCACCATTTTCGTGAACCCGCTGCAGTTCGGTGATCCGAACGACCTTGACCGCTACCCGCGGACGCTTGAAGCCGATGCGGAACTTTTGGGAGAGTGCGGGGTTGACCTGATCTTCGCTCCATCACCGGAAGAGATGTATCCCGGCGGCCAGCCGCTGGTCCGGCTGTCTGCCGGTCTGCTAGGTGAGAGATTCGAGGGCGAGTTCCGGCCGGGACATTTCGACGGCATGCTGACTGTTGTCGCCAAATTGCTGCATCTGGCATGGCCCGCGGCTGATGTCCGATATCGAGCGTATTTCGGGCAGAAGGATGCCCAGCAGCTAGCCCTGATCCGCAGGATGGCACGTGACCTCAACTTCGCCGCGGAGATCCGGGCGGTCCCTACCGTCCGCTCCGCAGAAGGGCTGGCGCTCTCAAGCCGTAACCGGTTCCTGAGTAAGGCAGAATCAGAGGCCGCCCTCGTCCTGTCTCGCGCGTTGCGGCTCCTGGCCGAGCGAGCCTCCCGGTGTGAGCCGCTCGACCTGGACTCCGCCGTCGCGCTGGTTGAAAGCCAGCCACTGGTGAAGCTGGAATATTTCGAGGTGGTGGATCCGGAAACACTGGAGCCGCTCGCCTTCAACTGCCGGGACACGCCCTTCTCAGGTGACGGACTGGCACTTATCGCCGCCCGCGTAGGGAGTGTTCGGCTCATCGACAACCAGCCGCTCGCGGCTGATCCGGTGGGCGTCCAGAGCTGAACCGGTAACCTTGGATATCGTGACCACTGAGCCAATCCTCTCCGCCGAAGAATTCAATGAGCAGATGCGCATCCGCATGGAGAAGCGTGCCCGACTGCTGGAGCGCGGTGATGAGCCGTATCCCGTCAAGCCGGAGCGGAGTTCGTCGCTGGCTGAGATCCGCGAACGCTTCGCTGACCTGGAAGCCGGTGAGTCGACGGGGGAGAACGTCAGCGTCGTCGGGCGTGTGGTCTTCCTGCGCAACACGGGAAAGCTCTGCTTCGCAACCCTGCAGGAGGGTGACGGTACCCGTCTGCAGGCCATGTTGAGCCTTGCCGCTGTGGGTGAGGAAGCGCTCGCAGACTGGAAAGCGACCGTCGACCTGGGCGACCATGTGCAGGTCACCGGCGAGGTCATCAGCTCACGGCGCGGTGAACTCTCCGTCATGGCTTCCGGCTGGATGATGGCGTCCAAGGCCCTGCGCCCACTGCCGACACTGCACGCAGGCGTCAATGAGGAGACCCGGGTCCGCCAGCGCTACGTCGACCTGCTGGTGCGGGAGGAAGCGCGGCAGATGGTCCGGACGCGCGCGATGATCACGCGCAGTATCCGGGAGACCCTGCATCAGCGTGAATACATCGAAGTTGAAACCCCTATTCTGCAGCTCGTCCATGGAGGGGCGGCGGCGCGTCCATTCGAGACGCACGTCAACGCTTTTGACCAGAAGATGACTCTGCGCATCGCGCTGGAGCTCTATCTCAAGCGCGCCGTCGTCGGTGGAATCGACCGAGTCTACGAAATTGGCCGGATTTTCCGCAATGAGGGTGTTGATTCGACGCACAGCCCTGAATTCACGATGCTCGAGTGCTACGAGGCTTATGCCGACCAGTTCGTCATGGCCGAGCGAATGAAGGAGATCATCCTCAATTGCGCGGATCTCCTTGGCTCGAGGCAGATCGAGACTCCGGCCGGCACCATTGATCTCGACGGTGAATGGCGCTGGTTGGGCGTTTATCCCGGACTCTCGGAAGCCGTCGGCCGGGAGATCACGCCCCAAACCCCGAAGCAAACGCTCCTCGCGGTCGCAGCCGAACGGGAAATTTCGGTGGATCCCGCGTGGGGCGAGGAAAAACTCGTCCTCGAACTTTTCAGTGAAATTGTCGAACCCACTTTGTTGCAGCCGACGTTCGTTTACGATTACCCGCCCTCTGCCCAGCCGTTGGCCCGCCCTCACCGGGATCAGCCTCAGTTGATCGAAGCCTGGGACCTGATTATCGGAGGGATGGAAAGGGGAACCGCGTTCTCCGAGCTCATTGACCCGGTGATCCAGCGCGAGCGCCTCACCGAGCAGTCGCTGCGCGCGGCTGCCGGGGACGAGGAAGCCATGCAACTGGACGAGGACTTCCTTCGTGCACTCGAATACGGAGCCCCGCCGATGGGTGGAATCGGCCTGGGAATCGATCGACTCGTCATGCTTTTCACTTCCGCCGGTATCCGGGAAACGATCCTATTCCCGCTGCTGAAGCCGGAGCTTGGTTAATTCATGGAGTATTTGACAGTTCTCCTCCCATCCCTCGCAGTGGGGCTCATCTTTTACTTCGTCATGAAGGCGATCTTCAATGCGGACCGGGCCGAGCGGGAAGCGGAATCGGTGGAGCGGACCAATCGGGAGAATGCAATAACAAAACTTCCACCGGAAGAGGATGCCGCAGCCGAGGAGAAGTAAGAACTCAGGTTCGATTCTTTCTCTTTGACGTTTGGCTTTATTGCGGAGGATAATTATTCTGGAATACTGATCCGGGGCCGATTGAGGAGATTATCGTGGCGCAGAAAGTCAAAATCATCCTGATTGACGACCTCGACGGCGGCGAGGCAGATGAAACCGTGAGGTTCGGCCTCGACGGTACGCAGTATGAAATAGACCTTTCGGCGGCACACGCCGAGGAGCTTCGAAGCGCTCTTTCCAGCTATGTCTCGGCAGGCCGGCGTGAAAGCCAGCCGAAACAGCGCCAGAGCGCACCGGCTTCCAGAAACCAGGAAGCCTCGCAAATCCGTGAATGGGCCAAAGCGAACGGCTACAACGTTTCCTCGCGGGGACGGGTCAATTCGGAAATCATCGAGGCATACCGCGCCGCACAGCGCTAGCTGGGTCTCGGGGCACGCACTCCTGCCTCACCGGGCTATCTCGCCTGTGGCGAACACGCCCCACAAGCCTTCCATCGGCACGTAGCATCGAATTACGCGTTAGCTAGGAGTGTGTCTCATGTTTGAGAGATTTACGGATCGTGCCCGTCGAGTTGTAGTGCTGGCCCAGGAAGAGGCCCGCATGCTCAACCACAATTACATCGGCACCGAGCACATCCTGCTTGGGCTAATTCATGAGGGTGAGGGCGTCGCTGCGAAGGCGCTTGAATCTCTCAGCATTTCCCTGGGCGCGGTGCGCGAGCAGGTGCAGGAGATCATCGGGCAGGGCCAGCAGGCTCCCTCCGGTCACATCCCCTTCACTCCGCGTGCCAAGAAGGTGCTTGAGCTGTCTCTCCGTGAGGCGCTCCAGCTCGGTCACAACTACATCGGAACCGAGCACATCCTGCTCGGCCTCATCCGCGAGGGTGAGGGCGTTGCGGCGCAGGTCCTGGTCAAGCTCGGCGCTGACCTGAACCGTGTCCGCCAGCAGGTCATCCAACTGCTTTCCGGCTACCAGGGCAAAGAGCCCGTGGCGTCCGGGGGTCAGCAGCAGGAGGGCACTCCTGCAGGTTCCGTGGTGCTGGACCAGTTTGGCCGCAACCTCACGCAGGCCGCCCGCGAGGGCAAGCTGGATCCGGTCATCGGCCGCGAGCTCGAGATGGAACGAGTCATGCAGGTCCTCTCGCGCCGCACCAAGAACAACCCGGTGCTCATCGGTGAGCCCGGCGTCGGCAAGACCGCCGTCGTCGAGGGTCTGGCACAGGCAATTGTCCGCGGAGACGTCCCCGAGACCATCCGCGACAAGCAGCTGTACACCCTGGATCTCGGCTCGCTGGTTGCCGGTTCCCGCTACCGCGGTGACTTCGAGGAACGCCTCAAGAAGGTTCTGAAGGAAATCCGCACCCGCGGTGACATCATCCTCTTCATCGACGAGATCCACACGCTCGTCGGTGCCGGTGCCGCCGAGGGCGCAATCGATGCGGCTTCCATCCTGAAGCCCATGCTCGCCCGCGGCGAGCTGCAGACCATCGGCGCAACCACGCTGGATGAGTACCGCAAGCACATCGAAAAGGATGCCGCGCTGGAACGCCGCTTCCAGCCTATCCAGGTTCAGGAGCCTTCGGTGGCGCACGCCATCGAGATTCTGAAGGGGCTGCGCGACCGCTACGAGGCGCACCACCGCGTGTCCATCACCGATGCGGCACTCGCCTCGGCCGCGAACCTTGCCGAGCGCTACATCTCCGACCGGTTCCTCCCGGACAAGGCAATTGACCTCATCGACGAAGCCGGAGCGCGTCTCCGTATCCGCCGCATGACCGCGCCGCCGGAGCTCAAGGAGATCGATGAGCGCATCGCCTCGGTAAAGCGGGAGAAGGAATCCGCTATTGATGCCCAGGACTTCGAGGGCGCCGCCCGCCTGCGGGATCGTGAGCAGAAGCTTCACGACGAGCGCATGGACAAGGAGCGCCGCTGGAAGTCCGGTGGTCTCGATGACATCGCCGAGGTTGATGAGGAACTGATCGCCGAGGTTCTCGCCAACTCCACCGGCATCCCGGTCTTCAAGCTCACCGAGGAAGAGTCTTCCCGGCTGCTCAAGATGGAAGAGGAGTTGCACAAGCGGGTTATCGGCCAGGACGACGCCATCAAGGCAATCTCTCAGGCAATCCGTCGTACTCGTGCCGGCCTCAAGGATCCGAAGCGCCCGGGTGGCTCGTTCATCTTCGCCGGCCCTACCGGTGTGGGTAAGACCGAGCTGGCCAAGGCGCTGGCGGAATTCCTCTTCGGCGACGAAGACGCCCTGATCACGCTCGACATGTCGGAATACTCCGAGAAGCACACGGTTTCCCGTCTCTTCGGAGCGCCTCCGGGGTACGTGGGCTACGAGGAAGGCGGACAGCTCACCGAAAAGGTCCGTCGTCGTCCGTTCTCCGTGGTGCTGTTCGACGAGGTGGAGAAGGCGCACGCCGACCTCTTCAACTCGCTGCTGCAGATCCTTGAGGATGGTCGCCTGACCGACAGCCAGGGCCGCGTGGTGGACTTCAAGAACACCGTGATCATCATGACCACCAACCTGGGTACGCGGGACATCTCGAAGGGCGTCATGACCGGCTTCCAGTCGGGCACCGACACCAACACGAGCTACACACGCATCAAGGCGAAGGTCACGGAAGAGCTCAAGCAGCACTTCCGCCCCGAGTTCCTGAACCGTGTTGATGACACCGTGGTGTTCCCGCAGCTGACACAGGACGAGATCATCCAGATCGTCGACCTGTTCCTGGAGCGCCTGAGCAAGCGCATGGCGGACAAGGGCATGAGCATCGAGCTCACTCCCGCAGCCAAGGTGCTGCTCGCCACGCGCGGCTACGATCCGGCGATGGGCGCACGGCCGCTTCGCCGCACCATCCAGCGCGAGATCGAGGACCAGCTGTCCGAGAAGATCCTCTTCGGAGACCTGAAGTCGGGCGAAACCGTCTCGGTAGACGTCGAGGGCGAAGGCGACGATGCTCGCTTCACCTTCGTCGGACACGGCGCACCCAAGGAGATCGAGGATGCACCGCCCGCGATCGAGGCCGTCGTTCCCGAGTGACTGTAACTGCCTGATCGAAAATGCCCGCACCGCATCGCCGGTGCGGGCATTTTCGTCAGGTGCGTCCGGCGCTGACTGTGAAGCAGGACACATCCGGTGATAAAGATTGATGCATGACATCTGCATCCGATTCGCCCACCCCCGCTGAATCTGCCTCTGCCTTCCACGACCTGGACCGCTTCGTTTCCCTCCCGCGATTGAGCGGTCTGACCCTGAGTATTGACGGCACACGGCTTGTTACCTCGGTAGCCACCCTCAACCCCAAGGGCACCGCATACGCCACAGCGCTATGGGAACTGGATCCCACGGGACACGAGCCCGCTCGGCGCATTACCCGCAGTTCGAAGGGGGAGTCAGGCGCCGCGTTCGTGCCCAGCGGTGACCTGCTCTTCACCTCCTCAAGGCCGGACCCGGACGGATCCGATGAGGAGCCCGTCGCAGCGCTGTGGAAACTCCCTGCCGCCGGGGGCGAGGCCCGCATGATTCATTCCCGGCCAGGAGGTATCCAGTCGGTCATCGCTGCAGCGAAAGCGGACGCCGTCGTCGCAGTAGCGGAGGTGCTGGCGGGATCTACCGATGAGGCGGACGATGAGGTGCGCCGTAAGACGCGCAAGGAAGCCGGGGTCGCTGCGATTCTGCACAGCGGCTACCCCGTGCGCCACTGGGACGCCGATCTGGGGCCGGCGGAGCCCCGCTACTTCCTGGTTGAGGAGGACGTCCAGCGCGAGGCTGAACCGGTCACAGTCGACGATGAACCCCGCCTCACACTTCGCAACGTCACCGCCGACTTCGGTCCGGGCCTGCGAAACGCCACTCCCCGGTTCAGCCCGGACGGCACGTTCCTGGTCACCTCCCACACCGTGCCTCTCGCCGGCGGTGATCAGCGGTCGGTTCTTGTGCGGGTTGAGGCTGCGACGGGGGAACGTACTGTCCTGCTGGACCACCCGGATTTCGATTACGACGCCGGCCCCATCAGTCCGGACAGTTCAACGATCGTCGCGGTGGTGCGCCGCCGGACCGGTGCTGATGTGCCGCCCAACGTGGAGCTTGGTCTTCTTCCCGCCCTGGGTGGGCACCTGACACCGCTGGCGGACGCCTGGGACCGCTGGCCCTCTCCTGCCGCCTGGCTGCCGGACGGCAGTGCCCTGCTCGCTACAGCCGACGACGACGGCGCCTGCCCGGTCTTCTCGGTGAACGTGACCTCCGGCCAGGTCCGCAGGGTGACCATGGACGCTGCGGCGTACACCGACGTCGTGGTCTCACCCGACGGTGACACTGCCTACGCCCTGCGCAGCTCGTACGAGTTCCCTGCCGAGCCGGTTCGTATTGACCTTGCTACCGGGACGGTCGTGCCGTTGCCCGCTCCGAGTGCGCGGCCTGAGCTCCCGGGCCGGCTCGAACGCGTGGAGACTGTCGGAGCGGACGGGCACCCCGTGAAGTCCTACCTCGTCCTGCCGGAAGGAGCGGACGGATCAAAGCCGGCGCCCCTCCTGCTCTGGATTCACGGCGGACCGCTTGGATCGTGGAACGCCTGGACGTGGCGGTGGTCGCCCTGGCTGCTGGCAGCAAAGGGGTACGCCGTGCTTCTGCCGGATCCCGCTCTTTCGACCGGGTACGGCCAAAAGATGATCGAGCGTGGCTGGGGTGCCTGGGGAGACGCGCCGTACACGGACCTGATGGCGGCGACGGACGCCGTGGTAGCCCGCTCGGACATCGATGAGAACCGGACTGCCGCGATGGGCGGCTCCTTCGGCGGCTACATGGCCAACTGGGTAGCCGGCCACACTGACCGTTTCAACGCAATCGTCACCCACGCGAGCCTCTGGGCGTTGGATCAGTTCGGCCCAACCACCGACGCCTCCTTCTACTGGGAGAAGGAAATGACGCCGGAGATGGCGCTGGCTAACTCCCCGCACGCCCACGTGGGGAAGATCAGCACCCCGATGCTCGTCATCCATGGAGACAAGGACTATCGGGTGCCGATCGGCGAGGGACTGCGACTCTGGTACGAATTGCTGTCCAAGTCTGCGCTGCCGGCAGGCCCCAACGGGGAGACCGAGCACCGATTTCTTTACTTCCCTGACGAAAATCACTGGATCCTCAAACCGCAGCACGCGAAGATCTGGTACTCCGTCGTCGAGCACTTCCTCGCGCGGCACGTACTCGGTGAGAAGGTCGACCTGCCCGCCGAGCTGGGAATCTAGCGGGCGCGCAGGTCCCTAGACTGGATCAGATGAGCCACTCCTTTCGAATCCGTCGCGCAACTACCGCTGATGTGCCGATCATCAAGCAGCTCGTGGCCCCGCTCGCGGAAGAGCGCATCCTGATTGCGAAGGAAACGGTCGCCTACTACGAGGGTCTCCAGGAGTTCAAGATCGCCGAAGACGACGACGGCGGTGTGCTGGGGTGTGGCGCACTGCATGTGATGTGGGAGGACCTCGCGGAAATCCGTACCCTTGCCACCGCAGAGGGAGCACGAGGCAGGGGAGTAGGCAGCGCCGTCGTCAATTCTCTGCTGGAGGAAGCGCGCGCAATCGGAGTGCGGCGGGTTTTCTGCCTGACCTTCGAGGAGGCGTTCTTCCGCCGGCATGGGTTCCGGGTAATGGAGGATCAGTCGGCGGTTGATCCCGTCGTGTACTCGGAGCTGCTGCGCTCGCACGACGAGGGTGTGGCGGAGTTTCTGGACCTGGCGCGGGTGAAGCCGAATACGCTCGGCAACACAAGGATGATCCGGGAGTTGTGACCTCTGCCTAGCCAGAGGCTCTTCCCGCCGATATAATAAGGGTGCTTGGTATTTGAGACGAAAGTTCGGATATCGGGTGAGTCCTCCCGACTGGAGGACGGACACGTCGACGAAAGGCGGAACGCCATGGGTGCAGACGAGAAAGCGCAGAACAACGCCGAGAAGCTGGGTGGAAAAATCCAGGAAGGCCTGGGCAAGGCTACCGGCAACAGGGACATGGAAGCCGAAGGTCAGAAAGACCAGAGCAAGGCCAACCTCAAGAACGCCGGCGAGAACATCAAGGACGCGTTCAAGAAATAGGCGGCACTGACTACGGCGGCACCAGCCCGTCACCTGTGGGAAGGACCAATTGGTCCTTCCCACAGTTGTTTCCGGGGGCTGGCGGCGCAGGGTCGGACGGATAGGGTCTGGGCAACCGTCACTGCCGCAGAGTACTGTTCAAATACCCTCGCGACCCGCCGGGTGAGGCTTCTTGCTGTAGCGGACACACAGCGGGTCGATCAGTGGCGAACCGGTTTTCACCCGTCGATCACCGTCAAGGAGACTCGCATGAAGAAGCTGATCAACGACCCGCAGGCAGTAGTCACCGAATCCGTCGAGGGATTCGGTGCCGCGCACGCTGACCTGGTCGAGGTTCATTCCGATCCACTGTTCATCACCCGAAAGGGCGCGCCGGTTCAGGGCAAGGTGGGTTTGGTATCCGGCGGCGGAAGCGGCCATGAACCCCTTCACGCCGGATTTGTGGGCCGGGGAATGCTTGATGCTGCGGTGCCCGGTGCTGTCTTCACCTCGCCCACCCCGGACCAGATCATCCCTGCCACCCTCGCTGTGGACGGCGGCGCCGGCGTTCTTCACATTGTGAAGAACTACACCGGCGATGTGCTGAAT
This sequence comes from Arthrobacter sp. MDB1-55, assembly GCF_059092925.1. NCBI lineage: Bacteria > Bacillati > Actinomycetota > Actinomycetes > Micrococcales > Micrococcaceae > Arthrobacter > Arthrobacter sp. MDB1-55. Next base: position 363,554 of record NZ_JBNHID010000002.1, on the reverse strand, counting down.
TTCGAAACGGCCGCAGAGATGGCGCAAGCGGAGGGGGTTGAGGTCCGCTCCGTCCTGATCAATGACGACGTCGCGGTGGAGGACTCGCTGTACACTGCCGGCCGTCGTGGCGTTGGCGGGACGGTGCTTGTGGAACGTATCGCCGGCGCGGCAGCGGAGCGTGGTGATTCCCTCGACGCCGTCGCGGAGATTGCCCAGCGCGTCAACGACAACGTCCGCTCGATGGGCGTGGCGTTGTCCGCCTGCACCGTGCCGCATGCCGGTGTACCCAGCTTCGAGCTGACCGAGGAAGAAATTGAAATTGGCATCGGCATTCATGGAGAACCGGGCCGGCATCGCATCTCGATGGAGAAGGCTGACGGTATAACGGACCGCCTTCTGGAGCCGATCCTCAGTGACCTGAAGTCGGCGGAAGGCGACCGTGTTCTGTTGTTCGTCAACGGTATGGGCGGAACCCCTGCCAGCGAGCTCTACATCGTGTACCGCCGGGCTCGCCAGGTTCTTGCTGAACGCGGCGTCTCCGTCGAGCGGTCCCTCGTGGGCAACTACATCACGGCATTGGAGATGGAAGGCGCGTCGATTTCAGTGCTGAAGCTGGACGATGAAATGGTGGAACTTTGGGACACGCCGGTGTGGACGCCGGCCCTGCGATGGGGAGTGTAAATGGGTTTGACTGCACACTGGGCCGAAGCCTGGATCCGTGAGTCCTCCAAGGTCCTCACAGAGCATCGCGCTGAATTGATCGAACTTGACCGCGTCATCGGCGATGCAGACCACGGCGAGAACATGCAGCGCGGTTTCGCGGCCGTAACGGCAAAGCTCGACGGCGGCGGACAGGACACACCGGCGGCGGTCTTCAAGCTCACGGCCATGACCCTGATGTCCACCGTCGGCGGAGCGGCCGGACCCTTGTACGGCACGGCGTTTCTTCGCGCGGCCACCGCGCTTGGTGACGCAGCGGAGATCGATCCTGCCGCCGTCGTCGCTTTTCTGGCGGCAGCACGCGACGGCGTGGTGGCACGCGGCAAGGCGGAGCCGGGGGACAAGACCATGATCGACGCCTGGACTCCCGCGGTGGAGGCCGCCGAAACGGCGAAGTCGGCGGGTGCCTCGAGTACGGAGGTGCTCGAGGCCGCCGCCAACGCCGCGCAGGCCGGCGCTCTGGCAACTGAACCGCTCATCGCACGGAAAGGCAGGGCAAGTTACCTGGGTGAGCGCAGTGCGGGCCACCGCGACCCGGGTGCGCAGTCCACGGCCCTGATTCTTCAGGCAGCAGCAGACACCGCGGGGCGGGAGCAGTGACCGTCGGGCTGGTCATCGTTTCCCACAGCAGCAAAATCGCCGAGGGCGTGATTGAGCTCGCTGCACAGATGGCGCCGAACGTTCAGATGGTCGCCGCCGGCGGCACCAGTGACTCCCCCCCGCGAATCGGTACGAGCCTTGAGAAGGTGCAGTCGGCGCTCGAAGAGGCAGATCAGGGTGACGGGGTGGTTGTGCTCACTGACCTCGGCTCCGCGGTCATGACTGCGGAGATGACACTGGAATTTCTCGCTCCCGACGCCCGCTCGAGGATCCGGCTGCCCCGGGCTGCCCTGGTGGAAGGCTCGGTAGCGGCGGCGGTGCAGGCGGAGTCCGGCAGTACGGTCGACGAGGTTGCAACGGCAGCCGAGGGTGCCGTCGTTTCAATTGACCCCGAGTCACTTGAGCCGTTTGTGTCCCACGGGGCGGCCGCTCCTGGCCACTCGTTACCGCTGGACGAACCCGCCGGAATCCCGGTGACCGGCGCCTGGACGCTGCCGAACAAAATGGGATTGCATGCGCGGCCTGCTGCCGTGCTCGCCAGGGCGCTCACCGATCTGGACGCCGAGGTGACCATCAACGGCGTCGACGGAAAATCGGTGATGCTGCTGATGTCGCTCGCGCTCGGCGAGGGGCAGGAGCTTCGCGCCGAAGCAACCGGCCCGCAGGCGCAGGAAGCCATCGAGTACATCGCGGGTGCGGTCAAGGCAGGGTTCGGCGAACTCTAGTCCGGAATCCCGGGTCAGACCGGTCCCGCGTCAGGCGGACAAAGCGCCACGGTCCAGGGTGAGGGAAAGCTGGAGCGCCTCGCCAGGGCAACCGCGACCGTTGGGATAGACCACTTCCGGAGTGGCAGCAGTGCGGTAATACTGTCCGCCGGATATCACCGTCACGCCAATCTCTTCGGCGGTCAGCCCATCAACGCTGACGAAGCCCACCAGGGTGCCGTTCGGCCGCGCACTCCCTGCGCAGCTGCCGTCCGGCTCGTCAGAGTCGCAGCCGAGATCGACCGTCTCACTTCCGGGGTGAAGCTCCAGCTGATAGGTCCGGCAGCCGTCAATGCAGACCTCGAGCACAGGGTTCTCGATCGCGTCCGCCATGTCCTCCCCGACAGTGACTGATACGCCGGGCTCGGCGCCGATCTCCGTGCACGCAAGCGGGCTCGCTCCGCCGCCGGCACACCCGGTGCAGAGCACAGCGGCGGTGAGTGCCGGGGCTGCCCGGATGAATCCCATGGAAGCAGGATAGGCCTCAGCGGGAGAGCCGGCGGATACGATCCGGTACCAATCCCGCCGCGCCATTCAGCGAGCGGGTAACTGCAGTCCGTGCAATGTCTCTTCAGCAAGCCCGTCAGACAGGAGGCCGTCGAGCGCGCGCTCCAGCTGCTCGAGTGGTGCGTTCAGCCCGTACAGTTTCTCCAGGGTCGCGGGGGTGCCGTGTGTCAGCTCGACAGGGCGCTCATGAATCAACGACCGCGGAACGGGGGTCTCCGCTTGGCGCAGGACGTGCATGATGGCGCCGCGCACCTGCCGGTCCGTGCCCGCCCAGGACTGGCCCTTCGGCACGTAGGTGGGGGCAGGTCTCCCCGCCGCGACCCAGGCACAACGGTCGAGGACAGGACAACGTTCGCAGGCAGGTGTCCGGGCGGTGCAGATGAGCGCACCCAACTCCATCACGGCGACGTTCCATCGCACGGAAGCGTCGTCGTCGTCGGGCATGAGGTTCGCGGCCCGCTTCATCTCAGCCGCGGTCAACGAGGGCGAGGGCAGTGCCGCGCCGCCCACCAGGCGGGCCTGTACCCGCCGGATATTGGTATCCACAACGGTCTCCCTGCGCCCGAAAGCGAAGGCGGCGACGGCGGCAGCGGTGTAGGTGCCGACACCTGGCAACGCCAACAGGGCATCATACGAGCTGGGCACCTCACCGTGATGACGGACGACGACGGCGGTCGCCGTAGCGTGCAGGCGGAGCGCCCTTCGCGGGTAGCCCAGTCGACCCCAGTGCCGAACTGCCTCGCCTGACGGAACGGCGGCCAGGTCGGCCGGCGTCGGCCAGCGGGTCACCCACTCCTCCCACACGGGCAGCACCCGGGAGACCGGTGTCTGTTGAAGCATGATCTCGCTGACCAATACGCCCCACGGCGTCCGGGAGGGTAAACGCCACGGTAGGTCGCGGGCAGCATTATCGAACCAGTCGCTCAGGCGGGCATGCAGCACTGCAGTGTCCACGGTGAGCTCCAGGTGTTCGGTAAAAGGGCAGGATCCACCTTATCGAAGCTCGGTCGGAAGTGGAGGCTTTGCGGCGTGGTGCGCACTGCTGCTGCCCCCGTGTCTCTTAGCCTTGAATCATGAGCTCGGCAGGAGGTACAGGCAGCAGCCGGGTGAGAATCCCCCGGCGGAAACCGAGCCCACAGGTGTACCGGCGTCGACGCCAGGTGGCCGCGGTTTTGGCGCTCTTGCTTCTAGGCGCTCTGGTGTGGGCGGCCATCGCCATCGCGGGCCTGTTCCGTGGTGATCCGGAGCCTACTCCCGTCGCGGCAAACTCCGCAGGTGCTGTTCCCGAAGCTACCGCGTCCGCCCCGGCTACCGCTTCACCGTCTCCGACACCGTCCGCAACCGCCAGTGAGAGCTGCAACCCGGCCGCTGTCAAAGTCACCGGCAGCACCGACTCGGAGAGCTACGCAGAGGACCAATCGCCGGTCCTGTCCCTGACTGTCAGCAACACCGGTGATGTTCCTTGCCCGATCAACGTCGGCACTTCCCAGATGGAATTCCTCATCACCAGCGGCGATGACCGCATCTTCTCGTCCACGGACTGCCAGGAGGGCGCGGAGGACCTGGAGGTGACCATCGAACCGGGAGATTCGGAGACGGCGCGGTTCACGTGGGGGAGGATCCGCAGCACGCCCGAGTGCGCCGCAGTCGACGCAGTGCCCGGAGCCGGCCAGTACGTGTTCCAGACCCGCCTGGGCGAGCGCGTCAGCGACGAGGTCTCGTTCAGCCTTGAGTGAGGGTTGGTCTCAGGCGCGGCTACATGAAGCGGTCGAGCAGGCTGGTTTCCGCGATTCTTGAGAGACCTTCACGGACGGTGCGGGCGCGCTGATCACCGATGCCGTCCACGGCCATCAGGTCATCGATATTGGCGGCCATGAGGTTCTGCAGCCCGTCAAAATGATCGACCAGCCGGTTGGCGACCGTGGGAGGAACCGCCTTGATACCGGAGAGCAACCGGTAGCCCTTGGGTTGCACTACGGCATCCAGCGAATCCGACGACGGGTTGAAACCAAGGACGCTGGCAATGGTTCCGAGGTCGATCAGGTCCGTCGAGCTGAACCCCTGGAGGCGTGCCAGCTGTTCCTCGACAGGCGCCGCGTTTCCATCCAGCCCGGAGTAGTCACGCAGCACCATCTCGCTGCCCGGGCCCAGGCCCGTGGTGAGCTCTTCCACCTGTAGCGACAGGAGACGGCCGTCGATGCCCAGCTCGAGTACGTACTGGGAAATCTCCTCGGAGATGCGACGCACCATTTCCTGGCGCTGCAGGGTGACTGCTACGTCCCGAACAGTGACCATCGCTTCAATCTCAAGAGCCGAGAGCGACCCCGTGACCTGGTCCAACCGCGCACGGTACCGCTCAAGGGTGGCCAGCGCCTGATTGGCGCGCGCCAGCACCGGCTCGGAACCCTCGAGGACGTGCCGCAGGCCGTCAACGTAAAGCGCAATGATCTGCATGGACTGGCTGACAGAAATAACGGGGAAACCGGTCTGGATTGCCACGCGTTCGGCGGTTCGGTGCCGGGTGCCTGATTCCTGCGTTTCGATGCGGTGGTCCGGCACCAGCTGCACGCCGGCGCGGAGGATGTTGCTCGCGTCCCGGTCACAGACTATTGCACCGTCCATCTTGGCGAGCTCCCGCAGGCGCGTCGGCGAGAAGTCGATTCCGATGTCAAAGCCGCCCGAACAAATTGAATCCACCGTGCGGTCGAACCCCAGAACAATCAGGGCGCCGGTGCGGCCGCGCAGGATTCGCTCAAGGCCGTCGCGCAGCTGCGTACCCGGCGCTACCCGCGCAAGGGTTGCCTTCAGCGCGTCCTCCGGACTGCGTGCCATCTCACTCCCTCTTCCTGCCGGACGGGCGAATGCACGATCCGGCAGTTCCTAATCCTATGGGAGCGCGCAATCGGCTGTTGGCCCCGTTTCTGCTCAAATCCATAACGTTCGGATCTGTTACGCCCCGAAACGACCAACGGCAGCGTCAGAAGAGCAGTTCCAAAGCCTCCGTGAGGGTGCTGATCTGCTTCACGGTGAATCCGGCCGGTATGCGGCCGGGCCCGTTCGGCGACTCCGGTACGACGGCGTGGGTGAAGCCCAGGCGCTCAGCCTCCTGGATGCGCCGGGAGATGCCCGGAACGGGACGTACTTCCCCAGCAAGGCCCACCTCGCCGAACGCAATCATGCGGGAGGGCAGCGCCTGGTTGGTCTTGGCGGACGCAATTGCCAGCGCCACCGAGAGGTCCGTTGCCGGTTCGCTCAGCTTCACTCCACCTACCGTCGCGACGTAGCTGTCGTCCTTGTGAAGTTGCAGCGACGCACGCCGCTGCAGGACGGCAAGGAGCATGGACACCCGGGAGCCATCCAGGCCGCTGGTGGCGCGGCGCGGCTGTGCGTTCGCTGACTCGGCAAGGAGGGCCTGAACCTCCGCCAGCAACGGCCGCCTGCCCTCCAGCGTGACGGTGATGCAGGTTCCCGCGACGGGTTCCTTGGTGCGGGAGACGAACAGCCCGCTGGGATCAGCAAGACCCTCGATGCCTGTGTCCGTCAGGTCGAAGCACCCTACCTCATCCGTGGGACCGTAACGGTTCTTGACTGCGCGCATGAGACGGAGGCGTGAATGCCGTTCGCCCTCAAACTGGCAGACGACATCCACCAGGTGTTCCAGCAGCCGGGGTCCCGCGATGGAGCCGTCCTTGGTGACATGCCCAACCAGCAGCGTGGTCATGCCCCGGGTCTTGGCAGCATTAATCAGGGACGCAGCCACTTCCCGTACCTGGGTAACCCCGCCGGCGCTACCGTCCACCGCCGGGCTGCTGAGGGTCTGCACCGAGTCCACAATGAGCAATGCGGGATCCACCTTCTCGACCTGGCCGAGCGCCTGGCTGAGGTCTGACTCCGCGGTCAGGTAGAGCGTGTCCGCGAGGGCACCGATGCGCTCAGCCCGGAGTTTCACCTGCGCCGAGGACTCCTCACCGGTGACGTAGAGGACCGTACGTCCCAGCCGTGCCACCCGTGCCGCGACATCCAGGAGCAGGGTGGACTTGCCGACGCCGGGTTCACCGGCGACAAGGATGACTGCTCCCGGGACCAGCCCACCGCCGAGGACCCGGTCCAGTTCACCTACTTCAGTGGGCTGGTAGGAAGCGGTGGTGGCGTCCACATCGGCGATGCGGAGGGCCGGCCGCGCAACGGTAGTAGCCGCCGTCGTACGGGCAACGCCTGCTGCGGCGGTTTCCTCCACTGTTCCCCAGGCCTGGCACTCGCCACACCTGCCGACCCATTTGGCGGTGGTCCAGCCGCACTCTCCACAGCGATAGGCGGGGGATTGGGCGCGCGAGCGCGCGGTCTTTGTTGCCATGACTCAAACGTACCGGGTGCTTCTGACAGTCCTGTCGAAGCTCACAGCTTCGGCAGGTAGCCGGCGGCATCCTCGTGCGAAAGGCCGGTGGCTTCGAGCAGGTCGACGACGAGGGGCCGGTACAGGATGACGAGGCCCTCACCCTCGAGGCGCGTCACGTTGAGCCGGGCAGGATGCAGGACCGTGGCGACGGCCGCCAGATCCTCACGGGCCCTTCGCAGGTGCTGATCCCTTTCGGAGGCGGAGGACGAGTGAAGTGCCAGCGCGAGGACATCCACGGCGTCGGCGGTCTCCTCGATCACCTGCGCGAGTGACTGCACCGCCTCGTCCGAGAGGGCGGCGTGGTTGATCACGGACGTCAGGCGTCGGGAGAACACCCGGCTGTTGCGGATGGCAAGGTCAATGAAACCAATCGACCCCCGAAGCTCACCGAGCTCACCCCGATGCCTCCGGTATGCCGGTGATATCCGGGCGACCTCGGCAGCCGCGCGCATCGAACCGGACAGGCCGTCCATGAGCGGCTGACAGTTCCGTGCCCTCACCAGCGCGTGCCAGGCTTGAGTCGAGTCGCTCGCGGAGAGCGCCCGCGAGTTCTCGCGGAGCACGCCCGAGAGCTCGCCGAGCAGTTTGCGCACATCACCCTTCGGTTCGCGGCGCGGGTCGCGCGGCATCACCATGGTGATCAGCAGGGCGAAGACGCCACCGACGATGGCATCCACACTGCGCGTGAACGGCCCGCCGTCCGGAGCGGGCAGCAGCACAACCAGGAGGGACTGCAGGGCAAGTTGGGTGGTGAAGATGGTGCCGCTGTCCAGAAAGCGGGCCAGGAGTACAGAGATAAAAAGCACGACGGCGGCCTGCCACAGTCCCGTGCCCAGCACGGCAAGCAGAACATCGCCCACGGCGATTCCCAGTGTGCAGCCGAAACCGACCTCGAGCACGCGGCGCAACCGCGGATCGCGGGAGAAGCCCAGGGCGATGAGGGATGAGGTGGCGGCGAAGAGGGGACCCTCATGGCCCAGTACCTGCTCGGCGAATGCGTATGCGCCCACGGCGCCGACGGTGATCTGGACGGCCGGGAGCAGGGAGGATCGGCTGCGGCGCAGACCGACGCGGGATCGGTTGCGCACGAAGGAACGTGCACGGTCCACTCTGGATCGCCGGGTCATACGCCTGACCCTACCGCCGGTCGCGGTCCATGAGGGTGAAGCTGGTTGCCCTGCCGCTGGTCCGCGTCCGGACGGCGGCGAGCGGAGCTACCAGCAGGAGTGAACCGGCAATCAGCTCCATGAACTCCTCGAGATGGGAGAGCAGCTCCAGGGCGATCACCGGCGCCCCGAGGCGAATTAACTCACCGGCGACGAACTCCAGCCCGACGGCGGCGAAGAGCAGTGTCGCTATGCCAAGCACTATCAGCCGGGTCGATTTTTCGGGCAGGCGGCGGGTGCTGATGATTGCCATGATCAGGACGACCGCCGCCAGCGGAACGCCGAGGATCAACCAGACGAAGGTGAAATCCGGTACCTCTGCAAATTGCAGGACGAGGGCGTCGAGGCGTTCATGGAGCTGGGTGCCTTCATCCAGGGAAAAGAGGAAGACTATTCCGCCAAGAATCCACCAGGCAGCGGCGCCCCTGATTTTTTGGTGTTGGGCCAGGACCGCGACGAACACAAGGCTGGTGCTTGCTGCGGCAAGCTGCGCAACCGACCACCAGGTGAGGAAGTTGCCTTCGCCGTTCACATCGAAGTAAGCGCTGAAGGGAGTTGCTCCTCGCTCCTCGCCGGTGAGAAAGGGAGAAATGAGACTGAGTGTCACAGCCAGGACGTGAACCACCCCGAGCGGGAACAACAGGCGGCGCCAGCGCAGCGGGTGGTCATGCCCTCCGACCGAGGACCTTTCATCCGTCTCCGGATCCTCCGGCCGGTTTTCGGTGGTCATGCGTTTAACGCTAGTCCGTCTCCTGGGGAAAAGGATGAGACCTAAATAACCCATTCAATCCAAAGCACAAGGGCCGCGGACGAAGTTGGGGTAAATATCCTCCCAGCGTTCACTTTCCGTTCACTTTCACCGGTCAGTCTCGTTACCTGCGGTGCCTAGCGTGTCATGCGTACCGAATCTCGTACAGACAACTGTCGAAGACAGGATCCGTGCCTTTTGTGAGCACCGACTGTTCAAAAACCCTGGAAGGGGCAATATTCAAGTGAAGGCTCTTCGCTTTGGCCGCGCTGCGGCAGTAATCTCTGTGGCCGCTCTGGCTCTCACGGCGTGTGGCTCGGACAACGCCGTCACTCCGGCGTCGGAGGGCGAGTCAAGCGCAGCCCCCGAAAGCACCGTTTCCGGAACCCTGACCGGCGCCGGCGCCTCATCGCAGCAGGCAGCAATGACCGCATGGAAGGCCGGTTTCGAGGAACTGAACACTGATGCAACAGTCCAGTACTCCCCGGACGGCTCCGGCGCGGGACGTGAAGCATTCCTCGCCCAGGCCGTGCAGTTCGCCGGTTCCGACGCATACCTGAAGGACGAGGAGTACGAAGCCTCCAAGGAGATCTGCGGACCTGACGGCGCGATCAGCATCCCTGCCTACGTGTCGCCGATCGCCGTAGCCTTCAACCTGCCGGGCGTTGAGGCAGTAAACCTCGACGCAGAGACCATTGCGTCCATCTTCAAGGGCGAAATCACCAACTGGAACGACGAGGCAATCGTCGCCCAGAACGAGGACGTCGATCTGCCCGACCTCGCGATCACCGTAGTTCACCGCGCCGACGAGTCGGGCACCACTGAAAACTTCGTCGAGTACCTTGCTGCCGCTGCACCTGAGCAGTGGACCTACGAGGTGTCCGGTGACTGGCCTTCCGACATCGTCGCAGAGAATGCCCAGGGAACCAACGGCGTCGTTTCCACGACCTCGGCAACCGAGGGCGCTATCACCTACGCTGATGCTTCAGCTGTGGGCGACCTTGGACAGGTGCACGTGCAGGTTGGCGAAGAGTATGTAGAGCTGAGCGCCGAGGCTGCTTCGCGTGCAGTTGAGGTAGCTACTCCTGTTGAGGGCCGTGGAGACCTCGACATGTCCCTCGACCTTGAGCGTGATACCACTGAATCCGGTGCCTACCCCATCGTTCTGATCTCCTACCACGTGTACTGCACCACGTATGAGGACCAGGAGACCGTGGACCTCGTCAAGGCCTTCGCCACCTACGCAGTCAGCGAAGATGGCCAGGCAGACGCAGAGGGTTCGGCGGGCAACGCCCCGATCTCCGAGACCCTGCGCGAGCAGGCAATGGAAGCCATCGATTCCATCACGGTTGCTTCCTAATCAGCCGACAATGCCCCGCCTGGCCGATCCCGGCCCGGCGGGGCAATTGGCTGTCTGCAACCCAAGCGGGTTGCGGGTACCTTGTAAGAGCGAGACAGTAGCGTGAGCGCTGTCCCATTTGATTCCGCGCAGCGCCGAAAGGTCCACACGTGTCCACCAATGCAGTGAAACGAACGGGTGGTGCAGGTCAATCCGGAGACAAGATCTTCTCCGGCGCCAGCCTGCTAGCCGGCTGTTTGATCCTGGCAGCCCTCTTCAGCGTCGCCGTGTTCCTCATCATCGAAGCCCTTCCGGTCCTCGGTGAAGACCCAGCGGAGATCACCGGTGGTCAGGGCTTCTTCTCCTACATCTTCCCGATCGTCATCGGCACCATCATTGCGGCAGCGATTGCTCTCCTCATCGCGACACCGCTCGGCATCGGCGTTGCGCTGTTCATCTCACACTATGCGCCCCGCAGGTTCGCCCAGGGCCTCGGATATGTGATCGATCTTCTCGCCGCCATCCCGTCGGTGGTTTACGGTGCCTGGGGTTACGCCGTCCTGGCTCCGCAGTTGGCCCTTGCTTACGCATGGCTGGCAGAGAATGCCGGGTGGGTTCCACTGTTCGAAGGCCCCGCAAGCCAGACCGGACGCACCATTCTTACCGCCGGCATCGTCCTCGCAGTCATGGTCCTGCCGATCATCACCTCGCTGAGCCGTGAAATCTTCCTTCAGACGCCGAAGCTTCACGAAGAAGCAGCCCTCGCCATGGGAGCCACACGGTGGGAAATGATCAGCATGGCGGTTCTGCCGTTCGCCCGTCCGGGCATCATCAGCGCCGCAATGCTGGGTCTGGGCCGCGCGCTCGGCGAGACGATGGCTGTGGCCCTGGTTCTCTCGGGAGGTGGCTTGACCGCGAGCCTGATCACGTCCGGAAATCAGACAATCGCTGCGGAAATTGCGCTCAACTTCCCGGAGGCATATGGCCTGCGGCTGGCCGAACTCATCGCAGCCGGCCTGGTGCTCTTCGTCATCACGCTTGCCGTCAACGTCATCGCACGGTGGATCATCAGCCGGCACAAAGAATTCTCAGGGGCTAACTAATGGCCAACGCCACTCTGACTCCGCGTCGCTCCCAACTGACCAAGGGCAAGATGCCCTCCTACACCCTCTGGGTGGTGCTGGCAGGATCACTCGTGCTGGGTGCTGCGCTGGCCGCCCTGGTCGGCTTCAGCCTGGTGCCCTGGGCCCTGTTCAGCGCACTGATCTTCATCGTTGCAGGAACTGCTGCCACCGGCGTTATCGAGGGGGCGCGCAAAGCGCGCAACCGTCTGGCGATGTTCCTGGTCTACGGTGCATTCCTGGTGGCGTTGCTTCCCCTGTTGTCGGTGATCTGGACCGTGCTGGAGCGGGGGCTGCCCGGGCTGACCTACAACTTCCTGTTCACTTCGATGAACGGCGTTACCGGAGCGATCGACAACCAGACTGTCGAAGAGGGCACGCCGGTTCTTGGCGGTGCCTACCACGCCATCATCGGTACGCTCCAGATCACCCTGTGGGCGACGCTCATCTCCGTACCGATCGGCCTGCTCGCGGCCGTGTATCTGATCGAGTACTCAACGGGCGGCAGGCTCGCAAGGGCCATCACCTTCTTTGTCGACGTCATGACCGGTATCCCTTCCATCGTCGCCGGCCTCTTTGCGGCGGCACTGTTCGGCCAGTTGTTCGGCCCTGGAACCCGTACGGGGTTCGTTGCCGCGGTGGCGCTGTCCGTCCTGATGATCCCGGTAGTGGTGCGCTCCACTGAGGAAATGCTGAAGATCGTCCCGAATGAGCTTCGGGAAGCCTCTTATGCGTTGGGCGTGCGCAAATGGCGAACCATCACCCGGGTGGTCATTCCGACGGCGATCTCCGGCATCGCGTCCGGTGTCACGCTCGCGATCGCCCGCGTGATCGGAGAGACCGCTCCGATTCTGGTGACTGCCGGATTCGCCAGCGCGATCAACTGGAACGTGTTCGGTGACTGGATGAGCACCCTGCCCACGTTCATCTACTACCAGATCCTCACCCCGACCTCCCCAACGGCCACCGACCCCAGCACGCAGCGTGCGTGGGCGGCCGCGCTGGTGCTGATCATCATGGTCATGCTCCTGAACCTCGTGGCGCGCCTGATCGCCCGCCTCTTCGCTCCCAAGACCAGCCGCTGACCCGCCGGCACAACCAGAAGGATCACCATTGTCCAAGCGAATCGACGTCAAGGACCTGAACGTCTACTACAGCAAGTTCCTTGCGGTGGAAGATGTGAACATCAGCATCGAGGCACGCTCCGTCACTGCGTTCATCGGCCCGTCCGGTTGTGGCAAGTCGACGTTCCTGCGGACGCTGAACCGCATGCACGAGGTCATTCCCGGTGCTCGTGTCGAGGGTGAAGTTCTGCTCGACGGCGACAACCTGTATGACTCTGCAGTTGACCCGGTAACGGTGCGCAGCCAGGTGGGCATGGTCTTCCAGCGGCCCAACCCGTTCCCCACCATGTCAATCCGCGACAACGTGCTGGCCGGTGTGAAGCTGAACAACAAGCGGATCTCCAAGGCAGATGCCGACGCGCTGGTCGAGAAGTCCCTCCGCGGGGCCAACCTCTGGAATGAGGTCAAGGACCGCCTCGGCCGTCCGGGTTCCGGTCTGTCCGGCGGCCAGCAGCAGCGCCTGTGCATCGCTCGCGCCATCGCGGTCTCGCCCGAGGTCATTCTGATGGATGAGCCCTGCTCGGCGCTGGATCCTATCTCCACCCTTGCGATCGAGGACCTCATCAACGAGCTCAAGAGCGAGTACACGGTGGTCATCGTGACCCACAACATGCAGCAGGCGGCGCGGGTCTCCGACAAGACCGCTTTCTTCAACATCGCGGGCACCGGCAAGCCCGGCAAGCTCATCGAATACGGGGACACCACCAACATCTTCAATATGCCCTCCCAGAAGGCAACCGAGGACTACGTCTCCGGGCGGTTCGGATAGAACGAATCAGGTCGAAGACTGCGGGCGCTCAACACATCGTGTGGGGGGCGCCCGCAGTGCTTTCCAACCCTCAACCCTCGAGGCGGGCGAGCGGACACCCAGCTAGAGCAACGGGCTGATTGCCAGATACAGGGTGGCGCCGAGCAGCGCGGCGACCGGCGCCGTCGTAATCCAGACAAGCAGCACGGTCCTGACCACGCGACGATGCACCGTGCTGTAGCGGTGGTTGGTGCCGGCGCCCACGATGGCAGAGGTCATCGTATGGGTGCTTGAAAGCGGCATATGGAAGCCGATAGCTCCGACGAAAAGCATCACCGCGCTGACGCCCTGGGCTGCCATGCCGTGAAGCGGGTCGATGCGCACAAGTCTGTGCGAAAGGGTGTGGGTGATCCGCCAGCCGCCCAGCAGGGACCCTGCAGCCAGCACGACGGCGGCGAACACCTGTACCCAGATCGGTACCGTGCTGCCCGTGTAGACTCCGGCTCCCACCATCGCCAGCACGATCACGACCATGGTCCTTTGACCGTCCTGCAGCCCGTGCCCCAGAGCAAAGGCCCCCGTCAGGACCGCCTGCGCCATGCGGTTGCCCTCGTTGACCTTGCGCGGGGAGTTGTTCCGCAGGAACCAGGTAGCGGGAAAAACCGCCAGGTAGGCCAGCAGGAAGGCTATGACCGGGGAGAGGAGCAGCGGCAGGCCGATTTCCAGGAGGAACACTCTTCGGGACCACGCGATCGACTGATCGCTCAGGAAGGCCGAGGCGAGGCCGGCACCCACCAGGCCGCCGAGGAGCGCGTGGGTCGACGACGACGGCTTTCCCCGGTACCAGGTGAATAGGCCCCAGGAGGATGCGGCGAGGAGCCCTGCGATGATGATGCCGAGCCCGGTCTGACCGCTGGGAAGGGCGATCCGGTCACCGGTGAACAGGTCGGCAAGGCTGACGCTCATCAAGGCACCGACGAGGTTGAACAGGGCGGCAAGGAGCACGGCCACCGTCGGCGTCAGTGCGCGGGTACGGACGGAGGTTGCAACGGAATTGGATACGTCGTGAAACCCGTTGATGAAGGCAAAACCTCCGGCGAGCACCACGGCTGTACCAAGGAGGAACAACTCCACCTACGATTCCTTCACGATGATCGCGCCGACGTGGGTGGCGACCTTGCGGATGTCCTTGGTGGCATCGATGAGTTGTTCCGCGACGTCCCGGTGCCGGGCGTAGACCAGCGGTTTATGGTCGTGCATCAGTTCCGAGCACCAGATCCGGTGGGTGCGCTCGGCGCGCTTGGAGAGGCGGACGATCTCGATCCAGTAATCCTCGAGCTCATCCAGGTCCGTGAGCTGCCGCATCGCTTCCGCAGTGAGCTCAGCCTGGCGGGTGATTACCTCGAGTTGCTCCGACGCCCTGCGGCTGAGCTTGCTGAGCCTATACAGAGCGATCAGCTCAGCAGCGCCGTCGAGCTTCTCCATTGCTTCACCCAGCAAACGCGAGATGGCGTACAGGTCTTCGCGCGGCAGCGGATTGATGAAGCTGGTGCGCATGGATGTCAGGAGCGCGAAGTGCATCTCGGTGGAGGTGCCCTCGGCCTGGTGCAGCTCCTCTGCCAGGGCGTCGTAATCCTCAGGCGGGGCACCAAGGATGCGGGACATGGTGCGAACGCCGATTACCAGTTGCTGAGCCATGCTGGAAAGTAGTTCCAGTCCTGCATTCTCCTGAGGGAAGAGGCGGAGCTTCACTAAAGTCACCTAGGGGTTGCACGGACGGTTGCCACCTAAGAATACCTGTGCCCCGGCATGGGTTTATCGGCGCGTACAGCCTGCCACGCGGACATAAAAGTGGCGCCGAACCGGGAGCGCCTCTCGGCGGAAGGCCGCTCGAAGCGGCTTAATGTTGAAGCCCGGGGGTTCCACGGTCCGACACCAGTTTCAGTCTGCTACTGACCCGCCCCCATGTCAACGCGGCGTCCGGGATTGTCAGTCGAGTTCGCCGCGACGCCAGGACGCGGCGGCGTGCTCAAGGTCTTCGGCGGTCTTGACCAGCTGGTGTGAGCTGCGGGTCAGCTTACTGGCGTGAGCGCCGTTGGAGGGCTCCGCGTCGTCCGCATGATTGGTCTGGCCAAGAGCAACTACCCGGCAGAATGCGGCAAAACGCTCGAGTGCCACATCAAACTCGCCGTCAAAAGCGCCGGAAAGAATGGTGTCCGCCATCTGTTGGACCTCATCGGCGCCCGGGGGCTCCGCAACTCCGGCGACAACCTTGGAGACCTGGGCAACTTCCTTGCCGGCCTTGAAGTAGGAGGCGATCCGCTCGGGATTCTGTTGCGTGGCTGCACGAAGTGCATAGAGCCGCCAAAGAGCTCCGGGTAGCGAGCGCGCGGGGCTCTCCGCCCACAGCTCGGCGATCGCCTCCAGGCCCTGTTGATCGGCCAGTTGCACCAGACGCTGCGTCACCTGCGGGTCATCGGCCTCCCGACCATGATGGACCAGGGCGTGCGCTGCAAGGTGGGCCGCCTCGGAAACCCTGGAGGGGTCAGCTCCTCCAGCAAAAATCTCGAAGTCTGCAGGCGCGAACGGCTTGGGTTTGTGATGCCGAGGGCTGTTGTTAATATATTCGCCGTCCATGGGTCGAGAATACTCCTGCGCCTATTGAGGGGCTAGGCACGCTGTGATCGTCGGCCCAGGCAGCCCGGAACACGGTTGCATCAAGGCCCGATCGGGTGCGATAAAGTAGACACGTCGTCTGGGCTGACCGGGCGGTGTGGGCCTTTAGCTCAGTTGGTAGAGCATCGGACTTTTAATCCGTGGGTCGTGGGTTCGAGTCCCACAGGGCCCACCCTGAATATCGCAGCTCATCCCCGTCGCCTAGCGGCGGGGATGAGCCGGTTAAGTGTGCCCGTGATCCTCAGTCGGCTCCTTTCCTCCACAACCATTGACTCCCGCGCTGTGGAAGCCTGTACTGGAAGTGCAGCACCTTTCCAGTACAACGGCACGGTGGTGCCGAGAGGAAGCCCGATGCCCGCCCTCATGGCGATTCCCGCCCAGACGGTGCTCGCCGTCGTCGTGATTTGTGCGCTGACGGCGATGACAGCGCTGGCAGTGTCGCGCGGCTTGGCAGCGGATGAAGACCGCGACGGGGTTTTTTGGTACGGCTTCACCGGTGGTTTCGCCAGTCTCGGGGCAATCACCGGCGCCATGGTCCTCATCCCGGAGACCGCAGCGATGACCGGGCTGACCGGCGTGCTTGGGTTCGGGTTGGCTGCCGGCTGGTTGTGGCGCGGGGAGCAGGAGCGGGCGGCACGGCGTCGTCGTCGAAGCGCGGAAGAGGCACGGACAGCGTTGCGGGCACGGCATGAATCTGTTGTGCAGCGGTGGGTGAGTTACGAATTGGACCCTGCCGTGGCCATCGACTTTCCGGGTATGACCGATTTGCGGCAGCCCGAGACGGCGCACCTGGTGCGCACCATGCGAAAAGCCGCGTTATTGCGCGAGAAGATAGACACAGACGACACCGCCGCACCGGCTTATGAGTCCGCCGTCGCCGAGCTGGAGGCGGCTTTCTTCGCTGCCGAGCGGGCCGCCGGTGCCCATTCGACCCCTCGCGGACGGGACGGTTAGGCTGTATCGGACAGTCCGGATTGAAGGGGGAGTCCCGTGGTTTCCGCACGTTCACCACGCCGCACGGCGTCCACCGTCCTCCTCGCGGGAGCGCTCGCCGTCGCCGCCCTGGGTGTCTCAGTGCCGTCGGCGGTTGCCGGTTCGGACAAGCCCCGCGATGCCGAACAGCAACAGCGGCAGGCCCAGCAGAGCGTTCGCTTCGCAACCTACAACGCGAGTCTCAACCGGTCCGCGGAGGGTGCCCTCGTCACGGACCTTCGCACCCGGGACAATGGGCAGGCGCAAAGAATCGCCGAGGTCATTCAGATCAATAACGCCGATGTGGTGCTGATCAATGAATTCGACTACGACGCTGATCATCTGGCTGCGAACCTCTTCCGGACCAACTACCTTGAGGTCAGTCAGAACGGCAAGGCGCCGGTGCGCTACCCCTACATGTACACCGCGCCCTCCAACACCGGCGTCCCAAGCGGGATGGACCTCAACAACGACGGCATTGTGGGCGGCCCGGACGATGCGCTCGGATTCGGCCAGTTCGAGGGGCAGTACGGGATGGTGCTCTACTCGAAGTACCCCATCGATACGAAGAACGTTCGAACATTCCAGAACTTTCTCTGGAAAGACATGCCCGGTGCACTCCTGCCCGATGACCCGGCCACAACCAGGTCCAACGACTGGTTCACCGACGATGAACTGGCGATCGTCAGGCTCTCCAGCAAATCCCACTGGGACGTTCCGGTCCTCGTTGGGAACTCGACGGTACACGTGCTTGCAAGCCATCCGACTCCTCCGGTCTTCGACACCGACGAAGACCGCAACGGCCGTCGAAACAGCGATGAGATCCGGTTCTGGGCGGACTACGTCCGCGGCGGCCAGCACGCCCGCTACATCTATGACGACGACGGCGGCAAAGGCGGACTTGATCGGCGCGCCAACTTCGTGGTGTTGGGCGATCTCAACAGTGATCCTGTAGACGGCGATTCCCGGCCGGGCTCGATCGGCAAGTTGCTTGCGTTGAAGGAAGTGCAGGATCCGAAGCCAGCCGCAGACGGTGCTGCTGAAGCATCGGTCCTGCAGGGACGGGTGAACCTGGAACACCGGGGAGACCCGGCCCTCGACACCGCAGATTTCGAGGACGCCGCGGCAGGCAACCTCCGCTCCGATTACGTTCTGCCCTCAAAGACGCTGAAAGTGCGCGGAGCAGGAATGTTCTGGCCGCGTGCCGGCACTCCGGGTTCGGAGCTGACGGGTGTCTTCCCGTTTCCGACGAGTGACCATCGACTGGTGTACGCGGACGTCGACGTCAGAAAGCACTAGCCGCAGCGGCGCAACGCTTCTACCTCTGCTGAGCACTGCCCCGCTGCCGGTCCCAGCGAACTGCGCTGAGCGCGCCGGCCGCAGCGAGCAGGATGCTGCCGCTGACAACGATCCCTCCGGCTGATTGGCTGATGATAAAGATCCACTGGGGGAACGGGCCGTTGACCGCGGTTTCATCCACCTGCAGGGGCGCGAAAACAGCCCAGAGGCCCAACGCCAGGAGCGCCGCACCGAGCAACCAGAGCGCGAGCAGGAACGGGTTGAACCGCCGGCCGGTCGACACGGCTGCGTCGTTGTGCGGAACACCTTCAGGGACCACTTCCACGACGTTCGCTCCAGCGTCGGGCGCCGGGGGAAGGTCAGGTTCCGCTGGGGCGTCCGGCCGCTGCTGCGGTGGTTCACCCGGGGACGCCCAGCGGCTGCCATGCGCGGTGGGCACGCCGGAGCCGCCGGTGCCGCCGGTGCCGCCGCGCTGATAAATGGGGCTGTAACGGCTGTCGATGTTCGGCGTGTTTTCGCCCATTCTGCCTCCCTTGGCTATCCGAAGAATCTACCGGTTCTGCAGCAGTGGAATATAAGTATGCGCCGGCTAAGCCGGCGAATACTGCTTAACCCTCTGGCCAAGGCCGGAAGCCTCGTGTACGTTGAAGCGCATGGGAACACTAATTTTCGAGTAAATCGTGCCGGTTGAGTGCGCTGAGCGCTCATCGCATCACATCAACACATTCGAAATAGACCGTGTTGAGGCTTTCGCCTCCAGGTTTTTCCCGCTCCCCCTACGCGTTGATCAAGGTACCGATCAAGCCATGTGTCGTAGAGGCAACCTCGCGGAACCGGTAGCCAACAGCTGACGAAAACGCTGTTGCCCTGCCGTCTCCTGTAGGCCTGGCAGCCTGCGGTCTCAGTCACAAAGAGGAGAGTCATGACCCAGCAAGACAACCAACAGCCCCTGAACGTGCGCGTTACTGAAGCCGCGGCCAAGAAGCTCGTGGACGACCCGCGCGCCCGCGAGGCGCTTGCCAAAAAGAATCCAGCCTTCGGGGAGCTTGACAGTGCCCATAGCACCGGTCGGAGGAACAAATCCCTTCACGCCAGCGGCAAGCAGGGAAAGCCCGAGAAGAAGGTGCGCTGGTAATCCGGTAGGGGAGCGCACGCGTATGCACCTTTAACGTGAGACTGGCTCCGCGTTCTGCGTATGGGGGAATCGCAGAATGGGGAGCCAGCTCTCCAACTATACTTCACAGTAGGGGTGGAAAGTCCAGTTGACTTCAATCCCGTCAATCTCAACGTGAAGGGCAACAATGACGGTCACAGCTAGAGCCTTTCAGCTGTGGCGGAACCAGATTGCCCCTGACGCAACGGTGTCGGATCTCTGCCGCAAGGCGGACATCAAGCGGTCTACCCTTGCCCAGCAGCTGGTGCGCGGGAAGGTCTCGGTGGAGACCGTCGTCAGCATTGCCCGCGCTTATGGCGTTCCTCCGGTGCAAGCGCTCAGTCAGTTCGACGGCTATTTTGATCTCGCAGATGGGATACTGCCGCCTACACCGGCGGAATACCTCAGCCAGGTCTCACCGATGGATCTGCTGAGGCTGATTCTCGGCCGGAGCGAAGATGCGGACTGTGTGGGCCGACCAGTGAGCTTCCAACTTGCGCCGCTCCCGCACCGGTACTCGGTCAGGACCTGGTTCGACGCCGTCGACCGTGGCGAACTGCGTCAGGCGCTGACGGCGCGAACAGGGATTGCACCCCAAAACCTTTCTGCCCAGCTCAGCGCCGGCAGATTGAGCACGCAGCTATGTGTGGAAGTTGCCCGTGTCTCCGGGGTTTCCCTTGCCAACGGCCTGGTGGTAACCGGGCTCCTCACTCCGGAAGAAGGGGGGTGGGCCGAGGATGGCCGTGAGCAGGTCCTGAGCTCCCTGCCCGATTCCGAACTCATCCTGATCGCGCGGGACAGATTGGACGGTCTGGGCAAAAGGTTGCGCAAGCAGGAGCAGGACAGCACACGCGACAAGGCGTTATGGGAGAACCTGGGATGAGCGTGGGAGTGGTTATCCAGTGGCTGGCTCTCGGACTGTGTCTGCTGTTCGCTGCCATAAGGCTGCCGGATGCCCTGCGGGGACGAGGCCGCAGTGTCTTTGCTGTGCTGGTCCTGCTGTGCGTCGCAGTGGCGCTGAGCCTGCCGCACATCTACCTCGCTGTTGACAGTCTGCTTGGCGGAGTCAATATCGCCAACCTGGTCATCAGGCTCAGCCTCTATGCCATCATGCTGCTGCTCGGCATGCGCGGTGCAGCCGCTTTCGGGTCTGAGCGCGCCCTTCGGCTGATCCGGGGCCCTCTCGGCGTGACGGCGCTTACCGTCACGGTGGTGGGCACGGTACTTCTCTTCGCACTCAGCGACCTGCCCGAGTCCTCGACAGGCCTGAGGGCCTATGCCGGCCAGACGTCAGTGCAGTGGTACGCCCATCTGGGACGGCTATACCCGGCCTACATCGGCGCCTGTCTCATAGGTTCTGCGGTTGCGCGGGCACGTGACGCCACCGCACTGCGCCTCCATCGGAGTGCTGCGGGATTGATGGCCGTCGGCTTCGCTATGGTGCTCGCGCACGCTACTCTCCAGCTCACCGGCCTGCCCACCGGCGCGGCTGACCTTATCCTGCCGTTCGGCGCAATCGTCCTGGTGATCATGGGTCTCGCCATGATCTGGCTGTCAGGCAGACGCGCCACAAGCGGCAGAGCGTCCAACTTCCTGGCGAGCGAGGACCGGAAGCTCTAGGGGACCCATTAGTCCTTTTGAATGATTTTTCGTCTTATAGAAGAAACACTATTCACGTTTTCATCAAGCTGTGTCAAAATTATGATTATGTAACTCCCGGCGACCGTGGGGGGTCCTCGGGTTACACAGCAATAGGTGCGTCCATTAGAACGGGTGGACGCACCTATTTTGCTTTAGGCGCTTATATCGGCGCCCGAAGTCTCCCGCCTGCTAGGCGTCGTGATCCGTCTCGAGGATCCGCACCAATGAGTCCAGAGCCTCTTCAGCGCCGTCGTCCTCCGACCGGAGCACCACCACATCGCCGTGTTCGGCTCCGAGGCTCATCAGGGAAAGGATGCTCGACGCGTCCATGGCCTCGTCTGCCGGACTGCTTTCCAGCGCGATAGTCACCTCAACCGGGAGTTCACCCGCCGCCTCGGCGAAGATGGCGGCAGGACGAGCATGGAGCCCCACCCGGCTGGCTACGGTTGCTTTGCGTTCGATCATGATTTTCCTTCCGGTTGCGTTTGGTTGTGAGCCTACAGGCCCAGGGTTTGCAGAATCGGCAACGAGGCCTTTCGCGCCGGCCTTCAGCAGGGCTGTTTCCTCATCCACCGTGGGGTTGGACCACGACCGCGAAAACGCTCAATGGTCCAACTCCTCGATGAAAGACTAGGCGGCGACCGGCTCGGGGGTTTCAGCCGGTTGCGGCTTACGAACAGCGAACCGCTTCAGGGCCACCACCGCGAGGGCCGAGACGACCATGCCTACGAGGATCGATAGGACGAACATAGCCACGTTGCCGATCGCGAAGAATACGAAGATGCCGCCATGGGGTGCCTGGGAGGTCACACCGGTGCCCATGATCATTGCACCCGTGATGGCGGATCCCACCATCCCCGCCGGGATGACGCGCAGCGGATCGGCGGCCGCGAAAGGAATCGCTCCTTCGGAGATGAATGCCGATCCAAGGAGCCAGGCCGCCTTGCCGTTCTCGCGCTCGGCCAGGGAGAAACGACGGCGGTCGATCACCGTCGCCAGAGCCAGAGCCAGCGGCGGGACCATGCCTGCGGCCATGACTGCCGCCATGATCTGCCACGGTGCCTGGTTATCTACCGCTCCGGCGCCAAGTCCGGCAACCGCGAAGGCGTAGGCGACCTTGTTGATAGGCCCGCCGAGGTCCACCGCCATCATGAGTCCAAGGATGACGCCGAGGAGAACAGCCCCCGTGCCGGTGAGACCGGACAGCCAATCATTGAGCGCAACGGTGAGTCCGGCGATGGGCCCCCCGAGAATCAGGATCATGAGTCCGGAGGCCACAATCGAGGCGACCAACGGGATGATGACTACCGGCATCAGGCCGCGGAGCCAGCGCGGCACGGACAATCTTCCGATCCTCATGGCAACGTAACCCGCGAGGAGACCGCCAACAATCGCGCCGAGGAAGCCGGCGCCCATGAATCCGGCAACTGCGCCGGCGACGAAGCCCGGTGCGATACCGGGACGATCGGCCAGAGCGTATGCGATGTACCCGGCAAGAGCGGGAACCAGGAAGCCCATGGACAGGGCACCGATCTTGAAGAGCACCGCACCCAGATAGGCGCCCAGCGCTCCCTTTGCTGTTTCCGGGAACTCGGCTGGGAGGTTCCACAGGCTGTTGTTGACGACCATGTCGTCGGCGAAACCGGTGATGTCATAGCCGCCGAGGAAGAATCCGAGGGCGATCAGCAGACCGCCGCCGGCGACGAACGGGATCATGTAGCTCACGCCGGTAAGTAGCGCGCGCTTCAACTGTCCGCCGACACCCTCACGCGGCCCGTCGTCGTCGGCTCCCGGCATGGATGAGTCGGCGACTCGGCGGGCGTTCGGGTTATCCGCCGCCGCGAGCGCCTCATCCACCATGACGCCGGGCTCATCGATCCCGCGCTTGACGGGAGCGTTGATGACCGGTTTGCCGGCGAACCGGTGCTTGTCCCGGACATCGACGTCGACCGCGAAGATCACCGCATCTGCCGCTGCAATCACGGAAGGATCCAGGGGAGTCGATGCAGAGGATCCCTGGGTCTCAACCTGGAGGTCAACGCCTTTTTCTTTCGCCGCCGCCACCAGCGAGTCGGCCGCCATGTAGGTGTGGGCGATACCGGTGGGGCAAGCCGTTACAGCCACCAGCCGTTTGGTCCGGGCTGCTTCGGGAGGGGTGGCGGTGCCGGGGTCGGCTGCGGACGGGGTGACCGAGGTGGCGCCGCCCTCCTTTCTGGCAGGTGCCGTTTCGATTGCTTCCTCGACCAGCGTCACGATTTCCTGCTCAGAAGCAGCAGAGCGCAGCGACGCGGTGAAGTCCTTCTTGATCAGGGAACGGGCCAGCTTCGACAGCAGCTTGAGGTGCTGCTGGTCGGCGCCCTCGGGAGCGGCGATGAAGAACACGAGGTCTGCCGGTCCGTCCTTGGCGCCGAAGTCGACCTTCGGTTCGAGACGGGCCATGGCCAGAGTCGGCTCAAGGACGGAGGTGGATCGGCAGTGCGGAATGGCGATTCCACCGGGGATTCCGGTTGCCGTCTTTTCCTCGCGGGCCAGTGCATCAGCGAACAGCCCTTCCACCTGATCGGCGCGGCCCTGCGCCACCACAAGTTCAGCGAG
The DNA here is from genome assembly GCF_059092925.1 of Arthrobacter sp. MDB1-55. Taxonomy (NCBI): domain Bacteria; kingdom Bacillati; phylum Actinomycetota; class Actinomycetes; order Micrococcales; family Micrococcaceae; genus Arthrobacter; species Arthrobacter sp. MDB1-55. Next base: position 340,003 of record NZ_JBNHID010000002.1, on the reverse strand, counting down.
CCGACGAATAACGTCGGCGCGGTCGTTGCCCAGGGACTTGTCGAGGACGACAAGTTCAGGCGTAATCATTGCGGACATGGGAGTTCCTTCGGAGGTTATGGGTGGTTGGGGGAAGTAGCCGGAGTCAGAGCCCGGACCGTGACGGCGTCGGGCGTGGTTTGGTGCAGGGCGGGCACGGTCGACCCGGGCAGCGAGGCCGCCGCTGAACCGTGCGCGACTGCCTGGCGTAGGCAGTCGGGAGCGCTGGCGCCGCGGGTATGCGCCAGGAGATAGCCGGCAAGGGCGGAATCGCCCGCGCCGACAGTGGAAATTGCTGTGATTGGGGGGTGCTGTGCGTGCCAGGCGCCGTCGGGGGTTACCAGCAGCGCACCCTTGGATCCGAGCGTTGCCAGTACTGCGCGGACGCCGCGGGCAAGCAGGCGGGTTGCTGCCTCCACGGCGAGGTCCTGCTGGTCCTCCAGTTCGTCACCATGACCGATTCCGGTGAGCTGCGACAGTTCCTCGGCGTTGGGCTTGAGCAGGTCCGGAGCGGCATTTCCTTCTATCGCGGCGATGAGCGTCGCTTCGGATGCGTCAAGGGCGATCAGTGGTGCGCGGTTCCCGTGCCGGGTACGGACTGCCCGCACGGTTGCTGCATAGAAGTCCTGCTGCAGGCCCGGCGGAAGTGACCCTGCAAGAACCAGCCAGCGCGCGCCGTCGGACAAGTCCACCACCAGGTCGATGAGCGTGGCGGCTTCCTGCTCGCTCAACGCTGGACCGGGCTCGTTGATCTTGGTGGTGGTGCCGTCCGGTTCCGTGATGGTGACGTTGGAGCGCAGGGCCGCCCGAATCGGCAGGTTGCGGTAGGCGACACCTGCGGCGAGCAGGCCGGCAAGTACCGGATCACCGTCCTGACCCGGAAGGATCGCGAGGGCTTCGGTTCCACCTGCTGATAGTGCACGGCAGACGTTAACGCCCTTGCCTCCCGATTCCTGCCGGTTGGCCACTGCCCTTTGCACCGCACCGCGGGCGAGGGGAGCGGCCAACTCGATGGTGCGGTCAAGGCTGGGATTGGCCGTGAGCGTGATGATCATGCGACCACCAGCTCGACATCCGCGTCAGCCAGTGCTTCGCAGAGCGCAGCGTCCGGCTGGACGTCGGTGATGAGTGCGTCGATCTCGTTGAGACCGGCGAAGCCCACAAGGGTCTCCGCGTTCAGTTTCGATGCATCTGCCAGCACGACGACGCGGCGCGCCGATCGAACAATTGCCGCCTTCACGGAGGCCTCCTCTGGGTCTGGAGTGCTGAGCCCGAATTCCGGGTGCACACCGTTTGTGCCGATGAAAACGACATCCGGTCGAAAGCCGTTGTAACGCGCTACGGTGCCGCTTCCCACGCAGGCACTGGTGAGGCTGCGGACTCGCCCTCCGATGAACTCGAGCTGGAGGGACGAGCCGATGAGAGTGTGGGCGACAGGGACGGAGTGGGTGATGATCAGGAGCTGATCCGCCGCTTCCTGAACGAGGAGGGCTGCGAGGCTTCCGGTGGTGGTTCCGCCGTCCAGCACAATCGATCCCTCAGCTGGCACCATGGCCAGCGCAGCCTTGGCTATGCGGGCTTTCTCCGCCTGATTCCGACCTTCGCGGCTGGACAGGCTGAGCTCGCTGGTGCTGGCGTTGGTAGCCGGGACGGCACCTCCGTGTACGCGGCGGAGAATTCCGTCCTTTTCCAGAAGCGCGAGGTCCCGCCGGACAGTCTCCTTGGTGATGTTGAAGCGGGCGGCGAGTTGCGCCACGGTAACGCGGCCTTCGGACGCCACCAAGGCGGCGATCCTGTTATAGCGTTCCTCGGCGAACACAGCGCCTCCTCGACTGGTGACCAGAGTCACAGGTATTTCTGTTTCAGTGACTCTATCTGTGTTTATGTTTGGATGTCAATGGAAACCGGAAGAAAAGGCAGATTGGGAGACCTGGCGGTCGTACACGTAGTCCTGTTCCCGGACGGGAGGTGACGGCTTAAATGAAGAAGCCACCCGCGCCGAGAGGCAGGTGGCTTCTTCGCTGATCGGGGCCGTCGGCCCAGGTGGATTCGTCTAAGGGTTAGATCCCGCCGTCGCGGGTTTCATTGCGGGTGATCCGCTCACCGGTGTTCGGATCCTGCACAGTGCGCGATTCGCTCACTCGCTTCTGGTTGCGCGGCGCATTCATCAGGAGCGAGATGATGAGTCCCAGAACACCGACTCCCATGAGGATGTAGCCCACGAGGGTGAGGTCGATGAAGTTCACCAGATTGTCTGCAACGGCGAAGGCCAGGATTGCCCCGAGTGCAATCAGGACGATGGAGGAACCGATTCTCATACCAACTACTCCTTGATTTGACCCGCTTGGCAATTTTTCTGTTTGTTCGCTGCTTGTTGCAGCAGCAGAAGCAGGTGGCGAATAACACGCTATGTAATCAGCATACTGTCTTCCGGTTGGTGTGGCTCCGAGCATCGCGCAGAAATTGAGCGAGCCCTTTTTCTGCGGATCAATCTTGCCCCCGGTGAAGTTTTGATTACGGGGGGTTGCAATGCGGGCAGGCAGGAGTTTAATGGTTGCACCAGCAGGACCATAAGCTATTACTAAGCTCACTGATGAAGTAGGGTGGTGTGCAGTTGCACTTCGGTGCACGGTCGAAATCGACAAACAAGTTGCGTGGATAGAAGTTCGATTAAGGAGTACTTCATGAATTTCCTAGCATTTCTTCTTCTCGGTCTTATTGCAGGCGCCATCGCCAAACTGATTCTCCCTGGACGGCAGGGTGGCGGCTGGGTAATGACGCTTATTCTCGGCGTGATCGGCGCCCTGCTCGGAGGTTTCCTTGGCAACCTCCTCTTCAACGTCGGCGTGAACGAATTCTTCTCGCTTTCTTCATGGCTGCTGGCCATCGGTGGAGCGATCATCGTTCTCCTCGTGTACGGTGCCATCACCAAGAATCGCTCGCACGCATAATCTGGGCGACATCTACTAAAACGCCCCGTCGGCCCCATCCGACGGGGCGTTTTGCATGGCTTTGCGAAGCCAAGTAAGCCAGACTTGAACAACTCGACGGAAGGATCAGCAATGGCACCCTTCAACCCAGCGGGCAAATTCGCGAGTGGGGCGGTTTTCGATCGCCACGGCCGACCGAAGCCGGGTATCCAGCGTGCAGTGGAACGGGCTATCGACGTTCAGCGGCCATTGGTGCTTGCAAACCTGCGGCGGCTACGCAAGAAAGACCCAACAGCTACTGCCGCCGAGTTGAACGCAAAACTGGAGCGGGACTACCTTGTCGCGATCACGACGGCGGGAGCGGCCGTCGGAGGTACCGCCGTCGTGCCGGCGATCGGCACAGTCGTTTCCCTGGGGCTTTCAGCCGCAGCCACGGTCGGCTTCCTGGAGGCAACAGCCCTCTACGCCCAATCAGTCGCGGAGCTTCACGGGATCTCCACCGATGATCCGGAACGCGCACGAACGCTCGTTATGGGCATCCTGATGGGCGAAGAGGGGTCAGCGCTGATACAGGCCACAATGGGTTCCTCAGCGGGCGGTGTAACGCGTCACTGGGGCAACGTGGTCGGTGGATCGATGTCTTCATCAGCGGTACGCGGAATCGGCGCGAGTATCCGCAAGCGGTTCATCCGGCGCATGCTGGCCCGCCAGGGCGGGGCACTGCTGGGACGTGCACTGCCATTCGGGGTGGGCGCTGCCGTGGGCGGAGCCGGCAACCACATGATGGGCCGTACGGTCATCAATGCCACGCGCGAAGCGTTCGGCCCTCCGCCCACCGTGATTCCCGGTGAACTGCTCACCGAACTCGAGAAGCTGCCTGCGGCGACAAAGGATTACGGCCACCCCTGAGTCCGGCGGAGGTCAGCCGAACAGCGCGTGAGCGATCGTGAAGATCGCCAGGCCTGCGAGTGAACCCACCACGGTGCCGTTGATTCGGATGAACTGAAGATCCTTACCTACCTGGAGTTCGATCTTCCGTGAGGTCTCCTCTGCATCCCAGCGTTCCACGGTCTCCGAAATGATTCCGGCAATGTCGCTGCGGTAAGTCCGTACGAGGTAGCCGGCGCCGTCGGAGATCCAGCGGTTGATCTTGCCCGCGAGCTCCTCGTCGGTGGTCAGCCGGCGTCCGAAATCCCGGACAGCTGACTTGAAGTTCCGGGTCAGTTCGCTGTCGGGGTCGTTCACCGCCTCGAGCAGCGCCGTCTTGACGGTCTTCCATGCCCGCGCAGCGACATCGTGAACACGTGGGTCATCCAGGATGCCGGCCTTGATCTCCTCGGCTTTCGCAATGACCGCCGGGTCATACTGAAGGTCCTGTGCCAGGTCCGTGAGGTACTTGTCGATCGAGAGCCGGACATCGTGCTGCGGATCGGCCTGGACGGCGCGCACGAACTTGAGAAACTCGGTATAGACCTTGTCGCCCACCAGCCCGTCCACGAAATGCGGAACCCAGGTGGGGGATCGTTGCGACACCACGCGCGAGACGACGTCGTAATTCGCGTCGACCCACTCGGCTGCGCGGTCCACCAGAAGGTCCACCAGCCGGTGGTGGTGACCTTCCTCGAAGATCCGGGCTGCCATCCGCCCAACCGGCGGGCCCCACGGCGGGTCCACCACGTGCTTGCGCACCATTGACTCGATGACCTGCTGGACGGCGTCGTCATCCAGCACCGTGAACGCACCACGGATCAGTGCCGCGCCTTCCACTGCTACCCGGTCCGCACCCTCCGGGCGGGCGAGCCACGTGCCGGCGCGCTGCGCAACGCCGAGGGAGGTCAACTTCTGTTGGACAACGTCCTCGGCGAGGAAGTTTTCCTCCACAAACTGCCCGAGGGAGGTTCCGATCTGGTCCTTCTTGCGGGGGATGATCGCCGTGTGCGGAATCTTCAACCCCATGGGGTACTTGAACAGGGCTGTCACTGCAAACCAGTCGGCCAGCGCGCCCACCATGCCACCCTCGGCCGCCGCCCGGACATACTGCAGCCACGGGTACTGCTCCTGCAGCGCGAACGCGACCAGGAAGATCACCGCCATGACGCCAAGCAGGCCCGTTGCGACGGTCTTCATCCGCCTCAGTCCTGCTGCGCGCTCCGTATCGGTCAACGCAATGCTCACTTGGTCCTCCGCATCGGTGCTGAATTCCCCATCTCATCAGCCGCTCTTAGGTCAGTTCCTGCCGCATTCGCTAGCGTAAGGCCTGTGGCAGAACAACAAGGAGTGAAGCATCTGGTTTTCGCCCACCGGGGCGCCAGCAAGCAATACGCCGAACATACACGCGCCGCGTTCCTCCAGGCGCTCGCCGAGGGGACCGACGGCGTTGAATGCGATGTCCATCTCACAGAAGACCTGGAACTCGTTTGTATTCACGACCCCACGCTTGACCGGACGTCCAGCGGCACGGGTGATGTCGGTGACCACACGCTGCGGCAGTTGCGCGAACTGGATTTCGCGTCCTGGAAGGGCGCCAACATCCCGCCGCAGTACGGTGGCGTGGCGGATCAGTTGCTTACCCTCGAGGAGCTGATCGAACTTCTCCGCGGGGATGGCCGGGAGCTGGAACTAGCCATCGAACTGAAGCACCCAAGCCCCTTCGGGCTCAAGCTCGAGGAAAGGCTGATCGCCTTCCTGATGCGGGAGGGATACGACCCGGAGACCTCCCGGCTGGCTAACCTGCACATCTCCTTCATGAGCTTCAACCCGGACTCGGTGAGGCATCTTCTGGAACGGGTCCCGTCCGACGTCGTCTGCCAGCTGGTTGCCGATGTCCACCCCGAGGATGTGAGGGAGACCCTGGGGCCGCTTACAGCCGCCGCCGTCATGAATCTCCTGCGCCGTGCCCTCCATGAGGGAGAGCGGATCATCGCGAGCGGTGCAGTCGGGATCGCCGGGCCCGGTATCGAGTATGTGCGGGCGCACCCCGAGCGGGTAAAGCGGTGGCTCGCCGCGGGCCTGCGCGTGAGGGTGTGGACGGTGGACACGGACGACGACGTCGACTTCCTTCGCGAGCTCGGCGTCCAGGAGATCACCACGAACCGGCCCGCTCATGTCCTTCGCAGGTTGAAGGGGGAGCCCACCACCGGGGGTTTGTGATTGAGTTAACGCATGGCTATGCCGATTGAGGACTATGCACTGATCTCCGACCTCCACACCGGGGCCCTGGTGTCCAGGGGTGGGAGCGTCGACTGGCTCTGCTACCCGAGGTTCGACTCGGCGTCGGTCTTTGCGGCTCTGCTGGGCAACGAGAACCACGGGAGATGGCTTATTGCTCCTGCCCATGACGCCGGGGTGGCGGAGCTTGTTGAGTGGAAGTACGTCGAGTCCACTTTTGTTCTCCAGTCCCGGTGGCGGACTGAGGCCGGAGAAGTGCTCGTAACCGATTTCATGCCCATGCACGACCGACGGGCGTCATTGGCGCGCCGTATCGAGGGCATCGCGGGCTCCGTGCCGATGCGTCAGGAGCTGGTGGTCCGGTTCGGTTACGGTGACGTCCTGCCGTGGGTGCGGCGAACCCATGAAGAAGGTGGTCCCGGGATCCTGGCGATGGCCGGTCCGGATGCACTGCTGTTGCGCGGCACCCATCTTCCCCACGCTGCTGACCACCGTCACGCGGGCGAGTTCACGGTCGAAGCCGGGGAGAAGGTCGACCTCGAGCTGGTCTGGTACCCCTCGCACCGGGAGCAGCCGACGCCCCTCGACTTCGACGTGACGCTCCAGTCAACCATCGACTACTGGCAGAACTGGGCGGAAAGCTGCGAGAAGCAGGGCGAATACGACGACATCGTCAAGCGCTCCCTTCTGGTTCTTCGGGCGCTGACTCATGAAGATACCGGCGGCATTGTGGCAGCACCCACCACTTCGCTGCCGGAAGCCTTCGGCGGCGAACGGAACTGGGACTATCGGTTCTGCTGGCTACGCGACGCAGCGCTGACCCTCGAGGCGATGATGACGCACGGCTATGAGGATGAGGCGTCCGGGTGGCGGAATTGGCTGCTGCGGGCCGTCGCCGGGGACCCGGAGGACCTGCAGATCATGTACAGCGTCTCCGGTGAGCGGCAGCTTCCGGAGAAGGTGCTCGGCCACCTGCCGGGCTACGCGGATTCCGCTCCCGTACGAATCGGCAACGGGGCTGTGAATCAATATCAGGCCGACGTCGTCGGTGAAGTGATGGTCGCCCTGGAGAAGCTGCGTGAGCGGGGTGTGAACGAGGATGAATTCTCGTGGCCCCTCCAGCACGCCCTGCTCGGTTTCCTCGAGAAGCACTTCGATTCGAAGGATCACGGCATCTGGGAAATGCGCGGCGAACCGGCCTACTTCACGCACTCCCGCGTGATGATGTGGGCTGCGTTTGACCGCGGTGCCCGCGCTGTACGGGAGTACGGGCTGAAGGGCGAGGCCGATCGCTGGGAGGAGCTGCGCGACACCCTCCGGCAGGAGATCCTGGCACAGGGTTACGACAGGCAGGTGAATTCCTTCACCCAGTACTACGGCGCCACGCTTGTCGATGCGTCACTACTGCAGCTGCCGCAGGTCGGTTTCATCGACTACGACGATCCGATGATGTTGGGCACGGTGGCGCGGCTTGAGGAGCAGCTCCTGGACCGTCATGGGCTGCTGCTGCGGTACCGCACTGAATCGGCCATCGACGGTCTTGCCCCTGGGGAGCACCCCTTCCTCGCCTGCTCGTTCTGGCTCGTTGAGCAGTACGCGCACACGGGCCGTCTCGAGGATGCCAAGCGCCTCATGGATCAGCTGGTGGGCTACGCGAACGAACTCGGCCTGCTGTCTGAGGAGTACGACGCCGAGAACGCCCGGATGGCTGGAAACTTCCCCCAGGCGTTCTCGCATCTTGCGCTGGTGCGGGCCGCGGACGCGATCCACGCCGTTCAGACCGTCATGGTTTGAGAATCACCTTGATGCAGCCGTCCTGCTTCTTCTGGAAGATCTTGTAGGCGTTCGGTGCTTCCTCCAGCGACACCTCGTGTGTCTTGAGGTCCATCACGCCCAGCGGGTCCGAGGGGTCTTCGACGAGCGGCAGCAGCTCATCGGTCCATCGGCGTACGTTGCACTGACCCATCCGGGTCTGGATCTGCTTGTCGAACATGGTCAGCAGTGGCATGGGGCTGGCGGTGCCGCCGTAGACGCCGCTGAGGGAGACCGTTCCGCCGCGTCGGACGGCGTCGATTGATGCGTAGAGGACCGTCAGCCGATCTACGCCGGCGGTTTCTATGGCCTTTCTGGCGATGGGGTCCGGGAGCAGCCCCACTGCGTTCTGTGCGAAGGCCCCCAGCGGTGAGTTGTGGGCTTCCATGCCGACGGCGTCCACCACGGAGTCAGGTCCGCGGCCATTGGTCATCTCGCGGAGCACATCGCCGACCTCCTTGGTGAAGTCCACTGTCTCGATGCCGTGCCGCTCGGCCATTGCACGCCGCTCAGCGACCGGCTCCACGGCGATCACGCGGTAACCCAGATGCCGTGCGCTGCGGGCAACGAATTGACCGACGGGACCAAGTCCGAAAACGGCGAGGGTGCCGCCGTCGGGCACGTCCGCGTACTGCACCGCCTGCCAGGCGGTGGGAAGGATGTCCGAGAGGTACAGGTAACGCTCATCGGGGAGGTCGTTGCCGACCTTGACGGGGCCGTAGTCGGCATGGGGAACCCGGAGGTATTCGGCCTGGCCACCGGGAACGGAACCGTACAGCTCCGAGTAGCCGAAGATGCGCGCTCCCGTACCCTGATCGTGGTTCTGCGTGGTTTCACACTGGGATTGCAGCCCGTTGTTGCACATCCAGCAGTGGCCGCAGGCAATGTTGAACGGGATGACGACGCGGTCGCCGGGCTTCAGGTTGGTGACGCTGCTCCCCACGGCTTCGACAATGCCCATCGGTTCGTGGCCCAGCACGTCGCCTTTTTTCATGTACGGGCCCAGAACTTCGTACAGATGGAGATCGGAGCCGCAGATGGCCGTCGAGGTAATCCGGACTATCGCGTCCGAGGGATCTTCGATTCGCGGGTCGGGAACTTCCTCGACGCTGACCGATCGTTTACCCTGCCAGGTAAGTGCCTTCATCGATACTCCTCCACAGATTCGTAAGTATGCTGACCTTTCTCAGTATTGCCGCCATCGGACCCGAAGTGAAGCGAGGCCGGGGTTCCGCATAGGCTTGGCCGGTGGAGTTTTCGAAATCCCCGGCTGCGCGGGTTGGTCTGTCTATTGCCGTAGCGACGGGGCTCTACGGGGTGTCCTTTGGCGCCCTCTCGGTAGCGTCCGGGCTTGACCTCCTGCAGACGATGGCGCTGAGTCTCCTGTTGTTCAGCGGCGGCTCACAGTTCGCGTTCATTGGAGTGGTGGGTGGCGGCGGAAGCGGTGCGGCGGCCATGTCGGCGTCGGGGTTGCTGGGCATCCGCAACGCCGTCTATGGCATGCAGATGAACGCGATGCTCCGCCCGCGCCGCTGGCGCCGCTTCGCCGCGGCACAGGTCACCATCGACGAATCAACCGCAACCGCCACCGGGCAGAGCGATCCACTGGAGCAAAGCCGGGGCTTCTGGGTGGCCGGAATCGGCATCTACGTGCTGTGGAACGTGTTCACCCTGGTGGGCGCCTTGCTCGGAAACGCCCTCGGTGATCCGGCGCAATGGGGTCTCGACGGCGCTGCGGTGGCCGCCTTCCTCGGGTTGCTGTGGCCCCGGCTGAAGGCGCGGGAACCCGCGGCCATCGCCGTGGTCTGCGCCCTCGTCACCCTGCTGGCAGTTCCTTTCGTGCCGCCGGGCGTCCCCATTCTCGTGGCCGCACTCGTCGCCGGCCTGCTCGGCTGGTTCAGTTTCGGTCCCTCACGTGAAGGGCTCGAACCCGATGTCGAGCCGTATCCCTCGGAAGGGCGGCCGTGAACCTCTGGATCTGGATCCTTGTTGCCTGCTTGCTCAGCTACCTCACGAAGCTCGCCGGATACCTTGTGCCCGCGCGGCTGATGGAGAACCCGCGGATGACCCGCGTGGCAGGCACTCTGACCATCGGCCTGCTCGCCTCGCTGACGGCCGTCAACACCTTCTCGAGCGGTCAGGCTCTGGTGGTTGATGCGCGCCTCGCCGCGCTCCTGGCCGCCGCGGTGGCACTGTGGCTGCGGGCACCGTTCCTCGTCGTTGTGCTCAGCGGCGCCGCTGCGGCCGCGCTGGCGCGCTTCCTCGGTGCCGCCTGACGAGCGATTGAACAGCAGAACCTAAGCGGAGCCGACGACGGCGGCAGTCGCCTCTGCGATCGCCGCCTCTTCGTCTGTGGGCACCACCAACACCGGGAACGCCGATTCTTCGGTGCTGATCTCGCGTGGGGACCCGCCCGGCTTCTGGTTCTCGGCGTCGTCAATGAAGATGCCCAGCGCGCTGAGTCGATTCACCACGCGCTCCCTGAACCGCCACGAGTTCTCTCCGATTCCGGCGGTGAAGACGAGCGCCTGCGCGCCGCCGACGGCAACGTGGTAGCCGCCGATGTACTTGGCGAGCCGGTAGGAAGCAATGTCGAGGGCGACCGTCCCGGCGTCGCCTGATTCCTCGACCGACCGCATGTCATTGTGGCCAGTGAGGCCCACGAGCCCTGACTCGCGGTTCAGGAGTCGATCGAGATCCTTCTCCGTATAGCCCTCGCGACTGAGGAACAGCAGGATGGACGGGTCGATGTCACCGGATCGGGTGCCCATGACCAGGCCCTCCAGAGGTGTGAAACCCATCGAGGTATCGATGCTGCGTCCACCCTGGACGGCCGTGATGGACGCACCGTTTCCCAGGTGCGCGATGATCCCGGTGAATTCCTGCGCCGGCAGGCCGAGCAGCCCGGCCGCGTGCCGTGTCACGTACTCGAAGGACGTGCCGTGGAAGCCGTACCGACGGATGCCGAACTTCTTGTACAGGTCGTCGGGCACGGCATACCGCCAGGCGTGTTCGGGCAGGGTGCGGTGGAAGGCGGTGTCGAAGACGGCGACCTGCTTCATGCTCGGCCACCGGTCGGCGATGGCGCGGATGCCCTGGACATTCGCGGGATTGTGTAGCGGGGCCAGCGGGTTGAGCCGTTCGATGGCGCGGATGATCTCGTTGGTGACCAGCACCGGCTCGCTGAAGCGCTCCCCGCCGTGGACCACACGGTGACCGACGGCGTCGATCGATCGGCCCTGCAGCGTTGATTCAAGTTCCTGTGTGACCCGATCGAGTGCTTCTGCGTGGTCTCTGGGCCCGCCATGGGCAGAATCCCCGATGCGCTCGATCAGTCCGTTGGCCAGACGCTCCCCGGTAGCGGAGTCCCGCACCTGGTACTTGAGTGAGGACGAGCCTGAGTTGATGACAAGGATGATCATTACGCCTCCTGGGATGTGGTGCCCTGTGCCTGGACGGCCGTTATGGCTACGGTGTTCACGATGTCTTCGATGGTGCAGCCCCGCGAGAGGTCGTTCACCGGCTTGCGCAGGCCCTGCAGAACCGGCCCGACGGCGACGGCACCGGCCGACTGCTGCACCGCCTTGTACGTGTTGTTGCCCGTATTCAAATCGGGAAATATGAAGACGGTTGCCTGCCCGGCGACCGTGGACCCGGGCAGCTTGGACTGCGCAATCGACGCGTCCACCGCGGCGTCGTACTGGATGGGTCCTTCAACGGGAAGGTCCGGCCGGATGGACCGCACCAACTCAGTTGCACGCCGGACCTCGTCCACGGCCCCGCCGTATCCGGATTCTCCCGTGGAGTAGGACAGCATGGCCACGCGCGGTTCAACTCCGAACTGGGCAGCGGTCTCCGCCGACGCAGCGGCGATGTCAGCAAGCTGTTCCTCGGTGGGATCAGGATTGACCGCGCAGTCGCCGTACACCAGAACCCGATCCCGAAGGAGCATGAGGAACACTGAGGACACAATCTTCACGCCCTCCTTGGTCTTCACGAACTCCAGCGCCGGGCGGATGGTGTTGGCCGTCGTGTGCGCGGCGCCCGAGACCATGCCGTCCACATGGCCGAGCTGTACCATCATGGTCCCGAAGTAGGAGCCGTCGAGCATGCGTTCCCGGGCATCCTCGAGGGATACGTTCTTGTGTGAGCGCAGCCGCGCGTATTCCGCAGCGAACTCCTCACGCAGCTCGGAGGTGGCAGGATCGAGCAGGGTCAGGCCTGCGAGGTCGATGCCCTGACTCGCCGCGTTCTCCCGGACCTGTGACTCCGAGCCGAGGATTGTCAGGTCGCAGACATCCCTGCGGCGCAGGATCTCCGCTGCGCGCAGGATCCGCTCGTCCGTGCCCTCGGGAAGGACAATGTGCTTGCGGTCGCTGCGCGCCTTCTCGATGAGCTCGTGCAGAAACCGCAGCGGGGTCATCTTCACCGGCCGCGGCAACTCCAGCCGTTCGAGCAGCTCCACCGCGTCCACCTGCCTGGACCATACGCCCAGCGCCGCTGCTGCCTTCCGGCGCAGGCCGGTCGCGATCTCGCCGCGCACCTCACTGACGCGTTTGGCGGCGGTGTAGGTGTCGTCGTCGACCGCGAACACGGGGAAGGTTGCGTGGGCAAGCAGGGCAAGAATATTGGGATCGGGCGTGAGGCCCCCGGTGAGGATCATGCCGGAAGGTACGGGGAACTCAGGCGAGAACGACGACGCCACCGTGGCCACCAGCACGTCCGCCCGGTCACCGGGCACAATTACGAGCGCGCCGTCCCGGAGCAGTTCGAGGAAGTGCCCTACATTCATGGCAGCGACGCGGATGGAGGAGACGTCCCGTTCAAGCGTGGCCCCACCGGCGATATGCCGGGCGTCAAGGGCGCTCGCGACCTCAGCCATGGTGGGCTGCGAGATTTCGCTCAGCTCGGGGATGACGTAGACCGGACGGCCCGACTTTCCGGGGCGTACCTGTTCCCGGATGGTGCCGACGGCGCCTTCCGCCGCGCGGTTCACCATCATGGCCAGCAGGGACACTTGCGCAGCGTCCAGCTCCCGCCGGGCGACGTCGACGGCGTCGGCCGCCTCGGCCGCGCTCATGTCCTTCGCGCTCACGACGGCGAGAACCATGGCGCCCAGGTTGTTCGCCAACCGTGCGTTGAGGTCGAATTCAACCGCGGCGTCCTGCCCGCTCAGGTCGGTGCCCTCCACGATGATGACGTCGCAGGACTGCGCCATTTCGCTGTAGACCGCGACGCAGCGGGCATCGATCTCCTCGCGCTCACCTGCGACGAGCAGCGCCCGTGCTTCTGCACGCGTCATGCCGCTCCGGGCCGTTCGCGCATCCAGCCCGAACGCACGGCGCATCAGGAGGACCATCGGATCGTCTGCGCCGTCCTCCGCTTCGGAGATCGGCCGGAGGAATCCGATGCGGTCAGCGTGCCCCTGCAGCATGCTGGCAAGACCCAGTGAAATGAGGGACTTCCCCGAGCCGGGAGCCATTGCGCTGACGTAAATTCCGCGGGTGGTCATTACTTCATCCTGCACGATCACAGATGCTTAGTCACTGTCCGTCAGTGTTGGCTGCCTTACCTTCCGGGCTATCCATTCGACACGGAGGCATCTGCACAAACGGGTGACCAGCGGGACCAAACCTGACAGACTGTCCCCATGCTCGTAGCCTTCTCAGTTGCACCTTCCGGCCGGCCCAGCGGCGCACACGAGGACACCTCCGGCAATGCTGAGGGGTCTGTTCACGCCGCCGTGGCTGAGGCCGTGAAGATCGTGCGTGATTCAGGACTTCCGAACTCCACCAGCTCCATGTTCACCGAGATCGAGGGTGAGTGGGACGAGGTAATGGACGTCGTCAAACGCGCCACCGAGGCGGTAGCGAAGTACGGCAGCCGCGTCTCCCTCGTACTCAAGGCAGACATCCGTCCCGGACGCACCGGTGAGCTGACCGGGAAAGTGGAACGCCTGGAACGCGCCATTGACGAGATGGACGAGTACCAGGGGCATTCATGAGCACTTGGGCCGAGGTGGACGCGTACCTCAACAGCACGGTCGTCCGGCCCGATGACGCACTCCTCGCCGCTGTGGAGAACACGCGCAGCGCCGGAATGCCCGCCATCGAGGTGACCGCTGGGCAGGGGAAATTCCTGATGCTGCTGGCCCGGATCCACGGAGCGCGTCGTGTGTTGGAGATCGGCACGCTGGGCGGTTTCAGCACCATCTGGCTGGCCCGGGGCCTTCCCGAGGACGGCACCGTGGACACGTGCGAGTATGAGCCGGCACACGCGGAGGTGGCGCGCCGCAACCTGGATTCGGCCGGCGTCGGGCACAAAGTGACCGTGCATGTGGGCGCTGCTCTTGAGACGCTCCCCACTCTTGCCGGACCCTACGACCTGTTCTTCATCGACGCAGACAAGGTCAATAATCCCCATTACCTTGAATGGGCGGTGAAGTTGTCCCGCCCGGGCGCGGTGATTGTGCTGGACAATGTGGTGCGCGGCGGCACGGTCCTGGATGCGGACGGCGACGAGCACACGCGCGGCACCCGGACGGCCCTTGAGATTCTCGGCGGCCATCCTCGCCTGGAGGCAACCGCGCTTCAAACCGTAGGAACCAAGGACTGGGACGGGTTTGCGGTCGCCGTCGTCAACTAGAACTCAATTCTCGATCCGTACGGCCACCGTCGACGACGCGGAAGCCTACGCGCGCACGCATGTCGCCGCGCTGCATGAAACCTACGCGAACATCATGCCGCGCGAGTTCCACGACCACTACGATGCGGACCTGCCGAACATCATCAGCCGACGTCGGGCCGCACTTTCGCGTGACGACGGCGTCACCGGCTGGATTGCCTTAGACGGCCGGGGTCGGGCGGTAGGGATTGCTTCCTCGGGGCCGGGCAGGGACGACGATCGCCCCGATTTCGAGTTGCACCACATCTATACGCTGGCCTCGACGCACGGGTGCGGTCTGGGCCAGCAGCTGCTTGATGCATCAATCGGTGATTCTTCGGCCTATCTCTGGATCCTCAATGACAACCCGAGGGCGGAGCGTTTCTACGTTCGCAACGGGTTCGTCCCCGATGGAACGACCGCCCTCTGCGGACCGGTCTGGCATTCCAGGCCCATGTTCCGCATGCACCGAACCTAGCCGCCGTCATTCTCCAGGGCGCAGGACCCAGGGTTGTCGCTGCCGGACGATAGCATGAACGGCATGGTCACCATCCGTCCGCTGCGTATCGACGAGCTTGAGGCTGCGCTGCGGATGAAGAACGAGGGTTGGCGCCAGGCCTACGAAGGTCGGCTCGAATCCGGGGTCCTGGCAGGGCTGGACGACACGGTGGAGGCGCAGGCCGAAGCCTGGCGGATGGGGTTTGACACCCAGGACAGCGTTCCCTTCGTTGCAGTGGATGAACTGGGGAAGATTGTCGGGATCGCGGCGGGCGGTGACGCCCGGGGCGAGAGTCCGCCCGCCGCCGTCGAACTTTTCATGCTGTACGTACTGAAGCAGTACTACGGCACCGGCCTGGGTCGTGCGCTCGCCGATGCAGCCATCGGTGATGCCGCGGCGTGCGTCTGGGTTCTTGAGGGGAACGAGCGCGCCATCGCTTTCTACCGCAAACTGGGATTCACGCCGGACGGCGAAAGGGAACAGCTCTCCGAGCGGTGGAACGGGCTCTACGAGATCCGGTTGGTACGTTCGGCGCAGACACCGCGTCCGCCCGCGACCGGCGGGTCCGCATCAGTCTTACAACAGACAGGGAAATGACATGTCCAACTACTATGGGAATCAGCCCCAACAGCACGTGGTGGTCTATGCCGCGAAAGAAAGCTGGCTCGCGTACCTGCTCTGGTTCCTCCTCGGAAACTTCGGCGCACACAAGTTCTATCTGCGCCAGAACGGGATGGGTTTTCTGTACCTGGCACTCGGGCTGGTCGGTTACGCCACGGCCTGGTTCCTGCTCGGTTTCCTCTTCCTGATACCGCTGTGGATTCTCATGATCATCGACCTCTTCACCATCCCCGGCCGCGTTCGGCAGGTCAACGGGTATCTGCATCATCAGGGCGTTGTCCGTCCTTACTGACCGGCATCGGGCGAGAGAGTAAGGATTCGTGGGACGGAAGCGGGAAAACAAGGAAACGGCTGCCGCCGACGGTGGTCCGGTCCCCGGAATTCACACCATCGACACCGGTAATTGTGAGCTCGTGCCCGACCGCTTCAACCCCAACGGCTGGGTGCTGCACATCAACGGGGTCCCGAGTTCGCACATCGATCTCGCGGACCCGGCGCGGCTCGACTTCGAATACATGCGATGGATCAATTCACTGGTGACCTCGCAGTGGCCCTCAACGTTCCGCCTCCGCGCACTTCACCTGGGCGGCGGCGCATGTTCACTGGCGCGAAGCTTCGCAGCAACCTTCCCCGACGCGCGGCAGGTCGTCGTCGAACTCGACGGTGCACTCGCTGTGCTGGTGCGCGAGTGGTTCGACCTACCGCGTGCGCCGCTGCTGCGGATCCGCGTCGGAGAGGCGCGGGAAGTCACCGAGTCTCTCTCCGCCAGCAGCCGCGACGTCATCATCCGTGACGTCTTCGCCGGCAGCCGCACTCCGAGCGCACTGACGACCCACGAATTCGTGGAACACGCGAAACGCGTCCTGGATCCCGCCGGTGTTTACATCGTCAACTGCGGTGACTCCCCGGACCTCGCCATGGCGCGGCGGGAGGCGGCCACCATCTCCTCGGCCTTCACGCACACGGTGATCATCGCGGACCCGGCCATGCTGAAGGGGCGGCGCTATGGAAACGTCATCATCGCCGCGAGTGATGCACCGCTCGGGGAGGATCCGGGCCTGGCCCGGGAACTGCTGGGCGGCGGTGTGCCCGCGCACCTGTGGCAAGGCGACCAGCTCACCCGATTCATCAGCGGCGCCCCGGTTCTCACAGACTGAATCCTCACAGACTGAGTTCTCACAGACTGCGTTCTCACAGACTGAGCCAACTCAAGCGGCTAGGTCTTGCCGAGCAGCGGGTCCTCATACTCGTCGGTGGCCCTCCGCAAAGCGCCGACGACGGCGGCAACAGCCGGTTGCCGCAGCGAATCCGGGCGTGCCACGAGCCAATAACCCAACCGCTCCGCGACCTCCTCAGGCAACAGCCGCACGAGGTCGCTGTGCAGGTTCGCCATGAAGCAGGGGAGCAGGCCAATGCCCGCTCCCGCCCGGGTGGCTTCCACATGAACGAAGACATTCGTCGAGCTCAAAGAGTCCTTCATGCTTGGCAGCAAGCGCCGAGGCGCGTCAAGGCTGTCCACCTGCAGCATCGAGTCAATGAAGTACACCAGTGGGTGCTTCAGCACTTCATTGATGCTGGACGGGGTGCCGAACTCGGCCAGGTACTCCCGCGAGGCGTAGAGCCCCAACACGTATTCACCCAACCGGATGGCTTCCGCCCGATGCACCTGCGGCCTGCCAACGACCACCTCAAGGTCGAGGCCGCTCCTCGTCTGCGACGCCCGCCGCGTTGCTGCCACAATCTCGACGCTCAGCCGTGGATGCTCGCGCCGCAGCCTTGCGAACGCCGGAGCGGCGATGTACGCGCTGAAACCGTCCGTGGCACTCATGCGCACGACGCCGGAAAGCCGGCTCGCGCCGTCGTCGTCGGTTTCGAGCTCCGAAAGTGCCCGCTGGACCTCCTCGGCAGCGGCCACCGCGCGCAGGCCGAGGTCCGTCAGTTCCCAACCACCGCTCGCCCGTACCAGGACGTGCCCGCCGAGCGCTCGCTCCAGTGCCGCAATCCGACGCGAGACCGTGGTGTGGTTCAGGCCGAGGCTCTCAGCGGCGGAGGTGAAGCGGCCGGAGTTGGACACGGCGAGGAGGATGAGCAGGTCGTCCGGCTGAAGGGGCACATCTGCATTTTCGCAGATTGCTCCTGCGTAACTGGCCATTGAAGTGCCCCGGCATGTGCACACATACTCAATGAGGCCCACCTGGGTGACAGGCGTCACAAGCGCGCACCACCCGAATCAAAAACCCCTGGATTCACCCACCGAGCAAAGAGTGTCAGAGCCGACACAGAAGGAGCAGTCCATGAGCGTCAGTTCGCGCCCAGCCAAACCGGGAAGGGGTCCGGCAGGAGAGGCCGATGCAGCCCCCCACGGCCTCAAGAAGATCGTCGCAGCCTCGATGGTGGGCACCGTCGTCGAGTGGTACGAGTTCTTCCTCTACGCCACGGCGGCGTCCCTGGTCTTCGGCATTGTGTTCTTCCCCAACGCGGACACCCCGCTCGACGCAATCATCGCAGCGTTCCTGACCTACGCCGTCGGCTTCGTTGCCCGTCCCCTTGGCGGAATCTTCTTCGGCCAGATCGGCGACAAATTGGGCCGTAAGCACACGCTGCAGGTCACCATCATCCTCGTCGGCGTGGCCACGTTCCTGATGGGCTGCCTGCCCGGATTCGATTCCATCGGCTACTGGGCGCCGGCTCTACTGGTCATCCTCCGCTTCGTCCAGGGCTTTGCAGTGGGCGGCGAATGGGGTGGTGCGGTCCTGCTGGTTGCAGAGCATAGCCCCAACAAGTCGCGCGGCTTCTGGTCGAGCTGGCCGCAGTCTGCGGTACCGGTCGGCAACCTGCTCGCCACCGTTGTGCTGCTGACGATGTCCTCCATCCTGCCCGAGGACGAGTTCCTCAGCTGGGGCTGGCGCGTAGCGTTCTGGCTGTCCGCGATCATCGTGGTGATCGGTTACTACATCCGCACCCACGTCAGTGAATCGCCGATCTTCCTCGAAGCCCGTGAGCAGGTGGAGCGCGAGAAGGCCATCAGCTACGGCGTCTTCGAGGTTGTGAAGAAGTACCCCCGCGGCATCCTCGGAGCCATGGGTCTGCGGTTCGCGGAGAACATCCTGTACTACATCATCGTGAGCTTCTCGATCGTGTACCTCTCGCAGGTCCACCAGTACAACACCAGCTCGCTGCTCCTTGCGCTGCTGATCGCACACGTTGTGCACTTCCTGGTGATCCCGCAGGTCGGCCGGCTGTCCGACCGCTTCGGACGCAAGCCCGTGTACCTCGCCGGCGCCATCCTCGGCGCGAGCTGGGCATTCTTCGCCTTCCCGATGTTCGACACCCTGAACCCGGTGATCATCATCCTCGCCGTGACCATCGGCCTCTGCTTCCACGCACTCATGTATGCGGGCCAGCCGGCGATCATGGCCGAAATGTTCCCCACCCGCATGCGCTATTCCGGCGTCTCGCTCGGCTACCAGGTGACCTCCATCCTCGCGGGATCCCTCGCGCCGATCATCGCCACGGCGATCCTGCAGGAAACCGGCTCCTGGGTGGGAGTGGCGCTCTACGTCCTCGGCGCCAGCGTGGTGACGGCCATCGCCGTCATCACCCTGCGCGAGACACGCGGAACCTCGCTTCGGGACATCGATGCGGCGGACGCGGAGCGCCACGGAATCCCGGTTGCCGGCAGGGACCGCTAACCATGCCTGCCGAACCGCGGAACGACGACGGCGGCTTGCGCCCCACCGCACAGCCGCCGTCGTCCCTCACGCCCTTTCCCCTCGCGCTCGCCGGCCGGCGCGCTGTCGTCACCGGCGGCGCGAGCGGAATCGGAGCGGCCTGCGCCCGTGAACTGGCGACGCAGGGGGCATCCGTCGTCGTCGCCGATCGCGATGCTGAGGGTGCCGGCGTCATCGCCAAGGAGGTGAAAGGCGAGGCGTGGGCGGTTGATCTGCTCGACACCGAGGCGCTGGAGAACCTCTCGCTCGAGGCCGACATTCTGGTTAACAACGCCGGCATCCAGGTGGTGCGACCCATCGAGGAGTTCGATCCTGCCGACTTCCGGCGAATTCATACGCTCATGCTCGAGGTGCCGTTCCTGCTGATGCGGGCCGCCCTGCCGTCGATGTACGCCAAGAAGTTCGGCAGAATCATCAACGTGTCTTCAGTGCACGGGTTGAGGGCATCAGCCTTCAAGTCTGCCTATGTGTCTGCCAAGCACGGGCTGGAAGGCCTGTCGAAAGTGGCGGCCTTGGAAGGCGGACCGCACGGAGTCACCAGCAACTGCATCAACCCCGGGTACGTGCGGACTCCGTTGGTCGAGAACCAGATCGCGGACCAGGCGCGCCTGCACGGCATCAGCGAGGACGAGGTGCTCGAGCAGATCATGCTCACCGAAAGCGCAGTCAAACGTCTGGTGGAGCCCACTGAGGTGGCCTCGCTTGTGGCCTGGCTGGCCTCCGATCACGCCGGGATGGTGACCGGTGCCTCCTACACGATGGACGGCGGGTGGTCGGCACGCTGACCGGTCTTCGCCGTGAGT
The DNA here is from genome assembly GCF_059092925.1 of Arthrobacter sp. MDB1-55. NCBI lineage: Bacteria > Bacillati > Actinomycetota > Actinomycetes > Micrococcales > Micrococcaceae > Arthrobacter > Arthrobacter sp. MDB1-55. Next base: position 319,758 of record NZ_JBNHID010000002.1, on the reverse strand, counting down.
GGCAGGACACACCCCGTTTGCTCCCGCACTCGGGGCGTGTCCTGCCAATTCGGTGTTGGCTAGCCGACGCCGAGCAGTTGCTCGATGGGTCCGATCCCGAAGAAGATGACGAACGCGCCAGCGACGGCCCACATGAGCGGGTGGATTTCCTTCGCCCTGCCCTGGAATGTGCGCACCAGCACATAAGCGACGAAGCCTGCACCGAGCCCGTTGGCGATGGAGTATGTGAATGGCATCAACGTGAAGGTGAGGAACGCCGGGATGGCGATACCCCAGTCCTGCCAGTCGATCCTGCCCACCTGGGACACCATCATGAAACCGACGATGACGAGGGCAGGAGCAACGGCCTCGAACGGGACCAGCGAGATCAGCGGTGTGAAGAACATCGCCACCAGGAACAGCAGCCCGGTCACGATGTTGGCGATACCGGTACGTGCTCCTTCACCGATGCCGGCGCCCGATTCAACATAGATCTGATTCGACGACACAGAGCCCGCGCCGCCGGCCACGGCTCCAAGTGCGTCGACGATGAGAACGCGGTCAACGCCTGGAATGTTGCCCTGCCTATCAACGAGCTTCGCTTCGTTGGCCAGGCCCACCATCGTGCCCATGGCGTCGAAGAAGATGCTCAGCAGGATGGTGAACGTCAGCAGCAGGGCAGCTGTTGCTCCCAGGGTGCCGAACGCACCGAAGACGCTGACGCTGCCCACGAGGCTGAGGTCGGGGATGCCTACCCAGGATCCGGAGGGCAGTTCAGGCACCACCAGCGACCAGCCCTGCGGATTGGCGCCCTCCGGCCCTACGCTTGGCCCAACGTTGGCCACAGCCTCGATGATGACGGCAAGGATGGTGGACGCGATGACGCCGATCAAAATGCCGCCGCGGACCTTCCGGACTACCAGTGCGATGGTGAGAATCAGGCCGAAAACAAAGACGAGCGTAGGCCAACCGAGGAGTACCCCATCGAAACCCAGCCCGACCGGGACGGTGGTCTGTGCAACGTCAGGAATTCGTCGGACGAAGCCGGCATTCACCAGACCGATGAGGGCGATGAAGAGCCCGATCCCGACGACGATGGCCGTCTTGAGGCTTTCGGGAACCGCGTTGAAAACCGCAGTACGGAAGCCGGTGAGCACCAGAACCAGCATGGTGAGGCCGGCGAGCATCACCAGTCCCATCACCTCCGGCCACGTCAGCTCCGGGTTGGTCGCGACAGTAATTGCCACAAATGCGTTGACGCCCAGTCCTGTGGCCAGCGCGAAGGGATACTTTGCCCAGGCGCCCATGAGAATCGTCAGCACACCCGCTATGAGAGCGGTTACTGCGGCGACGCGCTCGATGCCAAGGCTCTCGCCGCTGGCATCAGCTCCGGCAAGGATCAGCGGATTGAGCACCACGATGTAGCTCATGGCGAAGAACGTGGCGAGCCCGCCCCTGATCTCTCGTGAATAGGTTGATCCGCGGGCGGTTACCTGAAAGTAGCTGTCCATCGCGGTACGCAGTGCAGGCACGGGTATTCCTCTGCTGGTGGGGGAGTTCGCTCGAAAGTCTATCCAATGAGCGGCTCAGGATCCTGCCAGCCGCCTCCCGTACGCTGGGGGTATGAAGCAGCATTCCTCAGTAGTTGCAGCAAGCCCGTCGGCGCTCCCGGGGGCACATTCCGTCCAGCGCATAGACGTTCTGCTGGTGAGCGCGTTGATGATGGCGCTGGCACTGGTCCTTGGCACCGCGAACGGGGCAACCGCCCATGACGAGTTGAGCTCATCGAACCCGGAGGCGGGCGCGACGCTCGATGCCGCTCCCGAGATGATCGAGCTCACGTTCAGTAACGTGCCGGCGACGATCGGTTCAGAAGTGCAGGTGCTTGACGAGGCAGGCGAGGACTGGGCCGAGGGCGAGGTGTCCATTACGGACACGGTGGCCACCCAGGCACTGCGGGATGGAGCCCCGGCCGGTACGTACACGGTGAACTGGCGTGTGGTTTCTTCCGACTCGCACCCCATCGAGGGGACGTTCGAGTTCACGGCCGCAGGCGGCGGCAGTGCTGATTCCCCTGCTGCTTCGGAGACGCCGGGGGCATCGGCAGGTACGTCCGGTCCCATCGAAACCGCCGAGCCGGGCGCACTCGATCAGGAGCCCGCAGCCGACTCAGGCGTGTCCTGGGCCGTCATCCTGATGATCGCGGTGTTGATTGCTCTCGCCACAGTTCTGGCGCTGGGAGCCCGGCGCCGCCTCAAGCAGGGCAATAACGACGCGGGATAACGGGCTTAGGCGCTAAGGGCCGGTGGCTGTCCGGGGCGCGGAAGGCCGGCCGCCAGGACAGAGGCCTTCACGGGCTGGACCAGCTGGGCGGCCAGTGCGCCCTTCGAGACGATCGCGTCGCTGATGACCTTGGCCTGCCGGACTATCTCCCGTGTTGTAGGCGTGAGCACCTCGCCTACGCCGATAAGGTACAGCCCGATGGCGCGGAGGGCGGCCTTGATGTCTATCCCAACGGCCAGGCCGAGGGACTGGACGAACCGCCGCAGCTGGTTCTGGGGATACTTCGTCAGAACCACGTGGTCTGCGAGGAGTACGCCGTTCCGGGTCTGGACAGCCCACTTCTTGGAGCCGAGCACGGGCGCCGGGAGCAGTTGCGAATAGCCCACCATGCACAGGCCCTCCGCCACCGTCTCCTGCCGGATGTCCAGCGAGTGGCTGGACGCATAACAGCGCAGCAGGCGCAATAGCTCAGTGCGCTCTGAGAGCGACACCGAGTCCGTCATGACGGTCCGATTGGCACCCGAATTCAGGCACTCCATGCTTTCAACGACGATGGACTTGACTCCGCGGCGACTCAGCTCGCTGGCGACGGCAAGACCCGACAGTCCGGAACCGATCACCACTGTGGTTGTCATCTCTGCCGCGGCAGGCGCGGAAGACTCTGCGGCCGCGCGGGTGGCGGGTTCCGGCACCATCGATGAAAACCTCCTGAGGGAAAGGAGAACTCCGCACAGCCCGGCGCCTCTTCCGGGCCGTGCGGACACTTGGCTGCGAACGGGTCAACCAAGCGCACTTAAAGCGGGCGGGAACCCCAAGGGAGACCATCCGCCCGATAACGATTCTCGAAGCCTATATAACTTTTTGGGCGCTGAATAGACCCCCTACTCGTGAGTAGGCTAGAAATAACTCGACGGCTGAGCAAAGGTGTCAGTAACGGTTCAACCGCAAGGAGGCGGGACATGTTTGAGACTCACGAGCCGGGCGCGCCAAGGCATTCACAGGGGCGCGGAATAGTTGTTGGTGTGGACGGTTCTGACCAGAGCATGTGTGCCCTTGTATGGGCAGCACACGAGGCCAAACGCCGCCGGTCGCCGCTGCACGTAGTGACGGCATACACGGTGCCGGTGTTCGCGGCGTCGAGTATGGATGCAGGGTACGCAACCGTGGACGACACGGTTATCCGGGAGGGTGCTCAGTCGGTTCTGGACCAGTCCATCGGCAGGCTCGCCAGTCGCCACGACATTGAGATAGTGCCGCGCGTGGAGAGCGGGGACGCCGCAGGGGTGCTTCTTGAGCTCTCCGAGGAGGCCGAACTGATGGTGGTCGGGTCACGTGGACGGGGAGGCTTCGTGGGCCGGCTGCTTGGATCAGTCAGCTCAGCGCTTCCCGCGCACGCGAAGTGTCCGACCGTCGTCGTGCCGCTCTTTTGCGCTCCCCGTTTGAACGAGGCCGGGGTGTCGGCGCCGAGGACGAAGGGGGAGCCCTGCCCCAAGGCGGAGGACGTCGAAAAGGTCGTCGTGGTGGGCGTCGACGGCTCGGAACAGGCACGGATGGCGTCGCTGCTCGCGGCTGAGCAGGCGGAGTCCCGCGGACTGCCGTTGCGAGTGGTGTGTTCGCTGCCGCCGTTCACCGGCTCGCTCGCATGGATGCCGACTCCGGTCGACCGGGACGCGCTCCATAGCGAGATCATGGTTCAGCTGAACGCCGGAAAGGCATGGCTGCAGAGCCACTTTCCCCGGTTGGAGATTTCGATCGAACTGCTGGACGGTCCGCCCGTTGAGATACTGATCGAAGCGTCACGCACGGCCGAGCTGGTTGTGCTGGGAACCCGGGGGCGCGGTGGATTCGCCGGCATGTTGCTGGGCTCCACCAGCCAGGGCGTGCTGCATCATGCGAAGGGCCCGGTGCTTGTGGTTCCTGACCGCGAGGACCCACGGTTGGCGGACCGCGCCAGGTTCGGACCAATGGCCGCCTAGGACCGGGAGGTGCCTAGAATCGGGCAGCCATCGGATTGAGCGCGCCCATTCCGCTCATGTTCGCCAGGTTCACTTCGAGGATGCCCTGAGAGGGATTGAGGGCGTTCACGACCGTGTTGTTGCCGACGTAGATCGCAACGTGCCAGATTCCGGCACCTTCCCCCCAGAAGACCAGGTCCCCGAACTGCACCTGGGAGAGCGGAACGTGGGTGCGGGCAGCGTAGAACTGAGCAGAAGCTGTCCGCGGTAGCGAGATACCGCCTGCGGCGAAGGCCTGCTGAACCAGACCGGAGCAGTCGTAGCCCCGGGGGCCGTTCCCGCCCCACTGATAGAAGTAGGGTGCACCGACTCGCGCACGGGCGTAATTGACGGCTGCGGCCACGCCGCCCGGATTGGTCGCTGGAGGTGCCGGAACCGGTGAGGGCGGCGGAGTTGGCTTCGGCGCCACCGGAGCAGGTGCGGGCGCCACCGGAGCAGGTGCCGGTGCGGGAGCAGGTGTTGTCGGGCGCGGGGCCGGAACAGGCCGCTGTGCGGTGGGCGGCTGCACGGGCTCTGGTGCCGGTGCGGGAAGTGGCGAGGGAGCCGGCGCCGGTGCGGCGGGAGTCTCCGGAGTAGTCTGTGCAGACTGTGCAGGCGTTGCTGACTGCCCGGTGGAAGCTGCCCGGGTGACCTCGGCGGATGCGGCGAGGACACGCGCAAGTTCAGCTTCGCGGCGTTCCTGTTCGAGGCCCGCGATCCGCTGCTCCTCCAGGGCTGCAGTGGTGTCGCGCAACTGTGCCAACTGGGCAACGAGGGTTTCCCGCTCTGCCTGCTTTTGTTCGACCAGGCTGGCGGCTGCCGCCATGGCGGATTCGGTAGCCGCACCTGCGCGGGTGGCCTCTTCGGCGGCGTCGGCGGCGGCTGTTTGGGCTTCTCTCGCGTCGGCGCGCAGGGACTCGAGCGAACTCGCGGCGGTTTCGGCCTGGTTGACAGTTCGGGATTGCGAAGCCGCCATGCCTTCCACCGTTGATGCCTGGTACATGATGTTTCGGGGATCCTGGGCGAAGGCGAGGAGGCTGCTGTCCGGCATGATGCCGCCGGCACGATAGATGTCCGCCGCCAGTTCCCCGAGCTCCGTGGTTGCCGCGCGGTACGCGTCTTCTGCCTGCTGCGTCTGCGCGGAGAGTCGCTCTGCGGCGGCGCGGCGTTCATCCAGTTCGGCCAGTGCGTCGATGTACGCGCCCTGGGATTTCATTGCCTCAACCTGCGCGTCCTGCAGTTCTGTCGCAGCGGTCTCAAGGATTGCCTCGATCTCGTCGACCAGCTGGGAGGTCCGGGCAGTGTTGTCCTTCGCCGCAGAGATCTCGCTGGCACTGGGCAGGTCCGGCGCGCCGACCGCGGGTGACGGCGTCAGCCCGACGGTGAGTAGAGCTCCGGAAAGCACGGCAGCGAGCACGGGGAACCTGCGTGCAGGGAAGGTTGGCAGCATGACTCGATCCTCGGACGACATCCAAACACATCCGAGGGTATGGCCCAATCGTCACATTGGCAACATTAGGCACACGAGTAGCTTAAGTAACAACAGCACCATTATCGAGAACTTGGCATGGCGTGTCGCGCCGGTGAATCGGGAGGATTCAGGCGTGCTGATGACTCTCATGGACCGCATGCTCAAGCGGTTCGACCTGAAACGTGCAGTGCTCAGTGTCGAAGTGATTGCTCAGGCAATGCGCGAGGCGGTCCAGCATTCGGTCCACCCCTTCCGCATTCAGGCTCTCCGAATCCACGACGACATGCGCCGAAAACACCGGCACGCCGGAAGTGATGGTCCAGGCGTGGATGTCATGGGCATCAACCACGCCCTCTACCTTCAAGATGTGTTCGCGGATCGTTGCCGGGTCGACGCCCTTCGGCGCTGATTCCAGAAGGACGTTGATCACGTCGCTTAACAAGCTCCACGCCCGCGGCAGGATCATGAGCGCGATGAGGATCGAAGCGATGGCATCCGCCTGCTGAAATCCCGTCATCGCAATCACGACGGCGGCGACCACCACGGCGATGGAGCCGAGCAGGTCGCCCAGCACCTCCAGGTAGGCACCTCGAATGTTGAGGCTTTCCTTGTGGCCGCCATGGAGTATCAGCAGGCATACCAGATTCGCTGCCCCGCCCAGGACCGCGGCGACGAGCATGATGTCCGTCCGAACCTCTGTCACGTCACCCAGCCTGCGAATCGCCTCAATGGTGATAACGACGGCGATTACCACCAGGATGATGGCGTTCGCCAAGGCGGCCAGGACCTCCGCCCGCTGGTATCCGTAAGTGCTTCGAACAGTGGCGGGCCGCGCCGCGATCCACGAAGCCAGCAGCGCGATGAAGACGCCGGCGGCGTCGGAAAGCATGTGGCCCGCATCGGCAAGGAGGGCCAGCGAGCCAGACAGTGCCGCACCGATCACCTGGATAACGACGACGGCGAGCGTGATCGCAACAACCAGGACCAGCGATTTGCGGTGCTTGCCGGTCGCTGTGACGGCGTGCCCGTGAGTATGTGCGCCCATATGACAAGTATGAAGCCCCATCCGGCGCAGGGTCAGGTTACCCCCAGCCGAGCTCGTGAAGGCGTTCGTCGTCGATTCCGAAGTGGTGCGCCACCTCATGGATCACCGTGACGAGGATTTCTTCCACCAGCTCCTCCCGGCTTTCGCACATGCGCAGGAGCGGTTGACGAAAGATGCTGATCCGGTCCGGCAGGGACCCGGCGTCCCACCACGAGTCCCGCTCGGTCAATGGAGTTCCCTCGTAAAGTCCGAGCAGGTCAGGGTCAGGTTCTTCACCGGGCCCCGGCTCAAACTCCTCCTTGACGAAGATCGCGACGTTATTCATGGCCCGCGCCAACCTGTCGGGGATCTGGTCGATGGCGTCGTCGACGGCTGATTCGAAGTCCTCGAGGCTCATGTCAATGGGCACGCAGGAAACTCTACTGCCGTAGCCCGGACGTTACTTTCCGGCGCGTGAGAGCCGGTTTTGTGTAATCGAGATCGAGGCCCTATAGTTTTAGAGGTCCACAACGAGGAGTAAAGCACTTGTGTGGTCCTGGCCCCCATCGTCTAGCGGCCTAGGACACCGCCCTTTCACGGCGGCGGCACGGGTTCGAATCCCGTTGGGGGTACGCAAGGGAGTGGTCCTAAGCACCGTCACGGTGCTGGTAGGATGAAACTCTTGCAAAATCGCAAGGCCCTGTAGCGCAGTTGGTTAGCGCGCCGCCCTGTCACGGCGGAGGTCGCGGGTTCAAGTCCCGTCAGGGTCGCTGAGATGGTCGGAGAAATCCGGACGTCGACGGTGATCATCGTCAGGTGGTTGCAAGGCTCTGTAGCTCAGTTGGTAGAGCGTTCGACTGAAAATCGAAAGGTCACCGGATCGACGCCGGTCGGAGCCACCAGCTAGAACCCCGCAGTTCCCAGTGTTTACTAGGACTGCGGGGTTTCTTCGTTTCCGCGTAGGGCCGTGTTTGAGTTTGAATCACGCCACGTCGCCCGTGTGCTCGGGCGGAACTGTGTGTCATTCGAGCGGCAGAAGCGAACCCGTTCCGTTTGTGCCTGGAACCGAAGTCATCGCCGCGATCCGCGTTGATGTGCAGGTACCCAGACCGAGCCCTGCACCGAAAGCTGTCCGGAAGGACCAGTCGGTTCCGACGGCACGTGCTAGTCGGTGGGACTGATATCGGTGGTTAGGCAACGATCATCCTCTGTTTCCCTGTCGAGCTCCTCGGCTGGGCCGGTGGCTATATTGAGCCCCAGTAGGCCTTCTGAAATTCCGGCAAGCTGTTGTGTGCGCCAGCCTCGTGCGACGTGCCCCTCCTGGTCGTAGTGTGGAAGGCTCAGGCCCGTGTGCGTTGATTGACGATTCTCAATGAACATGTTGTCTCCAGGTGCGACGATTGTGATGGCTCCAGGGCCGAGACGGATAACCCCACAGGGGTCAAGATCAGCGGGGCGGCGAATCTAGAGGGTAGTGCGGGCATTTCGTTTCAGGGTGAGCCGCTGTGCCAGCTCATCACAGGCGTCTCCATAGTCGGCCAGGAGGCATTCCGGAGGATTCACCTGGTCGAGCAAGCTGAAGTACTCGTCGCACATGCGTTTGAGCTGTCTCGTGCTCAAAGCTGCTATCCCCGCCTTGGCTGGTGGGAGGTCATCGGCCGTCAAGCCTAAGGCGCCGGTGCCTTGTGCGCGGGTCATGACGCAGCAATCAGGCGCGGTACGGGGGGCAGGCTCGCCAGTAGCCCGCATGCTGGGTACATATCGGGAAGCTGCAACGTGACAGCACCAAGTTCGTGGTGGTGATGTTCCAGCCGAATGCTGTCGTTGAGTGCTTCTGCCGCTGCTGCGTCAACGTGGATGGCATTGCGCAGATCCACGATCACGGCCACGCCGTCCACCAGTGCGTTGGCACGTCGGATGACGGGAAGCAAGGCCCGATAGCGTTCCGTGGTGAGGCAACCGGTGACGGCAAGAACTGCCGAATTGCGGTCGATGTCCAGTCGAACCAGAATACGAAACTTGTGATCCATGGGAGTCTCCCTCAATCAGGAGGAACTGGCCCATTGCTTAAGCTGGGTCTGATCTTAGCAATGATCAGCTAGCTGATCAATACTCCGAGACGCTGCATCAGGCTCCCCTGGGCCGCCCCTGGTTCGAATGGCACTACAGTGTGACCGGTCAGGTTTCCACCCATCCGCAAGACCTTCTGCACCGAAGAATCAAGGTGCCCGCGCCCTGTCGATTAGGCTTGACTCGGGAACGGGCAAGGTGCAAGTAAATGCTGGGAGGGGCGTAATGCAGCACAAGATTCTGGTGGTCGACGACGACGCAGATATTCGCGACCTGGTCGCAACCAAGCTCGAGTCCAGTGGCTACGACGTAGAGACGGCCGGTGACGGCGTCACCGGGTTGGAACTCGCAACGAACAACAGCTACAGCCTCGTGATCTCTGACGTCATGATGCCCGGGATGTCCGGTGTGGACATGGTGCGGATGATGCGTGCGGCTGAACCTCCGGTCACGGTCCCTGTAATCCTCCTGACGGCGAAGAACCAGGAGCGCGACATCGAGAACGGCTTCGCGGCCGGCATTACCGATTACGTCGTCAAGCCCTTCAGCCCACGCGAGCTCGCAGCCCGCGTTGCCGGCATCCTCGCCCGCTGACCCAGGGTGCTGGTCTCCTGGGACGTACTGGCGGCTGTCGTCGTCGTACTGAGTATTGCGTGCCTTCTCGCGCTCGCCGCCGTGGTGGTCGTGAAGGGCTCACGCCACGCCCGCGAACGCAGCAGGACGGTGCACGACGCGGCCATCCGCCGTCGGATCATGGCGCTGGCGGTGGCCGAGGACGCCGAACTGGACGCGTTGATCGACGAGCTCTCGTCAGTACCCGGCGCGGTCGGCGACCACGTGGAGCAGACCCTCCTCAGGATGATCCCGGAGGTACGCGGTGACGTCCGCGAGGCGATGATCCGCGTCCTTGCCGGGCGCGGACTGCTCCGCCGGTCCCTCGACCGAATCACTTCCCGTAGCCCCATCCAACGCGCAGCCGCCGCTGAGCTCCTTGGCATTCTGGGCGGACGCGAGGTGGTTGATCCACTGACTGCAGCCCTGCACGACAAGAGCCTGGAAGTCCGGCTGGTAGCTGCCCGCGCGTTGGGTGTCGCCGCCAGACCAGAAGCCGGGGGGCATCTCGTCGACGCTCTCTCACTCAGCAGCGGTATTCCGCATTCCGTCGCGGCGACCGCCCTGCTGAACCTTCCCGAACAGGATCCGGCCGTGTACATCGAGGGACTCCTGGACCGGGACCCGGGGATCCGCTATGGGTCCGCAGCCGTCGTCGGACTGCTCCTCATGTCCGAAGCAGCCGAGGCCCTCTTCCAGTGCATGGTCACGGAAGGCGGCCGCCAGGACCCGTCCGACGTCGTTATTTCGACGTGCGCCCGATCCCTCGGAAGACTGGGCTACAAGCCCGCTACCGACGCGCTCGCGGAGCTCTCGTGCTCCGCTGAAGCGCCGTCGTCAGTGAGGCAGGCAGCCGGTGAAGCTCTGAAGGCGATGCCGGGCTCCGAGGCACGTGAAGTCCGCCGCCGGGTCATCGAACAGGCTGATGCGGACGTCCGCCGCATCCTCGTGGACGCATAGGGGGAGGGATGAACCAGGTACTGGAGCCGTTGAGGTCTGGAATCCAATGGCTGTTTGAACTGACGGCTTATCCCGTGCTCGCCTATTTCATCGTGATCAACACGTCGCTCCTGCTCCTGATCATCCTCGCCAGCGTCAACTTCACGGCGCACCTGCGGAGGCAGTCGTTCGCAGGCGCCCGGATCACTGCCGCATCTCCGTTGAGCCCGGGGATCTCGGTCCTGATGCCCGCCTTCAACGAGGGCGCAGTCATTGCCGCTTCAGTCCGTGCGGTGCTTGACCTCCGTTATCCCGACCATGAGGTCGTGGTTATCAACGACGGCAGTTCCGACGAAACCCTGCAGACGCTGATCGACGTGTACGACCTCGTTGAGGATCGGCGGGACGTCGCCATCAAGGTGCCCGTGCGCGGTAAGATCCGAGCGATCTACAGGGCACGGGATACGGCACTGCCCATTGTTGTGATCGACAAGGAGAATTCCGGGCGGTCCGACTCACTGAACATGGGTTTGAACGTGGCATCGAAGGACCTGGTGGTGATGGTCGACGCCGACAGCCTGCTGGACCCCGATTCCCTGCTTGTGGTGTCCAAGCCCTTCACCGACGATCCCGAGCACGTCATCGCCACCGGCGGTGTGGTGCGCGTGGCGAACGGCTGCAACGTTGTGGCCGGCCGGGTCGTCGACGTGAACATGCCCAAGAACTACTACGCCCGGATCCAGATCGTCGAGTATCTCCGCTCCTTCCTCCTGGGCAGGGCAGGGTGGTCACAACTCAACTCGCTCATCCTGATCTCGGGCGCTTTCGGGATGTTCCGCCGGGACCTGATCATCCGGGCGGGTGGGCTGGATGCTGACAGCATCGGTGAAGACTTCGAATTGGTCATGCGGCTCCACAAGATGATGCGTGACGAAAAGCGGAAATACCGCGTCATCTTCATCGCCGAACCTGTGTGCTGGACGGAGGTTCCATCCACCGCGGCGGTCCTGGCCCGACAACGACGGCGGTGGCACCGCGGTCTGTGGGAAGTGCTCACCAAGTACCGGAGCATGACCTTCAACCCCCGATATGGATCAGTGGGCATGGTCGCCTTGCCCTATTACTGGATCTTCGAGCTCATTGCCCCCGCCATCGAACTCTTCGGAATCATCATTGTCCCGTTGGGACTCCTACTCGGCGTGGTGAATGTCCCGTATGCGCTCGCCTTCATCGCGGTTGCTTATCTCTACGCGATCTTCGTGTCCCTGATGGCGCTGCTGGTCGAGGAAGCTTCCTTCCACCGCTACAGCCGGTGGCGCGACCTCGGAACAGCGCTGTGGGTCTCAGTGCAGGAGAACATCGGATACCGGCAGCTCACCGCCGTGTGGCGCATCCAGGGCTGGTGGGCAGCGCTTCGCGGTAAGAAGCAGGTGTGGGGCACCATGACCCGGACAGGCTTCGAGAACGCCTCACAGTAGCTCGGCCTGGTCCACCCCGTCGCCGCCGAACCAGACGCGCACGGTGAGGCCACCGCCGTCGGTCTCGTCGAGCTCGAGGTGGCCGCCGTGCGCCTGCGCGATCCGGTTGCACGTTGCAAGGCCGAGGCCGGTGCCGGCAACGTCGCTCTCCAGCCGTACAAGCGGTTCAAGCGCTCGCTGGCGGTTCTCGGGCGCGATCCCGATGCCGTTGTCGGCGAACTCCAGGCACCAGGAACCGGCAGGGCGGGTGGCACTGATCCGTATCGATGGAGACCTGTCCGGGTGCCGGTAGTTGAGGGAGTTTTGCAGTAGATTCTGCAGCAGCGCGTGCAATTGTGAGGGATCGGCTTCACCGACGAAGTCCTGAACCTCAACGTGCGCCCCGGCCGCAGCGATCGCCGGAGCGAGGTCCTCCTGTACCGCACTCACCGCCCGCGCGAGGCTGACCGGTTGAACCCGCAGCGCTCCGTTGGAACGGGCAAAATCAAGTAGATCACCAATCATCGAGGCCATTCTGCGCGCACTTGCGCCAATACGCTCCAAATAAATCCGGGTTTCGCTCTCCGGCGGTATGGCCGGCTCACCTTGAACGAGCTCGGCGAATCCCTGGATGCTGGTCAGCGGTCCCTGGAGGTCGTGACTCACGCGGCCGGCGAACTCTGCCAGCAGTTCGTTGCTGCGATTCAGCTCCTGCAGCGCCGTGCTCAACTGCCGCGTGCGCAGCTGTAGATTCAAGATGTCCATGATCTGGTGCGCCAGGGTTTCGAGGCTGCGCGTCTGTTGCTCCGAGATGGACCGGGGCACCTCGTCGAACACGCACAGGGTTCCCAGCGGATGCCCTTCACCGGTGACCAGAGGGGTGGAAGCGTAGAACCGAACGTTCGCGATCTCCCCGGTGACGAAGGGATTGTCGCGGAACCGAGGGTCCTCGAGGCAATCCTCAACAGTGATCGTCCGGCCATAACGGAAGACCACTGCGCACATCGAATCCTCGCGGGAGCACGCGCTGGCTGAAATGCCCCGCGCGGCTATCTGGTGCTGCTCATCAGCCGTGATGATGTTAATGACACCGTAGGGAACTCCACACACCTCGGCGGCCAGAGCCACGAGATTGTCGAGATTCTCATAGTAGGTGCCTTCCCTGTCCGTCAGGCCTTGGGTAAGGGAGTACTCCTGTAGTGCGGCGAGCCGCTGCTCCTCGGTTCCGCGGGTTACATCTATCGACACAGTGCAGCGCCTCCCCGTAGAAAGTACTCTTGCTCCTTCATGACCGATGCCTGTTGCACCACTTCCCCCTGCTATTCCCCTGTCGCGCCAGCCAAGATAGTGGCGTGATGGCCCAGCGTCAGGATCACGATCCGGACCAGCTTCTGTGGAAGTCTAACGTTTGGGGCTCTTGATTGTGCCCGGGAGAAGAGTCACCGGGTTGTCCGTTAATATCGTGAAGCGTCGCCGTCAGGCACGTCAGCTCATCCGGCACCCACACACACGGAAGGATCCTCAGGCGTGAAATCGCTGCTACCCGGGGCCTTCATCGGCGCCTTCGCGCTGGTCCTGTCCGGGTGCGCCGGCACCGTTCCCGAAGCGACGAGCAGCCTGAGCATGCCGGCACAGGAACCACTAACGCCACAGCCCTCTCCTTCTCCGATTGAGCCTCCCTCCCCGCGCTACGCCGGGGAAGAACCGGGAACCGCTGCCGCCATGGAGGATTGCCTCGTCGTAGCTGCAGGTGTTTCATCCGTACTGCTCGCGCCGCTGAGCTTCATGGGCGATGAAGACGCTGAGACCATGGCCAAGCTGGAAGACCAACTGCATCACCTGCACGGGAAGGTACCCGTGGAGCTCAAGCCCCACTTCGTCGAGGTGGCAGACGCTGCAGAGCGCGGCCACGACGGCGCCGGCGACTTCGATGAACCCGCCTTCCGGGAGGCTCTCAAGCCCGTGCAGCAGTGGCTCAGGGACCACTGCAATGAACCCGCAGGCTGAGCCTTTCGAGCGCGTGTCAAAGGTTCAGCGGAAGGGTTAGGCTGGGCTGGAGAGAAAGGGTCTCAGCATGGAGAACGAGCAGGAAGTGCGTCCCTCAGGTTCCTCGGCAGTTGCTGCTCCGGCCGCGTCCGGACGGACAACCATCTCGGAGACCGCTGTAGCCAAGGTCGCCGCGATCGCAGCCCGGAAGGTTCCGGGCGTCTATGCGCTGGGTAGTGGAACCGGCCGTGCACTCGGAGCGCTTCGCGACGTCGTCGGGGCCAGCGATCTGGCGCAGGGAGTGCACGTTGAAGTCGGGGAAATCCAGGCGGCAGTGGACCTCAATCTTGTTGCCGAATACGGATATCCGCTGACCGCAGTAGCCGATCAGGTGAGGGCGGCAGTGTTCGCCTCCGTCGGCGAGTTGGTGGGCCTGCACGTCATCGAAGTCAACGTTGAGATCAACGATGTGCACGTGCCCGGCCTGAACGATCCGAAGAGCCCCGACAAGCCACGCCCCGCGGCGAGCTAAGGAGACACCATGAACCTCACTGTCATCGGGATCCTGGTGGGTACCATTCTGGCTTTCGCTGCGCTGATCTTTCACTTCTGGGGCTTCCTCCTCGTAGCGCTCTTCATGGCCATCGGCGCATTCGTCGGGAGGGTCGCCGAGGGCAAACTCGACCTGCGCAGCGTGCGTGACGCCCTGGCCGGACGCCGTTCATCCTCGTGACCGCCGCACCTGCCGCTGATGAGCGGCTCTCCGGCCACAACCGGATCAGCACGCAGGCGCTCACCAGCACGGCCTGCGCCGTTGCTGCTGAGGTGCTCCACGTCCCCGTCAGGGACGTGCGTGCCAGCTGGTTCGACGACGCTGGTCTGCTTGCCCTCAACCTCGCCCTGCCTATCGCGGTGCCTTCGCTGCACAGGGTAGCGTCGGACCCTTCGACCGTTGCGGTGTTCGGCGGCTCGGTTGAGGATCGGGTGCACCGGGCCAAGGGAGAAATCCTGACGCGGGTGACCGAGCTGACGGGTTCACGGTTGAGCCGTGTGGACATCCGGGTCACGGGTGCCCGCGTCACCGATGGCGGGAGGACCAGGTGACGGACGACACCACGCGCCTGACCTCGGAGGTCATCCGACGCGAGATGCACTCATCACGGGCTGTTCCCGCCACCATCGCCGCAGTGCTGGTCATCCTGGTCTGCCTGTATGTGATGCTCGAGGCGGCGCTGAAGGCGCTCGGCCAGGAGCCGTGGCTGCTTGGCTCGGAGACCGCCGCCGGTTGGGTCGGATCCCTCCCGGAGGGAGTGTCGCCCACTGTGCTTGCCGCAGCCGGTGCCCTGCTTTTCCTTGTCGGTCTCTTTTTCTTCCTCGCCGCCGTCCTGCCCGGCAGGAGGGCGCGGCTGAGCATTCCCAACGAGCGCACCGCCGTCGTTGTGGACGCCGAAGTTCTGGCCTCCTCACTGGCGCGCCGTGCGCGGATCGCCGCGGGTGTGGCGCCGGAGCAGGTCCTGGTGACCATCGGGCGGCGACTGGTCGACGTGCAGGTACGGCCGACGTCGGGCATTCCGGTCAATGACGGGGCTGTACGGGCGGCGGTGGAGGATGAACTCCGCCGTACCGCCGTCGAACCGGTACCGGAGGTGCACGTGATCGTGGCGAAGTCAGGGGTGATCGGGCAGTGAACCAGACTCCCCGCACCGTCAACCGCATACTGCTCGGGCTGTTCGGACTCATCCTGATGCTGGCCGGTGGACTGGCGATGGCGCTGGGCGTACCAGCAGTTGCCCGCTGGTGGCAGACGACGGCGGCGCAGGCCGGTGAGGCGATCGACGGCGTCCTCGACGCGACCACCCTTGCCGGGCAGCGAGACAGCTGGCTCTGGATTGTTGTGGCGCTCCTGATGGTGCTGTTGGTGATCCTCATGCTCGCCTGGGTGGCGAACCAGGGGAAGGGCCGCTCCGGAACGCTGGCCTATGACGATGACGCCGATCCGGTACCGGGCAGCGTCACCATCAACGCCGCAGTGGCGGAGCAAGCGCTCAAGGCGGCACTGAGTGAGCGCGTGGACCTCGTGAACTCGGCGGTATCCACCTACGAGTTCCGGGGAAAGCCCGCGCTGAAAGTGAGAGTTTTCCCGCGGCAGGGCGTAGCTCCCTATGTGGTGGCGGAGGAAGTATCGACGCTGGTGGCAGCGCTCGATGAAGTACTCGGCGTCCAGACGCCGGTGCTGATCAGCGTCAGTTCGGGCGCCCGTTCGCGGTTCACGCGCGCCGAAAGAGTGCGCTAGGGGATCGCAGCCGGTGCCTGGACCTGCGGACGCAGGCGCAGTTCCTGCATACCGCCGTCCACGGCGATGAACGTTCCTGTGGTGGAGCCCGAGGACGCCGATGCAAGGTAGAGGACAGCACCCGCGACCTCGTCGGCGGTCACCAGGCGACCGTGGGGCTGGCGCCCTTCCAGCGCTGACCTCTCGGCTGCGGGGTCTGGCGCCGACTCCAGTAGACGGGATATCCATGGGGTGTCAGCGGTGCCTGGGTTGACGGCGTTGACGCGGATTCCTTCGCCCAGATGGTCCGCCGCCATTGCGCGGGTCAGCGACAGTACTGCCCCCTTGGTGGCGCTGTAAAGCGCGCGCTGCGGTAGTCCGGCTGTTGCGGCGATGGAGCAGGTGTTCACGATCGCGGCCGCCGGTGACCGGCGGAGATAGGGGAGCGCGGCGCGGGTCACGCGTACCAAACCCACAACGTTGATGTCCCAGACGCGGTGCCATTCGTCGTCGTCGTTGGTTTCCACCGTGCCCTGCGCGCCGATGCCGGCGTTGTTGACCACGATGTCGATCCGGCCGTAAGTAGTGATGACATCCTCGATGGCTGCTCGGACCGAGCTGTCGTCGCAGACATCACACAGCAGGCCGGTGATGCCGGACGGCGCGGCATCCGGCTCAAGGTCGAGGGCAACCACGAATGCTCCCGCTGCGCTCAGCCGCCTGGCGACTGCTGCTCCGATTCCGGATGCCCCGCCGGTGACCACCGCGACGAGTCCGTCGAGATCGCCCTGCCCGGTGCGAGTGCTCATGCGCGTTCCTGGCGGAAGAATTCCTGCCGTTGCCGGCCCAGCCCTTCAATCTCAAGCTCTACGACGTCACCCGGTTGGATGTAGGGGAAACGGCCGGACAACGCGACGCCCTCAGGCGTACCGGTAAGGATCACGTCCCCCGGCTCGAGGGCCATGTACTGACTGATGTGGTGTACGACGGTGGCGCAGTCAAAGATAAGGTCCGACGTCTTCGAATCCTGGCGGATCTCACCGTTCACCCAGCTGCGCAAGCGCAAAGAACCTGCATCAACCTCATCCGCCGGAATCAGCCAGGGCCCCAGCGGTGTCGAAGCGGGGAGGGATTTGCCCTTCGTCCACTGGCCTGCATCGCCCGGAATCTGATACTCCCGCTCCGACAGGTCATTGGCGACCACATACCCGGCAATCGCTGCTGTGGCCTCCTCGACGCCGGGCAGGTAGCTCGCTTCCCTGCCGATGATGATTCCGAGTTCCACCTCCCAGTCGTATTTACTCGAGTCGGGTGGGATAGGAGCGGCGTCGAACGGGCCGGCAACTGTATTGGAAGGCTTGAGGAAAATGACCGGTCGGCTGGGCGGGGCCGCCCCGGATTCGACGGCGTGGGCTGCGTAGTTCATGCCGACGCAGACGACGGCGGCTGGACGGGCTATGGGCGCGCCGACTCTGAGCGATTCCGCACCGGGCAATGCCGGCAGGGAACCGGCGGCAAGCGCCTCTCGCGTCCGTGCGATCCCGTCGTTGGCCAGGAAGGTACCGTCGATGTCCTTTGTCAGCCCTCGTAGATCGTAGGTGGTGCCGGCACTGAAGACTGCAGGTATTTCCCGGCGGAACTCGCCCAGTCGAAGGAAATGCATGGGGATCCTCGCTTACATCTGAACTATGCAGTGGTTGGTGACCCAGCGTAGCCCAAAAGCGCCGTCGTTGACACCCAGACATCCGATGTCTAGGGTCAGCTTAGTCCGACCCCCGATCAACTCGGTGCGGTCGCCACAGGCCGAGACAACAGGAGCCAGGCATTGAGCACGATTACAGCTGTCGAGATCTTCGACGTCCGTTTCCCCACATCAAAGCAGCTCGATGGCTCGGACGCCATGAACACTGATCCGGACTATTCCGCCGCGTACCTCAAGATTCTCACGGATGCCGGGGACGGCCATGAGGGCCACGGATTCGTCTTCACCATCGGCCGGGGAAATGATGTTGAGGCTGCCGCAATTGAAGCGCTGAAGGACATGTTCATTGGGCGCAGCGCCGAGGAGCTGCTCGATGACATGGGGGCCACCTGGCGCGAACTGGTTCATGATTCACAACTGCGTTGGCTGGGGCCCGAGAAGGGGGTCATGCACATGGCCATCGGTGCCGTGATCAACGCGCTGTGGGACCTCAAAGCAAAGAGGGCGGGGCTCCCTCTCTGGCAGCTACTGAGCCGCATGTCTCCGGAAGAACTGGTCGACCTGCTGGACTTCCGGTATCTGACGGATGCCCTCACTCGTGACGAGGCGCTCGAGATACTGCGCAGCGCAGAACCGGGACGCAAGCAACGCGAACAGGAACTTGTCGCCGAGGGTTATCCGGCCTATACAACGACCCCGGGTTGGCTCGGGTATTCGGACGAGAAACTCGCCAGGCTGTGCCGGGAAGCGGTGGAGGACGGCTTCCTCCAGATCAAGCTCAAAGTCGGAGGCGACCTGGCGGATGACCGTCGTCGTCTGGAAATTGCACGCGGGACAGTGGGTCCGGATATTCTCATCGCCGTAGATGCGAACCAGCGCTGGGACGTGGCCGAGGCGGTCCGATGGATGGCGGAGCTGGCCGAGTTCGATATCGCGTGGATAGAAGAGCCCACCAGCCCGGACGACATACTGGGCCATGCCGCCATCTCCCGGGCTATTGCACCCATCCCCGTGGCCACGGGCGAGCACGTGCAGAACCGGGTGGTGTTCAAGCAGATGCTGCAGGCCGGAGCGCTGCAGGTGCTGCAGATTGACGCCGCCCGCGTGGCCGGAGTGAACGAGAACCTCGTCATTCTCCTGCTTGCGGCCAAATTCGGCGTGCCCGTCTGTCCGCATGCCGGAGGGGTCGGTCTGTGCGAAGCGGTCCAGCACCTTTCCATGGTGGATTTCGTCGCGGTATCCGGTTCGCGGAGCGGCCGCGTCATTGAGTTTGTCGACCACCTGCACGAACATTTCGTTACGCCGATCGACGTACGTCAAGGGCGTTATTGGCCTCCGCTGGCGCCGGGCGCGGGAGCGGAGATGTGCATGACGTCACTTCGGGAATACTCCTACCCAGGCGGTCCGGCATGGCAGCCCGAAACATCGGATATGGCGAGATAACGCGGGGGTCGCAGTGGAACAGGTAAAGCGGGGTACGAATATGTTCCCCGGCCCATTGGGCTTCGGCGCGGCCGGGATAGGAAACCTGTATCGCGAGGTGCCCGACGAGGTTGCGTGGGAGACGCTGGAGGCGGCATGGGATGGGGGAATCCGCTATTTCGACACTGCCCCGCACTACGGACTGGGGCTCTCCGAACGCAGACTCGGCGAGTTCCTGAGGACTAAACCACGGGAAGAGTTTCTTGTCTCCACCAAGGTCGGCAGGCTGCTCCGGCCCAACAACCGCTTCATCGGCCAGAGCGACGACGAGGGGTTTGCAGTTCCCGCCCGCACCACGCGGAGGTGGGCGCCTGATGAAGCGGGGGTAAGGGCCAGCGTCGAGGAGTCCCTCGATCGCATGGGACTCGACAGCGTCGACATCCTCTACCTGCATGATCCCGATGTCTATGATCTGGATGAAGGAATTCGCACAGCCCTTCCCGCGCTCGAGAAGTTGCGCCGGGAGGGTATGGCGAAAGCCATCGGGGTGGGTGCAAACTCCGCCGACGCGTTACTCGCCTGCGTCGAAAATGCTGATCCCGACCTCATCATGCTTGCCGGCCGCTACACCCTGCTTGAACAACCGGCCCTGAACGGGTTGCTGCCAGCCTGCACGCGCCGCGGTGTGGGGGTGGTCAATGTGGGCGTCTTCAACTCGGGTCTGCTTGCCTCGCACGCCGTCCGTGATGACGCACACTACAACTACCGGCCGGCACCACAGCCTGTCATTGATCGTGCACGTCGCCTCGCTGACGTGTGCAGGGAGTACGACGTCGAACTACCGGCTGCTGCGATCCAGTTCAGTCTGCGGCACCCGGCCGTAAGGACGGTCGTCGTCGGCGCGCGAACGCGTGACCAGATCCGACAGAACATGGCACATATGGCTACGGAAATTCCTGATCAGCTCTGGGAAGCGCTGATGAGTGAGGGTCTGGTGCCGGCGTAATGCGCACTGTTGATTCGCACCTGCACCTGTGGGACCTGGCGGCAGGCCGCTACTCGTGGCTCACCCCTGCGGCGGGGGAAATCTACAGGACCTACACCGCCGAGGAAGCGCGGGGGGAATTGGATGGGGCAGGTATCGATGACGCGATACTGATTCAGGCGGAGGATTCGGTCGCCGATACGCAGTTCATGCTCAGTCAAGCTTCCGAACACGCCTGGATAACCGGCGTCGTAGGTTGGATTGAGCTGGAGAATCCCGCAGTCGCCGAGCAAGCGCTCGCCGGCTACTCAGAAGAGCCAACCTTCGTTGCTGTACGGCACCTCGTGCATGACGACCCGCGTGACGATTTCCTGTCTATGCCGATTGTACGGACGTCACTGAAACTCCTTGCCTCCTCGAACCTGCCGTTCGATGTGCCGAATGCGTTTCCGCGCCACCTCGAAGCGGCGCTGGACCTTGCGAGATGCCTCCCCGAACTCCACGTGGTCATCGACCATCTCGGCAAACCACCGCGGGGAGAGGCCGAGGCGTACGAGTTGTGGAGCCGGCAACTCAGGCGATTCACGGACCTGCCCAACGTCACGGCGAAGGTGTCGGGTCTGGCGGTTACCGGTCAACCACTGACAGCAGACGGGCTTCAACCGGTGTGGGACCTTGCACTGGAAGTATTCGGGCCGCACCGGTTGATGTACGGCGGAGATTGGCCGGTTTCGTTGCTCGGCGCGACCTACGCCGAAACAAGCGGTGCGCTTCAGGAGTTGGCATCCCAGCTCTCCGCTGAAGAGCGGGAAGCGTTCATGGGCGGAACGGCGTCCACGGTTTATTCGCTCAGCCTGCGTCCCGGGTGCCGGTAGCCTCGCGCAACCACTGCTCAACACCGCTGATGTGCACAGTCATGAGTGCCCTGGCCAGCTCTGCGTCTCCGCGAGCAAGCGCGTCGGCGATGGCGTGATGCTCCGACAACGTGCGGGACACGGCACGATCCTGGGTGATGCCCCGCCAGACTCGGGCGCGTACTGTGCTGCTGGAGAGCCCCTCCAGCAAGCTGCAGAGATAGGTATTGCCTGCCGCAGCGGCAATCAGTCCGTGAAACTCCAGATCGTGCGCAACCAGGTCTTCCACCGACGTTTCGTCGTGCGCCGAAGCAATTGACTGCCGTAGTGCTTCCAGCTGGTCGGGTCTCATGCGGGCAGCTGCCAGTCCGGCGGAAGCAGGCTCGAGAATCCGTCGGACTTCGAACAATTCGAGCACGGAACTGTCCTGATGAAGATCGACGACGAACGCAATCGCCTCGGTCAGAAGGTTCGGCTCGAGGCTGGTGACATAGGTTCCATCACCTCTCCGCACGTCAAGCACCCGGATGAGATCCAGCGCTTTGACCGCTTCACGCAATGAACTGCGGGAGAGGCCCAGACGTTCGCTCAATTCTTTCTCCGGGGGAAGCCGGTCGCCCGCCTTCAACTCTCCCGAGAGCAGCATCTCCTTGATCCGGATGATTGCTTCGTCTGTTACGGCCATGAGCCCATCTTATTGGTCGGATGTCTGCGCCCACCGCGGATGTTTGAAGTTATTGCCATCTTTCATCCACGTGTCCTGAACGGAACGAAGGAGCCCGAATTGCTTCAGGCTCCTTCCGACGCTGTCCACCTCAGCAGGCAGGTGCTGTCAGTCGCGTTCGATCCAGACTGCGCTGTTGGGCTGCAGAGCGTTGTCAGCCACTGCGTCCTCCGCGCTTGCTACCACGACGACGCCGGCAGGCAGTTCGATCGGCTCTTCGCCCATGTTCGCCACCAGCAGCACGGAGCCGTTGGTGAAGGCGACCACTCCGTCCTCAGGACGATGTTCCGCTGTCCACTCCAGAGAACCGCGGCCAAGCTGCCGCGCCGAGCGTTCGGACAAGGCCTTCCGCACTAATTCATATACCGAACCCGACCGGCCCACCTGCTGATCCGCGGCGTACCCGGCGAAGCCCGCAGGCTGGGGCAACCAGGGCGCAGCGCTGCTGCCCTCGGTGGTGGTGAAACCGAAGCCCGGTGCCTCAGCTTTCCAGGGCAGAGGGACCCGGCAGCCGTCCCGGCCGCGCTCCACCCCCTCTGTCCGGAAGAAAGCGGGGTCCTGGCGTACGGCGTCGTCAAGGAGGGTGTGCTCGGGCAGGCCGAGCTCGTCTCCCTGATAGAGGTAGGCCGACCCGGGCAGTGCGAGCATGGTGAGGATTCCCGCCCGGCCGCGGCGCAGGCCGAGCGCCTCATTCGGCTGTTCGTCCTTGGCGCCGACACCCTTGGGTAGCTGCGTCGGGTCCGCCAGCCCGAAGCGCGTGGTGTGCCGGACGGTGTCATGGTTGGACAGCACCCAGGTGCTGGGTGCTCCGACGTTCCCCGCCTGCGCAAGGGATTCCGTAATGCTCGCGCTCAGGCGCTTGGCGTCCCAGCCTGCGCGCAGGAAGTCGAAATTGAACGCCTGCTGCATTTCATCGGGACGGACATAATGGAAGAGCCGTTCGGCCGGTTCAACCCATGCCTCAGCCACGAGCATGCGGTTGCCCGGGTACTCTGCGAGGACCCGGTTCCAGTCCCGGTAGATTGCATGGACGCCTGGCTGGTCGAAGTACGGAGGTGTCGGTTCGGTTGCCGCTGCTTCCTCGGCGGCGTCGGGATTGTGCACATCCCCGACCATGCTTTCGCGGCCTGCCCAGTCCGGGAGTCCCTCGGCCTTGACCAGGCCGTGCGCGACGTCGATGCGGAAGCCGTCTACGCCGCGATCCAGCCAGAATCGCAGGACGGAGATCATTTCCTCGTGAACTTCGGGGTTCTCCCAGTTCAGGTCCGGCTGCTTGGTGTCGAACAGATGCAGATACCACTGGCCGTCCTCGACCCTGGTCCAGGCATTTCCGCCGAAGATGGACTGCCAGTTGTTCGGCGGCAGTTCGCCGTCCTGGCCCCGGCCGTCGCGGAACATATAACGCTCGCGTTCGGGCGATCCCTTCGGTGACCGCAAAGCTTCCTGGAACCACTCGTGCTCATCGGAGGTGTGGTTGGGCACGAGGTCGACGATCACCTTGAGCCCGCGCTCGTGCGCTTCTGCAAGCATCGCGTCAAAATCGGCCAGAGTGCCGAAGCGGGGGTCGACGTCGCGGTAATCCGCGACGTCGTAACCGGCGTCGGCCTGCGGCGAGACATAGAACGGCGACAGCCAGACGGCATTGACGCCGAGGTTCTGCAGGTACGGGAGTTTGCTGGTGATGCCGTGCAGGTCACCCATGCCGTCGCCGTTTCCGTCGGCGAAGGAACGCGGATAAATCTGGTAGATGACGGCGTCAGCCCACCAGGCAGTTGCTTCTTTGCCCGGCGCAGGAGCGGCTTGGAGGGACACGTATAACCTTTCGATAAACTCACTGGGCGCAAGACGTAAGCGCTTGCGTAACAGAATCGACCTTACTAGAGTGACAGGCATCACTCAATGGGGCGGTTGAATCTCCGCCTTATTTCTCATTGGAGAGAAGACGCACATGAAGAACAAGAAATCACTGGCCGCCGCAGCATCGGTGGCAACTCTCACTCTTCTGCTCTCGGCCTGCGGTGGCGGTGGCTCGTCTGAAGGTGGCGGCGGCGGTGCGGCCGATGAAGGCCTCGAAGACCGCGGCCCCATCACGTACGTACAGGGCAAGGACAACAGCGGCGTGGTTCGTCCCCTGATCGAGAAGTGGAACGAGGAGCATCCCGACGAGGAAGTGACTTTCAAGGAACAGACCGACGAGGCCGACCAGCAGCACGATGACCTGGTCCAGAACTTCCAGGCACAGAACGCAGACTACGACGTCGTGTCTGTCGATGTCGTCTGGACCGCTGAGTTCGCGGCGCAGGGCTGGATCCAGCCGCTCGAGGACGAGATGGCGATCGACACCGAGGGAATGCTGCCGGCGACCGTAGCGTCCGCGACGTACCAGGACACGCTTTACGCAGCTCCCCAGCACTCCGACGGCGGCATCCTTTACTACCGTTCGGACCTCATCGAGGAACCCCCCACCACGTGGGACGAGATGATGGAGATGTGCTCCATCGCTGAAGAGAACGACATGGGCTGCTATGCGGGCCAGTTCGCGCAGTACGAGGGCCTCACCGTCAACGCTTCCGAAGCCATCAACGGCGCCGGCGGCACCGTGATCAACGAGGCAGGCGAGCCCACACTGGACACCCCGGAGGCAAAGGCCGGGCTGGAGAACCTCGTATCCGCCTTCGAATCCGGCAACATCCCGCAGGAAGCGATTACGTATACCGAGGAAGAAGGACGCATTGCGTTCCAGGAAGGGAACCTGCTCTTCCACCGCAACTGGCCTTACGTATACAACCTCGCCACCACTGAGGAATCGTCTCAGGTCAAGGACTCACTCGGCATGGCTCCTCTTCCGGGCGCCGACGGCTCGGGTGCATCCTCGCTGGGCGGTCACAGCCTCGCCATCAGCGTCTACTCGGACAACAAGGCAACCGCACGTGACTTCCTCGAGTTCATCACCCAGGAAGAGCAGCAGCGTTTCTACGTGACCCAGGGCTCACTCGCCCCGGTTCTGGAGAGCCTGTACGAAGATCCCGAGCTCGTCGAACAGCTGCCGTACCTGCCCGTCCTGAGGGAATCCATCGAGACTGCTGTTCCCCGTCCCGTGACGCCGTTCTACCCCGCGGTCACCACCGCGATCCAGGAGAACGCTTACGCTGCACTGCAGGGTGAGAAGTCTGTTGACCAGGCATTGACCGACATGGCTGCGTCGATCAGCCAGGCCGGGTCCTAACCACACCATTCGGTGGTGGGAGCGCGCGGCGTTCCCACCACCGGCACCTGCTTGCTCTCACCGGCGTCGTTGCCGGTATCGAAAGGACGGGTCATGGCCACACGTCTGGCAATGCCACCCAAGGGTAAAAAGGACCCCAATTCAAAGCTTCACCACCAGGCGGCGGAGAGCGCCGACCGTCGGGCGGCTGCGAAGAATAAATGGGCGTCCATTCTGATTGCGCCGACTCTGATCCTGCTGGGGATTGTGATCGTTTATCCCATCATCAGCGGCATCGTCATGTCGTTCCAGAATGATTCCGGGCTGGACCCGGACACCGGGCTTTTCACTGACGGCGGATTCGCAGGCTTCGGCAACTACACCGGTTGGATCCTCCAGCAGTGTCCGGCACCCGGCGGGGGCACCGTCGCCTGCCCGCCCGGGACCCTCGAATCGCAGTTCTGGAACGCAACCGGCATCACGTTCTTCTTCGCCGCCGTCACAGTCACCCTCGAGACCATCATCGGCTTCTGGATGGCACTGATCATGGCACGCACGTTCAGGGGTCGCGGGTTGGTTCGCGCAGCTGTGCTGGTGCCGTGGGCAATCCCGACCGCGGTCACCGCGAAGCTCTGGTTCTTCATCTTTGCCTTCCAGGGCATCGCGAATGAACTGTTCAATACGTCGATTCTCTGGACGGGGTCCGAGTGGCCCGCCAAGTGGGCCATCATCATTGCGGACGTCTGGAAGACCACTCCGTTCATGGCCCTCCTCATCCTCGCCGGCCTGCAGATGATCCCGGGGGATGTCTACGAGGCTGCCAAGGTTGACGGTGCCAGCACTTGGCAGCGCTTCCGCTACATCACGCTGCCGCTGGTGAAGCCCGCGCTGATGGTGGCTGTCCTGTTCCGTGTTCTCGACGCCCTGCGCATGTACGACCTGCCGGCGATCCTCACCGGCGGCGCGAACGGCACCACCACCCTTTCCATCCTGGTGGTGAACCAGATCCGGCAAGGCTTCAACAGCGCGGCGGCTCTATCGACGTTGACGTTCATCATCATCTTCATCGTGGCGTTCATCTTCGTCAGATTCCTCGGAGCCAATGTCTCCGAGGGCTCCGGAGTGATCAAGAAGGCGAAGGTCATCAAATGACACAGGCAGTAGCAACCTCCTCCGGCCGCCCGACCGAGTCGACGCCGGGCCGCCGCGCAGCTGCTTCGCGCGAGCGGTGGGCGTCCATCCGGACGTACATCAGTGCAGCGATCATCGTTACCTGGTGTCTGCTTCCGTTCTACTGGATGATCATCACTGCGTTCCGTGATGTGGCCTTCACCTACGACACGGCGTTCTATCCGACCCACGTCACGTTGGACAACTTCCGCACCGCATTCGCAACGGATGCGGGCAACAACTTCACGTTGGCGTTGTTCAACAGCTTCTTCATTGGAGCAACCACCACCCTGATCGCGCTTGTGGTCGGAGTGTTTGCCGCCTATGCCCTGGCCAGGATCGACTTCAAGTTCAAGTTCGTCATCCTTGGAGTCATCCTGGGCGCGTCAATGTTCCCGGGCGTCGCTCTGATTACTCCGCTGTTCCAGCTGTTCACGGACATCGGGTGGATCGGCTCCTACCAGGCGCTGATCATCCCCAACATCTCGTTCGTCCTGCCGCTCACGGTCTACACGTTGACGGCGTTCTTCCGTGAGATGCCGTGGGAACTGGAGGAAGCCGCCAGGATCGATGGCTGCACGCCGGGTCAGGCCTTCCGGAAGGTGATCATGCCGCTTGCGGCACCGGCGGTATTCACGACGGCGATCCTTGCCTTCATCTCCGCCTGGAACGAATTCCTGATCGCGAGCCAGCTGTCCAGTGATGCGACGGCACCGGTGACGGTTGCCATCGCGTCCTTCGCGGGCAGCCAGCCGCAGCAGGAACCGTACACCGCGGTGATGGCCGCGGGCACCATTGTCACCATCCCCTTGGTCCTGCTGGTCCTGATCCTGCAGAAGCGCATTGTTGCCGGCCTGACCGCCGGCGCGGTGAAGTAACGCGTCGATCATGACCAATAGACGCAAAGAGCGATTGGCGGAGAACCTCGATATCCTGATTGGGTTTCTGGGGTTCTTCGCCGTCGTGCTGGTGGTTGTCATCATCGCCATCCAGCTCCGGGGAGACAACGCCGCCATGTGGTCGGTCCTGTTGCTGGCAATCGTTCTTGGGATGTGGGGCCTGTACAAGGTCCGGCAGCGCGAGTAGCTGCCGCCCGGACAGCGCGGTCGCCGTCGCCTTAGATCAGGGCACTAGAGAAAGAGGTTGCACCCCGTGGTCATCATCGAGGATGTTGCCGTAGCCACGGGCGTTTCCACGGCCACGGTTTCCCGCGCCCTACGCGGCCTGACGGGTGTGTCGGCCGGAACACGTGCCCGCGTCCTCAGGGCTGCGAAGGATCTGGGGTACGTGCCGTCGTCGGCTGCTTCCGGGTTGGCTTCCGGCCGCACAATGGCCATGGGAGTACTGCTGCCGCTCATTGAACGCTGGTACTTTTCGGCGGTCCTCGAGGGAGTCGACCGGCAGCTCCGCGCAGCCGGTTATGACCTCATCGTGTTCAGCCTGGGCGGCACCGGGACCAACCGGGAGAGGGTCTTTCACCGCTCGATCCTGCGGAAGCGGATCGATGCCCTGCTGGTGATGTGCATGGAGCTCACCGAAGATGAACACCGCTCCCTGAAGGAGCTTGAGTCTCCAACGATCGTCGTAGGCGGGTCCGTACAGGGGGTCCGGCACGTCAGTATCGACGACGCCGCCGCGGTGCGCGACGCCGTCGAGCACCTTGTCTCGCTCGGCCACACCCGCATTGGTCACGTCCGGGGCGGGGGCTCCTACGGGCTCTACTTCGAGGTGCCGCGCATCCGCGAGGAGTCCTATGTCGCCACCATGGTTGCCCATGACCTGCCGGTGCGGGACGAGTGGTCTGTCTTCGGCGACTTCCGCTTCAGCGAAGCGAAGCTGGCAGTCAAACACATGCTGTCCACGGTGAAGGAGCGGCCCACCGCGCTCTTTTGCTCCTCGGATGAGATGGCGTTCGGTGCGTTACTTGCCGCCTCGGAGCTCGGCATCCGCGTACCGCAGGACCTGTCCATCGTGGGGATTGACGACCATGAGTTCGCTGAGCCCATGGGCCTGACGACCGTTCGTCAGATGCCCGAGGAGCAGGGTGCGTTTGCCGTGGACCTCCTGCTGGGTGAACTGGAGGGGGAGACGCCGCTCCGCACGCCTCCTGTGCAGCCGCACGAGCTGGTGGAACGCTCCTCAACAGGCCCCGTGCCCCGGTAGCCTCACCCGGTCGCTACGCTGGTACGCATGGCTACCGAACTCCTCTACCTTGACGATTTCGACGTGTTGACTGCTCCCGCCGCAGTGACGGCGGTGACCGCGCTCGACGACGGCCGAATGGACGTCGAACTCGACCGTACCTGCTTTTATCCGCGAGGCGGCGGACAGGATTGGGACACCGGAATCATCCGCGCCGGAGACTCCGTGTTTACGGTGGAGGAAGTGCGCCTGGACGAGCACGGGGTGGTCCACCACCTCGGGCGGGGTACCGTGCCGGAGGGCGCCGGCGTCGTGCTTGAGGTGGATGCCCACCGCAGGGCAGTGAATACGCGGCTTCACTCGGCTGGCCACATCGTCGACCTCGCCGTGGAGCGGCTGGGTTTGCCCTGGGTTCCTGGGAAAGGCGCGCATTATCCGCACATGTCCTTCGTCGAGTACAACGGGGAGGTGCCGGGGGACGCGGAGCAAACACGCCGGCAGATCGAAGCCGAGGTTGCACAGGTCATCGGCGAGGGCAGCACCAATGAGATCCGCTTCATGCCTGTGGCGGAAATGGCGGAATACTGCCGGCACGTGCCGGAGAATATCCCGACCAACAAGCCAGCGCGGATCGTACTCTACAACCGGACCTTCGGAGTGCCCTGCGGCGGCACTCACGTGCGGGACGTGGCCGACGTCGGGACGTTGAGCATCACCAAGATCAAGTCGAAAAAGGGCGTCACGAAGGTGTCGTACGCGGTTGACGGCGTGAATTAGGCAGTTGGCCCGGAGGGCGCAGAGGCGCGGTCCCGGCGGAGGCCCCCTGCCCGGCCGGGCCCTACCTGGTCAGGAAATTCGGGACCCGGTCAGGAGGCGCGGGCGAGCTGCCGGATGGGAACCCACCGTGAGGCCAGACGCCGGTACGCCGCGGCCGCCCCCGTCATATCCGCCTCGGCGAGGCACTCGATGCCCATCCGAACGTCCATGGGCGACTCGTCGGGGAACACGAGATCCGCTACCGGGCCGTAGTCCAATTCGACGACGGCGTCACGGCGGAAGGTCTCCAGCCACTCGGTGATCTCGGTCAACTCCTCGAGGAGGTCGAGTTCCGGTGCGGCAATGGCAAGGTTGGCTACCGCCCGCCGGGCACGGTCGATGCACTCGCTGATGGTCACGGATACCCGGACTGTGTGGACCTCGCCGTCGTCGTCAACGACCTCGGTGAGGTCGTCCTCGTGAATGAGGACAAACCAGGCGAAGGGCACGCCCCACGTTGCGGATCGGGTATGCAGCTTGGCCGTGGACGCGGCCAGGGTCTCAGGATCCAGCCTGGCCTGGTGGGCCTCGCGCGCTACTTCGGGAAGAAGCACGTCCATCAGGGGCCCCCGAATGGTCTGCTCAAGGGACTCCGCGGCAAGGTAGGTGCGCACGGCCAACTGATTCGGGCAGTAGAACGGCGCCGTAGTCCCGTTGCTGCGGGGGAAGTGGAGAACCCTTACGAGGTCCTGGGTATGGTGCGGGAAGGGGTCGGAGACCACCCGGGTGATGCGCCGCATCGCGTCGAGGCGGTCCATGGCCTCGGTGGTCCGGCGCTCGCGGGTCCGCTGTTCGAGGATGGCAAGCTGCTGGGCATCGCTGAAGGCATCAAGCGGTTCATAGATCCGCAGGAAGGATACGTAGGGGAAGCTTCGCCCCGTGCCCGGCACATGAGCCATGGGTCAGGTCAGCTCCACGATGACGGGCGCATGATCCGACGCACCTTTGCCCTTGCGTTCCTCACGGTCAATCGATGCCCCGCTGACACGCTGGGCGAGAGCGGGCGATGCCAGGACAAAGTCGATGCGCATGCCCATACGCTTCGGGAAACTTAGCTGCTTGTAGTCCCAGTAGGTGTACACGCCCGGTCCGGGGGTATGGGGACGAACGACGTCGGTGAAGCCGGAGTCCTCGAAGGCATGGAACGCAGCACGCTCGGGAGGGCTGACGTGGGTGTAGCCGTTATTCAGGAACAGGTCGATATCCCAGACATCCTCATCCTGCGGCGCGATGTTCCAGTCACCCGTCAGCGCCACCTGGGCCGTGGGGTCCTGTTCCAGTAAACCAACAGCGTGTTTTCGCAACAGTTCGAGCCACTCGATCTTGTAGGCCATGTGCGGATCTCCCAACGCGCGGCCGTTCGGGACGTAGAGGCTCCACACCCGAACGCCCCCGCACGTGGCGCCGATCGCGCGGGCTTCCTGGATGGGATCGGCGTCTTTCCCGAACACGGGCTGTCCCGGGAAAGTGCGCTCAACATCGGAGAGCCCAAGGCGGGACGCGATGGCAACGCCGTTCCACTGGCTCAGACCGAAGTGGGCCACCTCGTAGCCGCTCTTCTCGAACATGTCCCACGGGAAGTTGTCGTCCTTGCACTTGGTTTCCTGGATGGCAAGGACGTCCACATCGGATCGGTCGAGCCAGGCTTCCACACGGTCGGCACGGGCTCGCAGGGAATTGACGTTCCAGGTCGCAATCTTCACAGTGGCTACGTTACCCAATCGGCCGGTGTTGCTTGGTACCCGGTCCTTGAGTTGCGCCCACTCGCGGCGGGCGTCCGCCCATAACGACTACGGCTTAGCGTGCCACCACGAATCATGGATGGACACGGGAACGGTGCGCTTGTGCCGGGTCAGCAGGTAGCGGCGCTCGATGGACTGCGCTGCCTCATCTGCGACGTCGCGGCCTTCAAGGTAGTCGTCGATCTGCTCGTAGGTGAGACCGAGCTCATGCTCGTCGGTCTGACCCGGGTTCTCGTCGAGGAGATCCGCGGTAGGGATCTTGTTGTAGAGGCGTTCCTCCGCGCCGAGCTCCTTGAGGAGCTGGCGGTTCTGCCGCTTGTTCAGGCCGAACAGGGGCAGGATGTCCGCACCGCCGTCGCCGTACTTGGTGAAGAAACCGGTGACTGACTCGGCGCCGTGATCCGTGCCGATGACCAGCAGGTTGTCATCTCCGGCCAGGGCGTACTGCGCCACCATCCGGACGCGCGCCTTCACGTTGCCTTTGTTGAAGTCGGACATTTCGTTGCCGGCGGCACCGGCGAAGCCCGCCTGGAAACCGTCGACGGCGGGAGCGACGTTGTAGACGACGGAACGGTCAGGCGAGATGAAGGCCAGAGCGGCCTGCGCGTCTTCCTCGTCATGCTGCACGTTGTAGGGCAGGCGCGCAGCGACGAAGGTGGCGTCAACGCCGTCGGCCCGCAACTCATCCGTGGCCAGCTGCGCCAGTTTGCCCGCAAGTGTGGAGTCCAGCCCACCGCTGATTCCGAGCACGAAGCCCTTGGTCCCCGTGGCACGCACATAGTCCTTCAGGAAGTCCACCCTGCGGCGGATCTCCTCCGCAGGGTCGATGGAGGGGCGTACGCCCATTTCGTCGATGATTTTCGCCTGGAGTTCACGCATGGGGACAGGTTACTAAGCTTTTGTTGCCTATCTGTTGCCCGAATCGCATCAGGCAGCAGATAGGCACCAAAGTCTGCTCGGATTACTGCTTGAACGCAGCGTCGAAAGACAACGACGACGGCGCGAAGTCGAACTTCTTCAGAAACGCCAACGCCTCGGGTGCCCCGTCGAGGCGATCCATACCGGCGTCCTCCCACTCAACGGAGACGGGACCGTCATAGCCGATCGCGTTAAGCGCACGGAAGCTGTCTTCCCAGGGCACATCACCCCGGCCGGTCGAGACAAAGTCCCAGCCGCGGCGCGGATCTCCCCACGGCAGGTGCGAGGAGAGGATGCCGTTACGGCCACCGCCCATGCGCATCTTCGTGTCCTTGCAGTCCACGTGGTAGATCCGGTCAGCGAAGTCGGAGATGAAGGCAACGGGGTCGATTTGCTGCCACATGAAGTGGCTGGGGTCCCAGTTGAGGCCGAAAGCGGGCCGGTTGCCGACGGCGTCGAGCGTGCGGCGGGTGGACCAGTAGTCGTAGGCGATCTCCGACGGATGCACCTCGTGGGCGAAGCGCACGCCGCACTCGTCGAAGACGTCGAGGATAGGGTTCCAGCGGTCAGCGAAGTCCTGGTAACCGGCGTCGATTACGTCCTGGCTGACCGGCGGGAACATCGCTACATACTGCCAGATGGACGAGCCGGTGAAGCCGACAACGGTCTTCACGCCGAGCTTTTGGGCGAGCTTCGCCGTAAGCTTCATCTCCTCCGCGGCGCGCTGCCGGACGCCCTCGGGATCACCGTCACCCCAGACTTTGGGGCCGACGATCGCCTCGTGGCGGAAATCGATCGGGTTGTCGCAGACAGCCTGGCCCTTGAGGTGGTTGGAGATGGTCCACACCTTCAGGTTGTTGCGCTTGAGGATGTCGAGCCGCTCCTGGATGTAGTCATCATCATCCCAGCGCCAGGCATCGAGGTGATCACCGGAAACCGCGATTTCCAGGCCGTCATAGCCCCACTGGCCGGCGAGCTCGGCGACCTTCTCGAACGGCAGATCCGCCCACTGGCCGGTGAACAGAGTGTAATTGCGTGCCATAGATATCTCCTTTGATTGAGGGGTCGAAAAGCGCGTGGTCAGGAAAGGGTCCGGGCAGTGGGGTCCCAGCCCTCGGGCAGCGGCTCTGCTGCCGCCGCGGAGCTGGCGATGTCAACGAAGGAGCGGGTCTCGACTGACTCGGCGATCGAGGCCATGACGTCCAGCACGTGGAACGCGGTGGCGCCCTGTGCTCGGTGCGGCGCACCGGCGCGGATGGAACGTGCCATGTCCAGCACGCCGACGCCCCGCCCGAAGGTGGAACCCGCCGCCGGGAAGGTCTCCCACTCCTCGGCGCCGTGGCGGTGAAGCCGGATCTCGCCGTCGAACCTGTTCGGGTCCGGGAAGGCGATGGTGGCTTCCGATCCCGTGATCTCCACAAAACCGTGCCGGGGAAGCGGCGAATCGAAACTGAAGTTGCTGGTGGAGGAGGCACCGTTCTCGAACTGCACGAGGGCGCTGACGTGGGTCGGGACGGTGACCTCGAACTCCTCGCCCGCGCGCGGACCGGAACCGATCACCCGCGTCTCACGCGAGCGGGATCCGAGCGCCGCGACGGTTTGCGCCGCACCGAAAGTCTGAATCAGGGTGGTCAGGTAATAGGGGCCCATGTCGAACAGGGGACCGGCGCCTTCCTGGAACAGGAATGCCGGGTTGGGATGCCAGGCTTCGGGGCCGGGCGACTGCATCAGGGTCAGCGCCGTCAGCGGCACGCCGATGTCGCCGCGCTGGATCATGCGTAGGCCGGTCTGCAGACCGGCGCCCAGGAAAGTGTCAGGCGCGCACCCCAGGCGGAGGCCGGCGTCGGACGCGGCGTCCAGGAGGGACTGCCCCGACTCACGGTCAAGGGAAAACGGCTTTTCACTCCAGACATGCTTGCCGGCTGCGACCGCGTCGAGGGCAACCGGAACATGGGCGGCCGGCGTCGTGAGGTTGACGATGATCTCGACATCGGGGTGCTGCAGCGCATCCTCGACCGTCCCGAAGGCTGCGACGCCGAACTCCTCCGCGCGGGCGCTCGCCGCCTCGGGGAAGAGGTCCGCCACGATGTGGACCTGCACGTCAGGGAACGCAGTGAGGTTGGTGAGGTACTCCTTGCTGATCACACCGGCACCGATGATGCCGACGCCTACCGGGCCGCTCATGCTCCACCCTTCCCGAAGTCGTGCTGCAGGAAGCGCAGACTGTCCTCGAGGGCACGGAAGAGGTCACCGGCAGAGTCATCCAGTTCGACGACGCCGACCTCCACCGACCCGGCTGCCTCCAGGACAGCGGGGATGTTCATCCGGCCGGAACCAACCGCCACCTGGGACTTGTTGTCCCTGTCCACTTGGCCGTCCTTGATATGGATGAACCGAACCCGGTCGCCCAGTTTTGAGAGCAGCTCAGCAGGGTCCTGTCCGCCGACAGCCACCCAGTAGGTGTCCACTTCGAGTACGACGGCGGGATCCAGTGCCTCCGCGAGGACCTCAAGTCCGGTGCGCCCGCCGAAGTCGGTTTCCAACTCCCACCAGTGGTTGTGATAGCCCACCGAAATGCCGTATTCGGCACCCAGGCCCGCCGTTTCGTTGAGTGCCTCCGCGGTCCGGACGACCGACTCCTCCGTGGTCCAGCGAACCGGGTCCACCATGGGTTCGATGACGGTTCCGATGCCCAGCGTGCGGGCGGCCTCGAAAATGAGGTCGCGATCGCCGTCGAGCAGGGGAGCGTGGCCCGTTGGCGCGCTTACCCCGTGGCGAGACAAAGCCGTCTGCAGTGCGTCGGTGTTGGCTGCGAAATTGTATGGCTCGACCCGTTCGAACCCCATTGACGCGAGCCGGCCGATGGTGCCGTCCAGGTCGGTTTCCAGGGCTTCGCGGACTGTATACAGCTGTACTGACAGGGGAGGAACGGGCATATCGGATCCTTTCGCTGGCTGACGCAGGCCGGATGAACGCCTGTACTAGATAGTTTTAGTCCAGATGCTGTCCGCTTCGGCGCTGCGCTCGACACCGTTGAGCACTTTCTGCACCTGCAGGCCGTCAGCGAAGGAAGGTTCAGGCTGGCGCTTCTCGGCGATGGCTTCAACGAAGTCCTTTGCCTGGTGGGTGAAGCCGTGTTCGTAGCCCAGGGCGTGACCGGTGGGCCACCACGCGGACAGGTAGGGGTGCGCAGGTTCAGTGACCATGATGTTGGTGAAGCCCTGTCGGGTGTCCGGGGCCGTTGCATCGTAGAAACCGAGGGAGTTGAGGTTCTCAAGGTCGAAGGAGACGGCGCCGGTGGAGCCGGCCACTTCAATGCGCAACGCGTTCTTCCGGCCGGTGGACATGCGGGTCGCCTCGAACGAGCCGACTGCTCCGCCGTCGAAGCGGCCGCTGAACAAGGCGAGGTCATCCACGGTGACCTTGCCGCGGCCGTCGGTGGCGGTGCCGGCCAACCCCGAGGCCTCTCCGAGCAGGGGCCGCTCGTGCACAAAGGTGTTCAGGATGCCGCTGACGCCGGTGATCTTCTGGCCGGTGATGAACTGTGCGAGGTCGACGGCGTGGGCGCCGAGATCGCCCAGAGCTCCCGAACCGGCGGAATCCTTCTGCAGGCGCCAGGTCAACGGCGCCTGATCGTCAACCAGCCAGTCCTGCAGGTAGTTGGCACGGACCTGGCGCACTTCGCCGATCGCGCCGGACTGCACCAGGTCCCGTGCGAAGGCCGCCGCGGGCACCCGCCGGTAGGTGAAGCCGACCATGGCGAAAACGTCCTTGCCGGCACGATCCGCAGCGGCAGCCATTGCCTCAGCCTCTTCTAGGGTGTTCGCGAGCGGCTTCTCACACAGGACATGCTTGCCTGCTTCGAGGGCTGCGATGGCGATCTCGGCGTGCGAGCCGCCGGGAGTGACAATGTCGATGACGTCGATGTCGTCGCGGGCGATGGCCGCACGCCAATCGGTGTCGGTGGATTCCCAACCCCATTTTCGAGCCGATGCCTCCACTCCCTGAGCGTTGCGCCCCACGAGGAGAGTCATCTCCGGCTGGGACGGCAGGTCGTAGAACCGCGGTGCAACCCGCCATCCCTGTGAATGGGCAGCCCCCATGAATCCGTGTCCGATCAGGGCGACCTTCAGGGGTGGTACGTCGTTCAGCATGTTTCCTCTTTATCCGGCGGCAGATGTAAAAACAGGTGGATCGAGGTGGGGTGCTCTTGCCAGCGACAGAGCACCCCACCTCTCACGGTTCTACGACTCGAAGGCCGTCGGCAGGTACTGCTCAACGTTCTCGCTGGTGACGACCGGCGCGTTCAGAACGATGCGCTTGGGAACTTCAACCTCAACGAGATCGCTCATGGCCTTGTTCTGGGCGATGAGGCGGGCGAGGCGGATGCCGTCAGCTGCCTGGGTGGAGGGGTAGATGACCGTAGCTTCGAGGACGCTTTCCCCGGCCTCGATTTCGCGCATGGCGTTGGCCGAACCGGCGCCGCCGACCATGATGAATTCATCGCGGCCCGCATTGTCGATGGCGGCGAGAACGCCGATGCCCTGATCGTCGTCATGGTTCCAGAGGGCGTCGATCTGCGGTGCGGCGGAGAGCAGTTGGGAGGTTGCTGCCTCACCGCCCTGGACGGTGAAGTCAGCTGCAACGCGGTTGTCCACGTCGAGGCCGCATGATTCCAGTGCGTCCGCGAAACCACGGCTGCGGTCCTGCGTCAGCGGCAGGGAGTCGATTCCCGCAACCTCGGCGACGACTGCGTCTTCGTTGCCGTCAAGCTGCTCGCAGATGTAGGTGCCGGCGCTCACACCCATGCCGTAGTTGTCGCCGAGGATCGTGGTGCGTGCAGCGAACGGGCTGGAGAATTCGCGGTCGACGTTGATGACGGGAATACCGGCTTCCATGGCCTGGATGGCGACCTCGGTCAGCGCTGCGCCGTCGGTCGGCAGCAGGACGATGGCATCCACGCCGTCGTTGATGAACTGCTCGACCTGGCTGATCTGCAGGTTCGCATCATTGGTTCCCTCGGCGACGCGAAGGTCGATGTCACCGTACTTCTCCGCCTCAGCCGTAGCGGCAGAGTTGATGGCTCCGAGCCAGCCGTGGTCGGCCGCGGGGCCCGAGAAGCCGATTACTACGGTGTCGCCTTCAGCCTGGTTGCCTTCAACGGATGCGTTGGTGGGCTGGGTGTTGGTTCCCTCGGCCCCCGCTGTACACCCGGTAACAAGGGCACCGACTGCAAGAAAGGCACCGGTGGTGACGAGCATCTTCCGGCCCGTACGAACAGCAAGCATGTGTATCTCCTCAGTGAGTTAGGTGCGTCTTCGCAAGAGTGCGGATGCCTCTGATGCCAGCCTCTTTGCGTGACTGCAATCACAATAACAGAAGTTTGAAAGAAATCGACGACTTTATACCGATCACCGACATAATGTGTTAGCTTCGTCTCATGTTCGAAGAAGATCACCTCCAGCCGTTGCTCGAAGTTCGGGGAATCACCAAGCAATTTGCTGGTGTTCAGGCGCTCAAGGGCGTCGACCTGCAGGTACTTCCGGGAGAAGTGCACTGCGTCATGGGCCAGAACGGGGCCGGCAAATCCACGCTCATCAAGACGCTCTCCGGAGTGCATCAGCCCGACGGCGGAGAAATCCGGTGGGAGGGTGAGCCTATTTCCCTTCCGGGTCCCACCGCCGCCCTCGACCTCGGCATCGCAACCATGTATCAGGAACTCGACGTCGTGGACGGGCTGTCCGTGGCGGAGAACATCTTCCTCGGGCACGAACGTGCCAATGGAGGCGTGCTGCACGTCAAGAAGACCAATGCGGTTGCCCGTACGCTGCTGAAGCGTCTCGGCCACGGCAGTCTTTCGCCGTCCACCGAGGTCGGCACTCTCTCCGCCGCGAACAAGCAGATCGTGAGCATGGCCCGGGCGCTGTCCCGGGACACGAAGATGATCATCATGGACGAGCCGAGCGCGATCCTGGACTCGGGTGAGGTCGCGAACCTGTTCCGCGTGGTCAGGGAGCTCACCGCCCAGGGCATCGCCGTCGTGTACATCTCTCATCGCCTCGAGGAGATCCGCCAGATCGGTGACCGGATCTCGGTCATCAAGGACGGACGCAGCACAGCCAACGGGCTGAGCGTCACCGATACGTCGAAGGCGGAACTCATTCGCCTGATGACCGGTCGCGACGTCGCAAACGTCTTCCCTGAGCCCACACCCATAGCCCCGGACGCCCCGGTGGTCCTGGAAGTGGACAACCTCGAGCTCGCCGGGCACTTCGATCCGGTCAGTTTCACGGTGCGGGCCGGGGAGATCCTCGGGTTCGCCGGCCTGGTGGGATCGAAGCGGTCCGAGATCCTCGAGACGATCTACGGTGCCCGCAAGGCGTCCTCAGGCAAGGTGTCCGTAAAAGGCAAGGTGCTGCGTCCCGGATCCGTTCCTGCCGCAGTGAACGCCGGAATCGGGCTTTCACCCGAGGAACGGAAGAGCCAGGGCCTGATCCTCGATGAGCCGATCTTCAAGAACGTAACGCTCTCGACCTTCGAGCGGTTCGCCCGCGGAGGGCACCTTAACGAACGTTCCGAACGGGAGGCAGCCCGCGAGCAGATCGCTGCGCTCGAGCTGCGTCCGGCCGACCCGGACCGTCCGGCCCGGACCCTATCCGGCGGAAATCAACAAAAGATTCTTCTGGCCCGCTGGCTGGTGCACGGAACTCCGGTCCTGCTGCTGGATGAACCAACCCGCGGCGTCGACGTCGGAGCGCGCGCTGAGATCTACGCCCTCATCCGCAGACTGGCGGCAGCCGGGACTGCAATCATCGTCGTTTCCAGTGAAATCGAGGAAGTGCTCGGCCTCGCTGACAACGTCCTCGTGATCGATGACGGCACAGTACTCACCAACATCAAAGCAAGCGACATAGACGAGCACGGCGTGCTCGACCTCGTCATGAAGGGAAGTGCCGCGTGAGCGAGCAGAAAACCAAGGTGGCTGAACCGCGCGTGGATGCGCCGGCTGACCACAGTACCCCCGCAACCAACCCCTTCCAGAACTTCCTCAAGGGATCCGCGGGACGCAACCTGGGCCTGGTCATCGCGCTTGTGCTGCTCCTCGTGGTGGGCGCGGTCACCAGTGGTGACCGGTTCCTGAACCTCGAGAACATGCTCACCATCCTGCGGTACGCCTCGATCATCGGCGTCGTGAGCATCGGCGTCACGTTCGTCATCACCGCCGGCGGTATCGATCTCTCGGTCGGTTCCGTCCTGGGCCTTACGACCGTGGTGGCCAGCCTTACCAGCGTGCAACTGGCAGCAACCCAGTCTTCCTGGATCCTCATGGTGGTCGTGGCCCTTGGAGTCGGCGCCCTTGCGGGGCTTATCAACGGGTTGGTGGTCGCCTACGGCAACGTCGTCTCCTTCATTGCCACCCTGGCCATGCTCGTCGGAGCCCGTGGACTCGCCGAATTGATCTCCGGCCGCAGCACGCAGATCGTGAACAACCGCGACTTCCTGCAGGTCCTGCGTGCTGATTTCCTTGGTGTTTCAGTCCTGATCTGGATCTTCGTGATCGTGGCAGTGGCGGGCTGGTTCCTCCTGAACCGCACCACCTTCGGCCGCCGCACCGTGGCCATCGGTGGAAACCTCGAAGCCGCACGGCTGGCTGGCATCAAGGTCAAGCGCCACATGGTTTCCCTTTACGTCCTTGCGGGCGTGACGGCCGGCATCGGCGGTGTCATGTTCCTCGGGCGAACTACTGCCGGTACGTCCACCCACGGCCTGCTCCTCGAACTCGATGTGATCGCCGCCGTCGTTGTCGGTGGAACCCTGCTCATCGGCGGACGCGGAACCATCATGGGAACCGTCCTGGGTGTGCTGATCTTCAGTACTTTGGTCAACGTCTTCACCCAGAACAACCTGGACACCTCCGTTCAGGCGCTCGCCAGGGGCCTGATCCTCGTGGTTGCTGTTCTCCTGCAGCAGCGTTTCGCGACCCGTGGCAGCCGGACACGAAAGGCGAAACTCAAGCCGGCGAAGGTCTAGCCGAACCAAGGCACAGTACCCCCCGGCTCCCGGACTCCGGGAGCCGGGGGAACAGCACCGGAGGGCAGGCAGTGAATTCTGTAAATGTGGATCATGCGCTGCACGGCGACGAGGACCTCGACCTGGTCGAGGACGTGCTGCAGGACTTCTTCGCGGAGGCCAAACTGCGCGCCGTTTCGGTCAACGCGACCTACCTCGGCCTCTGGGAGGCCCTGGAGCGGGCAGCCGCGGGCGGCAAGCGTTCCCGCCCACGGCTGGTTCTGCTCGCCTACCGGCAGCTCGGCGGAACCGACGCCGCCAGTGCTGCCCGGCTCGCCGCATCCTATGAGCTCCTGCACA
Source organism: Arthrobacter sp. MDB1-55 (assembly GCF_059092925.1). Classification (NCBI taxonomy): domain Bacteria; kingdom Bacillati; phylum Actinomycetota; class Actinomycetes; order Micrococcales; family Micrococcaceae; genus Arthrobacter; species Arthrobacter sp. MDB1-55. Next base: position 279,621 of record NZ_JBNHID010000002.1, on the reverse strand, counting down.
GCGCTCTCATCATTCACGACGACGTCATCGACCGCGATTTCGTGCGGCGGGGCAGCCCCAATGTGTCCGGGCACTATCGGAACCGGGCGCTGCGGGCAGGCTCTTCCGCTTCTGCCGCCGAGCATGCGGGGGTGTCGGCCGGGGTGCTCGCCGGAGACCTCGCCCTTTCCGGCGCCTTCCGTTTGTTGAGGTCCCTGGAAGTGCCGGACGCGAAGCGCCGGCGCCTCAACGAGATTCTCGACGACGCAATCTTCTCCTCGGTGGGCGGGGAGGTCCTGGACATCGAGTTCAGCCGGACGCCCGAGATGCCGCCGCTCGAGGACATCACCAAGACGGCCCATCAAAAAACGTCGGTGTACTCATTCGAGGCACCGCTGCACGCAGGCGCCGTGCTCGCGGGTGCCGCTGAGTCAGTGGTGGCGGCCCTTACTTCTTTCGGGCGTTATGCGGGAATCGCCTACCAGGTCGCCGACGACGTTCTCGGCGTCTTCGGCACCGAAAGTCGCACGGGAAAGACGACCTGGGGCGACCTCCGGGAGGGCAAGCGGACTGCCCTGCTGTCTTATGCCGCCACCAGGCCGGAATGGAATAGCATCGCTTCCCTCATCGGGTCCCGCGACATGACAGCGGCGAAAGCGCAGTACGTCCGGTCTGTGCTCGTGACCTGCGGTGCCAAGGACTATGCCGTCAACCTAGCCACCGAAAACGCACACCGCGCTGTGGCGCAGCTTGAATCCGACGGGGTGCCGCCGTCCCTGCGCAACAGCCTCGAACGCCTCCTCTTCTCGGTCATTTCGGACGTCACTTCGCATTAGCCGCGTCCGCACCGGTCTTCTTTCACGGATCGTGCGCTTTCTGCCGTTATCATGAGGGTACAAATCCGGCACCAAGGCAAGCTGCCAGGAAGGACCTGAACCGGGGTGGAAGGGAAGACGTCGGCGCCTGCCATGGTGCTCTCCCTCAGCCGTTCAGTTCCAGGCGCGATTGCAGCCGGACAAGTTGCCCGAACATGACCGCACCACCGCAGGACGAACGAATCCGGCGCTCCGTCGCGGGCACCAACCTAGGCAACAACCGCGACTCGACCCGGCAGCATAACCTGTCCACGGTGCTGCGGCTTGTGCATTCCATGGCTGGTGTCTCCCGCGCACAACTCACCCGAGCCACCGGGCTGAACAGGTCCACCATCGGCGCTCTGGTCGGTGAGCTCGTCCAGCTCGGCCTCGTCGTCGAAAGCGATCTGGACCAGGCCCAGCAGCACGGTCGTCCAAGCATCATGATCGAGCCGAGTCCCTCAGCGCTGGCCCTGGCCGTCAATCCTGACATCGACGTCGTGAGCGTCGCGCTTGTCTCCCTCGGCGGCCACATCGTCAATCCGGTCCGATTCCATACCGTCAGAGCACCGTCCGTTCCCGAGGTCGTGAATATCGTCAGCGCGATCTATTCCGGCATGCGCACCTCTCTGCCGGTGGGCCACCGAATCATGGGGGTGGGGCTCGCCATTCCGGGTCTGGTGGATCCCGGAGACGGCACCGTGATCGAAGCTCCGCACCTCGGCTGGCGCGACCAGCCGCTCGCTGCGCTCCTCAGCGACACTCTGAAACTTCCGGTGATCGCTGCCAATGACGCCGTCGTCGGAGCCCGCGCCCAGGCCACTTTCGGAGCAGGACGGGACGTGTCCGACCTCATCTACCTGTACGGCGGCGCCAGCGGTATCGGCGGCGGTGTCATCAGTGGCGGGCGCCTGGTTCGCGGCGCCACCGGATTCGCCGGTCAGCTGGGGCACACCCACGTGCTTTCAGGCGGCGCTGAATGCACCTGCGGGTCCCGCGGTTGCCTCGAAGCGGAGATCACCCGGGAAGCACTGATCGCAGCGGTCGGCCTCCCCGCGGGCGAAACGGAGAATCTCGAAGACGCCGTACTGGAGAAGCTTCAGGACGAATCGGGTTCACCGGAGCTCCGGAAGTTGATCGAGCGGCAGGCTCAACTGCTGGCAATCGGGCTGAAGAGCGTGGTGAACCTGCTTAATCCATCGATGATTGTGCTGGGCGGATTCCTGAGGATCCTGGTTCGTGCTGCGCCCGACGCTCTCAGCGAAGCTCTGATCACGCCTGGGACGCGCGGACCCCGGGAGAGGGTGACCATCGAGCTGGCCCCCCTCGGCGAGGACTCCATCCTGATTGGCGCCGCGGAGCTGGCCTTCGAGCCCCTGATCCGGGACCCTGCCGGTTTCCTGCGCCCACAGCACGACGACGCCGCGACTCCGGTCGATTCCGTGTAAGGCGCATACTTCTCACCACAGAAAAAGCGGACCCGGTACCAGCAAGTGCTGGTACCGGGTCCGCTTGGTTCAACAGGTTCTGCTTCCCTAACCGGTAACCGGTGTTAGCCGGTATCAGTTAGGAATGATGACGACCTCCGCCGTGCTGGTCAGCGGCGCGGATGCCTCATCGCCGGCGTCCGTGTAGGAGGCGTTGAACACTGCCGAGAGATCATCCACGGCCGGGTCATGCCCCTCAGGGACGGTGGTCGTGATGGTGCCCGTGCAGCCCGTTGTGGTGGTCTGCGGGTGGCCGTGGGTATGGTGGCCGAGAATGTAGGAGACCTGGACTCGGGCACAGTCGACGGGCTGATCATCGGTCACGCGGACCTCGAAGGAAACGGTGTCACCGAACTGGAAGTCCTGTCCTGCAACAGGGCTGATGAACTCGACCACGGGTGCCTGGTTGCCGACCTCGATGCTCACCTCAGCGGAGGTGTGCTTGCCGCGGTGCTTGCCGCCCTGGTCGGTGACCGTGAGGGTTGCTGTGTAGGTGCCGATCTCTTCGTAGGTGAAGGTGGGGTTCGCTTCCTCTGAGTCGACTACGCCATCCGAGTTGAAGTCCCAGGCGTAGCGGAGCTTGTCGCCGTCGGCGTCGTTGGTTCCTTCACTGGAGAACTGGACTGTCAGCGGTGAAGCACCGACGGTGGGCGTTCCGGATGCCACGGCGGTAGGGCTGTGGTTGCCGTTCTCGCCGATGTAATCGATCCGGGACAGCTGTGCGTCCGGGTTCTCGCCGAAGTAGCCGTCGCCGTACTCGAGCACGTAGAGGGCGCCATTGGGGCCGAACTCCATGTCAATCGGGTTGTCGGTGACGATCGAGTCAACGACGTTCTCGATAGAGGCGAGTTCGCCGTTCTCCATGGTCATGGCCTTGATGTAATCGCGGGTCCACTCGTAGAAGAAGGACTTGCCGTCGTAGTACTCGGGCCAGGCAACCGGTGCACGGCCCTTGGTTGCCTTCTCATCGAAGTTGTAGGCAGGCCCGGCCATGGGACCGATGCCGCCCCGTTCAAGTTCGGGGAACTCAGAGGAAACGCCGTAGGAGTACCAAACCTCCGGCTGGGCTACCGGCGGCAGTTCGCGGAGACCTGTGTTGTTGGGGGACTCGTTGACTGGTGCGGAGCAGTTGAACGGTTCCCCGGACACGCCGGTGGCGAAGTCGTAATCCACGTAGGGCAGCTCAGCAGTAGCGCAGTAAGGCCACCCGTAATTCGAGGGCTCGGTGATGACGGCCCACTTGCCCGTTCCCGCAGGCCCGCGCAGGGGATTGGCGGAGCGTGCGTCAGGGGAGTAATCAGCTACGAACAGTTCGCCCGTGTTCTGGTTGAGCTCAATCCGGAAGGGGTTGCGCAGGCCCATCGCGTAGATTTCGGGCCGGGTCTGAGCGGTTCCAGGCTCGAAGAGGTTGCCCTCAGGAATGGTGTAGCCGCCACCCTCGGTGGGGGTGATGCGCAGGATCTTGCCGCGCAGGTCATTCGTGTTGCTCGAGGTTCGCTGTGCGTCGAAGGCAGGGTTGCTGTTCGGGCGCTCATCGATCGGAGTGTAACCGCCTGACGCGAACGGGTTTGTGTCGTCACCCGTAGACAGGTAGAGGTTGCCCTCGGCGTCGAAGACGATGTCGCCGCCGACGTGGCAGCAGATGCCACGATCGACCGGAACCTCAATAATCTGCTGTTCGCTGGCCAGGTCGATCGAGGAGCCGTCGAACTGGAAGCGTGAAAGAACGAGGGATCCCTTGAACGGCTCGAAGTCGGCGGCGGTTCCGGTGGTGGGGGCATCGCCCTCGTTGATCCCCGGCGTTGCCGGATCGTCAACCGGAGTGTTCTGCGGCGGTGAGTAGTAGAGGTAAACCCAGTTGTTCCCCTTCGTGCCGAACTTCGGATCGAGTGCGACGCTCTGCAGGCCCTCCTCATCATGCTCATAGACGTCGAGAGCGGCTGCCAGCGTGTTCAGTCCGGTTTCGGCACTGTTGAGCCAGACCTGACCGTCGCGGGTGGTGTGCAGGACATCGTTGTTGGGAAGGACTGCAAGGTCCACCGGCTCACCCGGCGTGTCGTTGAGTGTTACCTTCTGGAAGCTGGAGTCGGCCGGAGCGACTGCAGGAGCGGCGGGAGCGTTCTTGGCCTGCGCCGGCACAACCGCGAAGGAAGTAGCCATCAGGGCCACCATCGCCAGACCTGCACCTGCTCGTGCAGCACGCTTCATGGAAAATCTGGTGGCATCTCCTGGACGCCCGGAAGCTTGCGCTATCCCGTGTCGATTGACTGTCATCGTTCACTTTCTTCTCGCCTTTGAGGACCCGGACCAGCCGGAGTCAGGTCACCTAAAACGCTAGTAGAGGGGTGCGAGTTTAGCTAGTGGTTTGAATAAACAAAGTACATATTTCTTTGGGCTCGGAGCATCCGTTTTGGCATGTCGAATCCCGCTTTGCCGGGGCAGTAAGGGCAAAGCGGAAATGGTTCTTTTTGTTGGAGTAGTTGCTTAAGTCGGCACTGGTGCTAGTTCAGCATCCCCTGGGTCTCGAGAACCAAGCCCTTCACGGCAACTGCCGGCACCTGTCGGCCCGTGGCGACCAGGTTGTTGACGGAGGCTGGGATCTCGGCCTGTGAAGCGATGATCAGCGGTGTGCCGGCTGAAGAGTCGGGCAGCCTGCCATGGGTGCCGCGGACGTGAGTGGGGTCCAGGGGGACAGTACTCATGGCGTACCGCAGGCCCAGTTTCTTCTTCAGAAGGTTGAGCCCCGCCTTCGCCTTGGCGAATTTGTCCGCAGGATCGAAAAAGAGCTCCGCGGGGTCGTACCCAGGCTTTCGGTGAATGTCGACGCCGCGGGCGTACTCCGGTGCCCGGTCGTCGTCCAGCCAGAAGTAGTACGTGAACCACGCACCTGGTTCTGCAGTGACTACCAACTCGCCAGACCTCTCATGATCCAGTCCATAACGGCCCTGAGCCTCACGATCGAGCACCTCATCCACGCCTTGAACCTCCTGAAGAAGTGCGGCTACGCGCTGCACGTCCGCGGGGTCGGCGACATAGACGTGCGCCACCTGATGGTCGGCGACTGCGAAAGCGCGCGACGTCCATGGGTCAAGTTGTTCCCTGCCGTCCTGGACGTAAACCTCGAGCAGGCCTTCGCGCCGGAGGACCCGGTTGATGTCCACCGGAGTATGTGCCTCTTCGATGCCATACTCGGAGACCACGATCACTGCGTACCCCCGGGATTCCGCCTCGTCCAGCAGCGGGGCAATGACTGCATCGAGTTCCGCAGCGGCTCGTGCTGCCTGGGGCGAATCGGGGCCGAACCGTTGCAGATCGTAGTCGAGGTGAGGCAGGTACGTCGTCAGAAGATTCGGTGACTGGTTGCGCATGACGTGCCGGGTGGAATCCACAAGCCACTGGGTTGACTTGATGGCAGCGGTTGGACCCCAGTACTGGAACAACGGGAAGTCTCCGTAATGTGCCACCAGTTCATCGTGCAGTTCGGCTGGGCGAACATACGCATCCGGAGACTTTCGCCCGTCGGCATGGTAGATCGGCCGCGGAGTGACGGTGATGTCCGTGGACATTCCCATGGCGTACCACCAGCAGATATTTGCCGACCGATACGAAGCATCCTGCCGTCGGGCGGCTTCCCAGAGCTTCTCTCCGGTCACGAGCTTGTTGTGCTGGCGCCACAGGTACACGTCCCCGAGCTCCCGGAAATACCAGCCGTTCCCGACGACGCCATGCTGGGAAGGCATCAGACCGGTCAACATGGTCGACTGCACTGTGCAGGTTACTGCCGGAAGGACGGTCGCCAATTCGGACGACCATCCCTGCGCAGCAAGATTCGACAGGCGCGGCATGTCCCGCAAAGCCTTGGCTGTCAGCCCGACCACGTCTAGCAGCAGAACCGGTTTCACTATGTGTTTCCTAACTCACTTCGATCGGGCGCTGAATGGGGAACTCCTGCAGGGTCAGGTAAGGGACGTTGCCCGGAGGAGGTGGGTCTGTGCCCACGCGATCTCGGCAGCGATTCCCTCCACGATCCCGGCGGGTGGTTCGGGCAGGACGTTCCAGGTGTAGGTCTCGATGTCGAGATGGATCTGTTCGTTATAGGGCAGTCGTCCGACTTCGGCGACCGTTTCCCGCAGAACGTCGGCGGTTGTCTCCAGCGGAGCTGACGGAATGTGGTGGAGCGGAATGTGAAAGTGCACGCGCCAGGGGCTCTCGCCCGGCAGGTCGATCAGCGCTTCTGTCAGGTCGTCGGCGGTGAGTACACCGGATGTTCCGGATTCCCGTACCTGATGGAGATAGCGCGGTTCCGCGAAGGTGGACAGCGCTGCACGCGCGGCAGGGCTGGAAGGGTCGCTGACGTGCAGGGCAGATGACGCCTGGACCTTCACGACCCGCAGGCCGGCTGCATCGATCTGGTCGATGGCTTCCGCCGGGTCCGCGAAGGACACCGCGAGATGGCAGGTGTCCACGCACAGGCCAATGAATTCCGGGTCGATGCCTGAAACCACGCGTGCGCTTAGCCAACCGACCACGTCGGACACTGTGTCAAGCACACACCCGGGCTCCGGTTCCACCGCGATACGGACCGTTCTCCCCGTGCGGTCCCGCAGCTTTCGCAGGCGGGTACTAGCCTCGGCGAGTGCGGTGGAGGCGGCGTCGTCGTCGTGCTGCGTCCAGGGTTCCCGCCAGGCGAGCGGCAAGGTCGAAATTGATCCGGCCACGCCCTCGGGCAGCAGCGCCGCAAGAATCTCGGCGCAGTCCATGGTGTACTCGAGCCTCGCGGCCTCCGCCCAGGTGGGCTTATAGACATCATGCTTGACGACGTCGTTATGGAAGCCGCCGTAGGGAAATGCATTGATCGTATGCAGCTGCAGCCCCTCCGCCGTCAACACCTCACCAAGTGCAGCGAGATCATCGGGGCTGCCGGCCAGCCGACGCGCCAGCTCCGCGGGAATCCAGAGGCCGACGCCAAGTACATCACGTCCCGCACTGCGGCGGATGGGCCCGGAGTATCCGCGCAGCTGCCGGATGACGCCGTCGAGATCTTCGGCAGGATGGACGTTCGTGCAATAGGAAAGGAGCATCAGACGCGCGCTCCCCTTAGAACGGAATTCCCCTCGAACCCCGCAGCGGCGTCTGGCAGCTCCGCCGCGTCGAAGCCCGGGATGGGGTCGAGGATCAGCTGGCCGCTCTGTCCGTAGAATTCGACGGGGTTGCGCCAGAGGACCTGGTCGACGTCGTCCGCTGTGAAGCCAGCCGCGAGCATCGCCTCTCCGGTGCGGCGGGTCTTCAGGGGATCCGACCGTCCCCAGTCAGCCGCAGAGTTGACCAGAACGCGCTCGGTTCCGTAGCGGCTGAGGATGGCTACCATCCGCTGTTCGTCCATCTTGGTATCCGGATAGATTGAGAAACCCATCCAGGCGCCTGCTTCCTTGACGAGCTCCACGTTGGTCTCGTTGAGGTGGTCGACCACCACCATGCCGGGTGCGACGCCGGATTCCCGGACAACATCGAGTGTCCGGTGAGTGCCCGCGAGCTTTTCCCGATGCGGGGTATGTACCATCACCGGCAGGGAGTACTCACGCGCCAGTTCCAGCTGCCGGCTGAAGGCCTCATCTTCAACGGGAGTCATGGAGTCATAGCCGATCTCACCGACGGCCACCACCCCCTCCTTCATCAGGTAGCGGGGGAGCTCCTCCAGAACGGGCACGCAGCGGGGATCATTCGCCTCCTTGGGGTTGAGCGCAATGGTGGCGTGGTGCCGGATACCGAATTGCGCTGCGCGAAACCGCTCCCAACCCAGCAGGGAGTCGAAATAGTCGATGAACGAACCCACGTTCGTGCGGGGCTGCCCCAGCCAGAACGCCGGTTCCACCAGCGCGCGTACTCCGCTCGCGTACAGGGCCTCGTAGTCGTTCGTGGTGCGGCTGGTCATGTGGATGTGCGGGTCGAAGATGCGCATGGCTGGCTTCCCTTAAGAAGAGGTGGAGTAGCTGGAGGAGGACCGCAGGAGCAGGTGGACATCATCCGGAATGGAGCGTCCCGCGGCAGTGCGTTCGGCCGCGTAGTCGCTTGCCATTCGGGCAAGTTCGGTGTCTGCACGCTCGTCCAGGTCTGTGACCGCCCGGAGGCTGATCCCCATGAAGATCAGCTTCAGCACCGCATGGCGCCAGCTGTGCTGATCCAGATGGGCTGCCGCGAAGGGTCCTACGGCTGCCGCGACCAGGCTGGTTTCATTCGTTCGGAGTGCCTCCTCCGTCAGACGCAACCCCACGCCGACGACGACGCCGGGAAGGGCCGGCGATGCGGTTGCCAGGGCAGACAGTCCCCTCAATACGCCGCGGCGCTCGGACGAGTCGCCGCGGTTGTAGAGCCCGAGCAGGGTTTCGGCGAGTTGGTCCGGCGGCAGGAGCCCGCCGAGTCTGCCGATCAGCTCTCCCCGGGCGTGGTCACTGACAGCACCGAACAGGACACCGGTGGGATCTGTGTCCGGATGAAGCGGCTTCCGACCCACACGGCGGGCCGCAAGGGCGAAGATCCGCGGAAGGCTGGCAGGATCGGCGGCGACCGCCGTCGTGCTTTCTTCCAGCCACCGTTCTCTTTCCTTCATGGCGTGTACTTCCTCCCAGGCGGAACGCAGTGCTCCCATGCTTCGCACCGCGAGGCCTGGACCGTCGTAGGAATGCCGCGGCAGCTCGACGGCGGCAACTCCCCGGTAGTCGAGCTCGGCCAGGGTGGCGAGCGCCGAAGTGAGGTCCACTGTGCCCTCTCCGAAGGGCAGGTGTTCGTGGGCGTGAGGGCGCATGTCGTCGAGCTGGATGTTGGCCAGCAGCGGGCCCGCCTGAAGGAGGGCTCCGCGGACGCCGTCCGGCTCCACCACAACACAGTGGCCAATGTCCACGGTGACGCGCAGATTGTCCGGCTCATCGAGCTCGGCACGGAGGCGCAGCGCGTCGGACACCGTTTCAACGAGCATTCCCGGTTCGGGCTCGACGGCCACCAGCACGTTTCGGCCGCGTGCATATTCCACGATCTCAGCGACCCTGGGAATGAGCCGCTGCCACCCGGTTTCCGGGGAAGCTCCGTCCGGAAGTACGCCGGAGAAGAAGGAGACGCACTCTGCATCCAGAGCGGCCGCGATGTCGACCGCGCGGCAGAGGAACGAGACTCTGGTGGCCGCCTCTTCGTCGACGAGAGCCGGCTTGTGCTTGTGGCGGGGATCAAGCAGGAAGCGCGTGCCTGTTTCGATGACGACGCGCAGCCCTAGCTCCCTAAGCGTCTCCCGCAGCGCCTGCAGTTGCGCGTCAAGGTCCTCGGCGAACGGATCAAGGTGTGGATGTCCCAGGGTCAGCGCTACGGCGCCGTAACCCTGCTCGGCGAGCAGCTCGAGCGCGATGGGGAGGGGATGGTCTGTGAAGCCGTTGGTTCCGTACCCCAGGCTGAAAGGCATCGGGGGCAGCGGTGGCGCTGCTGTCATGACTCGCTGATCCTCCGGCTTCGGGGACCCGAACGCAGGATCTTCCCGCCCAGATCCACCGCCGCCAGGACCGCGGCAGCAGCAGAGTTCCCGTGGCGCAGCGTGAGTGCCGCCTGCAGCGGGATCATCGCGCGAATGCCGGCCTTGGTGGCGACAAGCGCGTTCATCGCGTCCGGATTGCCGGCTGCCCGGAGCTGTGCGGGTGCACACCGGGCGGCGTACGCTGCCACCGCAGCAAGCACGGAAAGGACCCAAGTAGGGCGACCGGCGCCGGCTTTCAGGGCACCGGTGGCTACCGAGCCGGCTAACAGTGCGGTGCCGGCAGCGACCCCGGAGGCCGTCGTCGTCGTTGTTCCGTTGACTTCGCCGCGCGAAAGGAGGGTGACAGCCACCGTGTGGCCACCCATGATGCCCGCAGCGCCAAGGGCAGGGCGAAGATGGGCGGACCCGGCGCCCATGAGGACGTCGAGCGCACGGCAGGAGCCCATGGTGAGTGAGCCGAACACGGGGTGGTTTTTCGCCAGCAGATCATAGGTCCAGATGGAGACGGCGAGGGGCGCTCCCACTGCCAGGGCGCGCCTGCCTCCGCCGACAGCGCTCAAACCCAGCCCGGCAACAGTGAGAGTTGCCGCAGCAGCAAGTGCATTGCGCGCGCGGATCCTCCCGGACGGAATGGGTCGCTCCGGCCGCTCGCGGGAGTCGATCTCCCGGTCGGCATAGTCGTTGAGCGCCATGCCGCCGGCGTAGAGGCAGGCGCTTGCGAGTGGAAGGGCAAATCGCCGGCCGCTGAGCGGGTGCCCTGCGGCAGACCCGCCTGCAAGGGTGTCGCCAAGGACGGTCAGGATGGCCGGTGCACGCACCAGTTCAAGGTAGTTGTGGATCGTGCTCACAGTTGATCGGAGCTCCCTGCGCCGGCGGTGAGCTTAGTGGTGGCCGCTTTTGTCCACTCGACGAGGTTGCGGGTCTGGTGTGCGAACGCGTGCTCATCACTGCCCCAGGGATCCTTGAAGAAGAACCCCAGTGCTTCAACGTGACCGTACTCTCCGGCTGCGTGGGCAAGGGCCATCAGACGTGAGAGATCCAGCACCATCGGCGCAGCCAGCATGGAGTCATATGCGCTCCAGGTGGTCTGCAGGGTGAGACGGGAGCCGAGGAATCCCTCAATATTGATGTGATCCCACGCCACCTTTGTTTCACCCAGATCCTGGACGTTATCGATGTGCAGCGGAGTGACAGCGCCTCCGGTCAACTCCTGGAGCCCGCGGTTCTTGGACTGAAGCTTTCCCGAGACCGCCTGCGGGTCGGCGAGGGTTGCTCCGTCACCGCCGCCGAGCAGGTTGGTCCCTGCCCAGGAAAGGACACGGAGCCCTCGGGCGGCGAGCGCGGGAGCAAGGACCGAGCGAAGCCAGGTCTGGCCGGTCTTGCCGTCCTGCCCGGCGGTCGGAACGCGATGGTGCGTGGCAAGCTCACGCAGGGCGGGCACGTCCAGTGCGGTGGAGGGCGTAAAACAGATGTAGGGGGAGCCTGCCAGAATGGCGGCGTAGGCGGCGACCGAACTTGGCGGCAGCACGGCACGGGTCGGATCCTCGAGAGCAGCCAGCAACAGGTCTACGTCAGAATGTTCCGCGATCGGCTCAACCGGCGCCTCGGTGGACGCGACATCCAGGACAATCACGCGGGCCAGCGCGTTGGCTTGCCGGAACTCCGAGATGTCGTGGGCCAGCCGGCGAGCGACGTCGGCCTGTGACTCCGATTGTTGTGCTGGATCGTAACCCGGCCGCACCCGCTGGTCGGCCTCCACAAGCTGTGCGCGGACGGACTCGAACAGGTGCAACGGGAGCATCCCCGATTCAACGAGTGCCTCGGCGCGCTTCACCATGCCGACACCACTGATGTCATGGCCACCCACCACGAGGTCGCTGAAGTCAGGAAGGGCTACACCTCTGAAGGGCTCCTGTTCGGTTACGCAGCCCGTGGCCGGAGTAAGCCCGGCGGAGATGGCAGCCAGGCCAACTGCGGCGGTCGTTGCCACGGAGCCGCGGGCACCAATGAGCCAGATGCCGGTCTTCCCATAGGGGTAGGACGTTTGTTCCGTGCGTGTAGTGACGCCCGGCGTCCCTTCCGGTGATGTACCCAAGTCGAGGTCCTTTCAAAGTGCAGTAGCGCGAAGTTTCTCCGGGCGGCTCCACGGAGCCGCCCGGAGAAAACTACGCGTCAGAAGGAGTAGCAGGTAAGGAAGTTGAAGCTGTCCTCGGCGAATTCGCGGGTTGCCGGGGCGCCGTCGCGCTCCACCACGTAGTACTTCACCGATCCCTGTGCGGCATCGAGGATAGGTGCCCAGTCGATTTCGCCTTCTCCCACGTCGGTGGGGATGGCCCGCGCGTCACCGTTGAGCAGGCCGTCCTTCACATGCAGGAGCTCGATCCGGTCGCCGTGCTCTTCGATCAGCTGAACGACGTCGATTCCTGCGTCAGCAGCCCAGAGGACATCCAGCTGGAAGGTCACATAGCGCGGGTCGGTGTTCTCGACGAGGATTTCCCAAGCGCTCTTGATCTCACCGGTCTCCGGGTCAGCGAACTGCGTGGTGAATTCGCCCTGATGGTTGTGAACGAAGATCTTGCCGGTGCCGGCCTTCTTCGAGCGCTCGCCCAGCCGGTTGAGAGCATCTGCCGTGGCCAGCGTGTTCTCGAGCGTGCTGATCCCAGGCGATGCAGATCCACCGGAGCCCATGTACTTCTGTCCGATGGTCTTTGCATAGGCGATCGTCGCGTCGAACTGTGCCTCGTTGGTGCTGCCGTGCGACGTGGGAGCCTTCAATCCGTATTCACCGAGCAGTTCGGCGAACTGCTCGGCAGTGCGGCCCTCATAGGTCCCACCGAAAGGCTCGACGTTCTTGTATCCGATGTCGCTGAGCTCTGCGAGTACAGCCTCTGTGCCAGCTGAACGGGTCCAGCCTGCATAGCTGAACATTTGGATGGAGATCTTGCTCGCAGGGATGCTTCTGCCCGAGCATTCGGAGGCTGAGTTGGCGTTCGATGATGCTGCGGCGGCGACTGCGGGGCCGGTCAAGACAGCTGTTGCTGCGATGGCAAGTGATGCCGCTGCTGCCAGTCTGCGGGTTGATCCCCGACGTGAGCGCGTGCCGCCGGAATGGATGTCCTTGATCAAAGCTTCCTCCTTGAAGTGATGCTGCATCTGATGCCGAGTTCAATCCGTGATCTGTTCCGAGATTTCGTCCGTGCAAATCTGACTCTCCTGCCCCGGGTGGCCTAGCCAGAGTGCCGAAGAGACGTCGATCACAATGAACCTAACACGACTAATGACGACGAACAACGAATGTATCGCTCCTGTCGATATATTGACGTAACCGTATGCAGGTGTTAGATCGATCAGGCCAGAAGCGCTGGTCCTTCAGTATTTGATCTCGACAAAAGCGCTAAACGCCTGTCTCTCGGCTGGTATTTCTGCCCGCCCGTGATCCCGAAGCCGGGGCGCCGGCGGTGACCACCAGGGCAGCCCCGTTTCGTCGAAAGGTGTGCTGTAATTGGTCGATGAGTGACATAAGTAGCTTCAACGGCCTCGGTTCTTCTGGAGCGAGCGAGCTCTTCCAGATCCTGCGCGACGGTCGTCCCCGCACCCGCACAGAGCTCGCGGAGCAGATGGGGCTGGCGCGCTCGACCATTACGCTGCGCATAGAGGCGCTCATGGAGCTTGGGCTCGTCGGTTTCGTCGACGATGCTGTGTCCACCGGTGGCCGCCCCTCATCCCGTATCGCCCTCAAAGCGGGCAGCAAGATCGTGCTTGGCGTTGACATTGGAGCATCACACCTTCGCGTTGCGGTCACGGACCTGACCGGCCATCGCCTGCGAGAGGCTACCCGCACGATCGAGGTGACGCAGGGGCCCGACGTCGTGCTGCACGCCGTCGTCGAGTTGGCAACCGAACTGCTGGAAGATTCTGGGCGGGCGATGACGGACCTCCTGGCCATCGGCATCGGAGTTCCAGGGCCGGTTGAGCACAGGACCGGCAGGCCGATCAATCCCCCGATCATGCCCGGGTGGAACGGATTCGATGTCCCGGGTTACCTGCAGGCGCACTTCCACGTGCCCGTTCTCGTCGACAACGATGTGAACATCATGGCTTTGGGTGAGCGCAACGTCGCCTGGCCCAATGTGGACAACCTCATCTTCGTGAAAGTTGCGACCGGCATCGGTTCGGGCATCGTCTCGAGCGGCATGCTGCAGAGAGGCGCCGACGGCGTCGCCGGCGATATTGGCCACATCCGGGTCCATAACGGCGGCGGCGTTCCCTGCCACTGCGGGAACAAGGACTGCCTGGAAGCGGTGGCGTCAGGGCCGGCGGTCGCCACAAAGCTGCGTGCACTGGGCCTGGAGGCGAACTCGAGTGAAGATGTGGTCCGGCTTGTCGGATCGGGCACCACGGAAGCTGTGCATGCTGTGCGTCAGGCCGGTAGGGATGTGGGCGAGGTGCTCTCCGCCTGCGTGAGCCTGATCAACCCCTCGGTAATCGTCATCGGTGGCTCGATGGCCCTCACGGGCGAACACTTCATCGCGGGGATCCGTGAGGTCGTCTACTCGCGCACGATCCCGCTTGCCACGCAGCACCTGCAGATCGTCCAGTCCAGTTCCGGACTCGACGCGGGCGTCCTCGGCGCCAGCATGCTCGCCATTCACCACGCCATGTCGCCGCAGCGCATTGACGCAATGGTGATGGGCCTGTCCGGATCCATGGCGGGCTAGAAGGTTCTACAGCTGTCGGCGACTTTTGCTTGACAGACAACAAAACCCCAAATTAGTCTCAGATCACACAGCCCGGACGACGGCGACGCTGCCCCTGAGTACGCGCACCGGTATCCGGCCAAGCACGAGAGCTATTACTTTCAGCTTGGATTTCACGTGGGAGCAACACGTGAAATCAGGGAATTCATGACCGTTCCGGCGTGCACAAACGTCGGCGCCGTGACTTCCTGCCACCATCGCGTCTGCGCATGTTGACGGCAACGGTGGAGTGCCGAGCGCGCGGCGAAGACGCTGCGCGTCAAGCAACCAATCGTGGGCGACGCCGTCGTCCGGCCATCAACGGCGTCTGCCGTGAGTCCCCCAAGTTACCAACCCGCTGCAATGCAGCAGCAGACGCGCTTCCACCAAAGCCGGTGGCGTGCGTCATTTCCTGCCAGAAAGGCAAACAATATGTGCTTCGGATTCAATGCCCCAGGCGCCCTTCGTCGTTCACTGGAAGAGAAGGGCGTCGACCGGCGCAGCTTCCTGAGGGGAGCAATGGCGGCGGGTGTGGGTGTGGGTGTCGGTCTCGCCGGGCTCGGCGGGACGGCTGCCATCGCAGCTCCCGCGGCGAAGGGTGCAGGCCGCCCGGTTCCTCCGGGACTCATCAGCATCCAGCTGTACACGCTGCGTTCGATCATGCGGGGTGAAGGGGTCGATGCTACGCTCGCGACCCTCGCTGACTTCGGTTACACCAAGGTCGAGCTGGCTGGGCTGTACGGACGCACTGCCGAAGCGATGCGGTCGACTCTGGATTCCCTGGGAATCACACCCTCCTCGAGCCACGACGGAATCAGCGCCACTCCCGCGGCGCTGGAGACCAAGATCGCCGATGCTGTGACGTTGGGCCAGACCCACATTAATGTGCCGTTCCTTGTTTCCAACTCGGCAGACGACTGGCGCCGCTGGGCCGACCAGATGAACGCCGAGGCTGCCGTTGCCCGCGAGGCAGGCCTTAAGTACGGCTACCACAACCATGCGCACGAGTTCACCACCGATCTCGGCGGCGGCGTCACGCCGTGGGACATCTTCACCACCCGCCTCGACCCGAAGCTGGTTCACCTCGAGGTAGATCTCTACTGGGCAGTGACCGGCGGCGTCGGAGTGGGCGCAGCAGACCCCATCCAGTTCGCCATCGACACCATCCAGCAGGCTCCCCAGAAGGTCCTCCAGTACCACGTGAAGGACAAGGAAAACCTTGTCGGCGATCGCAACTTTGCTGATCTTGGAACTGGAATCATCGACTTTGCGCGCATCTTCCGTGCGCACACGCCGAAGGAATTCATCGTCGAGAACGACCAGCCGGACGTCACGCCGCTGCAGACGGCCGAGGTCGGCTACAACTACCTGCGGACGCTCCGCTTCTAAGGACCGTTCCCCGCACTACCGAAGCGGAAGCCGGGTTGGCACCTTCCATCGGAAGGCGCCCACCCGGCTTTCGCCGTCGTCGGCCTGCGTGGGACCGACGCGGCGGGCGCGTGCTTTGCGAATCGGGTCACCGCTTCGCCCCTACTAAACTGTTGCTCATGACCGATATCCCCTCCGCCCGTGACCGACTCCGCGATCTCATCCTGGAATTGGCGGTGGTAAGGGGAAGAGTAACCCTTTCCAGCGGCAAGGAAGCCGACTACTACATCGACCTACGCAGAGTCACGCTGCACCACGAGGCTTCAGGCCTGGTCGGCGAGGTCATGCTGAAAATGCTCGACGACGCCGGCATCACCTTCCAGAGCGCCGGCGGCCTGACGATGGGCGCTGACCCGGTCGGGACTGCCCTCATGCACGCCGCAGCACGCGACGCACGCGCCATCGACGCCTTCGTTGTCCGCAAGGCCCAAAAGACCTACGGCATGGGCCGCCAGGTGGAGGGTCCGGATGTAGCCGGCCGTGACGTCGTCGTTCTGGAAGACACCTCAACAACCGGCGGGTCCGCCCTAACGGCGGTGGAGGGCGTCCGGAAGGCCGGAGGAAACGTCGTCGCCGTAGCGGTGATCGTGGATCGCGACACCGGTTCCAAGGAACGGATCGAGGCCGAGGCGGGCGTTCCCTACCTCTTCGCGTACAGCAAGGACGAACTCGGTCTGGAGTAATGGCGAACGATCCAGAGCGGCTACTGGAATACGCGCATGGCCTGAAGGGCATGTCGCGCCGGCGGTTCCTCACCGGTTCCGCGCTTGGACTGGCGCTGGCCACTGACCTCTTCGTCACACGGCAGATCCAGGAAGCCCGCGAGGAGTTCACCATACTTCCGGTGGCGGACGAGTACGCCGACTCCGCTTTCCCCAACGCCCGCTGGATCCTCTTTCCCGGTTACAAGACCAGCTGGGAGGAGGGGGTCTGGATCATGAACTCCCTGCGCCCCGTATTGAGCCGGAGGGCGCGGCTTGCCGTGATGGGCTACTCCAACCGCGGTCTCGACGTGTCCACCATCGTGAGCGCCTTGCGACGGTACGTCCGTACGCAGCAAATCGAGACGCTGTACTTCTACGGCCACAGCTTCGGGGGAATGGTGGCGGTTGAAGTTGCGTCCCGGCTGCGTGAGGTCGGCGTCAACGTACGTTTCATCATGCTCGATTCCAGCCCCCACGACCGGTTCGACGTCATCGACAAGGCAATGTTCGACGGCGTTGTCTACCTCTATGAGGCCGGGTACCGGGTTCCGACAGTACTTCGGGGCGGCTACGAGCTCGCTGAGCGCATCGTGCACAAGAACGAGCGCTCCTGGTCACAGATCCTCGACCAGACTTTAGAGCAGGTCTCGCCGCTGGCTCCATCGAGCGTGCTGATCCAGTCCCAGGCGTCGTACATCTTCCACTTCAACGTCACGCGGTTCAGTCTCGGTGACACGGAAATGGCGTTCATCGGCAACCCCAATGACGGCACGGTCAATTACGCGACGGCGAGACCAGGCTGGGCTGCGGCCTTCCCCGACAATATGGTCTCCGCTGACTCCGTGACGGAAGGGGCGCTGCCGGCGCATGCAAGCCCGCAGTGGAACCCGCTGATCTACCAGGCCGTGGTGCGCGACGTACAGCAGGACTTCCTTCCACTTCCACGGGGCGGCAGGACGAAGAGCGTCCGCTGACCGAACAGGCCCCGTGCATTCTGAACTGTCACCTGCCTATAGTTCCCTCAGGTTCACTTTGCCGAGGAGGCTGACGTGGTCGATGAGGAACGTCCCGGCGCTCAGCAGTGGGTGCCGGACAAGGCCGACATAGCCGACCTTGCAAGCGCTGCCGCCCACTGCCGGGGATGTGAGCTCTACCGGGACGCCACGCAGGTTGTTTTTTCGGCTGGTCCGAGCAGCTCCGGACTGATGCTGGTGGGGGAGCAGCCGGGAGACCAGGAGGACCAGCGCGGACGCCCCTTCGTCGGTCCGGCAGGCCGATTGCTTGCGGAAGCGCTCACCGCCGCATCGATCGAGACGACATCGGTCTACCTCACTAACGCCGTCAAGCACTTCCGTTTCGAACGCCGCGGCAAGGCCCGCATCCACAAGACGCCCGACGTCGGCCACATCACCGCCTGCATGCCGTGGCTGGAAGCTGAACTGAAGATGGTCCGTCCAGCCGTCGTCGTCTGTCTGGGTGCTACCGCCGGGCGGGCCGTGCTGGGCAGGCCCGTGCGGGTGGGCGCCGAACGCGGCACGCTCCTGCCGGGGCCGGAGAAGCTGGCACCGGCGCAGGTTCTGCTCACCACGCATCCCTCCGCGCTGCTTCGACTGCGTAGCTCCAAGGACCGCGCGCCCGCATTCGCCCAGCTCGTCGACGACCTCGTGACGGCGCGGGACGCAGTACGGTCCTAGCTCCGCAGGGATTTCCTCAGCGACCGCAGGTCAGAAGCACTCATTCCCGCGCCGAGCAGGTAGTCGTCCACGGAACCGTGGTCGCGGCGCAGCCCTCTCAGGAAGGTCGCCATCGCTTCCGCCGGCGCGGTAAGGATGACCGGCAGGTCCTTCGGGACGTCATGCGCGGGCAGCTGACCCGCCCACAATTCTGCGAGCGCGGGCAGAATCTGCGGAAGCGCTCCAGTGGTGTGGGCGTAGTCCTCGATGATCAGCTCGTCCTCCACCCCTGCAACCAGAAGTACGACGGCGGTGACCACCCCGGTGCGGTCCTTGCCTGCCGCGCAGTGCACCAGTGTGGTGCGGCCATCAATGATGGGCCGCAGCGCAGCGAGTACCGCGCCCGGCCGCGCGGTCAGCCAGCTGAGGTAGTAGTTACCAAGGTCCTCCGGCGTCTTCAGGCGCAGGGTGGCGGTGGGGTCCGCCTCGGAGGGGTCAAGGGGCGCGGCCACCACATCGATGCCGGCGTCATGTGCAACCTGCCAGGGGACCCGGCCGGCCTCGCGTTCACTGCGCAGGTCAACGATGGTCTCAATGCCCTGGCGGTGTAGGAAGTCCATCGTGGCCTCGGCGTCCCATCCGAAGGGCTGGCTGGAACGGAACACCCTGCCCTGCACCGGCGCGTGGGGACTGGCCGCCGTGAGCTCGGCGATGTCCCGCAGGTTGAGGATGCCGGTCATCAGATCTGCTCGATGAGGTCCTGTACGGAGTCCACAATCTGGGCCGGGCGGAACGGATAGGCATCGATATCGGCCCGTTGGGTGATTCCCGTCAGCACCAGAACGGTATGCAGCCCAGCCTCCATTCCCGCGATGATGTCGGTGTCCATGCGGTCGCCGACCATCGCCGTGGTTTCCGAATGCGCGTCGATCTGGTTCATGGCCGAACGGAACATCATGGGGTTCGGCTTGCCAACGATGTAGGGCTCGCGGTTGGTTGCCGCTGTAATGAGAGCCGCTATTGCGCCGGTGGCGGGCAGCGGTCCCTCCTTCGACGGGCCGGTTGTGTCCGGGTTCGTGGCGATGAACCGTGCCCCGTCGATAATGAGGCGGATGGCCTTGGTGATCGCTTCGAACGAGTACGTGCGCGTCTCGCCGAGCACCACGTAGTCCGGATTCTGGTCGGTGAGGACAAAGCCCGCCTCGTGTAACGCCGTCGTCAGTCCGGCCTCGCCGATGACGTAGGCGCGGCCCGCGTTAGGAGAAGACCGCAGTTGGTCCCGCAGGAACTGCGCAGTGGCTAGGGCCGAGGTCCATAGGTTTTCCTCCGGAACCTCAAGCCCGGAGGCCTTCAGCCGGGCGGCGAGGTCACGCGGGGTGTAGATGGAGTTGTTTGTGAGGACCAGGAACCTGCGGGAGGTCGCTACCCAGCGGTCGATCAGCTCGGCGGCTCCGGGGATGGCCTGGTTTTCATGAACAAGGACACCATCCATGTCAGTCAGCCAGCACTCAATGTGTTCGTTTTCGCGCATTCGCTTCTTCCGTGACGGCAGGACAGGGCATAAATCTCGGGTCAGTCTTTCACCTTAGTCTTGAGGGGTGAAAGAAACCGTGGATAACCCGTCGGCACCGGTGGGCGTTGGGCCCTGGGAAGGTGTCTGGCCGTCGGGTCCCCAGTGGGACCCGGAACTGCTGGCCCACGGGGATGCCCGCAACGTCGTTGACGAGTACCGGTACTGGCGGCACGACGCAATTGTGGCCGACCTCGATTCCAAGAGGCACGAATTCCATGTCGCCATCGAGAACTGGCAGCACGACCTCAATATCGGCTCTGTTGTCCGGACGGCCAACGCCTTCCTCGCCCGTGAGGTCCACATCATCGGACGACGCCGGTGGAACCGGCGCGGCGCGATGGTCACCGACCGCTACCAGCACGTCCGCCACCATCCCACAGTCGAGGAATTCGTCGAGTGGGCCGAGTCGGCCGGCCTCAGGGTGATCGGTATCGACAACTTCCCCGACTCGGTTCCGCTGGAGACGTACGAGTTGCCCCGTAACTGTGTCCTCGTCTTCGGTCAGGAGGGGCCGGGGCTCACGCCCGAAGTGCATGCCGCCGCAGATGCCACACTGTCCATCGCACAGTTCGGCTCCACGCGGTCAATCAATGCGTCCGCTGCCGCAGCTATCGCCATGCACGGCTGGGTACGCCGTCATGTGTTCGGACAGTCGGTGGTCCCTGGGAGCTAGCCCCGGTGTCCGGCATCGATCGTGTCGAGGGCCTCGCGCATGCGCCTGAGGAAATCGACGACGACGGCGGCATCTTCGGGGGAAAGGGTCGTGGCCACTTCCATCATCCTTCTGTGCATGTCGCCCATGGTCTGGCGCACTTCGCAGTCGGATTCCGTGGTCGCCTCCAGCACCAGTGCCCGGCGGTCCCGTGGGTGGGGCTTTCGACGGACGTGCCCGGTCCGGGCGAGGCGGTCGACCAGGGTTGTCGTCGACGCCGAGGAGATGCCGAGCTTGGCCGCCAGCTCCTTGGGACTGACCTCGTGTCCGTCCTTTTGCGCCTCAAAGAGATAGCGCAGCGCCTGTAGATCGGTTTCGTTCATGCCCATTGATGAGCGGGTGCGACGGCGCATTGCAGTCTCTGCGGCCCGATAGTCCCGAAGGGCGTTGAGCACGTTCATTCCTTCTGCTGTCTGCCCATACCAGTAGCCCGGGGGAGTGGGAAGGGCCTGCGGACTGGTGCTCATGATGCGATTCTAGCATTTTTACTAGTCGCCCTTGCAGGACGGTCGCCTTGTAGATAGGTTACCTAGTGAAACATCGTTTGAATTACTAGTTTGTCTAGTCATCAGGAACGGAAGAACCCGCAATGACGATCGCCGCCCACCCGATCAGCACGAATCATGACACCCCTTTCCATTGCGGTGAAAGCATGTTCGAGACACCGCCGGCACGCAACCCCTTCGGACCTATTGCGGGATACACGACCTGGCGTTGCTCCTGCGGCTTTCAGCAGGACGCTCCCGTGCTGAGCGCAGCAGGGAAGCTGCGAGCAGTTGCGGAACCGCGCATAGATGAGACCAGACTGGTTGCAGCACTGTCCCAGGTGGAACGGCTGCGGTGGGAACTCGACATCGCGACCTTCGACCTTCGCATAGCCGTGGAGGACGCAATACAGCGGGGAGCATCGCCGGCTGACATCGCTTCCGCTATTGATCTAGGCCCTGATGAGGTGCAGTCGCTGGTCTCCCGATGAGTGTCCTTGAGGATTCCGCCCCCGTCGCTCCAGCTGCGGAACCGGACCTCGCAGGTCTGCTCATGCGGGCAGGAAACGGTGACGAGCAATCCTTCGCCACGCTCTATCGCCATACCAGCGCACGCGTTTTCGGCCTGGTGCGCAGAATCGTCGTGGATTCGACAATTTCCGAGGAAGTGACGCAAGAGGTATTCCTGCAGATTTGGGACCGAGCCGCGGACTTTACGCCGGAACTCGGCTCGCCGATGGCATGGATCATGACCCTCGCGCACCGTCGGGCGGTGGACCGGATCCGGTCGGAGCAGGCTTCCCGGAACAGGCTTGCCCGCTGGTCCGCATCGGAAGTCCAGACACCGTTCGACGAGGTGATGGAAACGGTTCTTGCGCGGGCTGAGACCATGGCGGTTCGGGCAGCATTCGCCGCGTTAAGCGACAAGCAGCGGCAGGCCATCGAGATGGCCTACTACAGGGGTCTCACCTACGCGCAGGTGGCGGAGGTCCTGGAGGCCCCGCTGGGCACGGTCAAGGGCCGCATCCGTGACGGGCTTGGACGGTTGAGGAGCGTCCTCGAACTGGAATCACCCCTGATGTCATAAGGTTTCCGCGCGATTAGAGCCGTCGTTAGGATGGGACGGGAGTGCGGCGTCCTGCCACACGAGCCTTCGGTCGTCCAGAACCCACACGAGGAGTTGTCATGCCCATCGCCACACCGGACATTTACGCTGAAATGATCGATCGCGCGAAGGCAGGCGGCTTTGCCTACCCCGCGGTCAACGTGACGTCCTCGCAGACGCTCAACGCAGCCATCCGCGGCTTCGCTGAGGCCGGTTCTGACGGCATCGTGCAGGTCTCCACCGGTGGTGCAGCGTACTGGTCCGGCGCCTCGGTGAAGGACATGGTGGCCGGTTCCCTCGGATTCGCCGCCTTCGCGCGCGAGGTTGCCAAGAGCTATGACGTGAACATCGCCCTCCACACGGACCACTGCCCCAAGGACAAGCTCGACGGGTTTGTGTTGCCGCTGTTGGCCGCATCCGAGGAGGCCGTCAAGCGTGGTGAGGACCCGCTGTTCCAGTCCCACATGTGGGACGGTTCCGCTGAGACCCTCGAAGAGAACCTGCGGATCGCCCAGGAAATCCTGCCCCGCGCTGCTGCTGCCAAGATCATCCTCGAAGTTGAGATCGGCACCGTCGGCGGCGAGGAAGACGGCGTCGAGAACGCCATCAATGACAAGCTCTACACCACGGTGGAAGATGCCCTCGCCACCGTTGATGCCCTCGGTGCAGGTGAGAACGGCCGCTACATCACCGCGCTGACCTTCGGCAACGTGCACGGCGTCTACAAGCCCGGCGGCGTGAAACTGCGCCCTGAGATCCTCAAGGACATCCAGGCGCAGGTGGGCGCCAAGATCGGCAAGGACAAGCCGTTTGATCTCGTGTTCCACGGCGGCTCCGGCTCCTCGGACCAGGAAATTGCCGACGCGGTCTCCTACGGAGTGATCAAAATGAACATCGACACTGACACCCAGTACGCGTTCACCCGCCCGGTTGCAGATCACATGTTCAAGAACTATGACGGTGTGCTGAAGGTCGACGGCGAGGTCGGAAACAAGAAGACCTACGATCCCCGCGTGTGGGGTGCTTCTGCCGAGGCCGGCCTGGCTGCCCGCGTTGTCGAGGCTGCCCAGTCACTCGGATCAGCCGGTAAGAAGCTCTAATGTCCGACGAATTCCGCAAGAACCTGCTCGGTCCGGAGCCCACGCTGCTCCCAGAGGAGCCGGATGTCGTTTCGCGGTTGGAAGCAGGGGAGGAGGCTGTCGACCTGGCAGCCAAGCACCCGACGTCGTCGTTGGTGTGGGCCATCCTCGCCGACGAGGCGTACCGCGAAGGCCGGACCATCGAGTCCTACGCCTACGCGCGCACCGGCTACCACCGCGGGCTCGACGCGCTCCGGCGCAACGGGTGGCGCGGCGCCGGACCGGTGCCCTACTCCCATGAACCGAACCGTGGCTTCCTGCGGGCGCTGAACGCACTCGGCCGTGCGGCGGCATCAATCGGCGAGATCGACGAGGCGGAACGCATCGCCAAGTTCCTGCGGGAATCCGATCCTGAGGCTAGCGAGAAGCTCTCGGGATCCTGATTCGTCGGGCCAGGGGTCCGCAGACGTGAGGCCGCCCTCCCATCGGGAGGGCGGCCTCACCCGTTTCACCTGGATGCTGCGGGCCGGGTCAGACGGTGTCCGCAGTAGCTTGCTGGGAGGACGATTCGGTTTCCGCGGCCGGAAGCAGCGTCGTCGTAACGTTCACGAGCTGTGGTTTCTTCGGGGCAGAGCTGAAGCCGAAGCGGACCCGCGGCCGGACGTTCGACAGCGAGCCGAGCGATTCGCCCGCCCAGGAAGCCGTCGCGGCTGTAATGGATCGCGCTCCCGTGACTCCGTAGTACTGCCTTCTGCCGTCCTTGATCGTTCCGGCGGTACGGACGCCCGGCATGAGGATTTTCGCGGCGGGATTGATGGCCGAAAGCCAGCGGGGATGGGTGCCGATTGCCGGCGGAATGAGACCGAGCAGCCTGCCCAGTCCAGTTGATTCGCCCAGCTCCGCGCGCACAGTGAGCGGACCGGCATCGAGGGACAACCGTTCTTCGTCCATGCTCACCGTGAGTGGGACAGTCCGGACAATATCGAATGAATATGCGCCGGACACATAGTCGGCCACCGCTGCCGACGGCGCGAGGAGAGTCCGCGTTCCCTCCAGGCTTTCGACCATGACATCGGTGAAGGCTCCGAAGCGGGATGTTTCCCACATACCGATGACTATGCGGACCCCCGAGGTGGTGCCGAGGCTGGCGATATGTCCTACGAACTGTTCAGTGTCGGCGCTCATGGTTTCCATTATGTACGGTGGGCTGACGCGCGCCACCGGGCCGGCGAAGTGACAATAGTTGACCCGGCCGTAACGTACCGGCAACCGGGGTCGACCATAGTCGTTCCATGAGGCGCAGAACGCATATCTCGGCCGCAGCTGACCTTCGATGTGACTCCTGCGGTGCCTTCCCCCATCCAGGGAGAGGACGGTTGACTCTGGCGAACGTGGCGGTGATGCTCCCGATCGAACTGGTGGTGCACGCGCTCGTCATCGGTACCGAGCTCTCCTATTTCCTCAAAGTAGTTGTGCTCGCTGTTACTGCAACAGCCCTTGTCATCTGGGTTGCAGAGCCGTCAGTGATGCACCTTCTCCGTTCGTGGCTTCACGCGTCGGCCCTCCGTCATCGCAACAGACTTGTCGAGGCGCCGGCACTGTGGAGGGCACGGGTGATCCTTGCGGACAGGCCCGGTGCGTTGGAGAAAATCACGCACCGGCTGGCCGGGTTGAATGTGAATATCCTTGCTATTCACGTGCACACGGTGTCCACCGGCAGCCTCGATGAACTGGTGCTTTCCGCCCCCGGCGGGCTCGCAGAACGCGACATCGTCGATGCCCTCTCCGCACCCGGGAACGCGGTGGTGGGAGTATGGCCCACCACGCCTCTCGCCCTGGTTGACGGGCAGACACGGGCTCTCAGCCTTGCCACGTGTATCGCCAGGGATCCCGATGCGCTCCCCGAATCCCTGGCCGAAATGCTGGGGGGAAACATCGTTCCGCACCAGCAAGGCGCTCTACCGTCCGGGCCGGATGTCCTGAAGGTGCCGACCGCGTGGACGGGCCCCCTCGTCATTCAACGCGAGGGGAACCCGTTCACGCCTGCCGAATCGGCCCGGGCCCACCGGCTGGCCGAGCTGGCGGAGATCGTCGACCGGAAGAGGCAAGTGCAGGCGCCGAAGTGCCCTAGCCCTCCCCGCGCTGCTCGTCTTCCTCGTTGACAGGCCTGTCGTCGTCGGCCGGGTCGGTTGCAGCGCCCGACGGCGTGGCGCCGCCCTCGCCGGTCCAGTCGCCCTGGTTACTGGCATCGTTCGCGGGATCTGACTGGACATCCGGTTCGACCGACGGCTTCCCGGGAAGGTCTTCCTGAACCTTCTGGGGTTCGTCCGAGGTGCTCTCGCTCATGGGTCTCCTCACATAGGTGCTGGCGTACTCGATACCCGATTCCATGCCCGGCGGGCAGGGCGCGTCAAGCTCAAAGCCCCAGTTCCTCAAGCACCGGCAGCTTTTCGCGCACCCGGCTCCGGGCCTCATCCGCGGTTCGCGCGGCCAGCGCCAGCTGCGCGAGCTCCTGCGCCTGATCCAGGGTCACGGTCTTGAGCACCGCTGCGACTGCGGCCAGTGAACGCGCCGTCATCGACAGTGTGCTGACTCCCAGACCCACCAGAACGACGGCGAGAGCCGGATCAGCAGCTGCCTCACCGCAGACGCCCACCGGCTTTGAGTTGCCTTCCGCGGCGGCACCTTCCACCGAAAGTCGCACCAGCCGCAGCACGGCCGGCTGCCACGGAGTGTTGAGCGCGGCAAGCGGGCCGAGTTGGCGGTCCGCTGCCATGGCGTACTGGGTGAGGTCGTTGGTTCCGAGGCTCGCAAAGGACACCTCGCTCAGGATGGTATCCGCCGTGAGCGCCGCGGACGGTACCTCAACCATGACACCCGGTGTCTTCAACCCGGCTTCAGCGCACATGGAGCTGAAATCCGCAGCTTCGTCAGCCGTGGAGATCATCGGCGCCATGACCCAGACATCGGCCTCCGACTGCTGTTCGGCACGCGCAATCGCTTCAAGCTGCCGCTTGAGTACTCCAGGAGACGTGAGGTCGGTCCGGTAACCGCGGACGCCGAGGGCGGGATTGGGCTCGGTTGCGTCGGTCAGGAAGGGGAGCGGCTTGTCAGCGCCGGCGTCCAGCGTGCGAAGGACCACCTTCTTGCCCGGGAACGCTGCGAAGACGCCCAGGTAAGCGTCCGCCTGCTCGTCCACGCTGGGTTCGCTGTCCCGCTCCAGGAAGCAGAATTCCGTACGGAACAGCCCAATGCCCTCGGCGCCGAGCCCTGCGGCCGCAACTGCGTCCTTGGCCCCGCCCACATTGGCAAGGAGCGGGACCAGGTGGCCGTCCGCCGTCGTGCCCTGGCCGTCGAAGTCTGCCAGCAGCGACGCCGTTTCTGTCCACGCGACTGCAGCGGCCCGTTCGGTCTCGCCGGGTTCGACGACGACGGCGCCCGCCGCGCCATCAACGTAGACCTCGGCGCCGTCCGGCAGGTCGTCCACCCCGCGCGCCGCCACCACGGCGGGAAGGCCGAGGGAGCGGGCGATGATGGCGGTGTGGGATTGGGGTCCGCCGCCGGAGGTCACGAGGGCAAGGACGAGTCCCGGATCGAGCGTCGCTGTATCAGCAGGGGCAAGGTCCTCGGCAACAAGCACGAACGGCGTCGAAGAGGCGGGTATGCCGGGAGCCGCCTGCCCGCGCAGCTGCGCGACGATGCGGGACCGGACGTCGAGCACGTCGGTAGCGCGCTCGGCCATGTACCCGCCGAGGTTGTGCAGCATCTCGGCCACGGAGGCAGCGGATTCCCAGACCGCCCGCTGATTGGAGGTCCCCTTGGCGATCAGCTTTGCAGCGCCCTTCAGCAGCATGGTGTCCTTGGCCATCAGCGCCGTCGCCTCAAGGACGGCCTTTCCGTCCCCGGAGGCGCGCTCAGCGCGTGCCTTGAGCTCATCATGGACCGCGGACGCGGCTTGTTTGAGTTCCGCCGTCGCCTCCTCGGCCGTTGTACCGGAGCTCAACTGCTCACCCGAGGGAGGCTCGCTGACGGGTTTGGGCATCTGGCGAACCGGTCCGATCACTCGGCCCGGGCTGACGCCTACTCCTTGAAAGTTCTGCACTGAAGGTCCTCGTTTCCTACCGATATGTGTCGCCCCGCAAGAATTTACTCTAACGAAATCAGCCTGTGACGCAGTTCATATAGCGTTGCTATAGGTGCTAGGCTAGCGGCCATGAGTTTCGAAGGCCAGCCACCGGCGAAGATGAGACTGCTCCGGGCAGCCGCAGAACTGCTGGCTAATTCCGCCGGAGCTCCCGTGTCAACCCGCCAGATAACTCAGCTGGCGGGAGTCAGTGCGCCCACCCTTTATCACCATTTCGGTGACAAGGAGGGGCTGTTCGATGCGGTGGTTTCGGCAGGGTTCGAAGAGTACGTTGCGGGCGAGCGGGACTTCGCCCCGTCCGGTCAGCCGCTGGAGGACATCCGGCGGATGTGGGATAACCACGTGCAGTTCGGGCTCAACCAGCCGGAGCTCTACCTGGTGATGTTCGGCAATATCCGTCCGGAAAGCCGCCCTGCGATCGTCGCGGATGCTGAGGCGCTCATGGAGGAGATGCTGAACAAGGCTGCTGCTGCCGGCCAGTTGAGCGTTCAACCGCGGGAGGCGGCCAGGAGCATCCTGGCCGCAAACGTGGGAGTAACACTCATGCTGATCGCAGAGCCTGTTGTTGACCGGAACCTCGACCTCTCCACAATGACCAGGGACGCCATGATCTACGCGGTGTCCTCAGACCAGGCAGAGCAGAATGGGGGCGGGGATTCCGGAAGATCGTCGGTTGTGGTGGCCGCGATCGCGTTGAATGCCGCGTTGCAGGCTTCGCACTCCGATCAATTGTCCAGTTCCGAACTCAAGCTCTTCCTTGAGTGGCTCCACCGGATCTCCACCAGTCCCACTTAAGCAACCACAGCGGGTCACCGGACGAACGAGCGGAGTTCGGGGGAGCCGCGAAGCGCTAGTTCCACATCTATCGGACCATCCTGCGCAGGCGCAGGAATCACGGTTAGGAAATCACATGGCAACAGAAACAGTTGCAAAGCCCCGCGGCGGTATGAGGGTTGGCGTCCAGAAATTCGGGACGTTCCTGTCCGGCATGATCATGCCCAATATCGGTGCGTTCATTGCGTGGGGCATCATCACCGCGCTCTTCATCGAGAAGGGCTGGCTACCGGTACCCGAGCTCGGCGGCTTCGGCACCAACGCGGAAGGTGATCCGAACACCGGCCTCGTCGGTCCCATGATCACCTACCTGTTGCCGCTCCTGATTGCCTACACCGGCGGCCGAATGGTTTACGACGTCCGTGGCGGCGTCGTCGGCGCCATCGGCACCATGGGCGTCATCGTGGGTGCCGGCATCCCGATGTTCATCGGCGCCATGATCATGGGCCCGCTCGGCGGCTGGACCATGAAGAAAATCGACAAGATCTGGGACGGCAAGATCAAGCCCGGCTTCGAGATGCTGGTCAACAACTTTTCGGCCGGTATCTGGGGAGCGCTGCTCGCCCTGCTCGGCTTCTATGCGATCTCGCCCCTGGTCGAGGCGTTCAGCACGGCCGCCGGAAACGTTGTTCAGTTCCTGGTCAACAACGGCCTTCTGCCGCTCACCAGCATCTTCATTGAACCCGCGAAGGTGCTGTTCCTGAACAACGCCATCAACCACGGCGTGCTCACCCCGTTGGGCGTCCAGCAGTCGCTGGAAGAGGGCAAGTCGATCCTCTTCCTGCTCGAGGCCAATCCCGGCCCGGGCCTCGGCATCCTCCTGGCCTACATGTTCTTCGGCCGTGGTGCTGCCAAAGCCTCGGCTCCCGGTGCGGCGATCATCCACTTCCTCGGCGGCATCCACGAAATCTACTTCCCGTACGTCCTGATGCGTCCGCTGCTGATCCTTGCCGCCATTGCCGGCGGCATGACCGGAATCGCCACGCTCGCCGTCACCAACTCCGGCCTGGTGGCCCCGGCTGCTCCGGGGTCCATCATCGCTGTCCTGGCACAGACCGCCCGCGACAGCTACTTCGGAGTGGTCCTCTCGGTCGTCCTCGCAGCGGCAGTGTCCTTCCTGGTGGCCTCTGTCATCCTGAAGACCGCAGAGCGCAAGGAGGGCGACGACGACGACCTCGCCGCCGCCACCTCCCGGATGGAATCGATGAAGGGCAAGAAGAGCTCGGTTGCCTCGTCCCTGACCGGCGCCGGCAACGTCGCGGTGCTGGCCGGACCGATCCAGAACATTGTTTTCGCCTGCGACGCCGGCATGGGCTCGAGCGCCATGGGCGCCTCGGTACTCCGGAACAAGATCAAGGCTGCCGGTTACCCGGACGTGAAGGTCACCAACGCATCGATCGCCAACCTTCGTGACGATTACGACGTCGTGGTCACACACCAGGACCTGACCGACCGGGCCAAGCCCGCGACGTCGAGCGCCGTCCATGTCTCGGTGGACAACTTCATGAACAGCCCCCGGTACGAAGAAATCGTGGAGTTGGTCAAGGAGAGCCGCAGCGACAAGGCTGCAACTGGCGCCGCTGCGTCAGCCGGCCCTGATGCGGATGCCGGTTCCTTCGGTGGAGCGCACGCGTCCGAAGCCCATCCGGCCGGCGCCGTCGCCGATGAGGATGCCGCCGCTACGTCTGCCCGGCATGCCGCCGGAGCTTCGGCGCAGAGCGAGGAGTCGCCGTCGGACATCCTGGTGGCAGAGAGCGTTGTGCTCAGCGGTTCCGCTACCTCCCGTGACGCGGCCATCGATGAGGCGGGGCAGCTGCTGCTGGCCCGCGGTGCTGTGGATGAGGACTACATCCGCGCGATGCATGAGCGCGAGGAATCCGTCTCGACGTACATGGGAAGCTTCCTGGCTATCCCGCACGGCACCAACGCGGCAAAGGACCACATCCGCAAGTCGGCAGTTTCCGTGGTTCGTTACCCTGAGAGCCTGAGCTGGAACGGCAAGGAGGTCAAGTTCGTGGTCGGCGTCGCAGGCGTGAACAACGAGCACCTGCACATCCTGTCCTCCATCGCGAAGGTATTCACAGACAAGGCGCAGGTGGCGCAGTTGGAGGCCGCAACTTCGGCAGAGGAGATCCTCGAAATCTTCAGGAAGGTCAACGCATAGTGAAGGCAGTCCACTTCGGAGCAGGCAATATCGGGCGCGGCTTTGTCGGGCTGCTCCTCCACCAGGCGGGCTATGAGGTGGTGTTCGCAGATGTGGCGGACGCGCTGATCAATGACCTGGCCGGCGCGGACAGCTACCGTGTCCACGAGGTGGGGGACCAGCCCGCAGTGCACTCGGTCGACAACTTCAGGGCGGTGAACTCAAACACCGAGGAGAGCCGACTGATTGAGGAGATCAGCGCCGCTGACATCGTCACCACGGCGGTGGGGCCGCACATCCTGAAGTTCGTTGCTCCGGTGATCGCCAGAGGGTTGGCCGCCCGGGCCGCAGCCTCCGCTCCGCTGCAGGTGATGGCGTGTGAAAACGCAATCAATGCAACGGATATCCTGCGCGAGGCGATCGAGGGCTCGTGGGACTCCGGCACCGGCCAGCTCGCTGACCGCGCGGTCTTCGCCAACACGGCGGTGGACCGGATCGTCCCGAACCAGGAGCCGGGGCAGGGCCTCGATGTCACGGTGGAAACGTTCTACGAATGGGTCATCGACCGGACTCCGTTCGGCGACAGTGCGCCGGTGATTCCGGGTGCACTGTTCGTTGACAAGCTCGGCCCATACATTGAGCGAAAACTGTTCACGGTCAACACCGGCCACGCGACGACGGCCTACTTCGGCTATCAGGCTGGGTTGGAAAAGATCTCCGATGCCATGGCTGATCCGCAGCTTGCCGCCGACGTTCGCGCTGTACTCGATGAGACCAAGCAGCTGCTGGTTGCCAAACACGGTTTCGACGCGGGTGAGCAGGAAGCCTACGTCCAGAAGATTCTGGGCCGCTTCACCAATCCGCACCTGCCGGACACGGTGAACCGGGTGGGCAGGGCGCCGCTGCGCAAACTCAGTCGCCACGAAAGGTTCATCGGTCCGGCTGCGGAGCTCGCCGAACGGGGCACCACCCCGGAGGCGCTGCTGAGAGCGATCTCTTCCGCACTGCGTTTCGACGATCCCGCGGACGCTGAAGCGGTCGAGTTGCAGCAGATGCTGAAGTCGTCGGAGGCAACGGAAGCAACCGAGCGGATCACCGGTCTTACGTCCGAGCATCCGCTGTTCTCGGACGTGCGCAAGCTCGTGGAAGAACGTCAGACAGCGTTGGTCTAGGTTCTGCCGATCCAACGAAACGGCGCCGTGCCCCATCAGGGGTGCGGCGCCGTCGTCGTTTGTTATGACTGCGGATACTTAAGCAGACTCTTCACCCTTGTCGTCGACTTCTTCTACCCAGCTCGGCGGCTCGTCGCGGCCCTCGTCCTCGTCCTTCTCGGCGTCTTCGGGGGTGTCCTGCACAATGCCCTGCGCATGGTGCGTGGGCGCGTAGATGGTGTAGAGACGGAGTGCTTCATCCCCGGTGTTCTCGACGTCATGCCAGGTTCCGGCGGGCACCTGGATGCTCCAGCCGTCCTCGACGTCCTGCTGGTAGGAGAGGTCGTCTTTCGAGGGTCCCATCTTCACGCGACCCTTTCCGGCGTCGATGCGCAGGAACTGGTCCGTGCCGTGATGCACTTCCAGGCCGATCGCACCGCCCGGCTCGATCGACATGAGCGTCACCTGCAGATGCTTGCCCGTCCAGGCGACGCGGCGGTAGGCAGAGTTTTCCGTAGTGGCGCTCTCGATGTTGAAAGAATTCGGCTTCGGTCCGTTGTCATTGATGTCCATAACTTCATCCTTGACCATCTCGCCGAGGATCGCCACAGCGAAGAATTAACTGCTTATGTGAAAGCTCAGCTCAAGTCCAGTAAAGAAGCCGCGCAGCCGGCAGGCGCCGCTGCAGCTCGTCGGTGAACCACTCGCGCATTTCCGTCATGGTCTGTTTCGGATACACGTATTTGATTCCGCCGAACTTGGAACGCTTCTGACTGCGGAGATCTTCATCCATCTCCAGTTTGGTCCGGGGATACCACCCCAGCAGCACCTCCTTGCTTGCGGGGGTGAAGCGGTGCGTGATGATTTCAGCCGTGAGATCGAGGTCGGCGATGCCGGCGACTGCGTCGGAAACGTCATCCAACAGGGCGCCATACTGCTCCTGCCAACCAGGTATCGGCATGATGGGCGCGATTGTGAGGCCAACCCGGTAACCCGCACTCGCCATGGTGCGCAGCGCCGCGAGCCGCGCGGGCATGCGTGCGGTCCCACCTTCGAAACGGTTCGCTACCTCTGCAGCGTTCACCGAGAACCGGACCCGCGTCCTACGGGCGTGGTCGAGCGCCACCAACTCACCGACGTCGTCGAACTTCGTCGTGAAGCGCAACGACACGTCGCTTCCGAACTCACCCGACCCGACGCGGGAGATTGCGGCGGCAAGCGAGCCGGTCACGCTCTCGATTCCCAGTGGATCGGTGTAGCAGGACAGCTCGAAAGTCGTACCCTCGACGCCGCGCTCAGGGGTTCCCCGCGTGACTGAGCCTCTGTCGGCGTGGGTGGAGATCCCGTTCAGCACATCGTCGATGTTGGCGTACACCCGGGTGATGGGCGGGCCCTGTAGGGAGCCGGCGAGATAACAGTACTGGCAGTGCGCGGGGCAACCTTTGGCAAGATCAATCCGCCAGTCGGCGCTCGGCGGGATGGGCTGCGGCTTGAGGGTGCTGGGAGGGGCAACCACTACGGCGAGGGTGTTCTTCGCCGATGCGTAGGTCTCGCGGTCACTCTCACCGCGAAGGCCGGTCAGGGCATTCCCGGGCATGAATCGAATGTCGTCGACGCCGGCACCTTCGCATCGGCGAATGATCTCGGCTGTGTGGGGTAGATCGGCTGCGGCCCGCGTGATCATCACGTGCTTGGGAACCCACAGGCGGGTAGGCGAAATAGCGGTCAGATCCAGGTCCTGGTATGCCGTTGTCATCACTTTGTACAACAACGCGGAGGCCCCGTGTGTTCCGTCTTCTGGACCGTAAATGGGAGCCGCCGGTGCCGAGACGCACATCGGGTGGTTGCCGCGGAGGCAACCACCCGATGTCGTATCGAGCGAGATATTACTCGGTGACCTCGAAGGTGATCATCTCAGTGAACTCCCGGCCGTGAACGTCGGTCGCGGTCACCGTGGCGGTGTGCTTGCCGATGGCCAGGTCGGTCGGTAGCTTGATGCGCCACAGATGAGACGTACGGTCGTGGACGCCGCCGCCGTGCACCAGCTGTTCCAGAGTGGCTACTGGATCGGTGTACTCTGCTCCGATCAGCGGTACATCGCCTGCCGTCATTGACTGGGTGCGTGTAGCGTCCGAAGATTTCCCGCCATCAATGGACACCTGCACAGTAGAGCCGGTGGCACCCATCCAGAAGTTGGTGGTCAACCAGGTTTCACCGAGCTCCGCTACGGTCACGGCGTGTGGATTCTCTGGAGCTGGGGCCCGACCAGGCAGACCCTTGTACTGGTCGAACCAGGCGCGGTAGGTCGGGGAGTTGATGCTGAGCGCCATCTGGTCTGTGCCGTCGTCGCCGGTGGCGGTGAAACGTTCCCGAACCTCAGTGTTCTTGATGTCCAGCGTCAGCACGCCGGGAGGAGTGCCGTCGCGCTGCACCGAGGTGGGGTATCCCTCTTCGGTTACACGGCCGTCGTACCACTGGCCGGAGACCGCAGGAACGGTCAGGTGCGTGAACGGCAGGCCCTTGTCGCCGACATCGTCCAGCCAGCCGGCCATCAGGTCGCCCTTCCGCAGGTTCTCCGACATGTGGGTGTGACCGGCCACGGAGATGACTTCACGGCCTTCGAGAATCTTGTAGATCTCCTGCAGCGGGTTCGTTTCGTGGGTTTCGCTGTAGTAGAACTCGAGCAGGGGGCTATGGGAAGCCAGGACGATGACCTGGTTCTTCGGGACGGATGCGATGTCCTGACGCAGCCACTCCAGTTGGCGATCGCTGAGGCCCGAGTCGTAGTTGTTGCCCGACGGGCCGGGGTAAACGATGTTGCTCAACGCCACCACGTGGGCCTTGCCTGCCTCGTACGAGTAATACTCCGGCCCGAACTGGGCGCGGAAACTATCGAACTCGTGTTCACCATCGCGGGAATCGAAGTCGAGGTCGTGGTTGCCCGGCAGGAAGCGGGCCGGACCGTTGAGCATGGAGGCCAAGTTGCGAGTCTGCGAGAAAAGAGACAGATCGTTGCCCACGAGGTCTCCCAGGAACAGGGCCCCGCACCCGGCGTAGTCTGTGCGGGCTGCGAGGTCGGCAAAGACACCGTTGCGCGCGAATCTGACCTCCTGTTGGTTGTAGGTCTGGACATCGGCACCGAGCACGCAGTGCTGTTCGGGCGACTGAGTGAGGTCGCTCTTGACCACAGGGAAGTTCACCTTGTCAGGCAGGGCGCCTGTGGGGGCTATGCCCCCGTACTTCAGGGCGGGGGAGCCGGCAGGCAGGTGGTTGTAGAAGAACTGCGCGACGTTGTCCTCGTCTACCGGCACCTGGTATCCGCGTGGCTGGGTGACGAAGACGGTCATGTTGTCGAATGCCGGCAGTTCGTAGCGACCCTGCCCATCGGTGGTAACGACCTCCCGGCCGTTGGAGACGGTAACTCCCGGCATGCCGGGCTCACCCCGATCCTGGGTGGAGTTTCGGTTCTTGTCGTTGAAGACAATGCCATCAAGGGTCGGTTCTTCGGCTCCCGCTGCTTCGATGATCTCGACGCTGCCCCGGTAGGCTGTAGCGGCCCAACTGTCCTTCTCGGGTTCACTGGCCGCACCCTCGACGTCGATGCGTCGCACCTGGGTGTCGATGCTGTGGGTTCCGTCCGAGACGGTGAAGTAGTACTCGTACCAGAGCTTGTCCATCGGGTCGAACACGTCGAGGATGTGTTCGTAGCGGTTATCCTGCCCAGCCTTCACATTGTGGGTCTTGAATTCGGCGTCAACGTTGCTGCGCAGATGCAGCGTAACCGTGCGAACCTGCTGATCGTCAGTGGCCGTCGCTTTGAAGGAGAAGTCGGCCATGGGATCGATGCTTCCAGCGGTCGTATCGGTCACCGACGGGGCAATCGAGTCCGGCGGAAGCACCACGAGCCCGGAAGGAACCTGATCCGGGGTAACCTCGCCGGGCGTAGCTGGAGCCGTCGTGATCAGCGTCTGGCGGGTCGGATCATCAGGGTTGACCGCGTAGTGGATGCCCTGATCAGGGACGGTGTTGTCGGCGCCGTCGAGGTTGTAATAGGCACGGTTGAGGCCGAAGCCCGTGTTGGTCGAAATTTCCAGTCCGCGCGGCGAGCCGTTAGCCATGCCACCGGTGAAGATCTCCACGAGGTTTTCGTTCATGACGAGGGACGTGCCGAATTTGGCATTGAAGTCCACGTCAGTCAGTGAGTCGTTACGACCGTTCTTGATCCAGAAGACCAGTGTGGCTCCGGGAGCGATGGAAACATTCCGCTGCTTGGCGGGCCAGTCCACCACGTTGGAGTTGCTGAGGTCCGCGCGAGGGTAGAGGTAGCGCAGGGTGTAGTCACTGAAATCGACGGGCTCCGACGAGGCGTTGTAGACCTCGATGAACTCAAAGGCGTCGGCGCCGCCCATGTTGGAGGTGTCGGGTGTGACCTCCGTAATCTGCAGCGGTGCTGTTCTCAGCGTCGGGTCGGGCTGCAGGGCCGGTGCTGGAGCGGCAGTGGCGGCAGGGCCAACCATGGAGCTGATGGCCAGCAGAACCATAGTGCCGGCGGTCAGGCATAACGGCCGGGATAAGCGGAATCTTTCGGGAAGAGGCGATTGGCGCACGAAACTGAACTTCCTGTTGAGGGTTGCCCTGTTGGGCGGAGAGCACTATCGACTCTTTCCCGGCGGAATGAACGGGAGTCAAAGGATGGGTGTCTAATCCGTCAGCTGACGGTTTCCGCGGGTGCAACTTGTTCGGTCATCGCCACCGGCGTCTGCAGGGCGTCACGGCAGCTGTCACATCGGGGACGTCGGCGGTGTCTCATGTGCGTAGAGGCAATTCAATCTGGGAGGACCAAGTGTCAACATGCAGTCGTGTGGTCATCATCGGTGCGGGGTACGCAGGAGTGATGGCCGCCAACAGGATCGCTGGAGATCAGCGGATGCAAGGATCTGTCAGCGTGACCGTACTCAATCCGATGGCCGATTTCGTGGAGAAGATCCGCCTGCATGAGGTCGCAGCAGGAAGCCGGGAGTCAGCGTTTGTGCCGATGCGCTCGCTCCTCCATGAGCGCGTGGTAATGGTTGAAGGTACTGCTTCCCGTGTCGATCCTGAGCGTCGCAGGGTGCATCTGACCGGTGACCCCATGCCGCTCGAATACGATCTGCTGCTGTATGCGGTGGGCAGCACGCACGAACAGTCGAACGTCCCCACCGGGGCGTTCGCCCTTACCAGCCACGACGACGCCGATCGGTTACGGGCCCGGCTCTTCCGGTTGGATCCGGGTTCAGTGATCAGCGTGGTTGGGGCAGGCCTGACGGGGATCGAGGTGGCGGCCGAGATCGCTGAACAGCACCCCCGGTTGGCCGTGCGGCTCCTTTCCC
Organism: Arthrobacter sp. MDB1-55; assembly: GCF_059092925.1. Taxonomy (NCBI): domain Bacteria; kingdom Bacillati; phylum Actinomycetota; class Actinomycetes; order Micrococcales; family Micrococcaceae; genus Arthrobacter; species Arthrobacter sp. MDB1-55. The sequence continues at coordinate 242,649 of NZ_JBNHID010000002.1, read as the reverse complement.
GCGGGCGCATCGCCGAACATCTGTCAGAACCAGGGCGCCGCGCGATCACACAACGGCTGTCAGCTCTCCGCGTCGAGATGATGGAGAATACGGACGTGCAACGGTGCGATACTTCTTCGATTCAAAGGTCGGACGGCACCTCCCTGGGATCGGCCTGCACTGTGTGGACTGTAGGGCTCAGCGCGCCCAGCCTGGCCCGAGACAGCGGGCTGCCTACCGATTCCCGCGGGCGTCTCCTGGTCGACGAATCCCTAAGGTGTCTGCGATACCCCGACATCTTCGGCGCGGGCGACGCGATCCGAGCCCCGGAAGCCGTCGCTGGTCACCTGCGTATGAGTTGTGCGACAGCCCTGCCGTTGGGTGCCCACGCGGCCGACAGCATCCTGGCTCGGCTCGACGGGCGAACGCCGGTGCCGCTCTCGGCAGGGTATATGCTCACGTGCATCAGCTTGGGGCGCCGGTCAGGACTCGTTCAGGCCGTTCGGGCGGATGACCGCCCCCGCGGCGTCATACTGAAGGGTCGGCTGGCAGGGATGACGAAGGCGCAGGTGTGCAGGATGACGTTGTCCTGGATCAGGAGTGAGCTTCGTCGAAGCGGTTCGTACAGTTGGCCGAAAGGCCCCCAGCCAGCGGAGGCGAGGTAGAACTGTGGGCGCCGCTGGTCTTTTCGAGGAACACCGTTCGCTGCTCTTCACCATTGCCTACGAGATCACCGGTACGGCGACGGATGCCGAGGATGTCCTTCAGGACAGTTTCCTCAGGTGGACCGACGTTGACGCCGCAACGGTCCAGAATCCGCGCGCCTATCTTGCCAAGACCGTGACGCGGCAAGCTTTGAATTCCCTGCGCACGGCTCAGCGCAGACGCGAGGATTACGTAGGCCCCTGGCTTCCTGAGCCCATCGTCGTCGCTCCTGATGTCGCCGATAACGCTGTACTGAGCGAGTCCCTGTCCTTCGCAATGCTCGTGGTGCTGGAGACCTTGTCCCCGGATGAGCGCGCTGTGTTCGTCCTGCGTGAGGTTTTCGATTTTCCCTACGCGGAAATCGCTGAGGCCACCGGAAAGACGCAGGCAGCCGTCCGCCAGATCGCGAGCCGGGCGAAGGCCCACGTTCGCGCGCGGCAACCCCGGTTCGACGTGGATGCGCAAAGGCAGAAAGCGGTCTCTGACCGGTTCCTTACGGCCCTTCTGGGCGGCGATATGCAGTCCCTGATGGATGTTCTCGCCCCGGGAGCGGTCCTTCTTTCCGACGGCGGAGGGAAGGTCTCGGCGGCCCGCAAGCCTGTGGTCGGTGCGGACAACATCGCTCGTTTCCTGCTGGGAATTGCCAAGACTCCCGTTCCGGAGATGCGGGTGGAGGCCACACTGCTGAACGGCATGCCCGCCCTCGTTGTCTTCAGCGGAACGAGGATTGACGTCGTCGCACTGATTCAGTCGAGTAATGACTGCGTGACGGGCGTATACCTGGTCAGAAACCCTGACAAGCTCGGCGCCGCCAGTTCGGCCGCAGGCTTCACCGACGCCCTAACCGCTCCGCGAGGCCGATCGCGTTGAACGGGGCGTGCACCTTCACGTCATTGTCGAAATACACGTAGACCTCGCGCCCGCGGCCGTCCGGGCAGGTTTTGCCGGACAGCCAGCCGCCGCACAGCGCAGCCCACTCGTCCAGTTCCGCATCCGTGTAACCGCTCGTGTAGAGCTCGGTGCTGCCATGCAGCCGGACATAGACGACGTCGCCGGTCACCTCACGGAACTGGGGCCACTTTCCTGCCGAGTCGGCCACCACCAGCCCGACGGCGTGGCGGCGCAGGATCTCCAGGCTCTCCTCGCTGCCGAAGCTCTCGTGGCGGGGCTCGAGTACGTGGTGAATGCGCCGTTCCGCGTCCGTTGTGACCCAATCGCGGTCCTTGAGCCGCTCGTCGTGGCCGCGCGCGAGCTTGGCGGCCGCCGTCGTCGTTGTTGGCAGTAGGGAGAGGAAGTTCTCCAGCAGCTCAGGATCGAAGCGGCGGGTGGCCGGCAGTTGCCAGAGAACCGGCCCAAGGCGCGGGCCCAGGGCCAGCACGCCCGACGCGAAAAAATTGGCCAGCGCCGTGTCGGCGTTTCGCAGCCCGAGCATGTGCGTGATGTAGCGCGGGCCCTTGACGGAGAAATTGAAATCGGCGGGCACGCTGTCACGCCAGCGGAGGAAGCTGTCCCGGTGCTGCAGCGAGTAGAAGGTCCCGTTGATCTCAATGGTGTCCAGTTGCGATGCGGCGTACTCAAGCTCGAGCCGCTGCGGAAGGCCGCTCGGGTAGAAGGACTTGCGCCACGGTGCGTAGCGCCAGCCGGAGATGCCGATTCGGGCTCGGGGCTGGGAATCTGGCATGGCCGAACGCTATCGCGCAGAGCAGTATCGGCACCAGTGCACTACCTAGTTGGTGGAGGTAATTTTCCTTGTTGGCGGGTCAGCACGGGCGTAAAATGCAGTCCTCAGCCGCTGTTGGGGGACAACAGACAAGGAGCCGGAGACACACTTTCCTCTACCTCCACTGCGACAAGGTCGCTCACGACAGAAGCTGAAGATCATGGATTCCGCTCTTCCCCGCGTTGCGCTGCGTACAACGTATTCGCCCCCGCGAATCGCCCTTCTGGCCGTGGGAGCCACCGCGGCCTGGATCCTTTCCGTATCGATTGGCGCCGCCCTGCGTGTGGATCCGGGCGTGGCGAAGATTGCCTTGATTGCGCACACCATCTCCCTGGTAGCCGCATTCGGTGCCGTCCTCCTCGTCGACTGGGTGGGATTCCTCTGGCTGATCTCACGACGCAAGCTCGTGGAAACCAGCCGAATCGAGTCAGCCGCCATGCCGATCATCTGGGGTGGGCTGGCCGGCCTGCTGGTCACCGGCGCCCTGGTCAACCCGGCCATGGAGAATCCGCTGACCATCGTCAAGGTCTCGGCCGTCCTGATGCTGATGCTCAACGGGATTCTCCTGATTCCGTGCATGCGCCGGTTGAATTCCATGCCGGCGGGAACCAGGTTCGGTGACGTGCCGTCCGGTATGCGGATCCACCTGCTCATCTGCCTCGCAATCTCACAGACCTGCTGGTGGACGGCCATGGTGGTCGGATTCATCAACAGCTCCGACCTGTTCTGACGTCAGGTCGCGGCGGCGGCGTTGTATGAACAACTGCTTTGTGCCGACAGCATCCCCAAACCGAAGTCCGCTAAACTTGCGTGGTAAGAGCCCCGGACTTCGAAGCGGAGAACGCTTGCGGAAGCCTTGGGGCATTCTCATGCACGGCGGCACACTTGGCGCGGCTCGCGGCGCGCCTGTAGTTGCCGCCAAACAATGGGGGAGGATCCCATGCCAGCAATTGTGATTGTCGGAGCCCAATGGGGCGATGAAGGCAAAGGCAAGGCCACAGACCTGCTAGGCGGGCGCGTGGACTACGTCGTGAAGCCGAACGGCGGCAACAACGCCGGGCATACCGTCGTCGTCGGCGGTGAGAAGTACGAGCTCAAGCTCCTTCCCGCCGGCATTCTCAGCCCCAACGCCGTACCGATCATCGGCAATGGCTGCGTCATCAACCTCGAGGCGCTCTTTCAGGAGATCGAGGGGCTCGAGGCCCGCGGGGCGGACACCTCGAAGCTGCGCGTCTCCGCGAACGCGCACCTGGTCGCCCCCTACCACCAGGTCCTAGACAAGGTCACCGAACGCTTCCTCGGCAAGCGTGCCATCGGCACCACCGGGCGCGGTATCGGCCCGGCGTACATGGACAAGGTCGCACGCCTGGGCATCCGGGTGCAGGACGTCTTCGATGAATCGATTCTCCGCCAGAAGGTCGAGGGATCGCTGAAGCAGAAGAACGAACTCCTGGTCAAGGTTTACAACCGCCGCGACGTTGAGGTCGAGGAGATTGTCCAGTACTTCACCTCCTTCGCCGAAAGGCTCCGGCCGCTGGTCATCGACTCGACCTACGTGCTGAACGAAGCGCTCGACGCCGGCAAGGTGGTCCTCATGGAGGGCGGGCAGGCGACCTTCCTCGACGTCGACCACGGCACCTACCCGTTCGTGACGTCGTCGAACCCCACCGCCGGTGGGGCGTCCGTAGGATCCGGCATCGGGCCTACGCGCATCAACCGCGCCGTGGGCATCATCAAGGCGTACACCACCCGCGTCGGTGCCGGGCCGTTTCCCACCGAACTGTTCGACGAGATGGGCATCTACCTGCAGAAAACGGGCGGTGAGTTCGGTGTGAACACCGGACGTCCGCGACGCTGTGGCTGGTACGACGCCGTGCTGGCGCGCCATGCTTCCCGCGTCAACGGGTTCACCGACTACTTTGTGACCAAGCTGGATGTCCTGACCGGTATCGAGCGGATCCCGGTGTGCGTAGCGTACGACGTCGACGGCGTCCGCCACGATGAGATGCCCATGACCCAGACCGAATTCCACCATGCGAAGCCGATCTTTGAGTACTTCGAAGGCTGGACCGAGGACATCACCGGAGCGCGCACCCTCGAGGACCTGCCCGAGAATGCGCAGACGTACGTGCGCGCGTTGGAGAAAATGTCCGGTACACGGTTCTCCGCGATCGGCGTCGGGCCGGACCGCGACCAGACGATCGTGATCAACGACCTCATCGGCGGCTAGGTCCGCTGTAACAGAAACGGCTAGGTTCCCGCAAAGGAACCTAGCCGTTTCTTGTTTGGCTTGCTGTCTACAGATTGTTGACGACGTCGGCGCTTTCCCGAAGCTCTTCCACCAGGGCGACTGCCACGTCGGATTTCTTCTGCTGCTTGACCTGCTGTTCAAGCTGCGGCTTCAACTCCTCATACGGCGGAAGCTCGCCGCCCTGCTGCGCGGCGGCGCCTGAGGCTTTGGCTTCCTCATACGCTGCCTTCAATTCCTCTTCGGAGGGAGCGGCGTCTGCTCCTTCCTCGGCGAGAAGCGCATCAAGGCGAACCTGCTGCTTGATCTGCTCCGTGGCCTCTTCCTTCGCAATGCCCTGCTCCTCAAGGGCAGCGAAGAGCTCATCAGCCGAGGCGAACTGGTTTGACGCGACCAACTCGTCGGTTGTCGCCGTGATATCCTCCTCGCTCGCCTCGATTTCACGCTTGTCGGCTTCCTGAATGAGGAGTTTGTTGCCGATGAGGTTGTCGAGGGTCTGGGTCTTGAGCTGCTCCTGGTCGACCTCCTGCCCCGTCATCTGGGACTGCATGGCCATTTGCTGGAACGCGCCCTCATAGGAGGTGCTGAACTCCTCCTTGGTGATGTCCACGCCATTCACGGTGGCGACGACGTCGGGCACTCCCTCAAGATCGGGCGTCGGCGCTTCCGCCGGGGTGCTTGCCGCGCTCTCACTCGGGGCAGGCTCAGCCTCGGTGTTGCCGGCGCAGCCGGTGGCGAACGCCAGCGAACCCGCCAGAACCGCACTCATCAGCCACTTCTTCTTCACAGACACTCCTACTGTTGATTACCGACCTGAGACTCTAGCAGCGACCTATGTGCGACGGCTTGACGCTCGCTGGGCGGAAGCTGGACGGTAGGATGCCGGAATGGCGGCAATGCAGAACTTCAATGCGGATATTTCTCTCTTAAGCCTCCCGCAACTGCTGCTCGATGTCGATGCCATCGACGCCAATATTGCCCTCAAGGAGCAGTGGGCGGCTGAGCACTCGATGGTGCTCGCACCCCACATCAAGACGACGATGACGCGTGAGATAGTCCAGCGGCAGCTTCCCGGGTCCTGGGGAGTAACGGTGGCAACGCCGGCGCAGGCGGCTCACGCTGTCGCCTGGGGAGCACGGCGAATCCTGATCGCCAACGAGGTGGTCTTCCCGCCGCTGGTTTCCGAGCTGCGCCGGCTCCTGGAGCGGAACCCTTCGGTCAGCCTGTACTGCCTCGCCGACTCCCACGCAGGCGTCGCCGCCCTGAGCCGGGGCTTCGAGGACGCGGAACGACCCCTCCATGTACTGCTCGACGTCGGAGTGGCCGGCGGCCGCACCGGCATTCGGAATGCTGCGGATGCTTCGGTCCTGGCCGCAGCGATACGGAAGGCACCCGGACTCCTCTTCGCCGGTGTCAGCGCCTACGAGGGAATCGCGCCGAACCTCCGCACACCCGAGAATCTTGCAGCGATCGACGCGCACTGTGAGGCGGCGGTGCGAATCTTTGCCGGACTTCGCGGCGGGTTCGACGTCGAACAACCCGTCTACTCGGTGGGCGGCTCGGCGTTCCAGGACCGCGCGGCGCAGTTTTTGCCCGAAGGGTCTGTGAATGTCCTTCGCTCGGGCTGCTATGTCATCCATGACTCGGGTACGTATGCGGAAGTCTCGCCGCTGCGGGGCCTGCGCGCCGCTGCGGTGGTGCGCACCGTCGTCGTTTCGGTGCCGGAGGAGGGGCGGGCAATCCTGGGAGCGGGTAAACGGGAGCTGGCGTACGACGCCGGCCTGCCCAGACTCACCGCGCACCACCGGGACGGCATCACGCTCGGGGAGCCGACCGGCGTCGTCGTTCGGCTTTTCGATCACCACGCTGTGGTGAAGGACGCCGGTGACCTACGCGTCGGGGATCTCGTGGACCTGGGCATTTCGCACCCGTGCTCCGTATTCGACCGGTGGCGGACTGCCCTGGCGGTGCACGGTAATGCCACCGAGGTGTGGCACCCGCAGTTCTGAGCCCTACCAGCCCCAGGTACCCGGTGCTCCCTTGAACGGGCCCACCACCCTGGAAGTGATCCACCCGCCGTAGAAGTCGCCGGGCTGCGCCTGAACCTCCTCGCCGTCAACAAGGCAGCGGTCCATCCTGCCGGGATAGACGGCGACCGTGCCGGCCAGCCTTTCGTAGCCGACCGTCGGGTTGGGGTAGGTCCACGCGGCGCGTTCGGCGCGTGCGGAGCCGGCAACGACGTCGTAATAGGTGGCCTCACCCTTGAATTCACACCAGGTGGTTCCCTCCACAGGCCGCAGACTGTCCGGCGCAAAATCGGCTGCCGGGAGGTAGAAGCCGGGTGGGTGGCTCGTCTCCAACACCCGCAGCGCGCCGCTGGACCGGGCAATCTCGCGCCCACCGAATTCGATGACGACGACGCCCGGATACGTCTCGACGCGTGGTGGGCGCGGGTAATCCCACACCGACTCCTGGCCCCGCTCCGGCTGCTCACGCTTCACCCTGTTGATACCCATGGGCGCCACGCTACTCTTCTGTACCCTTGAAGCAGCCCCAGTTCCTACTCGAAAGGGCCGCGTGATGAAGGTCAGTGTTGGACAGTTCAGGCCGGGCGGCGACGTCGCTGCCAACGTTGCGACGATGCGGGATCTCGCACGCGAGGCCGCTGCCGAGGGGTCTGAACTGATCGTCTTCCCCGAGGAATCGATGTTCTCCATCGGCAAGGTCGAGGGTGTCCTCGCCGAAGCGGTGGCTGCCGGATGGTCCGTCTTTGTCCAGCAGCTGTCTTTCCTTGCTGCGGAACTCAACATCGCCGTCGTCGCGGGCGGATATGAGACGAGCGGCGAGGAGCGGCCGTACAACTCCCTGGTGCTCATCGACGCCACCGGCAGGATCGTGGATACCTACCGCAAGCTCCACCTGTACGACGCCTTCAGCTATCAGGAGTCCCAACGGATCAAACCGGGCGACGGCGGTATCACCGTGGTGCCGGTGGGGGACCTGACCGTCGGGCTGATGACCTGCTATGACCTCCGCTTCCCGGAGCAGGCGAGAGCGCTCGCCGACCATGGCGCCGACGTCGTACTGGTGCCCGCCGCTTGGTTCAAAGGGGACCACAAGATTGAACACTGGGAGACGCTTCTGCGCGCCCGGGCCATCGAGAACACTGTGTGGATTGCGGCGGCTGGGACATCGTCGTCGCACACCATCGGACACTCGGCGATCCTGGATCCGATGGGGGTTCCGCAGGTCTTCCTGGATGACGAGGAGCGGGGTGTGGTCACTGCGGATGTCACCCGGAAGCGAATCGAGGAGGTCCGGGAGTTCCTCCCAGTGCTGCGGAACCGCCGCTTCGCGCCGAACGAGAAGATCGTCGAAGCGCGTTAGCTTGTATGATAAGTAAGCGAGTTGTACGATAAGTTGTCCGATCCGCTCTCCCGAAGGTTCCGCGATGACTTATTCCCCCGATGCAATCCGCCACGTCAAGCTCTCCACGGCAACGCTGCCGCTGGCTACGCCGATTTCCGATGCGAAGGTCTTCACCGGCCGCCAGAAACCGATGACCGAAGTGGTGTTCCTTTTCGCCGAGATCGTGACGGAGCAGGGCGTTTCGGGTCTCGGGTTCTCCTATTCCAAGCGGGCGGGCGGTCCGGCGCAGTACGCCCACGCACGTGAAGTGGCCCAGGCCATGATCGGCGAGGACCCCAACGATATTGCGAAGCTGTATAACAAGTTGCTGTGGGCCGGTGCTTCGGTGGGCCGCTCCGGTGTCGCCACGCAGGCGCTCGCGGCGCTCGACATCGCGCTGTATGACCTGAAGGCCAAGCGGGCGGACCTTCCGCTGGCCAAGCTGCTCGGCGCTTACCGGGACTCCGTGCGCACCTACAACACCTCCGGCGGCTTCCTCAACGCCTCGATCGACGAGGTGAAGGAGCGCGCAACCCAGTCCCTGGCCGAGGGCATCGGGGGCATCAAGATCAAGGTGGGCCTGCCCGATTCGGCTGAGGACCTGCGCCGTGTGGCAGCCGTTCGGGAACACATCGGCCCGGATGTGCCCCTCATGGTGGACGCGAACCAGCAGTGGGACCGAGCCACCGCACTGCGCATGGGCCGCAAGCTTGAGCAGTTCGACCTCGTCTGGATTGAGGAACCCCTCGACGCGTACGACGCCGAGGGGCACGCCGCGCTGGCACTGGCACTTGATACTCCCATCGCCACCGGCGAGATGCTCGCCTCCGTTGCCGAGCACGAGCGCCTGATTGCCACCCGCGCCTGCGACATCATCCAGCCTGACGCCCCGCGCGTCGGCGGCATCACCCAGTTCCTCCGCCTCGCCACGCTCGCGGACCAGGCCGGTCTGGACCTCGCTCCGCACTTCGCCATGGAAATCCACCTGCACCTCGCTGCGACTTACCCCCGGGAGCCCTGGGTGGAGCACTTTGACTGGCTCGACCCGCTGTTCAACGAGCGCCTGGAGACCCGAGAGGGCCGCATGATCGTTCCGAATCGCCCCGGCCTCGGCGTCACGTTCAGTGACCAGGCACGGGCGTGGACCACGGACACCGTCGAGTTCGGCACGCGCTGAGCCGTGCATAACAGCCTCACGCTGTCATCGCCATGCCAGCATTAAGAGCATGAAACAAACGCTGGCCATCTCACTCGTCGATAGCCTCCGCCGGCGTATTGTCGACGGCACCATTCCCTCCGGCGAGAAGCTGCCCAGCGAAAGCGCGCTGATCAGCGAGTTCGGCGTCAGCCGCACCGTTGTCCGCGAGGCGGTGTCGCGTTTGCAGGCCGAGGGGCTGGTGCACACGCGTCGGGGGAGCGGCAGTTTCGCCCTGACGCCGCCGTCGGCTGATGAGGAACCAGCCGGTGGCATGCGCCGGCCTCGTACTCTCGAGGAGCGGCGTGCGCTACTGGCGTTCCGCACCGGCGTCGAGAGCGAGGCCGCCGCGCTTGCCGCGACCAACGCCGGGGCGGGAGCTGTTGCTGCCCTGGATGATGCCCTTGCCGCCTTCGACGCGGCCGGGAACCATGCGGCCACGGCGGTCTCCTGCGACTTCGCGTTCCACCGGGCAGTGGCGGAGGCCAGTGGGAACTTCTACTTCGTCGACGCGCTGCTGTCCCTGGGTCCGGCGATGATCGTCATGCCTCCGGAACGTCTGGAACCAGCCGACGACGGCGGGCGGCCCGAGCGGCTGCGACGCGTCGCCCTTGAGCATGCTGCCGTGCGCAACGCCATTGCGTCGAAGGATCCGTTCACAGCCGCAGCGGCCATGCGCCTGCACCTGGCCAACTCGCGTGACCGGCTGGAGGGCACAATCTCCCGAGAGCAGTTCAAGCGCCGGACGTAGGATTGTTGCATGACTGCGAACCCAGAGATTATCCGCATGTACGGTGCTGACTGGTGCCGCGACTGCATCCGGACCAAGCGACAGCTCGACGAGCTCGGCATCGACTACCAGTACATCAACCTGGTCGACACCCCGGATGCGGCGGAGGACGCCCGGAAGATCTCTGGCCGGACGAACATCCCGGTGGTGGTGTACCCCGACGGCGCCCACCAGGTCGAGCCGACCAATCCCGAGGTTGAGGCAAAGCTCCGCGAGCTGAATCTGCTGGCGTAGTACTAGTCCTGTGCGGAAGGCTTGACGGCAAGAACCGGGCGGTCGGCCTGCAGGAGGATCCGCTGGGCGTGTGAGCCCATGATGAACTTGCCCACCTGTGACCGTTGACGGAGTCCGATGACGATCAGGGAGACGTTGTGCTCTGTGGCAAGCTCCAGGATCTCTTCCGCGAGGTCGTCCCTGTGGGAGGGGCGCAGCACGCGTGAGGGGATGCCGGCGTCGTCGGCGGTTGCCTGCAGGCGCTGCAGGTCCTCATCGCTCGCCACGGACTTGTCCACGCGCGAACCTTCGCGCACGGAGTTCACGATCAGGAGCTCCTCCTGGCGGAGTTTCGCTTCGCTGATGGCTGCTGCAACAGCCGCCTCACCGACGGGGGTGGGAACATAGCCAACCATGATGCTCATAACTTCTCCTAGGAATCGGCGCTGACGCGGGCGTTTTGGCGCTGCTGGCGCTTTGCCAGAGCGGACTGGATCATGGGGCCCACTGCTACGAGGACGAAGATCGCCAGCAGCACGGCTGTGATGGGACGGGTGAAGAATCCGGAGACGTCGCCTTCAAGAACGAGAAGCGAACGCCGCAGGTTTGACTCCAGCAGCTCACCCAGTACGAACGCCAGCACCAGGGGACCGGGCTCGAAGCCGAACTTCTTCATGAGGTAGCCGAGTGCGCCGAAGAGCACCACGAGCAGGACGTCAAACATGGAGTTGCGGATGGTGAAAGCGCCGAGGATGGTGATGAGCGCAGTAATGGGCGCCAGGATGGCCCCCCGGACCCGCAGGATTTTGACGAACAGGCCGACGAGCGGGATGGACATGATCAGCAGCAGGATGTTGCCGATGTACATCGAGTTCACGACGCCCCAGAACAGTTCCGGGTCCTCGGAAATCAGCTGCGGACCGGGGGTGACGCCCTGGATGAGCAGCGCTCCGAAGATGATTGCCATGGTGGCGTTGGCCGGAATGCCCAGGGTCAGCAGTGGAATGAAGGAGCTCGTGGCCGCGGCGTTGTTGGCGGTTTCAGGGCCGGCGACGCCTTCCACTGCACCCTTTCCGAACCGTTCCGGCCGCTTGGCGCGCTTCTTCTCGACAGCGTAGGAAACCATCGAGGAGATCGTCGCACCGCCGCCGGGCAGGATGCCGAGGAAGAACCCGAGGACAGAACCGCGGGCGATCGCTCCGGAGGACTGACGGAGGTCCTTGCGGGAAGGCCAGACATTCGCGACCTTGGCTGGTGCGCTTGCCGCGCGGTGGCGCTCTTCGAGGTTGTACAGGATCTCGCCGACGCCGAAGAGACCCATCGCGATCGGGACGAAGTCGATGCCGTCCGCAAGGCTCAGGTTGCCGAAGGTGAACCGTTCAGCACCGGTGAAGACATCGCGGCCCACAGTCGCCAACAGAAGCCCGACGGCGGCGGCGATGAGCGCCTTGATCTTGGTTCCGCCGCTGATGGTTGAGACCAGCAGGATACCTACGAGTGCCAGTGCGGTGTACTCCGGTGGGCCGAAGTCGAGTGCGAAGCTTGCAACCAGGGGAGCGAGGAAAGTGAGGCCGATGATGGCGACAGTGCCGCCGATGAATGAGCCTATGGCCGCGATGCCCAGAGCGGTGCCAGCCCGGCCCTGCTTGGCCAGAACATAGCCGTCGAACACGGTGACGACCGAGCTTGCCTCACCGGGCAGGCGCAACAGGACTGAGGTGATCGTGCCGCCGTACTGCGCGCCGTAGAAGATGCCGGCAAGCATGATGATCGCGGTCACGGGCTCAATGCCATAGGTCAGCGGGAGCAGTATGGCGATGGTGGCTGCGGGCCCGAGGCCCGGCAGCACGCCGATGAGCATGCCAATGACCACGCCCATCAGGCAGTAGAGAAGGTTTTGCGGGACCAGTACGACGCCGAAACCGTCGAGGACCGGGTTCAAAAATTCCATGGCGAATCCTTTGTGCCTGGTGGCGCTTAGAGCAGGTGGGGGATCGATGTCCCCAGACCCAGGATGAAGATGGCGTAGAAGGCAACGACGACGAGCACCGAATAGAGCGTTGCTGCCCGCCAGGTTTCACCGCCGAGGAACTTCATCCAGATGAAGCACAGGAGCAGTGCCGGAATCTCGAATCCGATGACCGGCATCAGCCAGACCATGCCCAGCAAGGTCACGAAGCCAAAGCCTGCCATGCGGGACAGGGGCGAGAACTTCTCGCCGTCCACGCCCCCGCGGCGGCCGATAACCAGCTGCGCGAGGGCGAGGACGGCGATGATCAGGCTGATGATGAACGGCCATGTGCCGGGGCGTGGCTGCCCGGGCGTCCCGAGGCCGAGACCAAGAGCGATCAGCATGCCTGCAACGCCGACGCCGGCCGCCACCAGTGAGGCGGCCAGATTGGCGATTGCACCGGAAGGCGGCGCAGCGTCGGCTGCCCATTCGGCGGCTAGTTCTTCCGGCGTCAGGTCCGGCAGATCGATGGCGCTTTCGAAATCCGTCGGGGCCGTGTGGGCCTGATCGTCACGCTTCCGATTCATGGCAGTGCTCATTTCAACTGATGTTCTCGACCGGGCAGGATGACCTATTACTCGCCTGCGAGCGAGATGTCGTATTCCTCTACCAGCGCCTTGTACTGCTCAGCGAGGGCGTTCCACTCTTCGACGACCTCTTCACCGGAGACTTCCCACGGCGCGAGGATGTTCTCCTCGTTGAAGGTCTGGTAAGCCTCGGTGCCCTGGGTTGCGTCGACGGACTCCACCAGACGGGCCTTTGCGTCCTCCGACAATCCCTTTGGTGCGGCGAGGGCGCGGTACTGCGAGACCGGAACCTCGTAGCCCTCTTCGATAGCGGTGGGTACGTCAGACAGGAACTCGCTGCGCTCCTTGGCGAACGTGACGATGGGGGTAACGGTGCCGGCTTCGATCTGCGGGAGAGCCTCGCCGAGCTGGATGGTAGCGACGTCGACCTGGTTGCCCATGACGGCGGTCAGAGCCGGTGATCCCGAATCGAAAGGTACAGCGGTTCCCTCGATCTCAGCCTGCGCGAACAGGACTGCCTGCGCGAGCTGGGAGCCGGTGCCGACGCCGGTCGTGCCGAAGTTCAGGTTGCCGCTGGCTCCCTTGATGTCCTCGAGCGACTCGTAGCCGGACTCCTTGCTGGCGACGAGTACGTAGTCATCCTGGGAAAGCCCCGCGATCACATCGAGGTTGTCGAGGTTCACGGCTTCATCTTCGCCGACGGCGAGCGGCGTAATGGTGATCAGTGATGCGTTCAGGAGAATAAGGTTCTGTCCATCCGCCTCCATGCCGGCGACTTCCTGTGTAGCCAGGGCGCCATTGGCGCCGGCCTTATTGACCACCGGTACTGCAACCCCGAGGTCTTCTGCCATGCCTTCGGCCATAGCGCGGGCGATCCGGTCAGTAGAACCACCGGCGTCCTGACCAACGGTGATGGTGACGGGGCCGCTGGGGAATTCTTCCGTGGATTCAGCGCTGCCGCCGCCGACGTTTCCACCGCAGGCCGACAGGGCAAGTACACCGACAGCTGCAGTGGTTGCGGTCAGCACGCGGCGGGTAAAGGATGCTTTCACGAGTTGGTACTCCTCATTCAGGAACGGCGATGTTCGACTCAGTGGGGTTTGTGCGGGATGTGATGGCACTCACGTCCCGACCCTGAGAAGACTTTACGGAGGGGCAGTGATGCATGTCCAAGCCCACTAATGCATGGAGTGATGCTCCCAGAGCATCAACTCCGGGAGGCGAGATGGGAGATGCCCTAGGTGTCCGCCCGGGTCTCCTGGTCCGAATCCTCAAGAATTACCCGTAGCAGCCGGAGCACCGCGGGGTTGGTGCTGGACTCGCCCCAGGCCACGTGCAAGTCTGCCCGGTTCAGATCAGCAAGGCCGGCCTGACCCCGGAGCTCCTCGAACTGCACCCCGGAGGGGGCAAACTCCTTCGAGGATGCCGGCACCAGAGTGACTCCCAGTCCCGCTGCCACGAAAGCGAGTAGGGCGGGCACCTGACTGGCAAACTGAGTGACTTTGGGGTGGATCGATGCACTCTCATAGAGCCGCATCACCAGGTCGTAGAAGTAACGGGCTTCGGCGGTGGAATACATCATGAGCGGAAGCCCGTCCAGCTGCTTCAGGGAGACTCCGTTACCCGTCGCGAGTTCATGGCCCTCCGGCAACGCCGCCACCAGCCGGTCTTCCAGAAAAGGACGGGTAACCACGCCGGGACGGGCGACGATGGGGCGAAGCAGTCCAATATCTATCGATCCCCTCGTGATCGAGTCCAACTGGTCGACTGAGACCGCTTCACGTAGGACAAAGGAGACTCCAGCCATGTGCGCTCCGGCCTTCCGAAGGATTCCAGGCAGGGCTACCTGACCCGCGATTGCGGTGTAGCCAATCACAATCGTGCCGGCATCGCCCGAGGACACGCGCCGAACTTCGAGAGATGTCTTGTTGCAGAGGTCGAGCACGCTACGGGCAGCGGGCAGTAGGACCTTCCCGGCGGCCGTCAGCTCAACTTTCCTGCTGCTGCGCTCGAACAACTGCGCGTCGAGTTCCCGCTCAAGCAGCTGAATCTGCCGGCTAAGTGGAGGCTGGGTCATATTGAGGCGTGCGGCGGCAGCGCCGAAGTGCAACTCCTCAGCAACTGCAACGAACGACTCCAGCTGAATCAGGGAGAACATGGATTCACTCCTTGCATGGTTTCGTGCACATTTTAGCTTGGACAGCATGAATGCTGCCGTCTAGCGTGAGAGGAATTCACGGCCGCTCTGAAAGGACCCCTATGTCGGCCTCTCCAGAAACCCAGCTTCAGCACATCTCCATACACACCGGTCAGATAACCATCACAGGTGTGACGGTCACGCCGGTTGCTCTCGTCGATCCGCCACTCCTCAACACGGTGGGTGTCCACGAACCCTTCGCGCTGAGGGCGATCCTCCAAGTGCATACCGACGCCGGTATCACCGGTCTTGGTGAGACCTATGGCGACGCTGGCCACCTGGCCCGTCTCAGTAGGGCCGCAGCAGCGGTCACCGGAGCTGATCCTTTCAATATCAACGACCTTCGCATCCGGATCACCCGAGCGCTGGCAACCGACAAGACGCAGGGCGGCCACGGGATGAGCGGTATGGTCACCGGCTCCTCCACAGCGGACCGAGTGCTTTCCCCGTTCGACGTTGCTGCACTCGATATCCAGGGCAAAGCCCTCGGATTACCGGTCAGTGCACTGCTGGGAGGTGCAGTCCGCGATACTGTCCCGTTCAGCGGCTACCTGTTCTACAAGTGGGCGGGGCATCCAGGACAGTCCGACGACGGCTGGGGTCCGGCGCTGGATGCCGACGGTATCGTTGCGCAGGCACAGCGCATGGTGGCCGACTACCGGTTCGGTGCACTCAAGCTTAAAGGCGGAGTGTTTGCCCCGGACGAGGAAGCCGCCGCTATCGAGGCACTCCGCGCCGAATTCCCCGATATGCCGCTGCGCATCGACCCCAACGGCGCGTGGACCGTGGAGACGTCAGTCCGGATAGGTCGAAGATTGGAGGGCGTCCTTGAGTATCTCGAAGACCCCACTCCCGGAATCGAAGGCATGGCCGAGGTCCGCCGCGGTGTAGACCTGCCGCTCGCCACCAATATGTGCGTAGTCAGCTTCAATGACGTTCCTCCGGCGGTTGCGGCCGGAGCCGTTGACGTCGTGCTGTCGGACCACCATTTCTGGGGCGGCCTGCGCCGGTCACAGGCCCTGGCTGGAATCGCGGAGACTTTCGGACTGGGGCTCTCCATGCACTCCAACTCGCATCTCGGCATCAGCCTCGCGGCGATGGTGCACCTCGCTTCGGCTACTCCGAATCTGGATTATGCGTGTGACACACACTGGCCGTGGAAACGTGACGATGAGGACGTCGTCCTTCCCGGATCCCTCTCGTTCCAGGACGGCGCGGTTGCTGTGCCGACGGCGCCCGGCCTCGGCGTGGAACTTGACCCGGATGCCTTGGAACGGCTGCACCGGCAGTACCTGGACAGCGGCCTCACCGAACGTGACGACACCGGGTACATGCGGCGGATCCAACCGGAGTACGAACTCAAGAGCCCGCGGTGGTGACAACCGAAGCGGGGGAGCGCAACCAGCTTCAGCGCCTTCCCCCCGTATTGGACGTGGTGGTCACTGACCCGATCATCTCGCGCTTCGCCGACAGATTGATGACTGGTGCACCGGATCACCGCTGGCATTTCGTAGCTGATGCGGCTCCGGAGGAAAGCTTTCACGCAATGACCACCGCCGACGTCGTTGTTTGTTCACGGCTGGACTCCCGGCAGGCCGCAGCCTGCGGCGCTCGCCTGGTTCAGGTCACCGGTGCGGGACTCGACCGGGTTGCTGTCGGCGCTCTGCCGGCGGAGACGGCGGTCACGAACACCTTCCACCACGAACGGCCCATCGCGGAGCACGTGCTCATGTGTATTCTCGCGCTCACGCGCAGGCTTCCAAGTGTCAGCGGTGAGTTGCGGCACGGGACCTGGCGGACCATCGCCACTGATGGGCATGTGCCGTTGCACCGCACACTGGACACCATGACGCTTGGCCTCGTGGGATTCGGCGGAATCGGCAGCGCGACCGCGAGCCTGGCCCATGCTGTGGGAATGGAGGTGGTGGCGGTTCGCAACCGCCCGGACGTCCCTGTGCCGGACGGCACCTGCCCGCGCTGGGTAGGGGGAATCTCGGACCTGCCGCGCCTGCTGGCGGAGTCCGACGTCGTTGTCATCACCGTTCCGCTCTCGCCCGCGACTGAGGGCATGATCGGATCTGCCGAACTGGCGGCGATGCGGGAGGATGCACTGCTGATCAACGTCGCGCGCGGCCCGGTGGTAGACCAATCCGCGCTGTACGCGGCTCTGAGGGATGGCAGCATTGGAGGCGCCGCAATCGACGTATGGTGGGGCGCTCCGGAGAGCGGACGCACCCCGCCCGCGGATTTCCCTTTCGCGGACCTTCCCAACGTCCTGGCCACGCCGCACTACTCGGGGCACGCGCGCTCCACATTCGAACTGCGAGCCGATGACATCGCCGAGAACGTGAACCGGCTGGCTCAGGGCCAAGCCTTGAGGAACCGGGTCCGTTAGCCCAGGATCAGCCGCCGACCGCGAGACGGACGATCAGAAGCACGGCCCCGCCGGAAGCGGCCGCCAGTGCTACACGCCGCAGCCGCCTGGCGTCCAGAAACCGGTTGAGTAGCCGTGAAACTGCAAAGCCCAGGAGCACGACCGGTGCGAGCCAGAGGAAAGCAGTCAGGGTTGTCGTGGTCACGGCGCCGGCCGCAGTGAGCAGAAGGACCGACACAATCGAGCCGACGAGGAAAAAGGCGCTCATGGTTGCGCGCAGGCGGGCCGGTGGCTGGCCCTGCCAGACAATGGCCATCGGCGCTCCGCCGATCGCGGTTGCAGTGCCCATGATGCCGGAGAGGCCGCCTGCGGTGATCAGAGCCGGGCGGGTGGGAGCCGGGCGCCAGCCCAGGTAGGCCGACCCGACGCCGATCAGGACGCTGGCTGCAACCAGCCAGGACAGGGCGGCCGTGGACATGGCGACGGCCAGCCACGCCCCGAGAACACTTCCGGGAATCCTGCCGACGAGCGCCCACGCCGCGCCCCGAAGGTCGAGCGAAGCCCGGTCGCGGATGGTCACCAACAGGGTCACCAGGCACGCCAGGAGGACTACCAGCGCCGGCAGCAGATCCGGAGCAATGAGGGCAATGACTGGAGCGGCGATCAGGCCGGCGCCGAAGCCGATGGATCCCTGGATGGCGGTGGCGGCACAGACCGCCACCGCCAGGATCACATAATCCGCAGGACTCACTTACCGGCCGGGGCAGGCGTCAGTCCAGCTTCGGCTGTGTCAGCAAGGGGAAAATGGCACTCGACAGCGTGCAGGGCGTCGGTGCCTGTCCGCCGCTGCGGCAGGCCAAGGGACACCCGCCCGGCATCCGCCGCAGTCTGTGCCGGCGGCGCCTCGCGGGCACAGATGTCCTGTGCCTTCCAGCAGCGGGTACGGAAACGGCAGCCCGACGGCGGATCCAACGGGGACGGTAGCTCTCCCCTGAGGACGATCCGCTCGGCGGGACGGTCCGCGGGGTTCAACTTGGGCGACGCCGACATCAGCGCTGCGGTGTACGGATGCAGCGGTCGTTCGAAGACATCGCTGGTAGTGCCCGTTTCGATGATCCTGCCCAGATACATGACAGCGACCCGGTCGGTGACGTGGCGTACCACTGACAGATCGTGGGAGATGAAGATATAGCTGACACCGAGTTTGTCCTGCAGCTCATTGAGCAGGTTCAGGACCTGCGCCTGTACCGACAGGTCCAAAGCCGATACCGGTTCGTCCAGAATGACCAGCTCAGGATTCAGGGCAAGCGCGCGGGCAATGCCGATCCGCTGACGCTGCCCGCCGGAGAATTCCTGGGGAGACTTCTTCGCATCGGAAACCCGCAGGCCGACGAGTTCCAACAGCTCATGCAAGCGAGCCTCACGTTCCCGCGGCGAGGGGAACAGATCGCGGTGCGTGGCCCACGGCTCAGCGATGATGTCGCCGGCCGTCATCCGTGCATTCAGTGATGCGAAGGGGTCCTGGAACACCATCTGGACCCGGCGGCGCCAGGCCAGCAGCTCTTTGCCTCGAAGGCTGAACGGGTCCTTGCCATCGAAAGTCACGGTGCCGCCGTCGGGCTTTTCGAGCAGCATCAGGGTCCGCGCCAGGGTGGACTTCCCACAGCCGGACTCGCCCACCAGACCAAGCGTTTCACCGCGGCCGACGGAGAGGTTGATGCCGTCCAGCGCCCTCAGCTCGTTGCTGCCTGAACCGTTGCCGGGAACGTGGAAGATCTTGGTGACGTCGCGGACCTCAAGGGCAGTGGTGCCGTGTTCGTGTGTCCGCTCAAGCTGTGCGGTCATGACTTGATCTCCTGTAGGGGTATCCGGGAATCGAGGAGCTCCGAGAAATGGCACGCTGCGGCGCGGCCGGGGCCGGTTTCACGAAGAGCGGGCCGTTCGGCGCGGCAGATCTCCTGGGCCAGCGGGCAACGATCCTGGTAGACGCAGCCCGGTGGGATGTTCTTCAGTTCGGGCGGACTTCCCGGGATCGAGGAGAGCGTGGCACCGCGTTCCGCGTCGGTAGGAACAGACTCGAGCAAGCCCTTCGTGTATGGGTGACGAGGGTTCGCGAAAACTTCCTGCACTGCACCAGATTCCACCACGTTGCCCGCGTACATGACGCAGACGGTGTCGGCTTCCTCGGCGACCACGGCCAGATCGTGGGTGATGAGCACAACTGCCATGTCCTCTTCTTCGCGCAATCGGCGCAGCAGGTCCATAATCTGTGCCTGCACGGTGACGTCGAGCGCCGTCGTCGGCTCATCCGCGATGAGCAAGCGAGGACTGAGCGCTACCGCCGTCGCAATGAGGATGCGCTGGCGCATGCCGCCCGAGAACTGGTGCGGGTAAGAATCGACTCGCGACTCCGGCCGGGGGATGCCCACCCGCTCCATCAGCGCGATAGCCTCCTTCCGCGCATCGGCGGCGGAGAGACCGCGGTGAATCCTGAACGATTCACCGATCTGCACTCCCACCGGGTAGACCGGGTTCAATGCCGTAAGAGCGTCCTGGAACACAATGCCAAGCTCAGCACCGGCGATCTTGCGTCGCTGCTTTGCGCCCATGCCGGCAAGTTCCTTGCCTTCCAACTGCATGGAGCCTCCCGCGACGTGCGCCACGGGGTCCAAAAGTCCGGCAATGGCCTTAGCGGTCATCGACTTGCCGCAGCCTGATTCACCGAGCAGTGCCAGGGTCTGTCCAGCCCGGGCAACGAATCCGGCCGAACTGACGGCCCGCACAGTTCCGAAGGGGGTGCGGATGTCAACGTCGAGTCCTTCCACCCGCAGCACTACGGGATGGGAATTCTCGGATGGGGGGACTGCTTGTGTAGTTTCAGTCATGGTCACTTGGACTCCTTGGCAGCAAGGCGGGTCACGAATTTTCTACGTCCCGGCAGTGCAAGCCGCCAGCGCTGTCCCGGATCGGTTGCGATGCGCAGCCAGGCGGCGAGCATGTTGGCTGCGATCGCGGTGATCACGATGGCAACGCCCGGGAAGATGGACAGCCACCAGGCCGTCTGCAGGTACTGCCGGCCCTGGGCCACCATCAGGCCCCAGCTGACATCCGGCGGTTGGATGCCGATGCCCAGGAAGGACAACGACGACTCGGCAAGCATCACGTAGCAGAACTCGAGCGTGGCCAGCGTGAGCAGGGTGGGAGTGACCACCGGAATGACGTGGCGACGGATGATCGCGTTCGGCTTTGCGCCGAAGGTCCGTGCCGCGTCGACGAAGGTTCGGCTCTGCAGCTCAGCCGATTCCGCCCGGGCGGTCCTGAGGTAGATCGGGATTCGGGTCAGCGCCAGGATCAGGACGATGTTAGCGATGGAGGGGTTGAAGACATAGAGCACGACGACGGCCAGCAGCAGCGAGGGGAAGCTCATGATCACATCGGCAATGCGCATTGAGACGTTCTCCCGCCAGCCCCGGTGATATCCCGCCCAGATACCCCACAGCGAACCGATCAGCAGGGCGACAGCCACGGCGGGAATCGCGACCAGCATGGTGGTCCTCGTCGCGACAACCAGCCGGGCCAGAACGGAACGTCCCAACGAGTCTGAGCCGAGGATGTACTCCCAACCGTTGGCCGGGACGAACGGAGCCTTGTTGGCGAACAACAGGTTCTGGCGGGTAGCCAGTTCCCCCATCAGCATCGGCCCGAAGACTGCCGTAGCCAGCACGATCAACAGGATGACGGCACCCACGGAAGCGAATTTGTCACGCAGCAGCATGCGCAGCATGCTCGGGTGGTTGTTCTTGGCGGCCGTGGGCCTGCGCTTGGCCTGCCGGCCGCCGTCGGGACCGGGCTCGGTGCGCGAAGTATCGATCATCGGATTCTCCTAGGCCTGGGCGGTCGCGGTTGGTGTTGGATCAGCGGGGGTGACCGGCTTCTCGGGTGTTCTCTTCCGCCGGAACCTCGCGCTCGCTGGGCGGACTCGAGGGTCAAGCAGCGCATAGGCCAGATCGATCAGGATGTTCAGCACGAAGATAGCGATCGCGGTCAGCAGGACCGCAGCCTGCAGGACCGCAAAGTCGCGCTGCAGGATCGAGTCGATCATCAGCTTTCCGATTCCGGGCCAGCCGAAAATGGTTTCGACGACGACGGCGCCGTTGATCAGGCCGACCGTCAGGTCACCGGCCACAGTCAAGGCCGGGGCGGCCGCGTTGCGCAGGGCATGCCGCGTGATCACCCTCTTCTGCGACGCTCCCTTGCTGCGGGCCAGTTTGATGTAGGGCTCGGACAGGGCGGAGACCATCGCGCCGCGGACTACCTGAACGAGCGCTCCGAAGGGGCGCATCATCAGCGTGGCTATCGGCAGTATCCAGGACGCCGAACTGCCGACGCCGGAGGTGGGCAACCAACCGAGGGTGATTGCGAAGATCCAGATGCCGACGATCGCCAACCAGAAGTCCGGGATCGACGCCGCGGCCATAGACACGAAGCTGGCGATACGGTCCGCTATGCCGTTCGGCTTGAGCGCTGCCCAGCTGCCGACAATGACGGCCAGGACGATGGCCAGGATCATTGTGGTCAAGGCCAGTTGGAGAGTGGCCGGGAAAGCCCGCAGCGCCATGGCGGCCGCGGACTCTCCCGTCCGGAGGGAGGTGCCGAAGTCCAGTTGCAGGACTCCGCCGAAGTAATCGACCATCTGGGCCCACAGCGGTTGGTCGAGGCCGTTTCGGGTAGCGAAGTCCTCCCGCATCTGCTCGGTTGCATTCAGCGGCAGGTACAGGCTCGCCGGGTTACCGGTCATTCTCGCCAGGGCGAAGACTCCGATGACGACGACCACCAGCGGCAGTGCACTGGAAACGATTCGTTTCCTGAGATAGGTCAGCATGGCTCCCTCTCCTATTCCACTCTCCGGATTGGGCGCTACTGAGCCGGCTTGATCTCGGCCAGTCGAAGCTCGTCACCGGTGGACGAATTCGGCTCGTAGTTGATGTTCTCAGCCTTCCCGATCATGCCGGTCTGATGCATGATGTGCGCGAACTGGACGATCTCTTCGTTCTGGTAGGCGAAGATTTCCTCGAAGGCACTCTGGCGTTCTTCGCCGGTAGCGGCGTTCGCCTCTTCGATCATGGCGTCCAACTCAGGGGTGCCGAATGCGCTTTGCGCGCCGTCGGTCTCCATGTACTGGCCCACGGTGAAGGCGGCGTCACCGGCCTGGTTGCCGTGCTGGGTCATGTGCAGGATGGCGCCTTCGTCCTCGACGAACGGACGGACCTGGTACTGCAGGTGCTGGCTGGTTTCCAGCAGCTTCAACTCGACATTGAGCCCGGCCTGGGTCAGCTGCTCCTGGAGCACCTGGCCGAGTTCCTCGATCTTCGGGAACTGTGCGTTGCGGACGATCAGGCTGATCGGTGCACTGGTGTCGACGCCGTCGGCCTTCGCTTCCTCGACCAGGGACTTCGCCTGTTCCAGATCGAACGGCCAGCCCTCAAGCCCGGTGTTGTGGCCAACGATGCCTTCGGGCACTAGCTGTGCTGCAACCTTCTCCCTGCCTGCGTACAGGCTTGCCACGATGCCTTCCTTGTCGATTGCGTAGTTGACAGCCTGACGGACCCGGATGTCGTCAAAGGGCGGCTTGTCGGTGTGCATGCGCAGCGCGACTGTTTCGTTGTTGGGGTAGGGGACGCCGAGGTCGCCGATCTGGTCCTCGGGGGCGAGGCCCATGGCGATATCCGCCTCGCCGGATGTGATCATCGCCGCGCGGACCGTGCCCTCGTCACGCCACTGGTACTCAGCCTTGGGGAAGGCGGGCTTCTCACCCCAGTAGCCGTCATACGCCGACACTGTGATCTTCTGGCCGGCCTGCCACTCGTCCAGCTTGTATGGGCCGGTGCCGATCGGCTCGCGGACCTTCTCGGTATCCGAGGTCTCACTCGGAACGACCTCCAGGAAGGAGATTCGCAGGGGCAGGATGGGGTCGGCGCCGGCGGTGGTGACCGTCAGCGTGGTGTCGTCGACAACCTCGACGGTGAGGTCGTCATCACCGAACACGTAACCCTCGACGTTGCAGCCGAGCTCTGAGTTAACGGCGCGTTCGATGGTGTGCGCAGCGTCCTCGGCGGTGAAGTCGCTGCCGTCGTGGAAGGTCACGCCTTCCCGCAGCTTGAAAGTCCAGGTGGTGTCATCTTCCGAGCTCCACTCGGTGGCCAGCTTCGGCTCGAGCTCACCGGAGCTGGGGTTGCGTTCCACCAGGGGCTCGGTGATGGTGGAGCGATCGACGACGCCGGTGCTCGTCAGGTTCGATTCGCAGGGCTCCAGTGTGGGCGGCTCCTGCTGTAGGACGACCCGCAGGGTATCCGAGGCTGCATTGGCGTCTCCTTCGGCGTTGTCGGAGTTGGCCACCGCACATCCGCTCAGCAGCATGGTGCTGCCTACTGTTGCAGATGTCAGGGCGAGGGCCAGACGGCGCCTGGTTGAGCCTGTCTTGTCAGTGGACCCGAAGGTGGGTTCAAACGTCATTGTTTCCTCCGCAGGAGCGAGTGATGAATACCGGAGCGAGTGCTCGAACGTAGCCGGCAGACTCAGCATGTGATTGGCATCACGGGCCGTCAAGCAGTGATACCTATGTGAAGAGGCCCTCCACGAAGGGAAATGGACGGTGCAGGACCGCAGAACCGCACCAGTACGCGGGAAATAGGGATCCATGCCTCAGAGGTATCGATCCATCCAAATTGCGTGTTGGACCGGAATGAACGGTTTCCCTACTGTCACTGCATGACCACCGACACAGCCGAGCAGTCTGAGCATCCCCCCGCAGCCAACGGCGAGCACATCCTGCAGGTAGGGCCAGTAAACCCGACCGTTGCCTCGGCGCTCGCCGAGGAGTTTGGTGCGTTGCGCCTGCCGGATGGTCCCCAGCGCGGCGCCTTTCTGGCCGACTACGCCGAGGGAATCCGCATTGCAGTGTGCTCCGGCCGCTATGGTGTGGACTCGGACCTCATGCGCAGACTTCCGAACCTCGAAGTGGTGGTGAACTTCGGCGTGGGCTACGACGCCACCGACGTCGCCCAAGCCAAGGAACGCGGCATCTCCATCAGTAATACTCCGGACGTACTGACCGAATGCGTGGCAGACACCGCCCTGGCCCTCTACTTGGACGTGTTGCGACAGACGAGCGCCGCCGACCGCTTCGTGCGAGGCGGCGGTTGGGAGTCCGGCTCGTCCTACCCACTGACGACGAGAGCCTCCGGCAAGAAGGTCGGCATTCTCGGACTGGGTCGTATCGGCAAGGCAATCGCGGCGCGACTCGAAGCCTTCGGCTGCGAAATCCACTACCACAACCGGCGACCTGTCGAGGGACTGGACTACACGTACCATCCGTCGCCCAGCGAGCTGGCCGGGGCGGTAGAGGTTCTGGTGATCGCTGCGGCGGGCGGACCAGACTCCGTAGGCCTCGTGGACGCCGAGGTCCTGGCTGAGCTGGGACAGGGTGGTTTCCTGATCAATATCGCCCGCGGAACCGTTGTCGATGAGCGGGCGCTGGTCTCCGCGCTTTCCGAAGGTCGCCTGGCAGGAGCGGGATTGGATGTGTTCGAGTCCGAACCGCATGTTCCTGCCGAACTGAGGCAACTCGAAAATGTCGTCCTGCTGCCGCATGTGGGAAGCGGTACCCGCGAGACACGTGCGGCCATGGCTGAACTGACGCTTCAGAACCTGCGCAGCTACCTGCAGGACTCAACGCTGGTCACGCCCATCTAGCCCTCGTCCGGAATAACCGTCCACAGGTATGCGGCCCGGGGAGCTGTACCCACAGCGATACGATGTTGCACGTCATAGCCTGAACGGCTCGGTCATACCTGCGAGGCATCAATGTTCACCCTGGATCAAGCTCGTAGCTTCATCGCGGTATCCGAGGAACTGCACTTCGGGCGGGCAGCGGAGCGTCTGAACATGACCCAGCCTCCACTGAGCCGGCAGATCCAGAAGCTGGAACGGAGCGTCGGCGTCGAACTTCTGGAGCGGGACAACCGAAAGGTTTCCCTCACAGCCGCGGGCCGCGCCTTCCTGGCCGAGGCCCGTAAGATCGTCGTCGCCGCAGAGCGTGCACCCAAAACTGCCCAACGCATTGCATCGGGGATGTCCGGCCAGCTTCGGGTCGGCTTCACTGCGGCTTCCGGATTCAGCATTCTGGGTTCCCTGCTGTCCGAGATTGCCGAGGGACTACCGGACGTCGACGTTGAGCTGCAGGAACTCGTCACAGGTGAGCAGGTGGCAGCCATCATCGACGGCGACCTCGACCTCGGTCTTGCGCGGCCCGCGTTCGATGAGGACATCTTCCAATCCCACCTGCTGTTCACCGAGGATCTTCAGCTCGCTGTGCCTGTGGGCCATCCCCTGGACAGATTCAATCGTTCGCTGAGAGTGGCAGACCTCAAGGGCGCCCCGCTGATCATGCACTCACCCACCAAGGCCAGTTACTTCTACGATCTCGTCGTGCGGAACGTACCCGTTGAGCATGGGAACGTTGTCCACACGGTGAGTCAGATCGTGACCATGGTGGCTCTTGTTGCCGCGGGCAGGGGAGTTGCGTTCGTGCCGGAGTCGGCCAGAATGCTCGGGATCGCCGGCGTGTCCTACCTGCGGCTGGCGGACATCGAGCCGGACGCCGTCGAACTCTATGCCATCTGGAGTAGGGAGATACGTAACCCCGCCCTCGTGAGGCTGCTCGAGATTATCCAGATGAAAGGGCAGTAGATGCTGGTGATAGCTTTCGAGCATCAATCCATACAAAAGTGGGCTTAGACACGCATCGATTGGCTTTCTACTCTGGAAGTACACCCACCATTCGAGCACCCCATCCCGCCCCGCGGCGGACTGCCCTAAGGAAGATGCACCGTGGCCCAGTACGCACCACAAGAACTTGCCCAGAAGCTCAAGGACGGATTGCTGTCCTTCCCGGTGACCGCGTTCACGCCGGAGCTGGCCTTCGACGAAGAGACCTACCGCAAGCATCTGTCGTGGCAGACCAGCTTCGACGTCGCCGGCCTGTTCGCTGCCGGTGGCACAGGCGAGGGCTTCAGCCTGACTCCGGCAGAAGCCGCGCAGGTCATCCGGGTCGCCGTCGATGAAGTCGGCGCCAAGGTCCCCGTCCTTGCCTCGGCCGGTGGCTCCACCGCGAACGCTGTACAGAACGCTCAGGATGCTGAGGCCGCCGGGGCCGAGGGCCTTCTGCTCCTTCCTCCCTACCTGACCGAATGCGATCAGGACGGTCTCCTCGCACATGTCAGCGCCGTATGCGCCGCAACGAACATTGGCGTGATCGTCTACAACCGCGCCAATGCCATCTACTCGGCGGACACCGTTGCACGGCTCGCCGAGCGGCACCCGAACTTCATCGGCTTCAAGGACGCCATCGGCGACATTGAGCACCTGACCAAGGTGTACGCCAAGAACGGCGACCGACTGTTCTACCTGGGCGGCCTGCCGACCGCTGAGACCTTTGCCCTTCCGCTGCTTCAGCTCGGAATGAGCACCTACTCGTCGGCGTTGTACAACTTCGTACCCGAGTTCGCCCTCGAGTTCTACGGTGACGTCCGCCGACAGGACCACGCAGCAGTGACCGAGAAGCTGCAGCGTTTTGTGCTCCCGTACCTGGACATTCGTGACCGCGTACGCGGTTATGGCGTCTCCATCGTCAAGGGAGGGCTCACCGTGATCGGTCGCTCGTCCGGTGGTGTGCGCCCGCCGCTGCAGGACCTGACCGAGGCAGATCTCGCAGATCTCGGCGCCCTTATCGACGCTGCGGGTATCCGACCCGCCTCTGCAGCACTTTCCAACGCCTGAAAACACGACGGTTATCGATCCGCAAGGAGCACTCATGCCTACACAGCACGCCACCCTTCAGGGCCACTCCATCATCGCCGGGGAGACATTGTCCGGGAACGGGGGAACCGTCAACGGGTTCAACCCGGCGACCAATGAAACTTTGGAGCCCGCCTACTCCCTGATCGATTCCTCCCAGCTCAAGGCCGCCACAGCCGCTGCCGAGGGAGCCTTCGATTCCTTCCGTACCCTCGAACCGGAAACGCACGGAGCCTTCCTCGAAGGGATTGCCCAGCGGATCGAAGCTGCCGGTGACGAGATCGTCGACCGCGCGATGCTTGAGACCGGGTTGCCCGAGCCCCGCCTGCGCGGGGAGCTCGCCCGTACCACCGGCCAGCTGCGCCTCTTCGCTGCAGTGGTTCGTCAGGGCGATCACCGTGGTGTTCGCATCGATCCGGCGATCCCCGAACGCACTCCGATGCCGCGTGCCGACATCCGTCAGCGCAAGGTCCCCCTCGGCCCCGTCGGCGTTTTCGGTGCGAGCAACTTCCCGCTTGCCTTCTCCACCGCCGGCGGTGACACTGCTTCGGCCCTGGCCGCGGGCTGCCCCGTCGTCTTCAAAGCCCACAACGCGCACCCCGGAACCAGCGAGATCGTGGGTCGTGCAATCACCGAGGCCGTGCAGGACGCCGGACTTCACCCGGGCGTGTTCTCGTTGATCTACGGTCCCGGTTCGAGCATCGGTCAGGCTCTGGTCGCCGACCCGGCCATCAAGGCTGTTGGTTTCACTGGATCCCGGGGAGCAGGAACGGCGCTCATGGCCACTGCCGCAGCCCGTCCCGAGCCCATTCCCGTCTACGCGGAAATGAGCTCGATCAACCCGGTCATCTTCTTCGAAGGTGCGCTCCGGTCATCAGACCTCGATGAACTGGCGAAGGCTTACATCGCATCCGTGACGGGTTCCAGCGGCCAGCTGTGCACCTCGCCCGGCCTGGTCTTCTTGCCGACGGGCGACGCCGGTGACAGCTTCCTCGCCGCAGTGAATTCCGCGCTGGCGCCCTCCGCAGGACAGACCATGCTGACCCGCGGAATCGCCGATTCCTGGAACGCCGGTGTGGAGGCTCTCGGCTCCCAGGAGGGCGTCGAGCTGGTTGCACAGGGCACAAAGGGCAGCACCGAGAACGCTCCCGCGCCGGCTGTGTTCGGTACCCAGGCGGAGACCTTCCTGAACAACCCCGTGCTGCACGAGGAGATCTTCGGTGCTGCGTCGCTCGTAGTGCGTTACTCCTCCACGGAAGAGCTCGTGGCTGCGGCCAAGCGCTTGGAGGGCCAGCTGACGGCCACACTGCACCTCACTGAGGCTGATCACGAAACCGCAGCCGGCGTCCTTCCTGTGCTGGAGCGGAAGGTGGGCCGTATTCTCGTGAACGGGTGGCCCACCGGCGTCGAGGTTGGTCACGCAATGGTTCACGGCGGTCCATTCCCCGCGACCTCCGACACCCGGACTACCTCGGTCGGCACGCTGGCAATCGAGCGCTTCCTGCGCCCTGTTGCCTACCAGAACATCCCGGATGCGCTGCTGCCTGCTCCTCTGCAGGAGGCGAATCCCTGGAAGCTCAACCGCCGGATCGACGGCGCTATTGAACTGGCGACAGCGGGCAGTGAAGCAGAGGGCACCGTGAAGGCGACGGGGGAGGACGCGTGACCACACAGCCGACTGTCGCCGGCGTCGAAGTTGTCCCGGTCGCCGGCCACGACTCGATGCTGCTGAATCTTTCAGGAGCGCACGGTCCCTTCTTCACCCGTAACATTGCGATCCTCACTGATTCCGACGGACGTACCGGTTTGGGCGAGGTGCCCGGCGGCGAGGCCATCCGCTCCACCATCGACGAAGCCGGCCAGTATCTCGTGGGTAAGCCGGTGGCTCAGTTCCGCAGCCTCCTGCGTGAGGTCGCGGCACGGTTCGCCGACCGCGACGCCGGTGGTCGCGGGTTGCAGACCTTCGACCTGCGCACCACAGTGCACGCCGTCACCGCGATCGAGTCGGCACTGCTGGACCTGCACGGCCAGTTCCTCGGTGTTCCTGTGGCCGAGCTGCTCGGTGACGGGCAGCAGCGCATGGCCGTGCCGATGCTGGGCTACCTGTTCTATGTGGGCAACCCGGACCTGACGGACCTTCCATACCTGCGGGAACTGGAAGGCTCCGACGACTGGGAGCGCGTCCGCCGTGAGGAGGCCATGACCCCGGAGGCTGTGGTTCGTCTCGCCGAGGCTGCGCAGGCGCGCTACGGGTTTTCCGACTTCAAGCTCAAGGGCGGCGTCCAGGCCGGCGACCTCGAGGTGGACGCAGTCACAGCGCTCAAGGAGCGTTTCCCGGAAGCCCGCATCACCCTCGACCCGAACGGCGGTTGGCTGCTTGAGGACGCCATCCGGCTCGGGAAGCGGATGCAGGGTGTTGTTGCCTACGCTGAGGACCCCTGCGGTGCGGAGGGCAAGTTCTCCGGCCGCGAGGTGGTCGCCGAGTTCCGTCGTGCCACCGGGCTGCAGACGGCAACCAACATGATTGCAACGGACTGGCGCGAGATGGCCCATGCGGTGCGCACCAACGCCGTCGATATCCCGCTGGCCGACCCGCATTTCTGGACCATGGCGGGTTCGGTTCGCGTCGCGCAGCTGTGCCACGAGTTCGGCCTCACCTGGGGATCTCACTCGAACAATCACTTCGACATCTCGTTGGCAATGTTCACCCACGTGGGTGCGGCAGCTCCGGGCGAGATCACGGCACTGGACACGCACTGGATCTGGCAGGACGGCCAGGGGCTCACCAAGGATCCGTTGCAGATCCGGAACGGGGAGATCCGCGTCCCGGACGCTCCGGGCCTCGGCATCGAGTTGGACCGTACCCGCCTCGACGAGGCGCACGCGCTCTACCTTGAGCACGGTCTGGGTGCGCGCGACGACGCTACGTCGATGCAGTACCTCATTCCGGAGTGGACCTTCGATCCGAAGCGGCCTTGCCTGGTCCGTTAGAGGATCCGTTGAAGGCCTCGTCCTTCCGAATAGGGGGATTGTTGTGAGTTCGTAGCGTCAGGAGGGTATGTGGAGGGGGTTCTTTTCGGCTTCGGCATTGTGCTGTTGCTGATCGGCGTCGGTATTGTCGCCTCGATCCTCCTCCCTACCCGGACTGCCGCGATGCAGCAGGGACTCACCCCGGTGATCTACTACATCACCAACCCGGTGCTGATGTTCATCCTGCTTGCCGAGACTGAACTCAGCGAAGTGCTCAGCGTCTATACGCCGATCGCGCTGGTTGTGGCCGCCATAACCAGCGCGATCTATGCGTTGCTGAGCCGGTTCGCGCTTAAACGACAGGCCGCACAGACTGCAGTCGGCGCCATGGCGTCCTGTTACGTCAACGCAGGCAACATCGGCATCCCGATCGCGCTCTACGCGGTGGGTAGCTCAGCCCCGGTGGTTTCAGTGTTGCTGGCGCAACTGCTGGTCATCGCCCCGGTTTTTCTCACCATCTTCGCCTGGTGCGGCAGAAAGAGTACGACGACGGCCCCCGGTCGCGACGGCGTGACACCGACGCTGGGACGGACCGTGCTGCGATCGGTAGCTAATCCGGTGACCACCGGTACTGCTGCAGGAGCGCTGTTCGCGGCCACCTCACTGACGTTGCCGCCCATCATCTGGACACCCCTGGAAATGCTCGGCCAGGCATCCATCCCGTTGCTGCTCGTGGTCTTCGGGATGAGCCTTCGCGGGCAGAAGCCGCTGGCGCAGCGGAGCGTGCGCGCCGACGTCGTGCTGGGCAGTGTGGTGAAGCTGGCACTGATGCCGGTGATCGCATGGTTGGTTGCCTACTACCTCTTCCGGATCGAGGGGACCGCGCTGCTCGGTGTGGTGGCAATGGCGGCCTTGCCCACAGCGCAAAACGTGTTTTTGTTCTCTGCCCAGTTCGGCCTAAAGGTGACGCTGGTTCGCGACATCATTCTGGTGAGTTCGCTGCTGGCCCTGCCCGCATCCCTTCTGGTGGCGTTACTGCTGGGTTGAGCCGACGCCGGCCGCCAGAGGGGGATACGGGCTTTCGATGGGTCAGCCCGAACAGAGGCAGAACGGATGCCCTGCCGGATCGAGAAACACCCGGAAGGTTGTGCCGGGCTGGTGCTCGTGCCTGGTTGCACCCAGTTCGAGCACAGCGGCCTCGCCGGTGTCGAGATCGTCGACGATCACGTCCAGATGCATCTGTTGCGGTGAGCGCTGCCCGGGCCATTCCGGCGGAGAATAGTCCTCCACCTTCTGGAAGCAGATGCACTGGCCGTACTCCGCCTGGATTTCTACCCAGTCGGGCTCCTCCTTCACCTTCCAGTCGAGGAGGGCTCCATAGAACCGTGCGAGGGCGATGGGATCGGGACAATCGATGACAGTGGTGGGAAACCGTGCAATAGCCATGCTCCACACCGTACGACCCGTCGCGGACAATTAGCGTCCGGATCCGGAGCTTTTTCTTCCTGCCGGCGTTGACGGGGGAGACGGCGTTGACTCTGCACGGCGCCTCACCGACTCATCCGGCAGCGTGATCCCGGACCAGCCGACCTTCGACCGTGCCCGCGCACGCTCGATCGCTCCAGGTACGAGGGCGAGATCGGCTCCGGCCTCAAAACAGATTTGGGCTGCCAGGGGGTGTGACCAACTGCTGCTGGGCTTGCCCTCAATGGACCCCAGGTAGAAGCCTGCGACCTCCGCGAGAATCGCAGGGGTGACGCCCTCGATACGTTTCACTTCCTCCACTGCTGCAGTGAGGTCGAACGGTCTATGGGTGGCGTGGCGGATGGCGGTCCCCGCCACCCACGAAGCAACGATTCTCGGGTTCTGCGTGAGCATGGCGCCAGCATAGAACCCGGCTCCGACAGTGAACCAGCGTTTCCCGGACACGCGCGCGTAGGACAGACTTGCTCCATGGCTGATTCGGATGAGATCACAACGCAGAAGTCCACCGTCGAGGAATGGACCCGTGCCCTCGCGGAATCCATCGGCTCACCCGGCGGTGGGGCAGGCGCGGGCGTGATGCTCGCGATCGCCGCCTCGCTGACGTCCATGGTGGCCGGCTACACCGACGCCGAGACCGATCAGGAGCACCACCTCACGGAGTTGCGCACCCGCGCCCAGGACCTCAGGCAGCGGGCTCTGCAACTGGCCGACGACGACGCCGCCGCCTCCCGCGCCTTCGGGGCGGCGTTCCGGCTGGATCCTGGGGATGAACGTGACCGGGCGATTCGCGAGGCGTCACTCGGTGCAGCGCGGTCCTCGGCGACGCTCGGTGATCGTGCCATCACCGCCATCGACGACCTGGTCTGGCTCGCCAATGAGGGCAACCGCGCCTTGATCGCCGACGTCGTCGTAGCTTTCGGCGCCCTTCGCGCAGCCGTGACCGGAGCCCGCACGAACGTCAGTTTCGACCTGGCGACCCTGCGGTCGTCCGGTCTCACGCTGGAGGAAGTCCGAGACCAGCACACCGGCCTCTGGGACACCGTCGCGAGGCTCGATTCGGCCATTGAGCGAATCGACAAGTCCATGGCCGCAGTCGATGACCGGGCTGCGCCCACGGACTCGCTGTAAGCAATCCTCGGGCATAACCCATTTCTATCTTTCTGCAATTACCCGACAATTCGGGAACAAGAGCGTGATTCCGCCAGGACTGGATTGAATACATAAAGTCGGTATGGTCTGGCTTGAGAAAAGAGCCCAGAAGAAGGCGAAGGCTGAGTCCAGCGAGCTGCTGTTCGTGAAGCTCCGCAAGAACCAGCGGTGACCGGAAGCCGAACATGTCCGGCCCCAGCGCTGTCCCTGCTCGCCCGGTTCCTTAGAGGTCGGCGTGGGAGCGCCTGACACGGACATGTTTGGCGTCCCTGCCGGCGGGCGCGCCGGATTCTGGCCTCAGCCACCCGCCGCCCGGGTAATCCGGAAACTGCTGCCCGGAGATGGAACACTCCTAATTGATAGTGCTTCCCCATGTGTTCATTTTCGGACGAATTTAGGAAATGTGCCTCCTTTTATGACTGGGCAGCGCATGAGAGCGTCTTTTCTTTCCGGCAGTGCACCATTCCGCATTTCGTTGAATCGGCAGAGTAGGCGCTTTTCTTCATATACCGGCACTCAGGTGCGGTTCACTTGACTCATCCAGTACCGTTTCGGGTGTGACCGTTAACAAGGAGTCGACGCCGTCGTCATCTCCACACCCGAAGCCCGCCGTGGGCGCCCGCTCGGCGAACATTCGGGACGTCGCGAAGGCAGCGGGTGTCTCTCATCAGACGGTTTCCCGCGTCATCAACGGGCATCCCAGTCTGCGGGAGGGTACCCGGCAGCGTGTGCTGGACGCCATGGAGGCTCTGCAGTTCCGGCCCAACCGGGCCGCCCGCTCGCTGGTGACCAGCCGTTCCGGCATGATCGGTGTGCTGGTGACGAACGGTGCCTACTTCGGTCCGGCGTCGACCCAGGCGGCGATCGAGTCCGCCGCTGCCAGTGCTGGTTACCTCATCGATACCGCGACGCTGACCTCTCTCAACGAGAACGCCTTCAAGGAGGCCTTGGAGCGCCTGGTCGATCATGCGGTCGAAGGGCTGATCGTCCTCGCGCCGCAGGAGGCCACGCTGCGTCAGCTGGCTCACCTGCCGGTCCGGCTACCGATGGTGACCGTGCATTCGACCTCGCCCGCCGACGACCACGGGCTTTCCGTGGACCAGGTGGCCGGGGCGCGGCTTGCCACCCGGCACCTGCTGGAACTCGGGCACCGCAGGGTCGCTCACATCGCGGGCCCTGAAGGCTGGGTCGAATCAAAGGAAAGAATCCGTGGATTCCGTATTGAGATGGCGAACTGGGGCCTCGATGCATCGCGGATCGTCGCGGGGGACTGGACGTCAGACAGCGGCTTCCGGATCGGTGAGGACCTCCTCGCCAAGAACCCGCCGACAGCCGTCTTCTCCTCCAACGACCAGATGGCGCTCGGGCTCATCCACGCCTGCCGTGACAGCGGTTTCCGCGTCCCCGAGGATGTGAGCGTGGTTGGATTCGATGACGTGCCCGATGCAGCGCACTATGCGCCGCCCCTCACCACCGTCCGCCAGGATTTCGCCGAGCTGGGACGACGCTGCGTCGCGCACCTTCTCACCCAGTTAGGGGTTCCGGTCCAGGATCCCTCCCGGACGGTGGTGCCCGAACTCATCGTCCGCAGGTCAGCGGCCGCACCCCGGTAGAACGCCTCAAGACGGCCACCGTGATGCTGGTCCGCGTTCATTCCACGGGCAGGGCGCTGATTGCGGCGCGTTCGACCTGAAGGCCTCGGTGGTAGCGGTCGAGGTAGGTGGCGAAGCCGTCGACGTCGGCCGGGTCAGGCTCAGTTGTTTCGAATTCCGCGCCGCCGAATACGTGCTTGCGCAGGTAGGCGTCCAGGTCGAGCTCGTTGCCGGCGGCGTTGGCCGAGGCGTACGAAGCCAGTACCGCGATGCCCCAGGGCCCTCCTTCGGACGCGGTCGCCGCGACGGAGACGGGTGCGGCGAGAGCGCCGGAGAGGAAGCGCTGCGCCACGCCTGCCGTGCGGAACATGCCTCCGTGTGCAAACATCTGATCCAGCTCGACGCCTTCACCCGCCAGGACGCGCATGCCCAGGGCGAGGGTGCCGAAGACTCCATAGAGCTGGGCGCGCATGAAATTGCCAAGGGTGAAATCGCTGTCAGGGGTGCGTAGGAACAACGGCCGGCCCTCAGAGAGTTCAGCAATCGGCTCCCCGGCGAGGTGATTGTAGGCGAGCAGGCCGCCGGCGTTCGGAGCGCCGTCGAGCGCTTCACGGAAGAGTGTATTGAAGACATCATCCGGCTCCAGGGCAGCCCCGGACGCGGACACCGCACCGGAAGCCGCCGCGAAGCGGGAGAAGAGTCCCACCCATGCGGCGAGCTCGCTGGCACCGTTGTTGCAGTGCACCATGGCCACCGGATCGCCGGAAGGAGTTGTTACCAGATCCAGTTCGTGGTGCACCTGCTGGAGTGGACGTTCGAGTACCACCATCGCGAAGATGCTTGTGCCGGCGCTGACGTTCCCGGTGCGGGGAGCAACCGAGCAGGTTGCCACCATTCCGGTACCGGCGTCACCCTCCGGCGGGCAGAGCAGTGCACCGGGCTGGAGGGTGCCCGTGGGGTCCAGAAGTGCGGCTCCTTCAGCTGTGAGCTCGCCTGCAGGCTGTCCTGCCACCAGTACGTCGGGAAGGAGTTCGGAAAGGGTCAGACCGGGGGCTGTTTGGGGTGCCAGGCTGTCATAGCGCGCCAGCAGTTCGGCGTCGTAGGTGTTGGTGCGGGAGTCGATGGGGAACATTCCGGAGGCATCGCCCACGCCAAGAACCTTCCGCCCGGTCAACTCGCGGTGCACATAGCCGGCGAGAGTCGTGATGGAGCGAATCTGCGACACGTGCGGTTCACCGTCCAGCACTGCCTGATGCAGGTGTGCGATAGACCACCGCAGGGGAATGTTGACCCCGAAGAGTTTGGTGAGTTCGGCTGCGGCCGGTCCGGTGTTGGTGTTGCGCCAGGTGCGGAAGGGGACGAGGAGTTTGTCCGCATCGTCGAAGGCCAGATAGCCGTGCATCATTGCCGAGACGCCGATGGCGCCCAGGTTCTCCAGCCGTGTGCCGTAACGGCGTTCGACGTCGGCGAGCAGGTCCGCGTAGGCCGCCTGTATACCCGTCCACACGTCTTCCAGGGAGTAGGTCCAGAGGCGGTCGACCAGCTTGTTTTCCCAGTCGTGGCTGCCTACAGCCAGAACAGTCGAAGGATCCTCGCCGACCAGGCACGCCTTGATGCGTGTCGATCCGAGCTCGATTCCGAGGCAGGCACGGCCCGCGGCAATTACGTCCTTGGGGTCAGTCATGAACAGAATCTCCTTCGATTGAACACGCATGCTCAGACGCATGCCTGCAGGAAACCAACTGGGTGGGGGCCTATCGGTTCAGGACCAACCGCAACGGTACCGACTGTCTGATCCTGGGTTGCTTGACACCAAACGCTGGGTCCAGCATATAGTGTGAACGGTCACATCGGGTAGTTCCCAATGCAGGGTGCTGGGAAGGTTGGCAGCTTCCGTCGTGGCGACAAAGACGCGAAGCGGTACCCAAGGAACTCCACCGGACCGCCTACCCGAAAGCGATGGTCGAACGCATGACTAGCACCACTGAGTCCTTCACTGATCGTGAACTGGACGCCATCAACGCCGTTCGGCGGGATGTGGCCAAGCTGCACGCCGAACTGGTCCGGTACAACCTCGTTGTGTGGACCGGCGGCAACGTCTCCGGGCGCGTGCCGGGAATGGACCTCTTCGTCATCAAGCCCAGCGGCGTCGACTACGACGAGCTGACACCGGAGAACCAGATCCTCTGCGATCTTGAAGGCAACGTCATCGCGGGATCGCCGGGCTCCGAGCGGTCACCCTCCAGCGACACCGCAGCGCATGCCTACGTCTACCGCAACATGCCGCGGGTAGGCGGAGTGGTGCACACCCACTCCACCTATGCCACCGCGTGGGCCGCCCGCGGCGAGTCCATCCCATGCGTCATCACGGCCATGGCCGATGAGTTCGGTGGGGAAATCCCGGTGGGCCCCTTCGCGATCATCGGAGATGACTCGATCGGCCGGGGAATCGTCGAGACTCTCACCGGCCACCGCTCCCGGGCGGTCCTGATGCAGAACCACGGACCGTTCACCATCGGCAAGGATGCCCGTGACGCCGTCAAGGCAGCCGTAATGCTCGAGGATGTCGCCCGGACCATTCACATCTCCCGCCAGTTGGGAGACCCGCTGCCCATCGAACAGCGCCACATCGAATCCCTTTTTGACCGCTATCAGAACGTTTACGGGCAGTCGACGCCCGCAGGAACCGGAGCCGCACTGTGACCACCCTGAAGACCTCCCTCGATGAATACGAGATCTGGTTCCTGACCGGCAGCCAGGACCTCTACGGCGACGAGACACTCCGCCAGGTCGCCGACCAGTCCCAGCAGATCGTGAAAATGATCGAGGACTCCGATGTCCCGGTCAAGGTCGTGTGGAAGCCCACGCTGAAAGACTCGGGGTCCATCCGGCGGATGGCGCTTGAGGCGAACGCCAGTGACAACACCATCGGCGTCATTGCGTGGATGCACACCTTCAGCCCCGCCAAGATGTGGATCGCCGGGCTCGACACCCTGCGCAAGCCCCTGCTGCACCTGCACACGCAGATCAACGTCGAACTGCCCTGGGCCGACATCGATTTCGACTTTATGAACCTGAACCAGGCCGCCCACGGCGACCGCGAGTTCGGTTACATCCAGACACGGCTCTCCGTGGCGCGGAAGACCGTCGTCGGACACGTCTCCAACCCGGCCGTGACCGCGCAGATCGCTACCTGGTCCCGTGCTGCGGCGGGCTGGGCTGCCGTGCACGAGCTCAAGGTCGCCCGTTTCGGTGACAACATGCGCAACGTCGCCGTCACCGAGGGCGACAAGACTGAGGCGGAACTGCGCTTCGGGACCTCCATCAACACGTGGGGCGTCAATGAGCTGGTCGACGTCGTCGAGGCGCAGCAGGACTCCGACATCGACGCGTTGGTGGAGGAGTATGAGGCGGCCTACGACGTCGTGCCCGAACTCCGGCGCGGAGGCGACCGTCACGAATCCCTCCGGTACGGGGCGCGGCAGGAACTGGCGCTGAAGTCGTTCCTCGAGGGCGGCTCGTTCGGAGCCTTCACGACGACGTTCGAAGACCTCGGCGGCCTGCGCCAACTCCCGGGACTCGCGGTCCAGCGCCTCATGGCCGCCGGTTACGGCTTCGGTGCAGAGGGTGACTGGAAGACTGCGGTGCTGGTCCGCGCGGCCAAGGTGATGGGCGCGGGTCTTCCCGGCGGCGCATCGTTGATGGAGGACTACACCTACCATCTGGTGCCTGGGGAGGAGAAGATCCTCGGCGCCCACATGCTGGAGATCTGTCCCACCCTGACCACCTCGAAGCCCACCCTTGAGGTTCACCCTCTGGGGATCGGCGGCAAGGAAGACCCCGTACGGCTGGTGTTCGACACGGACCCCGGGGACGCTGTCGTCGTCGCCATGTCCGACATGCGCGACCGCTTCCGTCTCACGGCCAACGCCGTCGAGGTTGTCCTGCCCGATGCGCCCCTGCCGAACCTGCCGGTGGCCCGTGCCGTCTGGAAGCCCCAGCCGGACCTGGCAACATCCGCGGCGGCATGGTTGAGCGCGGGAGCTGCTCATCACACTGTGATGAGCACTGCCGTCGGGCTCGATGTCTTCGAGGACTTCGCAGAAATCGCCGGCACTGAACTGCTGCGCATCGACAGCACGACGACGCTGCGTGAGTTCCAGCGCGAGCTGCGGTGGAACGCTGCGTACTACCGCCTAGCTCAGAAGCTCTAGTAACAGCAGGATAACGATCGTGATCGGTCATTCCCAGCGCAGCCGTGACGGCCTATTGTTGCGCTAGCTGTGACCGCTCACATAGCCATTCAGTACTGCGGGGACCGTCCGTCCCCGTGGATGCAAGGATCTTCCGGGCACCGGTGCCCGGCAAGGGAAGGAACAACATGAAGAAGAACATGCTTATGGGAGTGGCTGCGGCCAGTGCCTTGGCGCTATCCCTCTCGGCCTGCGGCGGCGGCAGCCGCGGCGGTGGTGGCGAAGCCGCCGAGGAAGGATCCAACGAGGGTGCACGGATCGGCGTTGCCATGCCGACCCAGCAGTCTGAACGCTGGATCGCCGACGGCGAGAACATCAAGACCAAGCTCGAGGAACTGGGCTACGAGGTCGACCTGCAGTTCGCCAATGACGACATTCCCACCCAGGTGTCGCAGATCGAGAACATGATTAACGGCGGCGCCAAGGCGCTCGTGATCGCTTCCATCGACGGAACCACGCTGACCAGCGTGCTGGATACCGCCGAAAGCCAGGACATCCCGGTCATCGCGTACGACCGTCTCATCAACGGCTCGGAAACTGTCGACTACTACACCACCTTCGACAACTTCGAGGTGGGCGTGCAGCAGGCAACGTCGCTGCTGATCGGCCTCGGCGTGCTGGACGAGAACGGTGAGGAAACCGGCGAGGAAGGCCCGTTCGACGTCGAGCTGTTCGCGGGCAGCCCCGACGACAACAACGCCACGTTCTTCTGGGACGGCGCAATGGAGACGCTGCAGCCGTACCTGGACAGCGGCGTCCTGCGCGTACCGAGCGGCCAGACGGACTTCGAGCAGGCAGCAATCCTCCGCTGGCTCCCCGACACCGCCCAGGACCGCATGGAAGACCTCCTGACCGTCGGCGGCGGAGAGACCCTCGAGGGCGTGCTGTCTCCGTACGACGGCCTCTCCATCGGCATCATCTCGGCGCTGACTTCCGGCGGGTACTCGGCGGATGACCTTCCCGTGGTCACCGGCCAGGACGCCGAGGTTGGTTCTGTACAGTCCATCGTGGCCGGTGAGCAGTACTCGACCATCTTCAAGGACGTTCGCGAACTCGGCGAGCGGGCAGTCATGATGGTTGACGCACTCATGAAGGGTGAAGAGCCTGAGGTCAACGACACCGAGACCTATGACAACGGCGAGAAGATTGTGCCTTCCTTCCTGCTCGAGTCGCAGATCGTGACCGTGGACAACTACGAGGAAGTCCTCATCGACAGCGGCTACTACACCGCCGAAGAAGTCCAGTAGGACCTTCCCTCCGATGCTGTGGCCGGTGGCCTCCGCCGCCGGCCACAGCAGTTTCCCGCACGATGTAAGGAAGCATCATGGCAGAACATATCCTCGAGATGCGCGGCATCACCAAGACATTCCCTGGCGTCAAGGCGCTTCAGGAAGTCAGTCTCGAAGTGGCCCGTGGTGAAGTCCACGCAATCTGCGGAGAGAACGGCGCGGGTAAGTCCACGCTGATGAAAGTACTCTCCGGCGTGTACCCCCACGGCACTTATGACGGCGACATTGTCCTCGAGGGCAAGACCGTCGAGTTCAAGGACATTAAGGACAGCGAGCAGCACGGCGTGGTGATCATCCACCAGGAGCTGGCGCTCTCGCCTTTCCTGTCCGTTGCCGAGAACATTTTCCTCGGCAACGAGCGCGCGAAGAACGGGCTGGTGGACTGGAATGAAACCAACACCATGGGCGCGCAGCTGCTGCGCCGGGTCGGACTGAACCTCAATCCGACAGTCCGGGCCGGGGAAATCGGTGTCGGCAAGCAGCAGCTCGTGGAGATCGCCAAGGCTCTCTCCAAGGACGTCAAGCTGCTCATCCTCGATGAGCCGACGGCGGCCCTGAACGATGAGGATTCGGCGCACCTGCTGGGTCTGGTGAGCGACCTCCGCCAACAGGGGATCTCCTGCATCATCATCAGCCACAAGCTCAACGAGATCCGGGCGATCGCCGATTCCGTGACCATCATCCGCGATGGCCGCACTATTGAAACCCTGAGTTTGCACGACGGGTCGGTGACCGAGGAACGCATCATCAAGGGCATGGTGGGCCGCGACATGGAACACCGTTATCCCGAACGCACCCCCTCCATCGGCGACGAGATCTTCCGCGTCGAGGACTGGACCGTCCACCATCCGCAGGAGCACTCCCGCGTGGTGATCGACAAGGCACATCTGTCGGTACGTGCCGGTGAGATCGTGGGTATCGCCGGCCTCATGGGGGCCGGGCGTACCGAGCTGGCCATGAGCGTCTTCGGCCAGAGTTACGGCTCGAACATCAGCGGCTCGCTGTACAAGAACGGCAAGCAGATCCAGGCCAAGACGGTGGGGGATGCCATCAAGCATGGCATCGCTTATGCGACCGAGGACAGGAAACGCTACGGCCTGAACCTGCTGGACGACATCAAGCGGAACATCTCCGGGGCAGCACTGAACAAGCTGGCCACCCGGGGCTGGGTCGATGGGTCCCGCGAAACGATCGTGGCGAACGACTACCGCAAGTCTATGAACATCAAGGCCCCCTCGGTGGCTGCGGTGACGGGCAAACTCTCCGGAGGCAACCAGCAGAAGGTTGTGCTCTCGAAGTGGATGTTCGCCGACCCGGACGTTCTCATCCTTGACGAGCCCACCCGCGGAATCGATGTCGGAGCCAAGTACGAGATTTACACGATCATTAACCGGCTCGCCGCCGAGGGTAAAGCAATCATTGTGATCTCCTCCGAGCTTCCCGAACTGCTCGGCATCTGCGACCGCATCTACACGCTCGCCGAAGGCGTCATTACTGCGGAAGTTCCCATCGCCGACGCTACCCCCGAATACCTCATGCAACACATGACCAAGGAAAAGGACTAATTCCATGGCAACCACCGTCAAGGACGCCGAACTGACGAAGGCACCGCCTCCGACCGTCGCGGGCGGGTTCGCTTTCTTCACCAGCAGGCTGCGGCAGATCGGTATCTTCGTAGCACTGTTAGTCATCGTGGGACTGTTCCAGGTCCTCACCCGGGGTGCACTGCTGCAGCCGGACAATGTCTCGAACATCATCGTGCAGAACAGCTACATCCTGCTCCTGGCCATCGGCATGGTGATGATCATCATCGCCGGGCATATCGACCTGTCTGTCGGATCGGTTGCGGCTTTCGTCGGCGCGATGTCCGGTGTGATGATCCAGGACTGGAGTTTCCCGTGGTGGGCAGCCATTCTCGTGTCCCTGCTGATCGGCGGTCTCGTCGGTGCCTGGCAGGGCTTCTGGGTGGCGTACGTCGGTATACCGGCGTTCATCGTGACGCTCGCCGGCATGCTCATCTTCCGTGGCCTGACCCAGATCACGCTTGAGAACCAGCGCATCAGCGGTTTCCCCACGGAGTACCGCCAGCTCGGCGGAGGCTTCCTCTTCCCGGGTCTGTTCCCGGCCGAGACCAACATCCTGGACTGGACCACGGTGGGCCTCGGGATCATCGCGGCTGCACTGTTGGTCATCAGCCAGCTCCGCGGACGGCAAACCCGCGCCAAGCTCAACCTTGAAACAGAGCCTATCGGCTGGTTCATGACCAAGCTGGCCTTCGGCGTCATCGTCATTCTCGGCCTGACCTACCTGCTTGCCAGCTCGCGCAGCGGTACCCCGATCGTCCTGGTTCTGCTGGGCATCCTCGTGGTGGTCTACAGCCTGGTGATGAACCGGGCCGTCTTCGGCCGCCACATCTACGCCCGCGGCGGTAACCTGCAGGCAGCCCAGCTCTCAGGCGTGAACACCAAGCGCATCGACTTCATGCTCTTCGTGAACATGGGTGTGCTCGCGGCCCTCGCCGGACTGGTCTTCACCGGACGCCTGAACTCGGCCGGGCCTGGTGCAGGCAACCTGTTCGAACTCGACGCCATCGCGGCAGCGTTCATCGGCGGTGCTGCGGTTACCGGTGGAGTCGGCACCGTCGTCGGGGCCATCACCGGTGGCCTGATCATGGGCGTGCTGAACAACGGTATGTCCCTGATGGGTGTCGGCACCGACTACCAGCAGTTCATCAAGGGAATGGTGCTCCTGCTCGCCGTCGCCTTCGACGTCTTCAACAAGCGCAAAGCATCCAACGCGCTGAAGTAGCCCCGTCCCAACCAGTTCACAGGACACGCCCCTTATACCCAGCTGTAAGGGGCGTGTCCTGCAATTTCAACGAAATCAGGAGCAGGCACATGGCGAACGACGTCGGCACCAACTGGGCGGGAAATCTCGCCTATGGCGCTTCCACCGTGCACCACCCGTCCACGGTTGATGAGGTCCGGCGGCTCGTTGCGGCTTCACCGTCCATCCGGGCGCTGGGATCGCGGCATTCCTTCAATGACATTGCGGACGGCACGTCGGAGCTCCTGTCGACGGCAGCCCTGACCGGTCCGGTCAGCATCAACCGTGAACGCTCCACCGTGACCGTCGGAGCCGGCATCCGATACGGCGAGCTGGCGGGGGAGCTGGAGAAGGAAGGTTTCGCGCTGGCGAACCTCGCCTCGCTGCCGCATATCTCGGTAGGTGGAGCGGTTGCCACAGGGACCCATGGTTCCGGCAACCGGAACCGCAGCCTGGCTGCCGCCGTCGTCGGACTGGAACTGGTGAGCGGAGGCGGGGAGCTGGTGCGCTTTGCAGCGGGTGATCCGGACTTCGCCGGTACCGTCATCAATCTGGGTGCCCTGGGAATCGTCACGAGCGTGGAGCTGGAGATCGAACCGGCATTCGAGGTGGAGCAGACGGTCTACGAGCGTTTGCCGCTTGAGAATCTGCTCCACGATTTCGACGGCGTGACGGGCGCCGCTTACAGCGTCAGCGTCTTTACCACGTGGCGGGATCCTGACGTCGCCGACTCGGTGTGGGTGAAGCGGCGCCCTGACCGTGATGCGCCGCTGGGGGATACCCTGTTCGGTGCACTCCCTGCCGACGACGAGAGGCACCCGCTGCCCGGGCTGCCGGCCATCGGCTGCACCCCGCAGTTGGGAATGTCCGGCCCCTGGTACAACCGTCTGCCGCACTTCAAGCTCGACTTCACGCCGAGCAACGGCGTGGAGCTGCAGTCCGAGTACCTGGTTCCCCGGGATCGTGCCGTTGACGCCATCAGTGCCGTGCGGGAGCTCAGCGCGGAGATCGTCCCGCTCCTGCAGGTCAACGAGATCCGCACGGTAGCCGCCGACGAGCTGTGGCTCAGCTCGAGCTACAGGACCGATGCAGTGGGCCTCCACTTCACCTGGGTTCAGGACCAGCGTGCTGTCGAAGCGCTCCTGCCGAAGCTGGAGGCGGCGCTTGAGCCGTACTCAGCACGGCCGCACTGGGGCAAGCTGTTCACCCCTGGTGCCCACGACCTTGACCGGCTCTACCCGCGCCTCGAGGACTTCCGGCTACTCGCGAAGCGCTTGGACCCTGACGGCATCTTCACCAACCCGTTCACGGCCGCCGTTATGGGGCGCTGATTCCCCGTGGTCCCTGGGACCGCCTTGCGAGAACAACCATGGCCGCGGCCAACAGCGCGATCAACCCCGCGCTGACACTGGGCAGGATGGGGAACCCGGCTGCTTCGGTGCCGGGTGTCCCGCTTCCAGCGACGGGCGCCGGGTCAGGCGACTCGCTTTCCTCCGGTGGCTCGTACATAGGCGCCCAGGCATAGGGCGGCATCGCGAACGGGGCCAGCTTCTTGGCTGCCTTTGTTTTCTCCGCAGGGGTGGGTTCCTCGACGGGAACCACCTCCACCGGCACTGTATAGACCTGGGGCGGGGCGGGGACTATGAGCTGCTGGGGAACGACCGGTGCCGGCGCCTGTTGGACCGGAGGCGCCGGGGCAGGTGCGGGCTTGGGGGCCGGCGCGGGCTCAGGCTCGGGGGCAGGCTCAGGTTCGGGCGCTGGAG
Organism: Arthrobacter sp. MDB1-55; assembly: GCF_059092925.1. Classification (NCBI taxonomy): domain Bacteria; kingdom Bacillati; phylum Actinomycetota; class Actinomycetes; order Micrococcales; family Micrococcaceae; genus Arthrobacter; species Arthrobacter sp. MDB1-55. Next base: position 198,100 of record NZ_JBNHID010000002.1, on the reverse strand, counting down.
CGGGCGGTGGCGGCGGTGGTTTGTCAGGTGCCGGCGCCGGTGCGGGTGCCGGGGCAGGTGCTGGCCCTTCCACGGGGGGCTCGGGGGACGGCTCCTCCACGGGGGGCTCGGGAGGGGGTGCGGGTGCCACGGGCGGCTCGTCGCGGCCACCCCGACCCCGGTTGTCTTCCTCCGGCGGCTCGTTGCTGGGACCCGTAGCCGGTCCCGACGGGGAAGTGTCACCGCCGGAGTCATGGTCCGCATTGGCGGCCGGTGCGGCGGCGAACGTCGCTCCGATGAACAGTGCTACCGCAGCGGTATATCTCAGCCAGTTGTTGGTGTGTTGCACCTGTATCTCCCAACGCTGCACCAGCGGCACGCGCCGGCAGCTCCACATTCCGGCGCGTTAGCTCGTTGGATACCAGCTACCCGACCGTAAGTGTGCTTACGAGTTTACACAACGGCTTTCGATTTGTATCCGGTCAAGCCGAAATTGCGCCGGTGTTTCAGTGCCCGCCCGCGGTGCTGTCCTGGCCAGTGTCGCCCATGCTGGGGCGCTGAACGCACCTGAGCTCCGACGTCAGCGCTGCTTGCGCTGCCCGTCCCGAATTTCGCAGATGGAAAGCGCTCCGGATACTTCCTCGGCGGCGCTGCGGCCGAGGACCACAACCCGGTCGGCAAGCCGCACCGCTTCCTCCATGCTGTTGGTTGCAAGGAGGACCGTGGTCGGGAGGGCTCGGTGGAGGGTCTGCAGCACGTTGTGCAGCACTGTCCGGGCAGCGCCCTCGACGGCCGCGAACGGGTGGTCGAGCAACACTACGCCGGGTCCGCTTGCCAGTGCCCGGGCCAGGGCCGCGCGCCGCACGATCTCGGCGGTCACATCGGTGGGCAGAAGCTTGGCGAACCGGTGAAGCCCCGCGAGATCGAGAAGCTCGGCAATTTTCGCCTTGCCCTCGCTGGCGCTGGAACCCTTGCGGAGGCCCAGTGCGAGGTTGGCCTGCAATGAATGGGTCGGCTGCAGGCCGGCGTCCCTGGGGGTCCAGGAGCAGCGGTCGTCCGTGCGCCGGACAGGTTCCCCGCCCACCAGCACCGAGCCCGACTGTGGGTGATCCAGTCCGGCGGCCGCGCGCAGGAGGCGGGAGGCACCGTCGTTCTCTGTGCCCACGAACGCGAGCACCTCGCCGGCGCGAATATCGAGACTGACATCCCGGAGGCCCTCGGCATGCAGCTTCACGAAGGAGACGGGCAGCGGCGTCGAAGCCCGTTTGAGCGCCGTGTGTGAGGGTGGAACCGGGCTGGGACTCATCGGTTTGCTCCGTAGGTATCCGGGTGTCCGGGGCACCCACGGTGCCCGCCAGTAATCATCCCTAACCTAGTCGGAGCGGGCGTGAATCCCGCCGTATAACGGTTGTTTGACGTTATATTGCGCCCGACTCAGTAGCGGTATGTGTTGAATGTTTCTTCCATGGTGCGGTCGAGCGGTGTCTCCACGGCGCACACGATCAGCCCGATCCATACGTTTCGTGCGAGGTCCGGCAGGCGCCAGGAGGAGAGCGGTATGCGCTCGGACGCGGGGATCGAGGTGCGGCCGATGTAGGCGAACAGTGCCAGCGGTACTCCCAGGATGACAAGGAGCTCCATGGCCTTACACCCCCTCCGGCGTTGGATTCGAGTAGGAGCGGCTAGGCAGTGCCGAATCTCCCCAGCCCGTGTGGGAGAAGATCGAGGGAGTGTGCCCCCTGCCGTCCGTGCGGACGGTGTGGAGGACAGCCGCGGTGAGTGCGGCCAGCAGAACCAGTACGACGATGATTTCCATACCTCGATGGTCCTCCTCGCCTCCCTGCCCCAACAGTGGCAGAAAAGACCACTATCAATAATTTTCAGCCACTATTCGACGAAGCCTGAAAGTTCTTTGGAACGTGCGTAACCCGCGGCATCGCTGCGTCGATTACCTGCATGTGAGGGTGCGCCGCTTCGTCCCCCAGCGGGGGCGGTGCACCCCCGAACCTCATGATCAAGACCGACCAAGGAGTTCCATGAACCTGCACGATCGTTTCAGCGCCCTCAGCCTGCCCGCCAAGGGCGCCGCCCTTGCCGCCGTCATCGCCGTCGGCGGTGCGGGCGTCGCAGTTGCCGCTCCCTCCGTTGAAGGCGCTGCCGACGGTGCTGCTGAAGTAACTGCGGTGGTGGCACCCGCTGAGGCTGCCGTGCCCGCCGTTCCCGCCCTGCCCGCCGTTCCTACGGTTTCCGAGGAAGATGTACCGGCCGTACCGGCGACCCCTGCCGTGCCTGCCGTACCGGCTGTTCCGGCATCGCCCGCCGCTTCCGCTCAGGCCGCCGCGGATGTCAAGGCAGCCGAAGACGCCGAAGCCAACGCAGAGGCTGAGGTTGACGCCGAAGCCGACGCCGACGTGCGTGGTTCCGGGGTAGCTGTCCCCGCGGTTCCGGCTGCGCCCGCCGTGCCTGGCGTTGACGGTGCACCCGCGACCCCGGCCGTACCCGCTGTTCCGGCTGAGGTTACCCTGCCCGAGGTCGCGATAGGAGCCGGCGTCGAGGTTGGTGCTGAAGCCAAGGTTGAGGGTTCGCGCCGCTAACACTGCGTCGCTAGGATTGCGGGGTTTGGGTGCGGCGCAATGCCGCACCCGCCCCCGGATCGAGAGGTACATGTGAGTTCCACGCTGACGGACGATCTGCTGGGTGCTGCCCAGGCAGGCGACACTGAGGCGTTGAACCGTATCTACACTGAACTTTCGCCGAGGATCCTCGGTTACCTGACCGCCCGCGGCTCGGAGGATCCCGAAGCACTCACGCAGGACGTCTTTCTCGCCCTGTTCAGCAGATTGCCTTCCATCACGGGCGGCGAGCAGGGCCTGCGCACCTTCGCCTTCTCCGTGGCGCACGCGCGTCACGTCGATGAAACCCGGAGACGCACCCGTCGGCCGGCCCTGTTCTCCTATGATCCGTCGGTAGACCACCGGACGACGGCGTCCGCTGAGTCCTCTGCCCTGGGCAACCTCACCGCCGAAGGAGCCCTCGGGCACCTCCGCTCCCTGAACAGCGACCAGAGCGATGTGCTCGCCCTGCGGATCGTCGCGGACCTGCCGCTCGATGAGGTGGCACGCGTGCTCGGGAAATCAACCGGTGCCGTGAAACAGCTGCAGCGTCGCGGACTCCACAAACTCAAACAACTTCTTGTCGATAAGGATTCGAGCAACCATGGTGCATGACCCCAGCTCCCGGGCGACGGCGCGGAACCTGCTTGCCGAGTCCGACGTCGTTGCCTCCGAAGAACTGACTGTTGCGCTCGCCGAACTCAGGGGTGTCGGTCAGCGGCCGGCGCCGCCGATCTCGCCTGCGCTCGCTGAAGCCATGCGTCAGGCAGCGGTACCTGGTGACCGCTCGTCCGAGTCCGACGGAAATGTTGTTCCGCTGCGATCCCGCAAGGCCAAGCGTCGGGGTGCAGCGGTGGGCGGCGTCGTCGTGCTCGCTATGGCTGCCGGTATGGGGGGAGTGGCCGCGCTCGGTCCGGGCAACGCCGTCGAGACCGCGATCGAGTCCGTGATCCGCTGGGTGGCGCCGTCGGAACCTGCCGAACCCGCCTCGGACAAGCAGCCCGACCCAGCTCAGCCCGCGCCGGTTCCCGCTCCGGACGTAACGCCGGTCCCTCAGGCGCCGGTGTCCGCGCCGGCTCCTGAGGGACCGGGCGCAGTGGAGCCGGGCACCCGGGGCGGGGAAGGCTCACCGACGGCCCCAGAGCCCACGACCAGCGCCGAGCCTGAGAACCACGCCCCGGCGGACCGGAAGGGGACCAGCAAAGACCTGCCTGAGGTGGGACGGAGAGTTGTTCCGCCGGTTGAGCTCCCGGAGTTGCCCGTCGAGGCTCCCCGCCCGGTTCCGACCCCCCGTTCCGTCCTTCCAGTCGATCCGCCCGGACTCACAGTTCCCGGAGGAACACCGAAGCCCGCGCCGAGTGCGGATCCCTCCCGCTGAAGCCCTTCCGTTTAAACCACTAAGCGGTGACCTGCCGCTTCGAAGAAATGACGCCGGTGTTGAAGCCGGCCAGGTTCAGCCCGCCGTGGAAGCGCGCGTGCTCGATCTTCACGCAGCGGTCCATCACCACGTTCATCCCTGCGGCCTCGGCGTCCCGGGCGACGTCCTCGTGCCAGGAACCGAGCTGGAGCCACAGGGTCTTGGCACCGACCGCTTTGGCTTCCTCGAGGACCGAGGGCAGATCGTCGTGCTTCCGGAAGACGTCCACAATGTCCGGCTGCTCCGGCAGGTCGGCCAAGGACTTGTAGACCGGCTGGCCGAGGATTTCGGTTGCGGTCGGGTTCACAAAGTACAGCCGGTACGGCGCGGACGACTGCAGGTACGTCGAAACGAAGTAGGATGCCCGCGAGGGCTTGTCCGACGCCCCGACGATGGCGATCGATGTGGCATTGCGGAGGATGTTGAGGCGCTCCGGTGCAGAGGGCCCCTCCCAGGAACGTTCCTGCGTACTCATGCCTTCACTCCCTCGTTCTTGAATTCGAGCGCTTCTTCGAGGTGGGCGGGCGTTCCTGCCACCGCCGTATCCAGCGCCTGGTCGAGGTCCCACAGGATGTCCTCGAGGTCCTCCAGCCCCACGGAAATCCGAATGAGATCCTCAGGAATGCCTGCCGCAACGAGCTGCTCCGCGGACAGCTGCTGGTGCGTCGTGGAGCCCGGATGGATGACCAGTGTCCGGGCATCTCCAACGTTGGCCAGGTGCGAGGCAAGCTGCAGCGACTCGATGAACTTCTGACCGGCCTGCCGCCCGCCTCTCACGCCGAAGCTGAAGACCGAACCGGGTCCCTGGGGCAGATACTGCTTCGCCCGCTCGTGGTGCACGTGCGAGGCGAGCCCCGCGTAGTTCACGTACTCGACCCGGGGATCGTTGTCGAGCCACTCGGCCACGGCCTGCGCGTTGGCGACGTGCTCATCGACGCGCTGCGCCAGCGTCTCCACGCCCTGCAGGAGCTGGAATGCGGACGACGGCGACAGCGACGGCCCGATGTCACGCAACTGCTCGGTACGCAGCTTGGTGAGGAAGCCGTACTCGCCGAAGTTGGCCCACCACTGGATGTTCCCGTAGGACGGGACGGGCTCGGTCATGGTGGGGAACTTGCCGTTGCCCCAGTTGAACCGCCCGCTTTCGACGATGACGCCGCCCAGCGTGGTGCCGTGGCCGCCGATGAACTTGGTGGCCGAGTGGATCACGATGTCCGCGCCGTGCTCGAGCGGACGGATCAGGTACGGCGTGCTCAGGGTGGAATCGATGATCAGGGGAACACCGGCGTCGTGCGCTATCTTGGCTAGCCCGGCGATGTCGGCGATCTCGCCGCTCGGATTGGCGATGACCTCGGCGTAGACCGCCTTGGTGTTCTCCTGGATGGCGGCCGCGTAGTCCGCTGGATCAGTTCCCGGGACAAAGGTGGTGTCGATGCCGAAGCGCCGGAGCGTCACGTCGAGCTGGGTCACCGTGCCGCCGTAGAGCTGGGACGCCGCGACGATGTGGTCGCCGGCCTGGCACAGCGCTGCGAAGGTGATGAACTCGGCGCTCATGCCCGACGCCGTCGCGACCGCACCGATGCCGCCCTCGAGGGAGGCGATGCGCTCCTCGAACGCCGCGACGGTGGGGTTGCCGATGCGGGAGTAGATATTGCCGTACTTCTGCAGCGCGAAGAGGTTCGCGGCGTCGTTCGTGTCCTTGAACACGAAGGACGTGGTCTGGTAAATCGGCACCGCCCGGGCGCCGTGCGTGGCGTCAGGGGTGCCGCCGGCGTGCAGGGCACGGGTGCGGAAGCCGAAAGTGCGGTCAGCCATGGAATGGCCACCTTTCCTGGAGGGTGTATCTGGTTCTTCTCAAGTATTGCGCTATCGCGCGGCGAGCACGTCAGCGATCTTCGGAACGCAGCCTTCGTTCTGAAGGCTGGTGGTGTCACCGAGCGGCGTTCCCTCGTAGAGCTGCGTCAGCAGTCTGCGCATAATTTTCCCGGAGCGCGTCTTGGGAACATCCTCCACAACGACGACGGCGCTGGGTCTGGCAATCGGGCCGATCGCCTTCGCCACGTGGTTGCGGAGTTCGGTCTGCAGTGTGGCGCTGTTGCCCACCTCACCGTGCACGACGACGAACGCCGCGATCGCATGCCCGGTCACCTCATCGGTTACCGGGCACACTCCGGCCTCGACCACCCGCGGATGCGATACGAGCGCTGACTCGATCTCGATCGTGGAGAGTCGATGGCCGGAGACGTTGATGACGTCGTCCACGCGCCCGAGGATCCAGGTGTGGCCGTCGTCGTCGTACTTGGCGCCGTCGCCGGCAAGGAACCAGCCCTGCTCTGCGAACTTGCGCCAGTAGGAATCGAGGTAGCGCTGAGGATTTCCCCAGACCGTGCGGGCCATCGCCGGACCGTGGCGGTCCACCACGATGAGTCCCTGCTCGCCGGGACCGACCGGTTCGCCGTCGTCGTTCACGATGCGGGTGCTCACGCCGGGAAGCGCGCGGGAGGCACAGCCGGGTTTGAAGGAGGCATCGGTGGGGCGGGGGGAAAGGACCGTCGCGCCGGTCTCGGACTGCCACCACGTGTCCACCATAGGGGCACTTCCGGAGCCGATGTTCTCCCGGAACCAGCGCCATGCCTCCGGGTTCGTGGCTTCGCCCACCGTGCCGAGGACCTTGATGGAGGAGCGGTCGTACTTGGCCGGGACGCCGTCGGGGAACCAGCCCATCAGCGAGCGGATGAGGGTGGGTGCCGTGTAGTAGCTCGTGACGCCGTACCGTTCGATGATCTCGAAGTGGCGGCCGGGATGCGGAGTGTTGGGGGTGCCCTCGAAGATGACCTGGGTGGCGCCGTTGGAGAGCGGTCCGTAGATTTCGTAGGTGTGGGCGGTGACCCAGGCGAGGTCGGCCGTGCACCAGTGAATATCACTGTCCCGCTTGGCCGGGTCAGGGTCGCTGAAGAGGTACTCGAAGCTCCAGGACGCCTGCGTCAGGTAGCCGCCCGTGGTGTGCACCAGGCCCTTCGGCTTCCCCGTGGTGCCGGAGGTGTACATGATGAACAGGGGGGTTTCGGCGTCGAAGGCCTCGGCCCCGTGTACGGGGGAGGCGGAGGCAACGGCGTCGTGCCACCACACGTCGCGGCCCTCGTGCCAGGCGATCTCGCTTCCCGTCCTCCGGATCACCAGAACGTGCTCGATCGCGTTGTTGCCGGCAACGGCGAGATCGGCGTTAACCTTCACCGGAACCGCTGCTCCGCGCCGGTACTGCCCATCCGTGGTGACGAGCAGCTTGGCGCCCGTGTCCTCGACGCGAAAGCGCAGGGCCTCCGCCGAGAAGCCGCCGAAGACCAGCGAATGCACGGCTCCGATCCGCGCGCACGCCAGGGTCACGACGACGGTCTCCACCAAAACAGGCAGGTAGATGACTACGCGGTCACCCTTGCCGATTCCCAACGCGGTCAGGGCGTTCGCCGCACGACTGACCTCTTCCTGAAGCTCGGAATAGGTGACAGTACGCCGGTCTCCTGGTTCCCCCTCGAAGAGGAGCGCAGGCTTGTCACCGAGGCCGGCCTCAACATGCCGGTCCACGCAGTTGTAGGCCGCATTCAGTGTGCCGCCGGCGAACCACTCGATGCGCGGGCCAGACAGCTCACCGCCGGGACCGGGGCGTGCCGGCTCGAAGGTATGTGCCGTCTGCCATTCCGAGCTCCAGTGCAACCGGCGCGCCGCCTCCTCCCAGAACGCAACGCGCTCGGCTTCAGTGGCCAGATCCGGTTCGATCAGCTCAGGTTCGGTCAACTCGGCAGTGCTCAGGTCCAACGCCGGACCGCCCATCTCTCGGCGATGCCGAGCAGCGCGTCGGTGGTCTTGCCGATCACCGCGAGCAGGATGATTGCGAGGAAGATCCTGTCTGTCCGCCCGTTGTTCGTCGAGTCCGTGAGGAGGAACCCGAGACCGAGCGACGAGGCAATGAGTTCGGCAGCCACCAAAAACAGCCAGGCCTGCGCGAGCGCCAACCGCAGCCCGGAGAAGATCGCGGGAACGACGGCGGGAAGCTGCACGGTCGTGAGCAGCCGGAAACCCTTCAGCCCGAAGGCACGCGCCGCCTCCACGAGGTTCCGGTCGACGTGCCGCAGCGCGAGGTAAAGCGTGGTGAAGACCGGGAAGAAGGCGCCGATCAGGATCAGCGTGACCTTCGAGTCCTCGCCAATCTTCATCCACAGGATGAGTAGCGGAACCCATGCCAGCGAAGGCACAGCACGCAGGGCGCCGATCACGGGAGCGAGCAACACGTCGGCCAGCCGGGAGAGCCCCAGTAATGCGCCCAGAGCCAGGCCGAGCGTGGCACCGAGGGCAAACCCGATCAGTACGCGCTGGGTGGAGATGGCGATGTGGATCCACAGCTCACCGCGCTCAGCGAGCTCGACGGCGGCGTTCAGCACCGCCGTCGGCGGGGGAAGCTGCACCGCACTGAAGACGCCCACCACAGAATTCAGCTGCCAGGCACCGAGCACCAGGGCGGGAACAACAAGCCCCAGCAGCAGCCGGACCGGGCGGCGGCTCAGCAACCCGGCGGAAGTGTCCGCCGGCTGGAGCGGTGAGACGCCGTCGTCGTCCGCGGTGGTGAGGGTGTGGCCGGTAGCCTCCAGACCCTCCTTGCTGATGGGGGTGGCGTTCTCATGGATCATGAGGAGGCCTGAATCGCTTCGGGGTCGGCGTTGGAGACGTAGGAGTCATCGAAGAGGGTCTCGAGGGCCTCATCGATCTGCTCCTGCGAGGAGACGTCGCCGGTCTCGACGAAGTTCGGGCCAACCTTCTCGAGGACTGCACGCTGCGCCTCGCCCGGAGCAGGATCGACGTCGAGGTTGGTGCGCTCGATGATCACGGCCTTGGCAAGCTCGACGTCGATGCCGGCGACCTCGGCGAGGATCTCCGCCGTCTCCTCGGGGTTTTCCTTGGCCCACTGACGGGCCTTCTCGTACGCGTTTACCACGGTCTGGGCCAGCTCGGGGCTTTCGGTCAGGAACTCCTCGTTGGCGTTGAGGAATCCGTAGGTGTTGAAGTCGATGTTGCGGAAGAAGAGCTCAGCGCCCTCCTGCTCGGCCGATGCCATGATCGGATCAAGTCCGGCCCACGCGTCGACCGAACCGTTGTGCAGGGCAGCCCAGCCGTCGGCGTGCTGCAGGTTCTGCACGGTGACCTCGGAGGGGTCGATGCCCGCGGACTCAAGGGACTGGATCAGGAAGAAGTAGGGGTCAGTGCCCTTCGTGGCTGCGATCGACTTGCCCCGGAGGTCCTCAAGGCTCTCGATGCCGGTACCCTCGACGGTCACCATTGCCGACCACTCCGGCTGCGAGTAGATGTCGATGGTCTTGATGGGCGAGCCGTTGGACCGGGCGAGGAGGGCAGCGGATCCGGCGGTGGAGCCGACGTCGACCGCTCCTGCGCGCAGCGCTTCGTTGGCCTTGTTGGATCCGGCGGACTGGATCCAGTTGACGGTTACGCCTTCGTCTTCCAGCTCGGCTTCCAGCCAGCCCTGGTCCTTGATGACCAGGCTCAGCGGGTTGTAGGTGGCAAAGTCGATGTTCAGTTCGGTGGCCAATTCACCGGATCCCGCCTCTTCGGTGGAGGCGGCGTTCTCGCCGGCGAGGCAGCCGGTCAGTGCGAAAGCGCTGCTTGCGGCGAGCGCTACGGAGACGACGGCGCGGCGGGTGAAGGGTGAGCGGGTGCGGATCATGATTTTCCTTTGCATGGACGGCAGCCATCGCGCGGACGGGCACGACGGCGGAACAAGTGGTGGGTGCGCTAGTGGCCTTTGACGCCGAGAGTGGCGAGCAGTGAGCTCCGCATTCGACCGAGCTCAGCCGAATTGCGGTCGCGGGGGCGCTCGCCCGGCACGGTGAGCACCTCGGTGACGGATGCTCCGGGGTGAGCCGGGTCCGCTGATTTGCCCAGCACGATGATGCGGTCAGCAAGCTGGAGGGCTTCGTCGACGTCGTGCGTGACGAGCAGGACCGTTGTGGGCTGCGCGCGGTGGATATCGAGCAGGAGGTCCTGCATCTTCAGGCGGGTCAGTGCGTCCAGCGCACCGAATGGCTCATCGAGCAGCAGTACACCTGGGTTGCGTGCGAGTGCCCGGGCCAGCGACGCGCGCTGTGCCATGCCGCCCGAGACCTCACGGGGGCGGTGCTCGGCGAAGTCGGCTAGCTCGACGAGACCGAGGAGCTCCGTGACTTTTGCCTTGCCGGTTGCAGCGCTGGTTCCCTTGGGCAGTCCGATTGCGATATTGGCACGCAGGGAGAGCCAGGGAAGGAGGCGGGGTTCCTGGAAGGCGAAGGCGCAGCGGTCGTCGATCCCGTTGACGGCGGTGCCGTCGATCAGAACCTTGCCGCCGGTAGGTGAGTCGAGGCCGGCCGCGGCCCGAAGCAGGGTTGATTTTCCGCAGCCGCTCGCTCCGACAATCGCCAGCACTTCACCGGCGCGAACCTCGAGGTTGATGTCCCTCAGGACCACATGCTCAGCGCTGCCGCTGCCAAAGGAACGGACCAGTGAGGAGAATGTCAGGGGAAGGGCTTGCTTGCCGGCGGCGCCGGGTTGTGTCTTCCGGGACGCCTGCTGCTGTGCACTCAAAAGGGTACTCATGAAACACTCCATCGCTCCTGGCAGTAGCACCCGTTCCCCTGCGAATAGCAGGTAAGGGTTGCTGCGGCGTCAACGATCCAGGTCTCTCGGCCGCTCGGGATGGTGAGCTTCAACTAAACGACTTTCTGAGCCTTCGGCGCAACATGTGTCGTAACAAAACGCGTTCCGCCAGTCCCGAGGGCGTGCCGAGGGGTACTCGAACGGCCAGTCCACCGCCCGCGTTATCAGCTGGCGGTGTTCCGGCCGGGCACGCTGGCTGGGAAGGACCGCGCAATCGGGATCCTGGCGGCACCAGACGCTGAGAACGATCATGCAGCGTCCCGTGTCAGGATGGCGGGGTGCATCTCTCGAAACTGGTTGACCGCATCGCGGGGCTGTCCGCACCGGAGGGTGGCGCCGTCGTCGTCGGAATTGCCGGACCGCCGGGATCTGGGAAGACCACGCTCGCCGAGCGGCTGGTTGCCCGACTGAACCGGGACCAGCCGCAGCCGGAAGGGCAGCGGTATGCAAACGTGCCCATGGACGGCTTCCATCTTTCGGACCAGGAGCTTGGGAGGCTCGGGCTTCTGGGCCGCAAGGGTGCGCCCGAGACTTTCGATGTTCACGGTTACGCCGCACTGCTCGAGCGCCTTCGCGCGCCTCGGGATGCGGTGGTTTACGCTCCGGGTTTCGAGCGGACCATTGAGCAGCCGATTGCCGGTGTACTCCCGGTTTATCCCTCCGCGGGAACCATCCTCACCGAAGGCAACTACCTGCTGCTCGAACGCCCAGGTTGGCGGGACATCCGCAGCATGTGCACTGAGGTCTGGTACTGCGAGCAGGAGCGCAGTGTGCGGATCGAGCGGCTGATTGAGCGGCACGTCGCGTTCGGGAAGAGCCGCGCTGCAGCGGAAACGTGGGTAGAGCAGGTTGACGAGCCGAACGCGCGGCTGATTGAGGAGTCGAAAGCCAGGGCGGATCTGGTGGTCCGTACCGGGTGGCGGGACTCACTATGCGCGTGGCGGGGCGGTGCTCTCGCGTAGGGACGTCGCAGGCGGCGTTGTCTAACCTATCGTCTTTCGATATATTCTCCTTGTAAAACAATCGAAGGAGTCCTCGATGGGTAAGTTGGCCATCCTCGCATTACAGGTCGTTATCGCGATGGTGATTGCGGGGTCGTTGTTCATTCAGCTTTGGATGGTGCCGTTGATCTCTACCGACCTAGAGGAAGCGGGCGTGCCTACCGGGCTGCGCATTACGTTCAACGCCATCGTTGTGTTCGGGATCCTCACCGTGCAGGTCAGCGCCGTCTGCGTATGGAAGTTGCTCACGATGGTCCGCAGCGGCACGGTCTTCTCTCACGGTGCCTTCCGGTATGTCGACATCATCTTTGGGGCCATCACCGCTGCCTCGTTGCTCGTGTTCGCGCTTGCCGTACTTCTCGCACCGGGCGAAATTGCCCCAGGCATTATTCTGCTGATCTGTGGGGCGTCGCTTCTGATCGGTGGCGTTGCGTTGATTGTGCTGGTGTTGCGGATGCTTTTGGCACAGGCAGTGGCGCGTGACGCCGAAGCCAAGCACCTGCGCGACGAACTCGACGAGGTGATTTGATGCCGATCATCGTAGACATCGACGTCATGCTGGCCCGCCGCAAGATGCCCGTCGGTGTACTGGCGGAGCGCATCGGAATCACTCCCGCGAACCTGGCGGTGCTGAAGAATGGCCGCGCCAAGGCGGTCCGCTTCACCACGCTCGAAGCCATCTGTGAAATCCTCAATTGCCAGCCCGGTGACGTGCTGCGGTGGGAACCTGATGAGTCGTCGGCTTCCGCCAACAACGACGGCTGCGGTGCCGATTCAGGATAAAATCACCGAGTGAGTGGGTTCGGGCCGAAGAACGGTGCAATAACGAGGATTCTCACCGGAGACGAGGCATTCACGGCCAGTCCGGTGGCGGCAGCGCTCTTCGACCCCAATGGTGTCGTCCGGGCGATCAACCCGGCCTTCAGTAAACTGACCGGCCGTCCGGCAGACTCGCTGGTCTCGATGGACGCTTTCGAAGCCTTCCCGGACAACCCCGAAAATCCCGAAGCGGACGGCGTGGCGCGGATGAAGGCGTCTTTCGAGCAGGTTCTCACCTCCGGCGTCGCGGACAACATGATCATTCAGCGGTATGACATCGCTGATCCGTTATCCGGGAAGTTTGTTCAGCGGCACTGGGTCCCGATCAACTCGCCCGTGTTCCATGAGGGACGCGTCGTCGGCATACGCCAGCAGGTCAAAGATGCCACGGTGCTCAGGGGTGATGCGCTGCGTGTGATGGAACACTACCGCGATCTCATGAACGGACTCCTGGTGACCACCGAGCAGATGGAAAACCATCAGGCGATTGTGAACGCGTTCACCGATGGCATCACCCAATTCAGGGACCTTGAGGCAGAGGTGGCACAGTTGCGGGAGGCTCTCACATCGCGCGCCACCATCGAGCAGGCCAAGGGCATGCTGATGGTCACCCGGCGCTGTTCGGCGGACGAAGCCTTCGACCTGCTGCGCAAGCTGTCCCAGGACACCAACGTGCGTCTGGCTGATGTGGCTGCAGCACTGATCTACCAGTTGCAGACGTCAAACTGACGCGGGGCTTCGGCCGTGGGAGTGGGTGCACGTGAGAGACTCGCCCAAGCACTGGAAGGAACGAGAGCAAAGGACAATCGGGTGACGATCGTTGACAACGGCGTATACGTGGACGGCCACCGTACTGCCAACCCGGTGAACCTGGATGAGACTTTCGAACTCAAGCGTGACCACGGCGGGATGGCCTGGATCGGGTTGTACCGGCCGGATGCCGCCGAGATTCAACGGGTTGCTGAAGAGTTTGCCCTACACGAGCTGGCCGTTGAGGATGCGCTTCACGGTCACCAGCGCTCCAAGTTGGAGCGTTACGGTGAGACACTGTTTGCCGTCCTGCGTCCTGCACGCTACCTGGACGCGGAGGAGATCGTCGAATTCGGTGAACTTCATGTTTTCATCGGGCCCGACTTCATCGTCACCATCCGTCAGGCTGAGTCGCCTGACCTGGCGAAGGTACGACGACGGCTGGAAGCACTGCCGGAGCTCCTCGCCCTCGGCCCGCAAGCGGTGCTGTATGCAATTCTCGATGAAGTGGTTGACCAGTATGCGCCGGTAGTTGCGGGACTCGAGAATGACATCGACGAGATTGAGGATGAGCTCTTCAACTCCGCTCCTGACGTCGCACGCCGCATCTACGAACTTTCCCGCGAGGTCATCGGCTTCCAGCGCGCAGCACATCCGCTGCGTCCTATGCTCGATGCCCTGCTGCGCGGGGCCGAGAAGTACGACATGGATCTGGAGCTACAGCGCCGCCTTCGCGACGTTCAAGACCATGTGATTCGGGTGATCGAGCGTGTTGATTCCTTCCGAATCCTGCTGCAGAGTGCCCTCTCCGTCCACGCGACACTTGTGACACAGCGGCAGAATGAAGAGATGCGTCATCTTTCGGAAGCCAGTCTCGCCCAGAGCGAGGAAGTGAAGAAGATATCCTCCTGGGCGGCCATTCTTTTTGCACCCACACTGGTGGGCACGGTGTACGGGATGAACTTCGAACACATGCCGGAGCTTGGCTGGGCGTTCGGCTACCCCTTTGCGCTGGCCCTGATGGTCCTGATGGGGATCGGTCTCTATCTCACCTTCAAGCACAAGAAGTGGATGTAGCGCGCCGGTTCAGTAGAACTCGACGGTATCGACAACGTTCAGCATCGGCTCCCCGTCCAGTAAACGCCTCGCGTTCTCCGCGAACAACTCTGCGATTTTCCGCTCCTCGTCCTCATAGGTTCCCGCGTTGTGAGGACTTACGACGACGTTTGAAAGCTCCCAGAGCGGACTGTTCGTTGGAAGCGGTTCCTGTTCAAATACGTCAAGAGCAGCGAACCCGACGCGGCCGTCGATCAACGCCTCGGTCAGTGCCTCCTCGTCGATGGTGGTGCCCCGACCGACATTGACGACTGTGATGCCCGCCTTGACCTGTTCCAGCAGGGTGCGGCTGAGCATGTGACGGGTGGCATCGGTGGCCGGAAGGCAAAGCACCACGGCGTCGACGTCGGGAAGCAGGCTGGCGAGTTGCTCCGGCGGGACGATCCGTGAAACGCCCTCTGCTTCAATGCTGCGCCGGTGAACACCGACCACCTCAACTCCCAGCGCACTGAGTTTGCGGGCCACCGCCCGCCCGATCCCGCCCAAGCCGACGACGGCGACGCGCTGGTCCGCGATCAGCGGTACCGGACGCCGTGCTCCCCATGTATGTGCGCGCTGGTCCCGGAGCAGTTGCGGCAAATTCTGCGAGCCTGCCAGCACTCCGAAGACAGCAAATTCGGCCAGCGGCTCGGCATGAACTCCACCCGATGTGGTGAACGTGATGCGTTGCAGCTCCTCCTCGGCCAGCTTCGCCGCTCTGACCTGGTTGCCGCCACCTGCCGGAGTTGTGTGGACCCACCGCAGTCGGCGATTGGCGCGTGCGGCCCTCCCCAGCTCCGCGCCGGACTGACCCGGCACTCCGTACAGTGCGTCCGCACTGTCGATGAGAGCCTCATACGCCGCCTGCTGCTGTGGTGTCCGCTTGAAGTTCCTGTCGCCCAGATGATCCCCCGGGTAAAGCTGTGGCGGCAGCAGCGTCTGATCCCTCACCAGTTCGATCCGCGGCTCCAGTTTCTCGATAAGCTCGCACAGCTGCTCAGGCAGGGGAGTGGGAACGAACACGCGCAGATCCGCCATGATTCTCCTGTCGACTAGGGGTGTGATCGAGCATATGGGATGCCGGTGACCGCGTTCCGCGGGTGCCGTGTTTCGAGGTTCCGGAAATGTCAGTGGCGGGTGTTTGGCTTTCCTCATGACGTTGGAAATGGGGCTGGAGGAATCATCGCTGTATGCCGATGACTATGCTTGGCATGACTTCCTGACTGAGCGTGACTTCCGCCCTGAGGATCTTTGGGAGTTCGACTGTGAACTTTGGTCTCCAGGGGTCGGCAGTACACAGGCAGAAGGGACCGCCAATGCCCAGCCGGAGTCGGGCGGACAAACACCCGGTCGGCCAGAGGCCCAGCTTCAGCCTTCAATGCGGGTGTGGGAATCGGCGCCTCCCACGCATTCCGCGGCTACCGGAACGGACACGGATCATGCCAATGGGTTCGGCTTGGGTTCTCCGGATCCTGCTGGTCTTTGCGGGCGGGTGGTACTCACTGGGCTCGAAGCTCTTGATAACAGCGATACAGCAGACGCCTTGAAAAAACTTGCCGGGCTCCGGTCCTGGATTGATGCGATAGAAGCGCGCATTGTCGCTGCGCTCGCCGACAGGACTCGGGATGAAGTTCTGCACCGATTCCCGAGTGGGAACCGCGCGGAGGACATGGCTCAGTCCGTTGCAGCATCAGAGGTGGCCTTCACACTGAACATCCCGGAACGCACCGCGCACCGTCTGGTTGAGGAATCCGTGCAGCTGACCGCGAAGCATTCCGCCACCCTGGAAGCGCTTGAAGCCGGATCGATTTCCCGTCGTCATGCCATCCTGATTGCGGATGAGTCGCTCGGCATGCCGCCGAACGCTGTGCCGCTCTTTGAGCGGGCTCTGCTTGATCAAGCCCCTGATATGACTGTCCCCAAGCTTGCCCGCAGGGCACGCCGCCTCCGCGAAGAGCATCAGCCGCAAACCCTTCGCTTCCGCAAGGTCAAGGCTGAAGCAGAGCGGCACGTTGAGCTGCAACCGGATGATGACGGCATGGCCTGGCTGCACGTCTACCTTCCGGCGGAGCAGGCATGCGGCATCTACCAGCGGTTGACCAGTACGGCACGAAAGCTGAAGACACCGGATGAGTCCCGTACCCTCACTCAACTCCGGGCAGACGTGTTCGTGGACCTGCTCACCCACAACTGCAGCACCAATGAGAATTCAACGTGGCAGGGTATCACCGCGCACGTGAATGTCACCGTGCCGGTCCTCGCGATGCTGGAGGTTCTTAGGCAGGACGCCGGCGTCCCGGAAGACGACTCAGCGGGCATTCAAGAAATCCCCGGCGGTAGGGCGACCGGCAACGTGGACCCGCACGGCCTCAACCAGTTCGCGGAGCTGGAGGGATACGGCCCGATCGATTCTGCTACGGCCGCTCGACTGGCTGCACATGCGCCGTCTTTCACTCGAATACTCACTCATCCGGTCACCGGATCGGTATTGGACGTCGGACGCGAGACTTATCGACCGCCAAAACACCTACAGGACTGGGTTCGTGCCCGCGACTGAACGTGCAGGCATCCCGGTTGCAACCGGGCCGCGGTTGCCTGCGAAGTCGACCACACCGTGCCCTGGTCAAGAGGAGGAACAACCAGTCATTTCAACCTGGCATGCCTCTGTCCCAAACACCACCTGTACAAGTCGGAGGGCGTCTTCAGATACCGCCAGCCCGAGCCAGGAAAGATCGTTGTTCGTTCGCGCGCAGGGACCGAACGGACGTCGACGCCCGATCCGCCGTTCGGAAGCGCAATGGAGGGTGAAGCGGTAAGTTCCTAGGGAGAGCTCAACGTCACCATCAGTGCAGCCGTCACGCGCCAGCGCCTAAGCCGAAACGCTGACACGCCGAACAGAAGTGGAGAACCCGTGCCTGACCAGCCACACAATCCCATCGATCCCCGTCCCTTGGGAGTTACCGGCATTCTGGCCAGCCCGATCACCCTCGGAACCTCGTTTCTTGGTGCGGGGACCAGCCCGGGTAGTGCTGACGAGGCAGCCGCCGTCGAACTCGCGCGGACAATGCTTCACGGCCCTTACGCACTGATCGATACGTCCAACAACTACGCGAAGGGACGCAGCGAGGAGGTACTCGGTCTCGCACTCTCCTCGGGGGGAGTAGCGGAAGGACGCTCCATCGTCACCAAGGTCGACGAGGATCCAGCTACCCGAGCGTTCGACCGGGATCGCGTCCGGCGATCCTTCGAAGAGAGCTGCCGGCGGCTGGGTGTGGACAGATTAGGGCTGCTCCACCTGCACGACCCCTACTCCATCACCTTTGAAGAGGCAGCAGCACCCGGCGGTGCAATCGCCGGAATGATCGAGCTCAAGGAAGAGGGCCTGGTTGATGCGATCGGCATTGCCGCCGGAACTGTGAGCCTGATGAGGCAATACGTTGCAACCGAAGCGTTCGATGTCCTCCTCACGCACAACCGTTACACGCTCGTCGATCGAAGTGCACTCCCTCTGATCGAAGACGCAGTGAATCAGGGAATGGGCGTGTTCAATGCCGCGCCCTTCGGCGGCGGTTTGCTTGCCCGCGGGTCCGCAAGCGGCGCAAACTACGCCTACACCGCTTCTCCACCGGAACTCCTCGAGTGGGTCGGCAACGTCGAGCACCTGTGCGCTGACCACGGCATCGAACTGCCGACGGCGGCGCTTCACTTCTCCCTCCGCTCACCGCTTGTAGACTCCACGATTGTGGGCATCTCATCAGCCAGGCGCATCGACCAG
This sequence comes from Arthrobacter sp. MDB1-55, assembly GCF_059092925.1. Classification (NCBI taxonomy): domain Bacteria; kingdom Bacillati; phylum Actinomycetota; class Actinomycetes; order Micrococcales; family Micrococcaceae; genus Arthrobacter; species Arthrobacter sp. MDB1-55. Next base: position 179,956 of record NZ_JBNHID010000002.1, on the reverse strand, counting down.
TTGGAACGCATGCGCCAGACAGACGTGTCGGCGTCGTTCTGGGAGGACCTGGAGGCGCTCGGGACACCGCCGTCGAACATCGACGACTGACTGGTTGCACCGATGCAGTTCGCCGTCACGAAGGATGGGACCCGCTTGGTATGGCGTTCCGACGGAACGGGACCCCCGCTTCTGCTGATCGCCGGCCAGGCAACAGCGCTGACAGGGTGGGATCCGCTTGTCCCTACCCTGTCGGAAGCATTCCGGGTGATCCGATTCGACCACCGCGGCGTCGGTGGGAGCGATGACGGCCCAGCGGGCCACCCGAGCACTCGGGATTTCGCTGCCGACGCCGTTAGTGTGCTCGACGCCGCCGGGATCGAGCGGGCACATGTTTATGGTCACTCAATGGGCGGACGCATTGGCCAGTGGCTGGCGATCGACTATCCGGACAGGGTCGGCGCGCTCATTCTCGCCGCCACATCCGCGGGCGGCTTTCTGGGCAGGGACCGCGATCCGGAAGCTACCCGAGCTCTCACCAGCGGTGATCCCGACCAGTTGCAACCCCTCTTTTTCGATGCCGGATGGGCAGCCGCCCATCCGGAAGCTGTTCGTACCTTCTTCACCTCGCGCGCATCACCCCAGGCGAAACGCCAGCAGTTCAGGGCAAGCAAGGAGCACAACACACAGGATCACCTGGGATCCATCCAAGGTCCGCACTCATCCTCCACGGCACAGCCGACGTGCTCACTCCGATCGACAATGCCCAGGTGCTGCGGAACCTCATCCCCCGTTCCACCCTGGCGAAGGTTCCCAACGGTCGGCACGGTTTTCACCTGGACCATCCGCAAACGCTCGACTGGATCCAACAGTTCATCACACGGAAAGCGCCGCAGATTTAGCGTGGCAGTATCTTAACTGTAGGCCAGAAATCTGCCACACTTGATCCATGCTGAAGCGAGTTGCCGTCATCGCCCTGCCGGGAGTAACGCCGTTCGAGTTCGGGGTCGCGTGCGAGGTGTTCGGTGTCGACCGCTCCAAACGCGGTGTAGGCATACCGGCCTTCGACTTCTCAATTTGCACTCCTACACCGGGACTCGTTCCCACCAATCTGGGGTTCTCCATAGCCGTCGAGGAAGATCTGAGCGCTACCAAGACCGCAGACCTGGTCATCATGCCGCCGTTCGGGGCAGACGCACCGGGACAAGGCGAAGTACACCGCGCCTTGCAGGCGGCTCACGAGCGGGGAGCCTGGGTGCTGTCCGTCTGCAGCGGCGCCTTCGCTCTGGCCGAAGCGGGTCTTCTCGACGGGCGTCGCGCGACGACCCATTGGATTCATGCCCATCAGCTCGCCGAGCAGTTTCCAAACGCCCGGATCGATGAGAACGTGCTCTACGTCCAGGACGGCACCATCATCACCAGCGCTGGAACGGCTGCCGGAATCGATGCGTGCCTTCACCTCGTGCGTACCGAACTCGGTGCAGCTGCCGCCACAAGCATTGCCCGCTCGATGGTTGTGCCGCCGCACCGCGCGGGAGGCCAGGCGCAATACATCGACCGTCCCATCTCCGTCACCCAGTGCGACACGCTGGAAGACATCCTCGTCTGGATGGACGAACATCTGGACGAGGAACACAGCGTCAGCGCCCTGGCGGCACGCGCGCACATGTCGGAGCGCACCTTCGCCCGGCGCTTCAAGGCAGAGACGGGCACGACGCCGGCTGCCTGGCTCACCGCCCAACGTGTCCTCCGCGCGCAGAGCCTGCTGGAGGAATCCGACCTGAGCATCGAAACCATCGCCCGCGAGGCAGGGTTCGGTCAGGCGGTGCTTCTGAGACACCACTTCCAGCGTGCGCTCGGCACCTCACCGGCTGCGTACAGGAGAACCTTCCGCGGTCATCCGACGCTGGTGCACGGTGCCGATCCACATCGAGCCGACCCACAGCGTGCCGAACCTTCCAACCACCTGCAACCTGCCTGAACAGGAGCCATACATGTCGCACCAGAACGACCCGGCAACCATCAAACGGCTCCTGACCACGCCAGGCCGCTGGGCCGTCGTCGGGCTTTCGAATAATCCGCGGCGGGTGGCGATGGGGGTGTCCCGCTTCCTCATCGACCAGCTCGGGATGGACGTCGTTCCCGTGAGCCTGAAGGGGGACGATGTCTACGGTCGCCAGGGTTACAAGCGACTGGCTGACGTACCGGGGAAGATCGACGTCGTCGACTGCTTCGTGAACAGCCAGAAAGTGGGGAAGGTGGTCGACGACGCCATCGCCGTCGGTGCAAAAGCAGTCTGGCTGCAACTCGGCGTGATCGACGAGGCGGCAGCCAAGCGCGCTGCGGATGCCGGACTCGAGGTCGTCATGGACACGTGCCCGGCTATCGAGGCGCCACGGATGGGGCTGTGACCGCCAACTGCTCCTGAGCTGGATGCGGCTCAGCCGCGCTCACCACTACACGCGCTTACCACTACATGCGCTGGTAGCGGGAACGCACAATCATGAAAATCCCGTACGCGATCAGCCCGAGCGCGACGGCGCCAAGGATCCACACGCCGAACGGCTGCTCCTGAAGCGACTTCAGGGCGCCGTCGAGTCCCGTAGATTCCTCCGGGTTATTCCTCACGGTAGCGATGGCAAGCAAAAGGCCAAGAACACCCAGCGCGATGCCCTTGGCGACGTAACCAACGGTACCCAGCATGGTCACGGCCCGTCCGGCAGATCCGGAGGGCTTACCCGTCAGGTTCTCCTCGAACTTCTTGGTGATGCCGCGATAAACGAAGTAGCCGCCGATGGCGAGAATACCTACACCGACAGCGAGCAGCAGTGCGGTTCCCGCCGGGTTGGCCATGAGTGCTGCGCTGGTGGATTGCGTGGCGGAGTCGCTGTCGCTGGAGCCGCCCATCGCATACTGAAGGAAGGCCAACCCGATCGCCGCGTAGATGACAGCCTTCCCGCCGTTCTTCAAGCGGAACGTCGCCTTTTTCTTGCCGCTGAGCCTGCGCGGCGTGAAGAGGGCCTCGCTGAGCAGGAAAAGCGCCAGCGCTGAACAACCAAGGAAACAGACCCACAGCAGGATTCCACCACCCGGAGAACCCGCGAGTGAGGCCATGGCCCCGCTCTGGTCCGCGCTTCCGGATCCGCCGCTCGCTACCCGGAAGGCAATGACGCCGATCAGGATGTGCAGGATGCCCGCCGCGACGTACCCTGCCCTGGCTGCAAGGAGGAACGGTTTCGAATCGGTGGCGTCTTCTGCCCCGTCAGCAACCTTTCGCGCCTGCCTGCCGATGTCTCCCATGTGCGCTCCTTGATCGTGGTCCTTATAGTGTGTCACCGCTTCGCTGTACGCTCACTATGTGGATGCAGCACAGCTTCGCGAGACCTGTCTCTCCTTTCCGGGAACCTTCGAGGACTTTCCCTTCGGGCCCGAAGCCTCGGTCTTCAAGGTGCGCGCACCCGGCGGAACAGCGAAGATGTTCGCGCTTTCGGATCTCGGTTCCCCGTCCCTGTCCATCAGCCTCAAGTGCGAGCCTGATCTCGCCGAACAGCTGCGGTCAGCACACCCGGAAATCACCGGCGCCTGGCACATGAACAAAACCCACTGGAACGGCGTGGACTGCACCGGAACGCTGCCCGACGACATCCTTCGTGACATGATCGAGGATTCCTACGACCTGGTGGTCGCTTCTCTTCCCAGAAGGAACCGCGAGTCGCTCGGCTGGTCACGTCTGATCCGAGGAAGCAATGCCTGAGATCACGCACAACGCAGTCGGGTTCACCCGGGGCGGTGTCTGGCCATCAGGTTTCAGACCCATGCGCCACCGCATCAGGGTGGGCGCTGGGGAGAACCAGTTCCGGCAACTCGCTGACGGAATCCTTGCGCTCGACCTGCACCGCGGCTCCAAGCTGCGCATCCACGCCTCACAGCCTCGCGCCGCCGTCGGGGGACTGGTGGTAGTGGGCTTCGGCATAGGAAACCTGCGCTTGAATTCTCCCTGCGAGGTGGTGTGGGTCGAAGACCCGGAGGAGCACGACGGCGACACCCGCCGCGCCGGGTTTGGTTACGCCACCCTGCCCGGACACCCGGAATGCGGGGAGGAAAGCTTCACTGCAGTCCTGGAACCCGACGGGGCGGTCTACTTCGAGCTGCACGCCTACAGTCGGCACGCCAACTGGTTCTACCGGCTCGGAGCTCCGGTTGCACGGTTCTGCCAGGAGCTGGTTACCCGCCGCTACCTGCGGGCTGCCCGTCGCCTTGCCGCCGGGACGGATTCATTCCCCAGACGAAGAGCGACGCCCCGAGCGGGTAACGCTCCTCGCTGACAGAGCCGTAGCCTGCCCTCCGCAACACCGCGGCCGACGCATCGGACTGCGCGTAAGCCTCGATCGAACGCACTTCCGGGCTCTCACCGGCATACTCCGTCAGGCGGTGCAGCGCTTCCGCGGCCATGCCGCAGCCGCGCCGGGACGGCACGATCCCATAGAAAATCTGAAGAGCTCCCGCCTGCGGCGGGCCGTCGAACCCGATGGTCCCGATCACGGAGTCATTCGCCATCTCGACGATGAGCCACACACCGAAGCGTCCGCCGTCGTCGGCGTAGAGCAGTCCTGACTCAAAGAGATGGCGCGCAGCGTCCACATCAGTGGGCTGGGGATAGTCCAGCGCCCAGGAGGGTTCCCGCTCCTGGCGCGCGATCAGATCGGCGTGCGCGGCCCGCATGGGAAGCAACTTCAGCCGCGTTGTGATGAGGGGCCTCTCCCGCATCATGCTGAGGCGCCGGTCAGCTGCGGGCGCATGCCGAGCGCCGCCCGGAAAGCAGTCAGGCCGGTACCATCGGCAGGGTCAGCAGCGCAATGAGCGGCGGAAGCCCTTGAACCAGCGCGGCCACCCACAGTGACCGGTTGGTCACAACCAGAACGACGGCGGCGAGCACCATGATCGCGAGCGCGAGGACGATCATGCCGTACCCGACGAGCGTGCCGGACAGCGACAACCCAACGATCACACCGGCAGCAAGAAACAGGTTATAGAAGCCCTGATTGAAAGCCATCGGGCGGATGATGTTCGCGTGTTCCTGGGAGGAGATCCCGAACTTCCGCCACGCAGATGGGTGGCGCCAGCGCACGCTTTCAAGCACGAAGATATACACGTGCAACAAACCCGCGATCATGGCGAAAAGCGCGCTCAAAAGCGGAAATGTCATGGATCAACCCTATCTGCTGGGCTGCTTTCACTCGGGATGGGGCACGTAACGATATGGCAGAGCACCGGTGTCATGACACCGGTGCTCTGCCTGATGGAGACTGACCTGATCGAATTGGCGCGATCGATACGGGTCAGCCGAAGTGCTTCGGAAGCGTAGCTTCGTGTGCTTCTTTCAGCTCGGCCAGCGGGAGTGTGAAGTGGCCCTGGACGTCGAGCGCCTTGTTCTCGGCGTCAACCACACCGATCCGGATGCGCGGGAAGTTCCGTGCCGTGCACATGTCGTTGAAACGAACTTCCTCGGAGCGCGGAACCGAGACGATGGCACGCGCCTGCGACTCCGAGAACAGCGCGGTGAACGGGTCGATGCCGTCACGCTCACACAGCTCGTCGATCCCGATCCGGGCACCGACACCGAAGCGCAGGGCCGCTTCCGAGAGAGCCGCAGCAAGGCCGCCTTCGGAGAGGTCATGTGCTGCGTCGATCATGCCGTCACGTGAGGAGTTGACCAGGATTGCCGCGAGGGTCTTCTCGGCGTCGAGGTCAAGCGCCGGGGGTTGCCCGCCGAGGTGACCGCGAAGATTCGCCCACTCGGAACCGTCCAGCTCATTCCGTGTGGTGCCGAGCAGGTAAATAGCCTGGCCGTCCTCGCGCCAACCGGACGGAGTCCGGCGTGCGACGTCGTCGAATACGCCCAGCACACCGACTACGGGCGTGGGGTGGATGGCGACGCCACCGGTCTGGTTGTACAGCGAGACGTTGCCGCCGGTGACGGGAACGCCGAGCTCCTGGCAGGCGTCGGCAAGGCCGCGCACCGACTCGGCGAACTGCCACATGACCTCTGGGTCCTCGGGGGAACCGAAGTTCAGACAATCGGTGACGGCCATCGGCTTGGCACCGGACGTGGCAACGTTCCGGTAGGCCTCAGCCAGAGCCAGCCGGGCGCCGTCGTACGGGTTGAGGTAGGAGTAGCGGCCGTTGGCGTCCGTGGAGAGCGCGATGCCCAGACCGGTCTCCTCATCAACGCGGACCACACCGGCGTCGTCGGGCATCGCCAGAGCGGTGTTGCCCTGCACGTAGCGGTCGTACTGGTTGGTGATCCAGTCCTTCGAGCACATGTTCGGGGAGGCCATCAGCTCCAGCACCGCGGCTCGAAGATCAGTGGGCGCTTCAGCGCTGAAGGAGTCAGCCTGAACGCCGTCCAACCACACCGGGCGGGAGTACGGGCGTTCGTAGACCGGGCCGTCGTGGGCAACCGTGCGGGGGTCGACATCGACGATCTTCTCGCCGTCCCACTCGATGATCAGGCGGCCGGTATCGGTGACCTCACCCAGCCACGAGTACTCGACGTTCCACTTGTCCATGATGGCTTCGAACGCCGCAACGTTCTCCGGCGTCACCACGGCCATCATGCGTTCCTGCGACTCCGACATCAGGATCTCGCCGGGAGTCAGCGACGGGTCGCGAAGGAGGACGTTTGTCAGCTCGACGTGCATGCCGCCGTCGCCGTTCGAGGCAAGTTCGGAGGTGGCGCAGGAGATGCCGGCGGCACCGAGGTCCTGGATGCCCTCAACGATCGAGTTCTTGAACAGTTCGAGGCAGCACTCGATGAGTACCTTCTCGGCGAAGGGGTCACCGACCTGAACGGCGGGGCGCTTGGACGGCTTCGCGTCGTCGAAGGATTCCGAGGCCAGCACCGAGGCGCCGCCGATTCCGTCGCCGCCGGTGCGCGCACCGAACAGCACTACCTTGTTCCCGACGCCGGACGCGTTGGCCAGGCGGATGTCCTCATGGCGGAGGACGCCGACAGCCAGGGCGTTCACCAATGGGTTGCCCTGGTAGACGGAGTCGAAGACGACCTCGCCGCCGATGTTGGGCAGGCCGAGCGAGTTTCCATACCCGCCGATGCCGGACACGATGCCGTGGACCAGTCGCGGGGTGTCGGGGTGGTCGATTGCTCCGAAGCGCAGCGGATCCATGACCGCGACGGGACGGGCGCCCATCGAGATGATGTCGCGGACGATCCCGCCGACGCCGGTTGCGGCACCCTGATACGGCTCAACGAACGATGGGTGGTTGTGGGACTCGACCTTGAAGGTCACCGCCCAGCCGTCACCGATATCGACGACGCCGGCGTTCTCACCGATGCCGACAAGCAGGTGCTCCTTCATCTCCTCGGTGACCTTGTCGCCGAACTGGCGCAGATGCACCTTCGAGGACTTGTAGGAGCAGTGCTCGCTCCACATCACGGAGTACATGGCCAGCTCTGCAGCGGTAGGACGGCGTCCGAGGATCTCGACGACGCGGTCGTACTCGTTCTCCTTCAGCCCCAGTTCCGCCCAGGGAAGCGGCTGCTCGGGGGTCTGCTCGGCGTGTTCGACCGTGTCGATATTGAACTTCTTGGAGGTTGTCTCTGTGGTCACTTGTTAACCAGTTTCTGCAGTACCGAGGTGAAAATACCGAGCCCGTCCACGCCGCCGCGGACTTCGACCTCACCGAAGGCGGAGGAGTCCGGGCCGAAGCCGGGTTCAACCGCGTGCTCGGGGTGCGGCATGAGGCCCACAACGTTGCCGTGCTCATTGGTGATACCGGCGATGTCGCGGCGGGATCCATTGGGGTTCCCGCCCACGTAGCGGAATACAACGCGTCCTTCGCCCTCAAGCTCGTCCAGCGTGCGCTCGTCCGCGACGAACTGACCGTCCTGGTTCTTCAGGGGGACAACAATTTCGCTGCCTTCACCGTATGAGGAAGTCCACGCCGTCGAGCTGTTTTCGACCAACAGGCGCTGGTCCTTGCACAGGAAGTGGAGGTGGTTGTTCTTGACCATCGATCCGGGAAGCAGGTGCGCCTCGGTGAGGACCTGGAAGCCGTTGCAGATGCCGAGTACGGGCAGGGAACCGCCGGACGCCGCAGCGGTGATCTGTTCCATCAACGGCGCAAAGCGCGAAATCGCGCCTGCGCGGAGGTAGTCGCCGTAGGAGAAACCACCGGGAATGATGACGGCGTCAACGTCCTTGAGGTCATGGTCGCCGTGCCAGAGCTGGACACCGGTGCCACCTGCTATGCGCACCGCCCGCAGCGCGTCGCGGTCATCGAGCGTGCCGGGGAAGGTGACGACTCCGACGCGGACTCCGGACAGGCTTTCATCGACAACTTCGGCCGCTGAGTGGCCGATCAGCGGAGTCTCGATGGTCACTGTGCGTCCTCGATGACCTCGACCCGGGTCACATCCTCGATGACGGGGTTCGAGAGCAGTGTGGCGGCCGCGTTGCGGGCGTGATCCAGCACTTCCTCGGTAACATCGCCTTCAACGGTCAACTCGAAACGCTTGCCCTGTCGGACCTCGGCGAATCCAGTGAACCCGAGACGGGGGAGGGCGCCGGCGATAGCCTTGCCCTGCGGATCGAGGATTTCAGGTTTGGGCATGACGTCAACAACGATCCGGGGCATCCGGCAACTCCTGTGAGGTGTAAACACTGGTTAGGTGCAGTTAAATGCGGTTGCCCGACGGGTGCCGTCTCACGCCTGATTTTTCGAAAGAATGGTCCAGCGCTCCGCGAGCTTGCTGTTCCATTCTACCGGCCGAACACAGCGGGCCGTGACTCGGGAGTTGGCGCGGGCAGCTAACTGGCGCCGGCGGTTCCGAGAATGGCTTCCAGCGCGTTCCAGCGCGCAATCTCGCAGCCATCAGTGGCGGAGAAGGACGCGTACACGCGGTGCCCGTCGACGGTTCCCTTCACCGTGGCGGTCTGCGGGCCGCCGTACTGCTGCGTGCACATCCTGTTGGGGTCCGGCTGCGCATTGAAGAAGGCCGCACCGAGCCGCTTGACCGCCTCGCAGGCAGCTTCCGGATGAGGAACTGTAGTGGTTTCTCCAATGCCGTCCGGCGTGCACTCAAGGAAGTACTCGACCGGCGCGGACTCCGGGCTGAGCTTGATACTGATGGCCAGCATGGCGGTTCCGACTGCTGCAGGATCCGACGGGAAGCTGGGTGTGGGCTTCGGTGATTCTGGGGACATACTGCTCTCCGGGGCTGTTGGCGACACAGATGGTTCGGCCGGCTCGGAAACGGGCGAGCTGGGAGGGGCGGCCAGTTCCGTGCCGGGTTCGCCGGGCGACCCGCACCCGCTGAGGGAGAAGGCCAGCACAGTGCCGACAAGCATGGCCACATTTCTTGCGGCGATGCCGCGTGCAAAACCCATGGGAAACCTCCTCGTCACCCTCGATGTTCCAGCTGGTTCCTGCCCGGATCAGGGGTCAACGGTCAGGTGCAGTTGATTGATGTACTCATTCAACTGTGCACGCTTTAGCTGGGATTCAGCCGAGAACGCACGCTGTGCCCGCACATAGTCCGCCCGCCCGCCGGGTGTCTCGATGGCGATGGGAGGGTAGCCCCACTCCGCCAGGTCATACGGCGAGGCCTGCATGTCCATGGCGCGGATTCGCCACGAGAGTTCGAAGCAGTCCATCACCAAATCACTGGGCAGGGCGGGAGTCAGCTTGTATGCCCATTTGTAGAGGTCCATGTTTGCGTGCAGGCAACCCGGTTGCTCGAGATCCCGCTGGGCTGTCCGCGTCGGCTGGAGCTCATTCAGCGCAACCGCCTGCGGGGCATAGAAACGGAAGGCGTCAAAGTGGGTGCATCTGATTCGGTTGGCCTCCACCACCTCGTCCGTTCCCTGGGCGCCCAACCGCAGGTTCAGGTATTCGTGCCGGATGGAGTTCTCCTCCGACTTATAGGCCATCGCCCACTCGTGCAGACCGAAACAGCCGAACTGCGCAGGGCGGGCGGCAGTGCCGGAAAGGATGACGCGGGCAAAGTCCACCGCCTCCCTCCGTGCCTCGAGGAAAGCAGCGAGATCGAGCGTCACGGCGCCGTCGTCGTTCTTGAGTCCGAGCTGCTGCCGTTCTTCGGAGATGAGGTTCCGGTAGAACTTCCAGGCCCCACGTTCGACGGCGGTGGGCCCGGTGAGAACCGTATGCGCACCCGGATGCCACTTCAGCAGCTGAGCCGGCTTCTGCGTGTAGTAGGTGAACAGGAAGTCCTCCACCGGATGCTTCTGCTGTGCCGCCCGCCGGCGCAGGTAGGGCTCGGTGTACGCTCGAACCCGCTCGGAATGGGCGATGGCACGGGGCTCCCACTCTTCGGGAGTAAGGACGGTCACAGGCACCATCCCATTATCCCCTGATGCCTGAAGCAACGGTCTTTTACCACTATCCCGTCGGAAATTGAATGAACGGGCGTTCTCAAAACCCGATTTTGCTCCAAAGCTCTGTTTACGGGCAGGTTCTGCTCAGGACCGCCCCTTGGGAACCCTACTCGGGGGTAGCCTATGTGAGGCTCCGGTAGTGATTCAGGGCACAGACCCCCACACCAGCTGCTTTCAGTCCGGCATTGTCCGGTCGCTTTTTCGATGAAAGGTAACCTCGCGTGAAAGACCCTCAATACAGGAATCCGCGGGCAGGTGGTCTGCGCAGAGCTACAGCTCTCGTGCTGGGCCTGCCGTTGATTCTCGGTTCCATGACGGCGGTCCCCGCCGCTGCAGCACCGACTGGCCCCACTGCTACCCAGCAGATCCAGACGGTCAAGAAAGTGGATCCCAAGGACTACCCGGCCGGCCGTTACATTGTGGTGCTCAGTGAGGAGCCCGCAGCAACGTACGACGGCGGTGTCCCCGGCATCGCAGCCACCAAGCCGGAAAAGGGCGAAAAGCTCAGCGGCAAGAAGGACTTCCAGAAGTACAAGAACCACCTTGAGAAGAAGCAACAGGCCGTTGCGGCCCAGGAAGGTGTGGAGATCAACCGCACCTACACCGCTGCGCTCAACGGCTTCAGCGCGACGCTGACGTCCGAGCAGGCTGTTGAGCTCGCCAAGGATCCGAACGTACGCATGGTCGCTCCGGACGTCGAGAACGCGCCGGATGACTACACCAGCATGGAAATCCTCAACCTTCCCGGAAGCAAGGGTGCCTGGAAGACGCAGTTCGGCGGCGAAAAGAACGCCGGCGCCGGAACCGTCGTCGGGATCATCGACACCGGCTACACCCCGGACAACCCGTTCTTCGCAGGCAAGCAGGTCAAGCCGCTCAAGGGCAATGCGAAGGCGCGTGTCGGAGAGCCCTACCTGACCAAAGACGGCCAGATCGCCATGCTGAAGGCAGACGGCTCAACCTTCGTCGGTGAATGCCAGGAAGGTGAAGGCTTCACCGGCGAGGAGTGCAATTCGAAGGTCCTCGCGGCCCAGTACTTCGCCGAGGACTTCATCGAGTTCGTTCCCGAGGCGAATCGGGCACCCGAGGAAGTGCTGTCGCCGGTCGACGTCGACAGCCACGGAACCCACACGGCAAGCACGGCAGCAGGCAACAACAAGGTCACCCAGACCGTAGCGGGCCGTGACTTCGGGGTGTCCTCCGGAGTCGCGCCGGCTGCCAAGCTCTCCATCTACAAGACCTGCTGGGCCGACGACGACCCGAACACCGGCGGCTGCTACTCCTCCGCCGCTGTTGCCGCGATCAACCAGGCGATCCTCGATGGCGTGGACGTGCTGAACTACTCGATCTCGGGCAGCACAACCACCACCACGGATCCTGTGTCGCTCGCGTTCCTGTCCGCAGCTTCGGCAGGGATCTTCGTCGCCACCTCGGCCGGTAACTCCGGGCCGACCGCCAGCACCGTCAACCATGGCGCGCCCTGGCTGACGACCGTCGCAGCAAGCACCTTCAGCCACGCCCTGCAGGGTACGGCCGAGTTCTCGGATGGGACGAAGTTCCGCGGAGCCAGCATCATGAGCGCCGGCGTTCCGGCGAGCCCGGTAGTACTCAGCGGTAACGCGGCAGCTGCCGGTGCTGTGGACCCGGCACTGTGTGCACCGAACTCCCTGGATCCTGCCCTCGTGACAGGCAAGATCGTTGTCTGTGACCGCGGCGTGTACGACCGCGTTGCGAAGTCGGCCGAGGTTGCCCGGGCCGGCGGAATCGGCATGATCCTGGTGAACCTCTCCGACTCCTCCATGGACACCGACAAGCACGCCGTTCCCACCGTGCACGTCAACGCTCCCCAGAGCCTGGTGCTCAAGGAGAAGGTTGCCGCCAACCCTGACATCCGGGTCGCGCTGATACCTGAGGACACCACCGGCGAGGCACTGCCGCCCGTTCCGCAGATCGCAGGCTTCTCCTCTCGGGGACCGCTCCTTGCGACTGGCTCGGATCTGTTGAAGCCGGACATCGCTGCACCCGGCGTTGCCGTCCTCGCAGGCGTTTCACCGATCGGTACCGGAGGCGATGACTTCGGCTTCCTTTCAGGCACCTCGATGGCATCACCGCACGTCGCCGGTGTGGGCGCACTGATCCTGGCCAAGAACCCGGCGTGGTCGCCGGCTGCGGTGAAGTCCGCCATGATGACCACCGCTGATCCGGTGAAGAACGCTGAAGGCGGCGTGGACGGTGACGTCTTCGCGACCGGTGCAGGTCAGGTCGATCCCACCAGCGTGCTGAGCCCCGGACTGATTTACGACGCGGGTGTACGCGATTACCTGCAGTTTGTTGAAGGCACCGGCTTCGCCGATGTCGCGGGCATCGAGGGCATCAACGCGAAGGACATGAACGTTCCGTCCTTCGCGGTCGGAAACCTGACCGGCAAGGTGACCGTCACCCGCACGGTGACTGCGCTCACCCCAGGGCTTTACAACGCCACGGCGAACGTTCCCGGCGTGAACGTCACGGTGACCCCTTCGGTCCTGAACTTCAGTGCGGCAGGGGAGAAGCGCACCTTCCAGGTGACCTTCGAGAATGCGGACGCCGCACTCGGCCAATTCGCCAAGGGTTCGCTGGTGTGGCAGGGCGCTGACAAGGTAGTGGCTTCACCGATCGCGGTCCGCCCGCAGTCCGTGGTCGCTCCGTCCGAGCTCTCCTTCACATCCGAAGGTCCGGACGGCAGTGGAATCATCCCTGTTACCGCGGGAACGAATGCTCCCGTCTCGATGATGCTCGAGGGGCTCTCCAAGGCCAACAGCGAGGCGCTTTCCCTCGTTCCCGGCCCTGTGGCCACGAGCGACAACGCGTCGAACTTCGTCACCGAGATCACCGTTCCCAGGGGGACGCCGTTCGCGAAAATGTCGGTTCTTTCCTCCGATGACACGGCGGACTTCGACCTCTTCGTGTTCGATCCCAACGGCCGCCTGTTCCAGGTTGCCACCGCCTCGGCGAGTGAGACACTCAGCCTGCCGAACCCGGTTCCGGGAACCTACACGGCAATCGTGAACCTTTACGCAAGCACCGATGGGCGGGCGACCGCTGCAACATTCGACGCCGCGATCCTGGGCGCCGACGAGGGCAACGCCTCCATCTCGCCCAACCCGCTTGACCTTGACAACGGCCAGTCCGGAGAAGTGACCCTGAACTGGACCGGCCTCGAGCCTGGCTCATATGTCGGCCGGATCACCTACACAGGATCCACCTCCGTGACCTTCGTTTCGGTCACGGTCAGCGGTTCGGGCGACGTCGAAGCGGTCGCGGTTCCCGAGGTCAGCGGCGCAGACAAGCTGCCCGCAGGACCGCGTGAGGACACCACGCCGACGAACGGTAAGTAGCAGTACGCAGGTTACGCGAAATCCCCCGCACCGGTCTGTCCGGTGCGGGGGATTTCTGCATCAGGCCGGAGCTTTTTCGACCATTCGGACTTAAGATGTGGGTACTCGAACAGCCGCAGAGAGAAGGCGATACCCATGGCTGAGAGACCCCGGCGCCGCTGGATCAAAAACCCCGCCACCATCTTTCTGGGACCGCCCGAACGGGATGCCTTGGATGGCCCGGTGGTACACCGGCATGATGAGTTCGAAACAGCCTCAGAGGCCGAACTCGCTGAACTCAACATCGAGGTGGATTCCGACGGCCATCATTACGCCGTCCGCAAGCATCCGGACCACCAGACAGTTCGCCGAACCGAACCCGTCCAGAAATACACGGACTACTTCACGAAGCCGGTCCTCCACACGGAGGAATAGCCTCGAGAGTTAGCAGGACGACGGCGTCCTAGCGGCCCGTGCCCGCGTAAACGGTCGCAACGGCGTCGCCGTCGAGATCAAACGCCGCGTGCACGGCGCGAACCGCCGTGTCCAGCAAATCGGCACTGGTGACCACCGAGATGCGAATCTCGGAGGTGGAGATCATGTCGATGTTCACGCCGGCGTCGGACAATGCCCGGAAGAACTTGTAGGAGACGCCGGGGTTGGAGCGCATTCCGGCACCGATGAGGGACAGCTTGCCGATCTGCTCGTCGTATTCGATGCTGTCGTAGCCCACGAGGTCCTGTGCCGCCTTCAGCGCCGTCAGCGCATCGGCGCCTTCGACGATGGGCAGGGTGAAGGAAATGTCCGTGTGCCCTGAGCCATGCGTGGAAACGTTCTGCACGATCATGTCGATGTTGGAGTGGGCTCCCGCAACGATCCTGAAGATCTCAGCTGCCTTGCCGGGGATGTCGGGCACGCCGACAACGGTAACCTTTGCCTCGGAGCGGTCATGGGCAACACCGGAGATGATGGGCTGTTCCAAGGGTTCTCCCTCTTGAATCTTGATGGTGTCGTCGGGGTTGGGAAGAACCCAGGTCCCCTCGAGTTGGCTGAATGATGAGCGGACATGCAGCGGCACGCCGAAACGCCGGGCGTACTCGACGCAGCGAAGGTGCAGGATTTTCGCGCCGGACGCGGCCATCTCCAGCATCTCTTCGCTGGAAATGGTTGCGATCTTCTTCGCCGAAGGGACAACGCGCGGATCGGCCGTGTAGATACCGTCAACGTCGGTGTAGATTTCACACACGTCAGCCTTCAGGGCTGCAGCGAGTGCTACGGCAGTTGTATCCGACCCGCCACGGCCCAGCGTCGTGATGTCGTTGCTGTCCTGGCTCATCCCCTGGAAGCCGGCGACGATTGCGATGTCGCCCTTGTCGATGGACGTCCTGATCCGGTGCGGCGACACTGCGATGATCCTGGCCTTGCCGTGGATCGCGTCGGTGATCATGCCGGCCTGGCTGCCCGTGAAGGACTGTGCGCTGGACCCGGCCTCGTGGATGGCCATTGCAAGCAGGGCCATCGAGATGCGTTCCCCGGCGCTCAGGAGCATGTCCATCTCGCGGGGGTTGGAGGTGCTGCTGACCTGCGCTGCGAGGTCAAGCAGTTCATCGGTGCTGTCGCCCATCGCTGAAACGACGACGACGACCTGGTTGCCGGCCGCTTGCGTCTCCACGACGCGCTTGGCGACGCGCTTGATGCCCTCCGCGTCGGCCACGGACGAGCCACCGAACTTCTGAACAATCAAGGCCATGCGCACGCTCGCTGATATTGGGTGACGGTGTCCGGCGGTATGGACGGCGCCGGTAGCAGGTCAACTACAAGGGGGTTTCTTCAAGTCGGCCACGGTCGATGAACGGCCCGTAACCGCACACCATGTTAACCGTTCGATTTCGACTCACCCAATCACAAGTCCTATTGTGCAGCGTTTCCAGACCAGGTTTCCTCACCCTGTTGTTAGGGTCGCCTCATGACCAATGGGTATGGGGGAATCATTGCCAGAGGTATCAAACGAAGTTTCGGCTCCGTTGATGCGGTTCGCGGTATCGATTTTGAGGCGCCGCCGGGAGAGGTGACAGCGCTGATCGGGCCGAACGGATCCGGCAAGACCACGCTGCTGCTGATCCTCGCATCGCTGCTGGCGCCGGATGCGGGCACGCTCACGGTCGGGGGATCGGACCCGGCGACCGATTCCGCAGCCGTCCGCCGCAAGGTCGGCTGGATGCCGGACACCCTTGGGGTCTGGGAATCGCTCAAGGCGCGCGAGATCCTCACCACCGTGGGTGCGCTGTACGGATTAACGACGGCGGCTGCTTCCACGCGAGCCGCCGAACTGCTCGACGCCGTCCGGCTCACGGAATACGGTGACGCCCCGGCCCGGGTCCTCTCCCGCGGTCAGCAGCAGCGTCTCAGCCTGGCGCGGGCGCTGATCCATGACCCGGAGGTGCTCCTGCTGGATGAACCGGCGTCGGGACTCGATCCGGGCTCCCGAGTGGAGCTGCGCATCATGCTCCGGCGGCTCGCCGGGGAGGGCAAGACCATCGTCGTCTCCAGTCACGTGTTGTCCGAACTGGACGAAATAGCAGACCGCGCCGTCTTCGTCAGCCGCGGGGAGTCCGTCAAGACCCAGACCCTCGACGAGGCAGGAAGTCAGCTTCGCCGCTACTGCATCCAGGCCGAACCGATGTCGGCCCTCGCCGACGTCCTGTCAAGTCACGGCGTCGTCTTCGAAGAGCGGGGCGACTCCCGGCGGGTCGAGTATCAGGTGTTGCTCAGCAGCACTGAGCAGGCAGCGTGGCTGCTGCGCACGCTCGTCCTGGCCGACGTCGTCGTGACCGCCTTTGCGCCGGCCGGCGGCGCCCTCGAAGAGACCTACATGAGCCTGGATACGGAGCGGCAATGAGCACGCAGTTGATCGAGAGTAGCCGCCCCCTCAGCCTCGGATATGCGACGGGGGTGCGTTCCATTTTCGGGCTTGAGATGAAGCAGAGGCTACGGGGCCGCGCCTGGTACATCATGATGGCCGTCTGGTTCCTTGTGATCGGTCTGGTGTTTTCGCTGGCGACCCTTACGACGTCGGCCACCGGCGGAGCGGGACCCTTCCTGTTCGACCTCGTGGTCGGCTTTGTGCTGTTCTTCGGGCTGCTGGTGGCGCCGGGCCTGTCCGCAAACGCGATCAATGGTGACCGCGCCGGCGGAACGCTGGCCATCCTTCAAATTACGCTCCTGACCCCTGGCCAGATCCTGTGGGGTAAGTGGCTCGCGTCCTGGGTGGCCTCGTTGGGATTCCTGGCGCTGAGTTCGCCGTTCATCTTCTGGGCGCTGGCTCTGGGTGGCGTCAACCCGCTCGAGGCCGTGGTCTCCCTGGTGGTGCTTGCCCTCGAGCTCGGGTTGGTGTGCGCCCTCGGCGTCGGGATCTCCGCCCTCGCAACCAGGCCGTTGTTCTCGATCGTCACCACCTACATGATGGTTGCCCTGCTGGGTCTCGGAACCCTGATCGCGTTCGGGCTAAGCATGACTCTGGTGATGGAGGAAGACGTCCCGGTAGTGCAGTCGTACTACAACTACCCGCCGGAGGTGCAGCTCAGCCAGGAGATTCCTTCGGAGGAGGACCTCGTGTGCGTCACCGATGAAATCACGACGACGGTCTGGCACACCGAACGTACAGCTTGGTTGCTCGCAGCCAACCCGTTCGTCATTGTCGCGGATGCTGTGCCTTATGACAGGGCCGCGGATGACCTCCCGGTGGGGTCGTTCAATGAGACCTACCGGGCGCCCGGGGTTATGGAGAGCATCAGCGATCAGGTTCGTCTTGCCCAGGCGGGTCCGGACTACAACGTCACCTGTGCCGAGGCCCAGTTCTTCGGGCCGCGGTCGCGGGACATCGAGTCTGAGCCGTTCCCGATCTGGCCGCTCGGGCTTGCCCTGCAGGGTGGGCTGGCTGCAGTGGTGCTCTGGGCGGGCCGTCGCAGGTTGGTCACCCCAGCTCGCCGGCTCTCACAGGGCACCCGCATAGCCTGAGCGCCTCCCCCTTAGCGTCGGAAGGGGCACCTATCCTCCGTCCGTTGTGACGGTTGACACGACACGCGAGGTTACCTATAGTCAACATTTATTGCCTGCAAAGCACCCATGCTTTCGGCATTTCGTAAGGAAAATATGAACAACCACGCGCTTCCCCAGCCGTCCGAGCGTGAAGTTGCCGAAGCCGCCTCCCGGATCGTGGAAGCATTTGCGGCGACGGATACTGAACGATATTTTTCCGGTTTTGCCACCGATGCGAGCTTTATTTTCCATTCCGAGCAGAGCCGACTCGAGAGTCGCGCGGCTTATCAAGCGATGTGGTCAGAATGGGTGGCAAGCGGTTGGACGGTCATAGCTTGCGACTCATCCAACCAGCAGGTCACAGTCTTCGCCGGGGGCGCCGTCTTCAGCCACGACGTAGCCACCACGGTCCGCACCAGCGATGGTGAAGAGTCGTATCGAGAGCGGGAAACCATCGTCTTCCGTTGTGAACCAGACGGTGCGCTCCTGGCCGTTCATGAGCATCTGTCGCCCTCTCCCGCCCGGACAGCGTAGTTCCCGCCCTCACTTCCAGGAGCCCTCATGAATCTCTATCAGCGCCTCGATGCGCGTCTTCAGAAAAATGCCGACGGTTTCGGTCCGATACGCGGCACGCTTCCGCTCGGCCGGATAGGAATGATCTGGCTGGCAGCCAACTTCGTTGTGACTACGCTGCTGACGGGGACTCTCTTCGTGCCGGCTGTCAGCTTCACCGATGCTCTCCTCATGATTCTCATCGGCACGGTCGTCGGCGCCGTTGTCCTCACCCTGGTCGGTAATATCGGCACCCGAACAGGACTGCCGACCATGGCGATCACCCGTGGAGCCTTCGGTACGAGAGGCAGCCTCCTGCCGGTGGCCGCAAACGTCATCATCCTGCTGGGCTGGAGCTGGGTGCAGGCGATGCTGGCGGGTGTGACCGTCAATTATCTGGTTGAGTCAACCACCGGCTTTTCCAACCCGATGCTCTTTGCTGTGCTTGCCCAGACACTGGTCGTCGCATTGGCGATTCTCGGGCACGAAGGTATCGCAAAGGTAGAGCCGTGGCTCGCCGTCGTCATCTTGGCGATCATGGCGTATGTTTTCGTCACCGCTTTCACCACTTTCACTCCGGCCGAGTTCGCTGGCATTGAAGCGGACGCGTCCCTGGGATTCACCCGCTTCGTGGTGTTGGACATTGTGATCGCCACGGCGGTTTCCTGGACAGTGCTTTCT
This sequence comes from Arthrobacter sp. MDB1-55, assembly GCF_059092925.1. NCBI lineage: Bacteria > Bacillati > Actinomycetota > Actinomycetes > Micrococcales > Micrococcaceae > Arthrobacter > Arthrobacter sp. MDB1-55. Next base: position 160,935 of record NZ_JBNHID010000002.1, on the reverse strand, counting down.
GCCGACTTCAACCGGCTCGCGAAGTCAAGCCGCGCAGGCATCCTTGGTTCCGGCATCGGTTACGTTGTTTCCACCGTGCTTGCCATGAGCCTGGGCGCCACAGCCATCGGCTATGTTTTCCTGTCCGAGGATCCCGCTGCACCGTTCGATCCCACTGTCATCGTTGCTGCTTTCGGGGCTCCGTTGGCAGTCGTCATCTTCATGTCGGTCATGGCCACCAACACCATGGTCGTCTACGGAATGGTGACCTCCGTGGTCAATGCGCAGGCGCACTGGAAGTTCCGCTTCCTACCGACAGCACTCACCGTGGGAGTGATCTCCATCATCGGTTCCACCTGGCTTGCTCTGCTGAACCAGTTCACCGACTTCCTGGTGATGATCGGCGCGTTCTTCATCCCCGTGTTCGCGATCATGATCGTGGACTACTACATCATCAAGCGTGCAAGTTACACCCGGGACATCCTCCGCGAGGGCCAGGGATCATACTGGTACACGGCCGGGATCAATTGGTCGGCAATCGCGGTGTGGGTGATCGGCGCCGCAGCTTCCTACGTGCTGACCTACTCGTGGCCTAGCCCAATCGGGGCAACCTTGCCGGCTTTCGTTCTCAGTTTCGTCCTCTACCTTGCCCTCTCGTACAAGAGCCGCCGTTCCGGGCGCGAATCCGCAGGCCATCTGGCCGAGGAGGTACAGGTTGACGCGGTACGTTGACCTCACCCACCCCATCAGCGCCGGGATGCAGGTCTTCCCGGGCGATCCTGAAGTGGCCTTCGCTCCTGCACTAACTCTCAGCGAAGACGGCGTATCAGTTGTTGCCCTACACCTCGGATCGCACTCCGGAACACATATCGACGCCCCATCCCACAGCGTCGACGGTGGTCGGACAGTCAGCGATATCAGCGTGGACGAGTTGTCGGGGGAGGCGGTGATCCTGCATCTCACCGGCGCTGCGCCCGGGGAGGAGATCACTTTTTCCAGGATCGCCGATCAGATTCCGGATGCGGTGCCGCCGATAGTGGTCCTGGCCACAGGGTGGGATCGGATGATCGGCTCCGACGCCTACCTCGATCACCCTTACCTTGCCCCTGACGCAGCTGCTGAACTCTTACAGCGCGGCATGCGCGTCCTCGGCGTTGACACGCTCAGCCCGGATCCCACGCTACAGGCGGACTCTTTCCGCTTGCCTGTACATGACATTGTGCTGGGTGGCGACGGCTTGATCGTTGAGAATCTGCGCGGTGTCAGCAAGCTTCCAGCCCGCTGCTGGATTGGGATCTTCCCGCTGCCCCTGCTGGACCTGGACGGCGCTCCTGTCCGTGCCGTGGCCCGCACGGACGGATCATTGCAGGAGAACTGACGTTTCGCGCTCCCTAGGAGACGGTGCGGCGGCCTTCGAAGGCGCGGCCGAGGGTGATCTCGTCCGCGTATTCGAGGTCACCGCCGACCGGCAGTCCGGAAGCGAGGCGCGTGACCTTGATGCCGATGGTCTTCAGCATCCGCACGAGGTAGGTGGCCGTGGCTTCGCCCTCGAGGTTCGGATCGGTGGCGATGATGATTTCCTGAACCTGGTCGTCAGAGAGCCGGTTCAACAGTTCCCGGATGCGCAGTTGATCCGGACCGATCCCCGCGATCGGATTGATTGAGCCGCCGAGCACGTGATACTTGCCTCGGAAGGACCGCGTCCGTTCGACGGCGATGACGTCCTTCGACTCTTCGACCACACAGATCGCGGACGGATCACGCCGTGGATCGCGACAGATGCCGCAGGTCTCCTGTTCGGCGACGTTCCCGCAGATGGTGCAGAACTTCACCCGCTCCTTGACGGTAACGATGGCGTTGACGAGCCGCTTCATGTCGTCCCCGTCTGCCTCAAGAATGTGGAACGCGATGCGCTGTGCCGATTTGGGGCCTACGCCGGGTAGACGTCCCAGCTCGTCAATGAGCTCCTGAACTGCGCCTTCGTACACGGATTTGCCTTAGCTGTAGGTGGTGACTCGACGGCCCGGCCGGGACCGGGTGGCCTTGTTACTGGTCGAGGCTGCGTTCCTCGATAAGCCGTCCGTTGAGGATACGTTCGATGGCCTGCCGGCCGACCAGTCCGGATTCCTCGATGGTTTCATCGTCTGCGCTGGGTATGTCCTCGACGTACTTCAAGTCTACGGCGCCCGTTACAGGCTGCGGCTTGGGTTTGGCCGCCTCCGCCCGAGCGGCTTCATCGAGCAGCTGTTGGTAGCGGCTGGGGCGGGACGGCGGTTCCTCGTCGAAAGAGGGTTCCTGAGGACCGGGATCATCAGGGTCACGGGCCGGTTCTGCCGGCGTGAAAGAAGGGACGTCATTGGGGTTGCGCGGTCCGGCAGCGGGCTCGCGGGGTGCGGGCTGTGCAGCTGCGTTATGGACGGGTGCCGGCGGAGCGGGTGATTGCTGGGCAGGGGCCGGCTGAGTGGACGCTTGTTGCGCGAGGGCATTCGCGGGCACCTGCTGCGCGGAATATTGCCGGCTGGTCTGCTGCGGAGGCGTCTGGGATGCGCCTGCCTTGCGCACGGGTGCCTGCTCCGTGCGCGCGTTACCGGTTGGCTCGATGCCCGCGGGCGTCTGCTGCGTCTGGTTCTGCTGGATTGTGGCGGGCGCAGTCGGCCGGGCAGATTCTCCCCAGCCAGGCCGGGCTCCGGTTGCGGCCACTGGCAGCCCCCAGGAATCCTCTCCCGGGGAAGGTGTGCCGGCACCGCTCGATGCGGGGCCACTGGCGCCGGATTGCCCCTGCGCCTCTGCCGGCTGGTTCCGGCTAGTAAGTGCTTTTGGGTCGGGTTCACCCGCTGCCGCGGCGCCGTCATGGATGGCTTCAATGCTGCAGTTCAACCCAAGCACCTTGCTGATGGCCTGCTTCAGGTTGTCGCTGTGCTGACCGCGTTGAAAACCCAGCGCATTGCCCTGTGACGCAAACGCAAGGGTGAGCTGATTGTCGCTGAAGGAGCGCGGCTTTGCATCGGTGTTGACGTTCAACCACGTGCTGCGCTTGATCCGGGCCAGTTCGTCCATGATCTCGGGCCACGCCCTGCGAATCATCTCTATCTGACCTGAACCCTGGGCCGGAGCGGATTGACCCGACGGACGCTGCTCAACCGGGCGCTGCTCAACCGGGCGCTGCTCAACCGGACGCTGCTCCGACTGGGACTGCTCGGACTTGGGCTGCTGGGCCCTTGGTGCTGCTGCTGAACGGGATTCGGTGCTCTGCTGATCCCACGGATCCGAAGGTTCAGGAGGCACGCCCCATCCGCCGCCCCAGTCGGCAGCACCGGGTTCCTGCGCATGTTCCGTGGCGCGCTCGAGTTTCTCGGCCGGAGCCGGGGCCTGCTGTGGCTTTGAGTCGGCAGGAACCTGCGTGCCCGACGGCTGCCTGTCCGGGCCAGCCGCTGAAGAGGCTGCAGATACAGGGGCAGCAGCCGGTGCCTGAGGCTGTGCCGACGCAGCTGCCGGTGCCTGTGCCGGTGCCGGTACCTGTGCGGCAGCGGCCGGAGCGGAGGGCTGTGCGGTGCGCTCGGCAGTAGCTGGGGGAGCCCCGGTACCGGCCTCAGGTAGGCCATCGGCGTAGCTTAGGCGGCGTTCGATGCGGTCGACCCTGGCCAGGGTGCCCTGCTCCGACTGGTCCGCAGCGGGCAGCAGGATGCGAGCGCAGAGCAGCTCGAGGTGCAATCGCGGAGAGGTGGCGCCGGTCATCTCGGTGAGCGCAGTGTTGGTGATGTCAGCGGCGCGCGAAAGCTCCGCGCGTCCCAGTTGTTGAGCCTGGGTGCGCATGCGGTTCAGCTGATCGTCAGGTGTACCGCGCAGGATGGACGCCGCCGCATCAGGAACTGCGGCGACAATGATCAGGTCGCGGAACCGCTCGAGAAGGTCCTCGACGAACCGCCGCGGATCATGGCCCGTCTGGATGACCCGGTCAACAGCACCGAAAACGGTAGCGGAATCATCGGCGGCAATGGCATCGACCACGTCGTCGAGCAGCGAGGCATGCGTGTAGCCCAGCAGCGACACCGCGAGTTCGTAGTCAAGGCCGGAGGTTCCGGCACCGGCCATCAGTTGGTCCAGCACCGACAGGGAGTCGCGCACCGACCCGCCGCCTGCGCGCACCACCAGGGACAGAACGCCGGGCGCCACCGGGATGTTCTCCTGGTTGCACAGCAGCTCAAGGTAAGCCATCAGGGGTTCTGGGGGAACCAGCCGGAATGGGTAGTGGTGCGTGCGCGACCGGATGGTTCCGATCACCTTGTCCGGCTCCGTGGTCGCGAAGATGAACTTGATGTGTTCCGGGGGTTCTTCGACGATCTTCAGCAGCGCGTTGAAGCCGGCGCTGGTGACCATGTGGGCCTCATCGATGATGAAGATCTTGTAGCGGTCACGGACCGGAGCGAAGGTGGCGCGCTCACGGAGATCACGGGCGTCATCGACGCCACCGTGGGATGCTGCGTCGATCTCGATGACATCCAGGCTGCCGGAGCCGTTCCGGGCCAGCTCAACACAGCTGTCGCAGGTGCCGCAGGGAACCGGTGTGGGGCCCTGCGCACAGTTGAGGCAGCGGGCCAGGATGCGGGCCGAGGTGGTCTTGCCGCAGCCGCGTGGACCGGAGAAAAGATAGGCGTGATTCACCCTGTTTTTGGAGATGGCCGTCATCAAAGGCTCGGTGACGTGCTCCTGGCCGATCACGTCGGAGAACGTCTCCGGACGGTACCGGCGGTAAAGGGCTGTACTCACAGAAGAACTCTATCGGTTGGGTGGGACAGGAGCGGCATCGGTGGAGGAGAGGTGGGAGGGGTCGACAATCCACGGCTCGCGGGGCAGCAGGCGAGGATCGAATGCCCCCAGCGCAGCCTCCACTGAGCTATCCGGAAGACCGAGTGAACGCAGGATAAGCGCCCGGATTTCGGCTGCATCCCAACCCTTGGCGCCCAAGGCTTCGAGGGTGACTGCGCCGTCACGCTTGGCCAACCGTCGACCTTCCGGGTTCAGCGCCAAGGGCACGTGAGCATACTCAACAGCGGGAAGCCCCAGCAGGGACCCGAGATAGGCCTGCCGCGGTGCGGAACTCAGCAGGTCATCGCCGCGTACCACCTGGTCGATGCCCTGTTCCGCATCATCGACGACGACGGCGAGGTTGTAGGCGGGCACCCCGTCATTGCGCACCACTACGAAGTCATCAACCAGCCCGGTGTAGGGACCGTGCAGGACGTCGCGAATTCCATAACGGTCGACGTCGGCGCGGAGCCGGAGCGCGGCCGGCCGGACGCGCCGCGCGGCTTCGCGCTCGAACTGGGACAGGTCCCGGCAGGTGCCGGGGTAGTGGCCGGGAAGGACATGCGGCGCCGAAGCCGCCTCCGCGATGTCTCGCCGGGTACAGAAGCACTCGAAGAGGCGCCCGTCGCGCAGCAGGCGAGCAACGGCGTCGTCGTAGAGGTTTTGGCGTTCGCTCTGGCGGGTGATGTCACCGTCCCAGGAGAGCCCGACGGCGCTCAGCTCGGCTAGCTGCACCGCTTCAGCGCCGGCACGGACCCGGTCGAGATCCTCGACGCGCACCAGGAAACGGCGGCCGGTGGACCGGGCGAAGAGCCAGGCCAGGATCGCAGTGCGGAGGTTGCCCACATGAAGTTCACCGGTGGGGCTCGGCGCGAAGCGACCTGCGTTCACGGATCCTCCAAACGCGGCTGGCAGGGAACGTAAAGACCCCTCATGCACCTGCCAGAGCCCGCCTACCCTTGCTACCTTCCGGTCCTGGGGGAGTTCAACAGGATGACACCACATGAGGGGCCGCGAAATAGTCTACAGGAATCGGAGCAGGGGCTTCGCCGGTCGCCGGAGAGCACCCGATTCGGCACATCAGGCATGTGCGGGTATTCTGGAACCTGCTCCAAACAAGGAGGATTCGCCTAGCGGCCTATGGCGCACGCCTGGAACGCGTGTTGGGTTAACGCCCTCGGGGGTTCAAATCCCCCATCCTCCGCGCTGCACACAGAACACCCCGGCTTTACAGCTGGGGTGTTCTGCATTTCACTGGACTTTGAAGTGATCGTAAGCATGCTGAGTAAAGTGTATTGTGCAATGAGTCTTCCGAAGCATAAGTATGGAGTTCACACTGAATACAGCATCGGCTGTGTGGCCTGATACCTTCAGCCATGTGCCCATCCTGTAAGGAGTTGCGATTGGACCTGCAGGCATGACCCGGCTACCGAAGCTGAGACACGCGTTCTCGGCACTGACCACACCGCTCGCGCCGGAAGATTTTCTGTCGCTATTCAACCCGGTGTTTTCGTCACGCCAACTGCGCGGCATCGTCACGAAAGTGGTGCCGGAGACCGCAGACTCCGTGACGATCTACTTCCACCCCGGCAGGGGCTGGAAAGCACACCGCGCAGGGCAGTGGGCGCGCATCGGCGTGGAACTGGACGGAGTCCGCCACTGGCGCTCGTATTCCCTGAGCACAGCTGCCGGTCAGGATCCCGCCATCACCGTTACCGACATGGGTGCCGTGTCCGGCGTCCTTGTCCGTGAGACCAAACCCGGTGACATTCTTTTCCTTGCCCCGCCTCAGGGCACCTTCGTACTCCCTGATCGGCCGCGGCCGCTTCTGATGCTGACAGCGGGGAGCGGCATCACCCCGGTGATGTCCATGATCCGCACGCTTGTTCCCCGCCGGCCGGACGCGGATGTTGTGTTGATCCATTCCGCTCGCACGCCCAAGACAAGCCTCTTCGTCGAGGAGCTCCGCGAGCTCGCCGACCAGTTCCGACAGTTCAAGGTGAAGCTCTGGTTCACCGGTGAGCATGGCCGCATCGATTTCAACACTCCCGCCGTCCTTGACCGGTTGTGTTCCGATTGGCGTGAGCGCGCGGCCTACGCGTGCGGACCGGAGAAGTTCCTGGAAAACGCAGAGTCGCTGTGGGAGCGCCAGGCGAAACTGCCGGCCGGGAGCCTCACCATCGAACGCTTCAGCACCGCTTTGGCGGAAGGCACCGGGAACGACGGCGGACTGGTCACCTTCGAAGCCTCCGACCGGGAGGTTGAGGCGGACGGCAACACCCCGCTGCTCGAGGTCGGGGAAGACGAAGGCCTCCTCATGCCCAGCGGCTGCCGCATGGGAATCTGCCACAGCTGCCTCATCCCGCTTCGGGCAGGACAAGTCCGGGACCTTCGCACCAACGAAGTACATGGAGAACCCGGGCAATTGATTCAGACGTGCGTTTCGGCAGCAGCCGGACCCGTAAACCTCGACATATAACTCGGATCGAAGGAGTGAGAATATGACGAACCTTGTAGATCAGGTGTCAGAGGACACTGCGGTTGAAAGACCGGCAACCCGACGACGGCCGGGAGCGCTCGCCGAGACCGGGCATCCGCTTGTCCGCCCGCCGGCAGCTGCGCATCTTTCCGATGAGCAGGTTGCCGAACTGGCCCGTGAACTCGACGCCATCCGCGATGAGGTGCTCGGCCGACGGGGGAAGCCTGATGCCGCCTACATCCGCCGCGTCATCAAGGCTCAGCGCATCCTCGAGTTCGGTGGACGTGCAGCATTGCTTGTCGGACGGAACAAGGCAGCGTGGGTGGCAGGCACCACCATGCTGAGCTTCGCCAAGATCCTGGAGAATATGGAGCTCGGTCACAACATCCTGCACGGCCAGTGGGACTGGATGCGGGATCCGGACATCCACTCCACAACCTGGGACTGGGACTTTGTCACGCCCACACGGTCCTGGCAGCATACCCATAACGACCTGCACCACCGCTGGACCAACGTGGTGGGCAAGGACCGCGACGTCGGCTACAACCTCCTGCGCATGGACGACGACCAGCCCTGGCGGCCCTTCAACCTGGGCAACCCGGTGTACAACGCCGTGCTCGCGCCGCTCTTCGAGTGGGGCATCGCGCTCTACGATCTTGAGTTGCCGGAATACAAGGACGGCACCAAATCAAAAGACGCCCTTCGCCGGGACCTGCAGGCACTTGGGCGCAAGGCCGCCAAGCAGTTCGGCAAGGATTACGTCGCCACGCCCGTCGTCGCAATGCTTACCGGCTCGGGCAGGCAGGCCTTGACGGGAACCCTGACCGCGAACGCAGTCCGTAATGTCTGGGCCCACGCAGTGATCTTCTGCGGTCACTTCCCAGCCGGCACGGACACCTTCACCGAGGAAATGGTCGACGGCGAAACCCGTGGTGACTGGTATGTGCGGCAGATGATCGGTTCGGCGAACATCTCCGGCTCGAAGTTCATGCACCTGATGACCGGAAACCTCTCCCACCAGATCGAGCACCACCTGTTCCCTGACCTCCCGTCGAACAGGTACCACGAGATCGCCCCGAAGGTCCGCGACATCTGCAAGCGCTATGGACTGCCGTACACCACCGGGCCCCTGCTCAAGCAGGTCGGGTCCGCGTGGGCGAAGGTCTTCCGGCTGGCACTGCCGGACCGTAAGGCACCGGCCAGCTAGTCCGGTCTTCAGCTAATTCGGTCGCCAGCTAGTCCGGTCTTCAGCTGGTCGCCGGGTCCGGCGGGTGCTGCCCCTGCACCCGCCGGATCCGCCGAAGCGCTGCTGCCTCACTCGGTCCCTGCCTGCCCAGACCGAGCTTGATGGCTCCCAGCACCAGCAGGACAGCCGGCTTGACCGGCAACGGTAAGGGCCCGATGTGCGGCAACGACAGGCCGAGCAGTTCCCGGTGCCGAGGGGTGAGCGTGGCCACCGCCCCGGCGAAAAGGATCCGGTAGCCCAGACGCTGGGACCGCGGAAGCGGGGGTCGCTTGATGTGGGCCAGCGCGTCCTGGACCTGGTGGCTGGAAGCGAGTTCGCCGTCGTATGCGGAGAGCTGATCACGCAGTTCAGCGACGCTGCGCGGCGGGTCAGTGACGCCCATCAGTTCTCCCGCGATCGCCCACTCCTTCACGTACTCGTCCGGTCCGCCGGGAAACTTCAGCCCGTACTCCCGGTGCGCGCTGAGGAACGCGTCAGTGAACGCCAGATGCACCCACCGCAGCAGATGAGGGTCGTTGGCGGCGTAGGAACGCTCGACGCCGGCGGCGTCCACGTACGTGCCGGTCACCTTCTCGTGCAGGCGGCGTACCCAGCCTGAAGCGCTCTGCGCGGCGTCGGTGGACCCGTACGTGACGGTGAAGATCCAGCGGATGGTGTTCGCGAGCCTGCCCAGCGGGTCCTCGCGGAAGTCGGAATGGGCATACACCCCCGCCATGGCACCCGGATGCAGCGCCTGAAGCAGGAGTGCACGGATGCCGCCCACCGTCGGAGTCATGGAGCTGTGAACCGACCAGACGGCGGAACCGGGAGCGAAGTAGCCGGCGTCGTTCCCTTCCGCGAGTTCCTCTGTCCAGGCGGGCGGTTCGGCACCGGTGCCGGTGAAGGTGTTCTTGAGTTCAACCCGCAGGCGGGAGAGGGGTGACGCCATCGCTCCAGTATGCAGGTTCCTCCTGAACGTCCCATCCGGATGAGGGGCGGTCGACGAACTGCAATCGAGTACCAAAGACAACGACAGCCAAGGAGCACGAGTGTCCGCGCAGAAACTTCATGACATCCCTCTGACCATGATCGACGGCACCGAGCGGACCTTCGGCGACTTTCAGGGCAAGACCGTCCTGGTGGTGAACGTCGCCTCGCAATGTGGTTTCACACCCCAGTACGCGGCGCTTGAGGAGCTCTACCGGAGGTATGCGGACCGCGGCTTCGTGGTGTTGGGCGTGCCCAGCAATCAGTTCATGGGGCAGGAACCCGGAACCGACGAGGACATCCAGGCATTCTGCTCCAGCACCTTCGACGTCACGTTCCCACTGACCCGGAAGACCGATGTCCGCGGCCGGGACCAGCACCCGCTCTATGCCGAGCTCACCAAGTTCAGGAACGGCGTGCTTCCGGGCCTGGTGAAGTGGAACTTCGAGAAGTTCCTGGTGAACGACGCCGGTACCGTGGTTGCGCGGTTTGCCCCCACTGTCGAGCCTGACTCCGACGAAGTTGTGTCTGCGATCGAGAAGACTCTGAACGGCTAGACGGCGGAAACGGCAGCCTCGGCGCAGCGCAGCAGGAAAGCGGCGCCCGCGTCGTCGTGGATGAGGTCACCCTCGGTGAGGACGGGGTAGGGCTTCTCCGGAATGCCGTCGGCGGGCCGGACGTCCACATGGGCGACGCTGTAGCCGTGCTCGTGCAGGTAGTCCGCCATGGCGTAGTCGGTGCGTGAATCGCCCACGGTGCGCCAGACATGCGGAACAGCGCCGTCGATCAGGGTGAGGGCGCGCTCCGCGCCGAGGTCCTTGCCGACGCGCACCGATTCAATGTCCGTGGAAATGATGGTGGGGTCCACCCGGTAGTCGACGCTGTCGTCGCTGTCCGGAAGGTGGTGCGCCAGGCGGCACACGCCCATGTCGAAGTGCTGCATGATCTCAAGGACCGCGGCGTCGAACGGTCCCTGACGGTCGAGGTAGTCCTCGTTCTCCACATCGAGGCGCTGCTCGATTGACACCATGGCGCGCTTGGTCTCGTCAAAGAACATGTGGTCAGCGAACTTCTGCTCCACCAGCGTCCGCACCTCGCTCCCGAACTCCTGGGGCAGGGCCAGAGTCTGGTCGACCTGGACGGGCGTGGGGCCGTCGGAGTCGAAACTGAACCAGGTGGCGCCCTTCTCACAGATGGCGTGGAACCTGACGCCCTCCGGGATGCCCGCAGCCAGCATCGGCTTCATGACCTCTTCGCGGATGAAGTCATCAGACCGGCCCGTGTTGAAGATGACCGGCCAGCCGGCTGCCGCGAGGCGGATGAGGGCGTCGATGATCTCGAACCGGACGCTGCGCGAGACGGGGCTCGCAACCGGCCCGTCGACGTCGAGCAGCAGGCCCATAGGCGTGGGCATGGACGCGGAAGGAGGCACCGAAGAAGTCACTGCCCCAGTATCCGCGGAACCGGGGAAGGCAGCGAAATCCATGACGGCGAAATCGCCGGAACTGCTCGAGCAGGGTTTCTCCAAGGTCCTGGTCGGAAGATTGAAGCCTGCAGCATCCATGCACGTATTAAGGGCGAGTAATGGCGATTGAAAAAATCGCGCTGGCCGAGCAGGGTGCGGCTGACCTGATGCCTGGGGAGGCAGCCGACTATCCCACCGGACTTACGCGGAGAGTTTTTGGCATTCTGATAGGCACCGGTGCTCTGGGCACCGCTGCGGGCTGGGGGATAGTCTCCGCCGCCGGTGGCACCGAGGAGGTTCCGACGTCGTTCGGGTCCGTCCGGATTGCAGCGGCTGAGCGGCAGGCACGGCTGGTAGGCGGGGTCGGAGGGCACGCAGCCGGTGGCCACTCCTCGAGCGGAGCCGCTCCGCCCGGCGCGGGGTCCCAACCGTTCAATCACACCTGGGGCGAACATCTCGCCGTCGAGCTGGACGTGCGCAACACCTCCGAGCGGAACGTCTTGTTCGCTCCCGGGCAGCTGCGCCTCGTGGTGACAAAGACGACGACGGTCACCAACCGGGCCGCCGACGTATCCAAGATCCTGCTGACTCCCGGTTCCCAACGCAGCCTGTGGATCAGCTTCCTGGTTCCAACCGGCGCCGCGGGTCTCGCAGCCCAGTTCACGGATCCCTGGGGCGGTCCGGCGCCGCTGGTGCTGGCCCTTCCCCGTATTTCCCTTCGACCAGGCTCCCTGGAGGATCATCATGGCTGAGCAGTTGCCTCCTGACATACTGGCCCGGGCGGACCTCCTCAAGCTCGGAGCAGCGGCCGGACTGGGCTTTGCAGCGCTGCCGCTGGTTCAGCCTGCCGCGCCCAGGCACCGAGTTGCCCGCACACCCGTCCCGCTGGCCCTAGCGCCGATCCCCGGCGTCCTGGACGTCTACATCAACGACGGCTACCTCAAGATGGTCGACGACACCCTCGTCTACCATCGCGGATTCGGCAGCCGGCCCACGGACATTGACGACGCGAGTCCCAGCCTCACCATGGACCCGACGATCATCACCGTGGGGGGCGATGTGATCCCCAGCCGTACCTACCCGTTGGAGAGGCCGCTGCCGCCGCGTGGCACCCCGACTCCGGTGGGTCCGGACCCGGCCAACCCCGGGCAGTACTTCATCCGGCGGAACTACTGGGCGAGTTACTTCCCCCAACGCACCATCATCGCGGAGTTGGGAAGCACGGTTCGGATGCGGGTGCAGAACCGGCTGAACAAGCCGCACACCCTGACGGTCTTTGGAGCGGCACCCGGTGGTGCGGACTACACCACCGGCGCTATCGGCCCCGATGCAGTGGCCATGATCGAATTCCCCTGTCCGCCCCCGGGCACGTACATCTTCGCTGATCCCACGAATGCGCCGGTCGAACGCGTGCTCGGACTCTTTGGGGTGCTTGTAGTGATGGACCCGGAGCACCAGTGGGACATCGCAGCGGACCGCGCAACCTTTGAGCGTCAGTGGCTGTGGATTTCCCACGCGGTGGAACCCCGCTGGGCGTCCATGGAGGCCGCGGGCCAGACCGTGAATGCCGCACAGACCAGGGCCGTACCGCGGTATTTCACCCTCAACGGGCGCAGCGGATTCGAGTCCCTCGGGATCACGTTCGACGAGGCCGTCAACCTTGCCACCGAGGAGGAAACCCTGATCTCCGGATATCCCCGACAGCTGGACGTCCGTCAGTTCGGAGAGGGCACGGAAGCGGGCACGCTCAGAGGCGGACAACTGGTGCGGCTGGTCAATCCCGGAATCGTCTTCCACCAGATGCACTTCCACGGCAACCACGTCTGGGTGGTCCGCCGAAACGGCGTGGACTGGCCGCGGCACGAGGGCTTCGTTGATGCAGACGGTCACGTGGTCCTGCAGCAGTGGGAGGACGTCGTCGAACTCGAACCCATGGACCGCAAAGACATCATCATCCCCATCAAGCGGCCGCCGGACGCCATTGATCCCGTGTGGTTCGCGCGTACCGGCGACTGGGTCTACCCCATGCACTGTCACGCCGAACCGTCCCAGACTGCTGCGGGCGGAATGTATCCGGGCGGTCTAGTTGCCCACTGGACCCTGAAGGGTCCCAACCCAGGAGGCAATCAGTGAGTATCTTCAGCCGTAAGCGCTCGGTTCGCACGACCGAGAAACTGCAGAAGCTGGCCGAGCGCCGTCGTCGGGAGGAAGAACGACGGCGTCAGGAGGAGGCGCGCAAAGCCAAGCGGACGCGGAAACCGACAGCATCGCCCAAGCCGACAGCGACGGTGAAGCCCTCCGTGAAGCCGAGCGCGAGCGCCAAGCCTTCGGCATCTGCTTCAGCGAAGCCGACCGCGTCCGCAACAGCGACCGCAACCTCTACGGCGACCGCTACGGCGACCGAGACCGCGACCGCTACTGCGACCGCTACAGCGACCGAAACCGCGACTGCCAGCGCTTCCGCGACTCCCTCGGCGACCGCTGTACCGACGGAGGCGCCTGACCCCGTCGTCGTACCGGAACCCCAACTGCACCACCGGTTCCAGAGCCAGGTGGACTTCAGCTCCGACCAGCTGGAGGTCTCCAACCCGGTGACGGAGTTCCTCCAGACGGCTGCGGTCTCTGTTGACTTCGATTTTCACAGCCGCGACCTCGTCCTGGACGACGGCGCCGAATTCGAGATGTGGAGTTTCGAGGATGACCGGTTCGAGCGCGGGTTCCCCGGGCCTACGCTCAGGGCTCAGGAGGGAAAGATCTTCCATGCCACCGTCCATCCGAGCAAGGGCCCCCACACCATCCACTGGCATGGCATGGAACCCGACCCCCGGAACGACGGCGTGGGCCATACCTCCTTCGAGGTCGACGGGCAATACACCTACCAGATGCAGCCGGAAGCAGGCCGTCCCGGTGACCCCAACTATGGCGCCGCGGGGACGTACTTCTACCACTGCCACGTCAACACGCCGCTGCACGTCCAGATGGGCATGTTCGGCCCGCTGGTCATCGACCCCGTGGTTCACCCGGATTACCCGGTGAGTCCCGGCGCCCGCCGGGCGTTTGTGGACGGACCGGAGTACGACATTGATACAGAAGCGCTGTTCGCTCCCTACTGCCTGGACCCGCGCTGGCATGAAATGAACCATGCTGACGGGCTCTCAGGCGAGGACGCCGGTCTGAACCGGTTCGAGCCGCGCCACTTCTACCTCCTGGGTGGTGAACTGGCCCGGCGCCCCGCAGGCAAGGAGATCGTCTGGAGTCTGTCCAGGCTTCGCGCCAACGTGGTGGGCGGTCCCAAGAAGCCGACTTTGTTGCGGACGGTGAACGCGAACTACCTGCCCAATCTGGTGACGTTTACCGACGCCGGAGGAGCGGAGGTGCCGATTGCCGAAATCATCTCGCATGACGGACGCCCCTTCCGGGACACCTCGGTGCCCAACGCGCCGGCTCCACCATGCAGGGACGCAGAGTACCCGCTGACTACAAGCAGGCTCGCCTACGGGGCAGCTGAACGCTATGACATGCTCCTTCTACCGCCCGCACCCGGCAGGTACTACCTGAACGTCCAGTGGGAAGACTGGATCACCGGCGCCGTGATCGCAAAACGAAGTGTGCCGATCGATGCAGCCTGATCAGGAACGGTTCCTCCAGCCGAGCGCTTGAAGCTATAACCATTTGGCGACGACGGCCGCGCCGCCGTGGCGTCACATTCCCTTGCGGCGATATCTTGCCTAGGCTGTATTGGTGATCTTTAAAGCAGTGAGCGATGGACGCCCCTACCCCGACCATGGACACGTGACGCCCAAGGACTGGGCAAACGTGGCCCCACGCCAGGTTCGGCTGGACGAGCTCGTCACAACCAAGACCACCCTCGACCTTGAGGCGCTGCTGGCGGAAGACTCCACATTCTTCGGCGATCTGTTCCCGCACGTGGTGCAGTGGAACGACACGCTCTACCTTGAGGATGGCCTGCACCGCGCGGTTCGCACCGCGCTGCACCAGCGAACCATCCTGCACGCCCGCGTTCTGGTTATCGATGGCTAGAACGCCCAAGCGGAAGCCCGTCCGGTCCAAGAGGAACCCGATCGAGTGGCACGGACACCGCATTGTTACTGAAAACGACCTCGAAACGGTTTTCGCAGACGACGGCAACGTAGAGCGCCCGCACATCTACATGCGCAGGCTGCGCCACGGCATCGTTCTGGTGTTGCTCGTAGCGCTACTGGCCGCAGCAGTGTTCTTCGCGCTCGCCCTGGCGCGGGGAGACATCAAGCTCCCGGTGCCGGAGGCAACGCCCACCCCCGTCAGCGCCTGCCCCCTCGGGCCGTTCGACCTCGTCGATCCGGCGACGGTGACTGTGAACATCCTCAACAGCACCAGCATCGCCGGGCTCGCCGGTAATGCATCGGCGGCACTGGAGGAACGCGGATTTGTCCTGGGCACCATCGGAAACCGCTCGGTCGCCCAGACCAACATGACCGCCATCATCGTGTCCGGGCCGGACGGGCACGCACAGGCATTTACCCTGCAGCGCATCATCCCCGAAACGGTCTACGTCGAGGACGAACGCCCCGACGCTACGGTCGACGTCGTCCTTGGCTCTGAGTTCGAATCGCTGGTGCCGGCGGAGGAAGTAAACGCGGAACCGGGTGGGCTCACGTGTGAGCTTGCATCAACGGCGAGCGCCACGCCGTCGCCGTCGCCGTCCGCTCCCTGACGAACGCAGGCAAAAGAACGACGACGGCGACGGGCCGGCTAACAGCCGTCCGGTCCGCAGGCCTCGCCGTCGGGGGTTGCCGACATGGGGATCAGCGGGTGGCTTTCCTGCCAGGCCTGATCCAGCGCCTGTCGGAATAGTTCGGCGGGTTGCGCTCCGGAGATGCCGTACTTCCGGTCGATCACGAAGAACGGGACGCCGCTGATGCCCAGTGTCCGAGCCTCGTTGATCTCGTGCCGCACGTCCTCCGCGAATCCGTCGCCGGCGATGGTTTCGCGCACCGACTGCTCATCGATCCCCAATTCCTTGCCGAGCATCACGAGGACTTCCACGTCCGAGGTGTCGAGCCCCCGCTCGAAGTGCGCCGAAAGAATCACTTCCTTGGCGTCGTTGCCCTTCCCGAGCGACTTGGCGAGGTGCAGGAACCGGTGCGCAGTGAAGCTGTTGCCGACCACGACGGCGTCGAAATCAAAGTTCACGCCGACGTCGGCCGCTGATGAGGTGAGCTGGTTCCACATCTGACGGACCTGCTCGGGTGCGATGCCCTTGCGCTCGGACAGGTACTGCTGCTCGGTGCCCTCATAGTGCTCGGGGAGACTGGGGTCCAGCTGAAAGCTCTTCCACGTCACGTCGACGCTGTCCCGGTGCGGGAAATCGGCCAGGGCCTTCTCGAAGCGGCGCTTGCCCACAAAGCACCAGGGGCATTTCACATCGGACCAGATTTCAATATGCATACCGTGGGCAACGGGACGACGGCGGTGCGCATTCCCGCTCACCGCCGTCATTTGCCTCACGTGTCCCAGCACGCTCCGAGTCGGCAGAACACTCCCCGTTTGCACCCTCTTGGGGGCCCGTCCTGCCAAGGGAACGTGAAGATTACCGCTGCAGGGCCGGTGCCGGAGCCTGCCTCGCGCAGAGGTGCCGGGTGTAGGCGGGCAGGGTGAGGAACTCAGGGAAGTCGTCACCGAGAGCCACCTTCTCGAACAGCCGGCGGGCGTCGTCGAACCGGTCATCATCGAAGCGTGGGAGCCGCTCGAACTCCTCCTCCAGCAGCTGCGAAACCCACTCCAGGGTGACGATTTCACCGGTGTCGGTCACGGCCTGGGCATGTACCCACTGCCAGATCTGCGATCGGGAGATTTCCGCGGTGGCGGCATCCTCCATCAGGTTCTTCAGCGTCACAGCACCGTTCCCGCGCAGCCAGGCCTCGAGGTAGCGGACTCCGACCTCCAGATTGGTGCGGATACCCGCTTCCGTAATGAGCCCCTGGGTGCCGGTGAGGTCGATCAGTGCGCGGTCATCGGGCACGACGTCGGTGCGTTGCCGGTCGAGCTGGTGGGGCAACTCGCCGAGCACGACGTCAAAGACAGCGCGGGCAACCGGAACCAGGTCCGGATGGGCTACCCATGAGCCGTCGAAACCGTCGCCGGCCTCACGCACCTTGTCCGTGTGGACCTTCTCGAGCGCGACGGCATTGACCGCCTCATCGCGACGGCTCGGTATAAATGCCGACATGCCTCCGATCGCATGCGCACCCCGTCGGTGACAGGTGCGTACCAACTGCTCGGTGTAGGCGCGCATGAACGGCGCGGTCATGGTGACCATGGTGCGGTCCGGCAGGACAAACCGGGGGCCGCGCAGCCTGAAGTTCTTGATGATCGAGAAGATGTAGTCCCATCGGCCCGCGTTCAACCCCGAGGAGTGTTCGCGCAGTTCGTAGAGGATTTCGTCCATCTCGAATGCCGCCGTGATCGTCTCAATCAGGACGGTGGCGCGGACGGTCCCGCGGGGAATGCCGAGCAGTTGCTGGGCGCGGACGAACACGTCGTTCCACAACCGCGCTTCGAGGTGGTTTTCGAGCTTGGGGAGGTAGAAGTACGGCCCCCGGCCCTGATCAATGAGCGTCCGCGCGTTGTGGAAGAAATGCAGGCCGAAGTCCGCGATGCCGCCGGAGAGTGGTTCGCCCTCAATCAGGATGTGCTGCTCGGGCAGGTGCCACCCGCGAGGACGCACGACGACGGTGGGGAGCGTCTCTCCGAGCCGGTACTCCTTGCCCTCTTCGGTGGTGAAGTCGATTCTGCGCCGCAGGGCGTCGTGGAGGTTCAACTGGCCGTTGATGACATTGGACCAGGTGGGAGTCAACGAATCCTCGAGATCCGCCAGCCAGACGTTCGCCCCGGAGTTCAGGGCGTTGACAGTCATCTTGCGGTCCACAGGGCCGGTGATTTCCACCCGCCGGTCCTCCAGACCGGGAGCCGGCGGCGCGACCTTCCAGCCGTCGTCGTTCCTGATGTGTGCGGTGTGGGGAAGGAAGCGGGGATCCTCGCCCTGGGCAATGCGGCTGCGTGCTTCGCGGCGGCGCTGCAGCAGCTCCTGGCGACGCGGTTCTGCGAAGTCATGCAGTTCACGGAGGAAGTCCAGCGCTTCGGCGGTAAGGATTTCATCCTGGCGGGGGATCGGTGGGGCGGTCAGTGTGATGCCGGTGGTGTTCATGGTGATGCTCCTGGCTGAATGTCCAGATCGAGTGGGCAGAAATGACCGCAGCGGGGCGCCTGGCTGGTCCTCAGCGCCCACTCGATGGGAAGGGAAAGGGAAAGGGGAGGAGGGTTCAGGAGAACTGCTGGGTCTCGGTGGAGCCGGCCAGGGCAAGGGTGCTGCCGGTCGGGTTGAGGGCGCCGGCTACCTGATCGAAGTAGCCGGTGCCGACCTCCCGCTGATGCTTGGTGGCCGTGTAGCCGCGTTCTTCGGCGTCGAACTCGCGTTGCTGGAGGTCCACATAGGCGCTCATGCCGTCGGTGGCATAACCGTGCGCCAGATCGAACATCGAGTAGTTCAGGGCGTGGAACCCGGCGAGGGTGATGAACTGGAAGGTGAAGCCCATGGCGCCGAGCTCGCGCTGGAACGTCGCGATGGTGGCGTCGTCGAGGTGCTTGCGCCAGTTGAACGACGGGGAGCAGTTGTACGCAAGCATCTGATCAGGGAACTCGGCCTTGACCGCTTCGGCGAAGCGCCGCGCCAGCTCCAGATCAGGCGTGCCGGTCTCCATCCAGATCAGGTCCGCGTACGGAGCATACGCATGAGCGCGGGCGATACACGGCTCAATGCCGTTGCGGACCTCGTAGAAGCCCTCGGGAGTCCGTACTGGTTCCGATCCGGCCCGGATCAGGAATGGGCAATCCCGCTCATCGACATCCGATGTGATCAGTGTGGCCGCTTCGGCATCCGTACGGGCCACAATCACCGAAGGGACGCCGGCGACGTCGGCCGCCAGCCTGGCCGCGTTCAGCGTGCGGACATGCTGCTGGGTGGGAATGAGGACCTTACCGCCGAGGTGGCCGCACTTCTTCTCCGAAGCCAGCTGGTCTTCCCAATGCACCCCGGATGCTCCTGCGGCGATCATGGACTTCATCAGCTCGAAGGCGTTCAGCGGCCCGCCGAAGCCGGCTTCAGCGTCGGCCACAATCGGCACCAGCCAGTCTGTGAATTCCTCCCGACCGCTCAGAACGCCTTCAGCCCACTCGATCTGGTCCGCCCGCTGCAGCGCGTTGTTGATGCGCCGAACCACCTGCGGGACCGAGTTCGCCGGGTAAAGGGACTGGTCCGGGTAGGTCTGCCCGGACAGGTTGGCGTCCGCTGCCACCTGCCAGCCGGACAGATAGATAGCCCTCAGCCCGGCCTTCACCTGCTGTACGGCCTGGTTGCCGGTCAGTGCGCCCAGCGCATGGGTGTACTCGCCGGTCCGGGCCTGGTCAGTGAGCTGCTGCCAGAGCTTTTCTGCTCCCCGGCGGGCGAGCGTGTGCTCCTCCTGCACGCTGCCGCGAAGGCGTACGACGTCGGCAGCAGAGTAGTCGCGCTGGATTCCTTGCCAGCGCGGATCGGCTGCCCACTCGAGTTCGAGGTCGCGGACTGCTTCCGTATAGGCGTTGGTGTTGTCACCTGGGTGTGCGGCTTCCTGCGTCATTGCAATTGTCCTTCCGGGATGCGTGGTGCCTGTGCGGTTGTGCTGGTGAAGTCAACGATTCTGCATCCTGTAATGGGCATCTAGATGAAAGCTCTGGAAAGAAATGCGATTCTTCGCGTATGGTCAAGAAATGACGACTTCCAGTTGGAATCGCACCCGTCTGCCCGACGCCGAGCCTGCCCCTGACGGGGGAGATGCCATCAGCCTGGGCCGCCGTCTCCGCCACCTCCGCAAGAGCCGTCGCATGACGCTCGAGGAGTTGGGCGCCGTCGTCGGAACTGCCCCCTCCCAGCTGTCCCTCCTGGAGAACGGAAAGCGTGAGCCCCGGCTGGGCATGCTGCAGTCCCTCGCGAAGGCGCTGGAGGTGAGCGTCGACCAACTGCTGGGCGCGGAACCACCGAGCAGGCGCGCCGCACTGGAAATCGCGCTGGAGCGGGCGCAGCGGGGACCGCTGTACGAGTCCCTGGGGCTGCCGAAGGTCCGCACCTCTGCACGCCTGCCCATGGAGGCGCTGGAGGCGCTCGTCGGGTTGCAGGCTGAACTGGAGCGGCGGATGAACGAGCAGGTGGCCACCCCTGAAGAGGCCCGGCGCGCCAACGCTGAACTTCGGGGAGTCATGCGCCGGCAGAACAACTACTTCCCGGATATCGAGGGGGAGGCGCAGAAGGTTCTGGAGTCCGTGGGGCATACGCGGGGGCCTCTCTCGCAGCATCTCATCGCGGACATTGCGGCGCACCTCGGGTTCACGCTGCACCATGTCAGCGACCTGCCGCATTCCACCCGGTCCGTGACGGACCTGAAGAACCGGCGGATCTACCTGACCCAGTCACAGCGGACCGACCATGACCCGCGGTCCGTGCTCCTCCAGGCCCTGGGCCACTACGTGCTGCAGCACAAGACGCCGGAGAACTACCACGAGTTCCTGCGGCAACGGGTTGCCACCAACTACTTCGCGGCTGCCCTCCTCCTGCCCGAGGAGGCCACGGTCGAGTTTCTCCAGGCTGCCAAAGCCGCGAAGGAGATCGCCGTCGAGGACATCCGGGACGCTTTCGCCGTCTCCTACGAAACCGCCGCCCACCGGTTCACCAACCTCGCCACCGAGCATCTCGCTATTCCGACGCACTTCCAGAAGACACACCAGAGCGGCATCATTTACAAGGCCTACGAGAACGACGGCGTGACCTTCCCCCAGGACCATACCGGCGCCATTGAGGGGCAGCCCTCGTGCCGGAAGTGGACGTCCCGGATGGTGTTCGACGTGCCTGACCGGTTCTCCGCCTACAGCCAGTACACCGACACCCCGAGCGGTACTTTCTGGTGCACGGCCCGAACGGAGCACGCCCCCAGCGGAGAGTTCTCGGTGAGCGTCGGCGTGCCCTACGCGCACGTGAAGTGGTTCCGGGGACGGGAGACCACCGTGCGGGGTGAGTCCCGCTGTCCGGAGGAATCGTGCTGCAAGCTGCCGCCCTCGTCGTTGGCGCAGGAGTGGTCCGGCTACGCGTGGCCCAGCGCGCGGGCGCACTCCCATCTGTTGGCGGCCATGCCGCCGGGGGCCTTCCCCGGCGTGGATGAGACGGAGGTTTACTCCTTCCTCCAGGCACATTCGGACTAGCGTCGTACAGTGAATGCCCACTCGAACGGGGAGCTCCATGCTTTTTGCCAATGACACTGAAGAGGGTCTGCGGAGTGCCGCCGCCCTGGTCAATACCGAGGACGGTGAACAACTTTCCGACGTCGGTGCTCTCGCGCAGTTTGCCCGCGACTGGAACTGGACCGGCAACCTCGCCCTCGATGATGACGAGCTCGAGGCAGTCCGAACGCTGCGCCCCAGGCTTCGGTCGCTGTGGAGTGGCGACGAAGACCAGGTTGTGGAGCTGGTGAACGGCCTGCTGCGCGAGTTCAATGCCCTTCCGCAGCTTGTCCGCCACGATTCCTGGGACTATCACATTCATGCCACGCCGCGCGAGGCCCCGCTGTCGGCTCGGATGGCGGTCGAGGCGGCGATGGCGTTCGTTGACCTCGTGCGCAGCAAGGAGCTGAGCCGGTTGAGGGTATGCGCATCGCCGGACTGCGACAATGTGCTCGTGGACCTGTCAAAGAACCGTTCCCGGCGGTTCTGCGAGTCGGGCTGCGGGAACCGGGCAGCTGTCGCGGCCTACCGGGCGCGGCTGGCCGAACGGGCGAAGACGGCCTGAACGTCCACCTGTCCGCAGGGACGGAAACAGGAGGAAGCCCCCGGCTTACGCCGAGGGCTTCCGATAGTGCTCACCTACCAGTGAAGGTTACGGAACCATCCAGGTGAAGCCGCCCCAGCCCTGTCCGTTCTGGACCTTGCCGGCGAAGCCGCCAGTGCCGTTTCCGGAGTAGAGGAAGAGCCGTCCGGCGGAGTCACGCGCGAGCAGGTCGGCGTTGCCGTCTCCGCTGAAGTCGCCCGGAGCCACCAGGGTGAAGCCGTTCCATCCTGAGCCGGGCTGCGTGCGGGCGCCGAAGCCGCCTGATCCATTGCCCGGGTAGAGGAAGAGCCTACCGGCGGAGTCGCGCGCCAGCAGGTCGGCCTTGCCGTCGCCGCTGAAGTCACCCGGCCCGACAATGGTGTAGCCGTTCCAGCCTGAGCCGATCTGCGCCGGCGTGAGGAACCCGCCTGTCCCGTTGCCCGGGTAAAGACGCAGCGCGCCGTTCCCGGCACGGGCAATCAGGTCCACGGTGCCATCACCGTCGAAATCACCTGGAGTGACGATGGCCAGGCCGCTCCAGCCGCTTCCGATCTGCTTGCCCCGGGTGAGCGTACCGGTGCCGGTTCCTGCGTAGAGCCAGAGCCGCCCGGCGCTATCCCGCGCCACGACGTCGGCATTGTCGTCGCCGCTGAAGTCACCGGGAACCAGGATGGCATTCATTGAATTCCAGCCTGTGCCGATCACCCGGCTCTTCAGGAAGCCGCCCTTGCCGTTGCCGGGGTAGAGCAGCAACTGCCCTGCGGAGTTGCGGACAAGAACGTCCGGGATGTTGTCGCCGTCGAGATCCTTGGTAGCCTCCTGCTCACCTGCCACCGCAATCGGCACGATCTCGTCCTTCTTCCCCGTCGCGTTGTGGTGGTGAAGGAAGAGTGCCTTGGCGTCGGTGACGTTTTCCTGGCGGTTGACGTTGAGGGTGACGCCGTCAGCGGAGACGAACGATGCGGCATCGGGCACGCCGCCCTCGAACCACAGGGCGGGCTCGGTGACGTTGAAGCTGATCCAGTCCGTGGTATCCACTGGAGCTCCGCTGACACCGTTCTCATCGACATTCAGCACGTTGGACGTTGCAGCGCGGTACTGGATGGGCGCTGAAGCACTCAAGGCAGCAGCGTCCATTCCCAGCTCCGCGACGGGAACCGGGAACGTCACCACATTGGTGTCGAAGGTGTTTGTGTCCACGCTTCCGTCGACCCCGTTGGCGAAGTACAGGTCAGTGTCGAAGATCGGCGCTCCCGCATCGTCGATCGTGATGACCTCGAAGAGGATCATGTCGAGCGTCGGCGCTGCGGGCCCAAGGTCCCCGGCACGCAGGGTGCTGACCACGTAATCGACCGTGCTGTCGCCGTCCGTATCGATCTCGATGAAGACACCGTTATTGCCGCCGAGCTGTGCCCAGTTCTGCCAGGTGCTGACGCCGAAGTTTAGGACCCCTGCCGTCCGGTCCCCGGCCGCGTCGATCAGCGCCGGAACCGTTGAGGCTGCGCCGACTGCTTTCAGGTCGAACGAGTACAGGGACTCCAGCGGGCGAGTCTCGGCCCGAGGGCTTTCGACACCCAGGACAAGCGGCGACACAATCGACTGGTAGGCCGATTGACCCGGTACACCCTGGGCAAGGCCACGACCTGACAGGGTCACGGTGCTTTCCAGGTCCGCGGGCCCGTCGAAGGCGGCCTCCGCGCCGGCCGAGATGGCCGACGTCGGCTTCGGAGCCGAGTAGACCGGAACGCGGAGTTTCTGCCCGTCCGTGCTGGTCAGTTCGACCCGGCCGGACACGTCGGCGAGGTACTGGCGAGGAAGGCCAGCCTGGACTGCTTCCGCTGCGGGGTCCATCGTCTTGGCGAGCGCGGCCGGATCAGGAATCGCCAGCGTGACAGTCAGCGCGGCCGTGTTATTGGCCGGCACCGTGACTACTGCCGGGGAAACCGTCACCGTGACGCCGGGCATGGTCGATGCCTCGAGGTATTCTGCGTTATACGTGATGGGAGCATTGGACCGGTTCTCGACGGTCACCTGCCTGGTCACCGACAGGGCTTCCGTGCCGAGTTCCAGCACGCCGAAGTTCACCGAGGTGAGGGCGGGCTGGTCCTTGGCGTAGGCGAACACCGGTGTGTCCAGGGCCTGGATGGCGTCAACACGTCCTGATCCGACGCGGTTCGGTGCGTAGGCAACACCGTCGGCCGTAAGCAGGTCATGTGTAGCCGTATTCATGATGACGCTCTTGGCCTGATACGGGTTGTACTCATGTGCCGAGAGCACCAGGGCCGCGATACCTGCCGTATGGGGTGCCGCCATGGAGGTGCCGCTCTTCACCGAAGCGCCGTTGCCGGTTCCCACCTGTACCGAACCGATGAGGACTCCCGGTGCCGCGACGTCGGGCTTAAGGACGCCGTTGGAACCGTGGACGCCCCGCGAGGAGAAGTCCGCGAGGGTGTCCTGCGCATTGGATGGAGAGGTAGCCGTGGCCTGGAAGGTGGGGTCGAGCTGAAGGACCAGGGTTCCTGCTTCCGCGGCCGGCATCAGCCTGGTGGTGTCACCGGCCGAGAGCTGGATACCCGGTATCGTGGCGTTTCCGCCGATCCCCGCTGGGAAGATGTCAAGTGTCGTGCCGATGACGACGCCGGCGTAACCTGCAGCAGCTGCGTTGTTCCAGCGAACGGTGGATCCGCATTCGCGGGTCGCGTCGTTGTCGTCCCAGAAGAGCCAGACCCATTTTCCTTCATTCACGCCTGCGGCAGGCAAGGCGGCGCAGCCGTCATTGTTCGCGCCGGCTGGAGCCATCACCACCTCACCCCGAAGGGTTTCGGGAGTAACACCCGCTGCAGCGTAGTCGAAGTTCACGGTGTACTGCCCGGCGGCCTGACCGGCGACATCCGCCGGAGCCAGCACATCAGCGCGGTCCATCGTGATCTGTGATCCGACGCTCGCTGCGACAGTCAGAGCTGACTCAGCACTTCCCGGGGAGCCGCCGATGTCGTACACGTCGCCGTCGTTCCCTGAGGACACCACGGACAGAATGCCCTGTGCGGTCAGCGAGTTGACGATGTCATTTTCGGGATCGTCGTACGCGGGGAAGGCCGAGCCCAACGACATGTTGACAACCTGAGCACGGTCGTCGAAGTTGCCGTCACCATTGGGGTCGAGGACGAAGTCCAGCGCCTGCCCCACAACGAGGCTTGAACCGGTGCAGCCGAAAACGCGCAAGGCCACCAGGCCGGCGTCGGGAGCCGAACCCGGACCGATGCGCATCTGGTTGACAGCCTCCGGGGTGAGATCACTGTAGTCGCCGTCGAATGTGGTGCCGTCCGCATTGACGCCATAACCGGCGGCGGTGCCGGCGACGTGCGATCCATGGCTTTCGCAATCCAGCGGGTTCAGGTCGGGTACCGGCTCATCGTTCTCGGGGTCGTCAGCGTTGTACGCATCGCCCACGAGGTCGTAGCCGCCCTTGAACTTGTCCGGATCAAAAAGTGCCGGATCGGGCTCTGCATCCGCCTGGGCCTGCTCGTACGCCTCAATGGTTCCAGGGCCGCCGAAGCCGGCGTGGGTGTAGTCCAGACCGGTGTCCAGCACTGCGATGGTGATTCCCTCGCCGGTGATGTCGCGCGCCGTCCATGCCTCGAGAGCGCGGGTGTCGATGTCTGCGCCCTTGTTCTCGACGGTCTTGGGGACGATCGCGGTGATCTTGACGACGTCAGGTCGCGCAGCGAGCGCTTTGATCGCGTCGGCGTCACCCTTGATCGCCACACCGGGCAGGGTGTTGGTGGTGGTGTAGAGCTGGGAAGCGCTCGCTTCCGCTGTGACCTCGTTTGCCTTCACCTGGATGCCCGTGCGGATCTCCTTGACGCGGTCCGCCCGGGGGACCGGTGCGGTGAATCCGTTGCTTCGTACCTCTGTGGGCTGAGTCTGTTCGAAGGCGCCCTTGCCCGAGAACTGGACGTATGCCGCCGTCGGGCCTGTCCTGGCCGCGAGTTCGCGGCTGACCTTGGCCTCGAACGCCGGCTGAAGCGCGATCCCCTCGGCCGTGGGCCCGCCGGAATCCGGTGCCTCGAGTGCCGATGCCGGTGCCCACATGCTGGAGGCCAGGGCGAGGCCGGTCAGCGACGCCAGCACAGCCCTTCCTGATCTCCGGCGGTATGACTTGCTCATGCTGCTCCTTAGGAAGGAAGAGTCAAGGCCATACCGCTTGAGTCCGTTCCGAGCCCCCGCAGCACTGCTGGCTCAGCCTAAGACTGGTGTGAGTGAGAATCCCTGTGGTGCGATGGGTGCCAGCAGAACGGTGAGCCCCCGCGGACTCCCCGACTACAGCTTCATGTGTGAAGGGTCACAAGTCAACGAATGTTGGTGTCCCGACCGGATAAATCGTCCTGAGGAATGACGCGGTCAGTCCGGGCGACGGGAATCACCCTGCGGGCTGCTCCTGAAGGTCTCCCGCGCCGCCCTGCCAGACGGCGTCGAACGGTGCGTTCGAGGACACCCGGTTCTTAATCCCTTCGGTGACAAATGCCTTGGCGGTGCGCGCCGCTTCCAGCGGTGTGGCACCCTTGGCGAGTTCCGCGGCGACTGCTGCGGCAAGGGTGCACCCTGCACCACTGACTGCGACATCACCCACCTTGGGGGCACTGAGGACTTCCAGGGTCTCGCCGTCGTAATAGACGTCGACGGCGTCGCTGCCTTCCAGCCGCACGCCGCCCTTCGCGAGCACGACGGCGCCACTCGCCGCATGGATGAGCCGCGCCGCTTCCTTGAGATCCTCCACGGATCGGATCTCGATCCCCGAGAGTGACTCCGCCTCGAAGTGGTTCGGGGTGACAAAGGTTGCAAGCGGCAGGATGTTGGCCTTGAGCGCCTGGTCCGTGTCCAGTGCGGCGCCGGGCTCCTGGCCCTTGCAGATCAGAACCGGGTCCAGCACAACGTTCTGCCAGTCCTGTGCAGCGAGAGCGGTTGCGACCGTGTCGATGGTTGTCGGCGTACCGAGCATTCCGATCTTGACGGTATCGATCGTGTAGCAGGACTGAATCGCCTCAAGCTGATCGGCGATGACCTGCGCTTCAACCGGGACAAACCGGTGATTCCAGCTGTCCTTCGGATCGAAGGAGACGATGCAGGTGAGCGCGGCAATCCCGTAGGTACCGAGTTCCTGGAACGTCTTCAAATCGACCTGCGCGCCGGCGCCTCCGGTGGCCTCAGAGCCGGCGATGGTCAGGGTGATTGCGGGTGCGTCAGTAGCCATTGCATCAGTGTGCCCGACGGTTCGGGGCTAGCGCCAACGGCTAGCGTGCCCTGCCCTCGGCCAGCAGGCTGATGGACTTGTTGATCCGGGCGGAGCGGGTCTCCGGTTTCTTTGCGCCTGCGATCTGCAGCGCGTGCCAGCTCTTGTTGCTGTAGGAGAGCGTGTCCCAGAACGCTTCCGCCGCCGGATTCTGGTGGAGTGCGGTCACAAAATCCGCGGGTACATCGACTTCCCTCGGGGCGGTATCCAGCTCAACGTCGACGTCGTGAACTTCGCCGGCCTGAATGCCGGCTTCCATGCGCCGGTCAGCGCTCACTCCAAACATGTAACGCCCACCCATGGATGCGATGGATGTGCGGAAGGCGAAGCCGTTGACGGTCGCCACGATCTTCGGATGCTTGCCGCCGCCCAGGGCCTCCACGACCGATTCCGGGACTTCGAAGCCCGCCGTGGTCTTGCCGGTCGATTCGAGTTCAGCGCGAAACTTCACGGGTGCCTCCAGAGTCGTGAACGGAATGATCGGCAGTGCTGCGAGTGAATTATTCCTTGAACGGTCTGACGGTCTCAATCAACTCACTGCACTGCGATCCGCCGCGATTGGGTGAACGACAGCCAACGGCAACCGGTCGCAGCGGAGCACGGACAGTTCCGAACCTGCGTACCAGTCTCCACGGGGCTGCACTGTGCGAGGAGTATCAGTATCCACCGAGGGCTCAGCCTGGTTCCCTCCTCCATCAGAAGGCGGGAACGTCGAGAAGGCATCGGGGGCGAGTAATGTACCAGCAGCGACCTGTGGGTCAGCTGAGATCACAACCCTCCCGACATGATTGATGAGGGCCGCTGCAGGATCCAACTCCCGGAGGACAGGGAGCAGCAGTGGTTCGAGAGACTCGACGAATACATCCGCGCCCGCCACGCCCACACTGCGGCCTCTGACCGTAACTGGGACCGTCATGGTCATGGTGTACTCATCCGTGCAGAGGAAATCGACGTAGGGCCCGGTGACGTGTGGTTCCCCTTTCTCCATCGGAGTAGTGAACCATTCCCGGCGCACGTACGCGTCGGTGGCAGCGGCCACCGACGGCAACACCAGTGGTTCCAATGCCTCGCCCTGCCACCAGGCCATGTGCCAGACGGTGTCCGCAATCGCGGAGTTCGCGGCAACGAATCCGGCCCCAACTACCGGCCACCGGTGGCCGTTGACCAGTTCCGCCACCAGGGGCAGGGTCGCTGCATTGACAGCCTTCGCCCGCGGGGGTCTTCCCTGGTCCTCGAACAGGCTGGCCAGTTCCGGAACCCACCCGGATACTTCAGCGAGAATGCCCCTGAAAAATCCGGACACCTGCTGGAGCGCTTC
The DNA here is from genome assembly GCF_059092925.1 of Arthrobacter sp. MDB1-55. Lineage (NCBI taxonomy): Bacteria > Bacillati > Actinomycetota > Actinomycetes > Micrococcales > Micrococcaceae > Arthrobacter > Arthrobacter sp. MDB1-55. The sequence continues at coordinate 132,498 of NZ_JBNHID010000002.1, read as the reverse complement.
CGCCTGCGCCGCAACGGTCCCCGTGGATTCGAAGCTCATCCCGTCCTCCTCTGAGGTCTCTCTCGTTCCGACCCGGCCGGCGGCTCTGCCAACCGGGAATGTTCATCGATGAGTGCAACCAGCCCGGTGCGTATCTGGGCGATGACAGCCTCGCGAGCGGCCGCAGCATCCGCGGCTGCTATGGCATCGGCAATGCGCTCACATAACTTCACCATTGCCGTGTCGAAGTCCTTGTCCTCGTGCAATAAAGACATCAACGGGCCGAAGTCCTTGTGGAGGCGTCCGAACTCCCTGGTGAGGCGAGCCGATTGGCTCAGGGCAGCCAGTTCGAGAAGGAATTCACCGACGAGCGCGCCACCGCGGCCGGAACCGATCAGTGTGCGCCGCAGGACCTCGACGTCGTCCGGCCCTGCGGAATCGGCTGCAAGTTCAGCGGCCGTTGCCGCGATAGCACGGTAGTGGATGGCCAGGTCCCGGAGTTCGACCCGGCTCATCCGCCGCAACCGGTTGCGCACCAGTTCAGCGCGTCGTCCGGCTGGAGCGGTGATGAAGGTGCCGCCCTCCCGGCCGCGGCGGGTGGCAACCAGCCCGCGGGAGCGAAGAGCAACGAGGGCCTCGCGTGCTGTCACAGTGGCTACGCCCATCGCTGAAGCCAGTTCGGCCTCGCTGGGTAGGCGGTCGCCGTCGATGAGTACACCGGCCGCAATTCCTTCGACTATCCGGTCCTCCACCCGCTGAGCCTTGCCGACCTCACCTAACGGGGCGAAGACAGTCGCCAGCATGCGCTGACGCGGCGAGGAGTTCGGAGGCATGCATCCAATCCTTCCAGACTCGCTTGCCCGGGTTGCCCGTTCGGGTGAGGAATTCGTAACCGCGAATTTACCGCGTGTGATCCACTTTACATCTAACGTCTGGTTTCATATGTTTAACGCCGACGTAGCGCACATCACATCCTGCTTCCGAAAGGACCCCGCCGTGCAAGCCACAGCACCCTCCGCCGACATTGTCCAGGACCGCACGGGCACAGCGGATACTCCCGCGATCGCAATGCGGGACGTCGTCAAGACGTTCGGCGACTTCACAGCGGTGAAGGGGCTGGACCTGGACATCAGGCAAGGCGAGTTTTTCTCATTGCTCGGCCCGTCCGGCTCCGGCAAGACCACGGTCCTGCGTATGATCGCCGGTTTCGAGCTACCCACGTCGGGTGCCGTCAGGCTCGCAGGACATGACGTCACGCGCAAAGCGCCATTCGAGCGCAATGTGAACACCGTCTTTCAGGACTACGCGCTCTTTCCGCACCTGACCGTTGCCCAGAACGTGGAGTACGGTCTGAAGCTTCGCAAGACCCCACGGGCCGAGCGGCGGAGGCTGGTCACCGAGGCGCTTGAAATGATCCGGCTGCCCCAGGTGGCGGACAGGCTGCCCTCTCAGCTGTCGGGAGGGCAGCGTCAGCGGGTGGCTCTGGCTCGGGCGCTTGTCCTTCGTCCACAGGTGTTGTTGCTGGATGAACCGCTCGGTGCTCTCGACAAACAACTCCGTGAACAGATGCAGGTTGAGTTGAAGCAGATCCAGCGAAGCGTTGGCATCACCTTCGTCTTTGTCACCCACGACCAAGAAGAAGCGCTTACGCTGTCCGATCGGGTCGCCGTCTTCAATGACGGCATCGTCGAGCAGGTTGGATCCCCTGAAGACCTCTACGAACGGCCACGCAGCCGCTTTGTTGCATCCTTCCTGGGAAGCACCAACCTCGTCGAGGGTGAACTTGCCCGTCAGCTCACAGGGTCTCCAGCACTACTGAGCATCAGGCCCGAGCACATCCATATCCGACCTCTCGATGGCGCGCCAGTCGGGGACGACGTCTCCACTGTCGAAGCGGTGATCGAGGAGATCGTCTACACCGGACCCACCACACGATTTGTTGCACGGACCGACGCAGGGCAGACCCTCATTGTTCAGGAGCAGAACGATTCCCGCGCTTCGGGCGTCCACCGTGGAGACCGGGTCCGTCTTCAGTGGTCGTCCCGCTTCAACTACGCCGTCTAGACCTACACACAATCCGCAGTAACCCCGGTATCACCAAGGAAGGTACACCCCCATGAGAATTACCAAAGCCTTGCCCCTTGCGGCACTTGCCTCTCTCTCGCTGGTCCTCGCCGGTTGCGGCGGTTCAGCCCCTGCAACCTCGAGCGGGGGCGGCATCCAGGTCCCCGATATTCCAGCGGCGACTGAGGTGGGGGAGTCCGAGGGGGAGGTCAACATCGTCGCCTGGGCGGGTTTCGTTGAAGACGGCTCCACCAACCCCGACGCTGACTGGGTCACCGAGTTCGAGGAGCAGACGGGCTGCACGGTCAACCGCAAGGTCGGCGCCACCAGTGATGAGATGGTGCAACTGATGCGTACAGGCGAATACGACCTCGTCTCCGCTTCGGGCGATGCCTCCCTGCGGTTGATTGCAGGTGGCGATGTTGCCCCCATCAACACCGATCTGATCCCCAACTTCGGGAATATCGTTGATGGACTGAAGGGCCAGATTTACGACACGCTCAACGGCAAGAGCTATGGGGTCCCGATCGGGCGCGGCGCAAACGTCTTGATGTACAACACGGAAGCTGTGCCGGAGGCACCGGATTCGTGGGAAGCGACCTGGGACCCGAACAGCGAATACGCAGGTGAGGTGATGGCGTACGACTCCCCGATTTTCATCGCCGACGCGGCCGTCTACCTGATGGCTACACAGCCCGAGCTGGGAATCGAGAACCCCTACGCATTGGACCAGGACCAGTTGGCCGCAGCGGTCGAACTGCTGAAGGAGCAGAACGGAATCGCCGGCGAGTACTGGAATGACGCATTGAAGGCGGCCTCGTCCATTTCCTCCGGCACAGCTTCGCTGGGCACCGGATGGCAGGTGGTTGTGAACATCGCGCAGGCCGACGGCGGGAACGTCGAATCAGTGCTGCCGAAGGAAGGTGCCACAGGCTGGTCGGACACCTGGATGCTGTCCGCGAAGTCGAAGAACCCGAATTGCGCCTATCAGTGGATGGACTGGGCTTCCAGCGCCGAGGTGAACGCCAAGATCGCCCAGAACTTCGGCATGGCTCCAGCCAACGCTCTGGCGTGCGAGGGTTCCAAGGAAAACGAGGAGCACTGCGCTACGTTCCACGCCACTGACGAGGATTACTACAAGCAGGTCTGGATGTGGACCACTCCCGTAGAGCAGTGCGTCGACGGCCGCACCGACGTCACCTGCACCAACTACCAGGAATGGACCAAGGCGTGGACTGAGGTCAAGGGCTAAGGCCTCAAGCCCACTGCCTGTGTTCCACCAGGGAGGGGTACGGCGCGCGGCGGCTGCCGCCGTCGTACCCCTGCCGTGGAGGCACTGCAGCTCGACGCGGCAATCGCCAGCGTCATTCACCGCTTCGAACAAGCTCAGCACCCCTGAAGGAGGAACGACGGGCACGCCCGCCGGACATCGCCATGGCAGTACCAACCCTTGAGCCGGAAACCATACCCGGCAGCGGCCCTGAACCCGGCGGAAAACCCAGCGGGCGAGGTGATGGGATCTCCCGGCTCCTTCACGCCCGGCCCAAACTCAGGCTTACTGCGTTCCTTGCCCTGCCTCTCGCGTGGCTCGGCGTGCTCTATATCGGATCGTTGATCCTCCTGTTCATCACCGCCTTTTGGACCACCGACACATTCACATCGAAAGTGATTCCGGCTTTCACGCTCGAGAACTTCGTTGAGATTGTCACGGTGCCGGCGTACCAGTTGACTGCGCTGAGGACCGTCGGGATTGCACTCGCCGTAACCGTGCTTTGCGCCCTGCTGGCGCTGCCGCTTGGTCTCTACATGGCGAAAGTGGCATCACCGAGGATGCGCGCTGTCCTGGCAATCGGCATCACCTTGCCGCTCTGGGCGGGCTACCTGGTGAAAGTGTTCTCGTGGCGCATCACCTTCATGAACGGCGGTCCGCTCGACTGGGTATTGGCCCCCCTTGGCATCACGGGACCGGGATACGGTACTGCTGCTCTGGTGGTGACTCTGGCCTACCTCTGGTTCCCCTACATGGCCGTACCGGTTTATTCAGCATTCCGTCAGATCCCGGACAACCTGTTCGACGCTTCGTCCGACCTGGGCGCAAAAGGATGGGCGACTGTGCGAACGGTAGCCCTCCCGCTTCTGAAGCCCGCGTTCATTGCCGGCTCTATCTTCACGTTCTCGCTGAGCCTGGGTGACTATATCGCCGCCCAGTTCGTCGGTGGAAAGACCCAGGTGATCGGCACTGTCATTGCGTCCAACATCAACCTGAACCCGCCGCTCGCTGCCGCGTTCGGCACAGTACCCATTGTGGTGGTTGTCCTGTACCTCTTCCTGGCCCGCAAGTCCGGCGCCCTCAAGCAGCTCTAGGAGCCGATTCATGAGACTCTCATCCTCCGCCAAGGTCACCTTGCGGATCTTCGCCGGTCTGGTCATGGCTGCCATCTACCTGCCGTTGATGCTGGTGGTCCTCAACTCTTTCAACGCAACCACCTCCGGAGCTTTCCCCATCACGGAGTTCACCACCGACTGGTGGAGTGCCGCCTTCCAGAATGAGGGCGTGCGTGAAGCTCTCTGGACCTCCCTGCGGGTAGCAGCAGCGGCAACGGTGATCGCGCTGGTATTGGGAACGATGATTGCCTTTGCGCTTTCCCGCTACGAGTTCTTCGGCAAGAACACCGTCAACCTGCTGGTGGTCCTGCCGATTGCACTGCCCGGCATCGTGACGGGCGTGGCGTTGAACAACACCTTCAAGACAGTGCTGGAACCGCTCGGGATAGGTCTTGGCCTGTTTTCCGTCATTGTGGGTCACGCGACGTTCTGCATCGTGATGGTGTTCAATAACGTGCAGGCACGGCTCGGCCGGATCAACAGGGGCCTCGAAGAAGCCGCCATGGATATGGGCGCCAACACCGTCAAAACCTTCTTCAGCGTGACCTTCCCCAGCTTTCGTTCGGCCTTTGTGGCGGGAGGCCTGCTCGCCTTCGCGCTCAGCTTCGATGAGATCGTCGTGACGACCTTCACGGCGCCGCCGGGTACAGAGACGCTACCCATCTGGATCTTCAACAACATGGCCCGCCCGAATCAGGCTCCCGTGGTCAACGTGATCGCGGCCGTGTTGATCCTTGTCTCAATGATTCCGGTATACCTCAGCCAGCGCCTGACCGGCGACGACAAGAAATAGGCGTCGGGCTGAACGTACCCCAGTGAGTGTCGCCGGTGCCGCTGGGGCGCGCAGCCGGCCGCGCGCCGTCGTCGTGCTGGTTTACTGCTTTGTGTTCTTGATGAGCTGCACGACGTCGTCGACAATCTTCCGCACAACCGGCAAGCGGGACAGGATGACGAGCTTGGCGATCAACGGGGCGGCGTTGTCGATCAGACGGCGTGTGCGACGTTGGCCGGGGGAGCGGTCGTAGACCCAGAAAAGGGTGACGCCCATATAGACGAGCCAGAGGAGTTCGGGCAGGTCCGCGCGGATGGCAAGCGGAGGCTGCGGCCGGGCGGTATTGACCGCCTGGTTGAAGAGGGCAATGGACTTGGCCCGGGCTACGGAGGAATCGTCGCTGAAGGGACCCAGGTTCGACGACGGCTGGATGGCCACGCCGATGAAGTTGAACCCGAAGTCGTGGTACGGACCCATGACGTCGATTCCGCTCTGCAGGATGGCGCGCAGGTGCTCGCCCAGGTTTTGCCCATCCCGCAGGAGCGGCAGGGACCTGGCACGATGCTCGTCCTGCAGGGAATGGTACAGAGCCTGCACCAGATCGTCTTTGGATGAGAAGTAGTAGTAGGCGTTACCCGTCGAGACGCCCGCTTCCGCGGCGATCGCACGCATGGTGGTCTTGTCGTAGCCCTGCTCCCTGAAGAGCCGCAGCGCTGTGGCTACGAGCCGCTCCCTCGTGGCTTCGCTCTTCTTCTGCTGCACGGGTCTCCTTCTTGAACACGTTCAAAAGAGTCTAATCGAATTGAACGCGTTCAATTTCCGGCCCTTGTATCTGTAGTTCAGGGAGCCGGGGAGCATGGGACAATTGATGGCGCCCCGGGGCAGCCGGGTGACAGTGCTAATACAGCGGGCCGTTCAGGCTGCGCGAACCACTTCCAGAATGCGAACCTATGACTCAACTGCAGCAACATGCCCGCGCTCGTTACGCGACCCCAGGCAGCCCCATTTTCTCGATCATGCTGGCGGTGCTATCCGTCATCGTCATCCTTTCCAACATCGGCGCCTCGAAGGGCGTGGTGATCGGGCCGGTCGCCGGCGACTTCAGCATCATCACGGACGGCGGATTCTTCCTCTTCCCGCTCGCTTACATCCTCGGCGACGTCATCAGCGAGGTGTACGGCTTCAAGGCTGCGCGCCTCGGGATCATTGTCACGTTCGTACTGTCGGCGTTCGCTTCCCTTGCCTATGCGGTCATCATCGCGCTCCCGGGATTCGACGACGACTTCGGTCTGGTGAAACAGGAGGCGCTGGAGCTTGCACTCGGCCCGGTTCCGTTGATTGTGCTCGCGTCGCTGCTGGGCTTCCTGGTGGGGCAGACCCTGAACTCGTGGGTGCTGGTGCGCATGAAAGCCCGCTTCGGGGAACGCAGCGTGGTGGCGCGACTGCTGGCGTCGACGGGCGTCGGTGAGTTTGCCGACACACTTATCTTCTGCGCCATCGCCGCCTCGGTCATCGGCATCACGGACTTCCCGACGTTCCTGAATTACCTCTTTTTCGGCTTCCTCTACAAAACGCTGGTGGAGGTACTCCTGCTACCCGTGACCACTGCGGCGATTCGCTGGGTGAAGCGCCGGGAGCCGAGTTACGCCGCCTAACATTCGCAGAAGTGCCGATCCCGCGCAGGATCGTGGGACCTTTCCTACGATCCTGTGCTTAAGCGGCACTTCTGGTGCGCTTCCACCACACCTTCCGGATGCGCGCGCGGGTTGCCTCGGTGAAGAGATCGGACCATTCCAACCGGATGAAGATCCAGCCTTCCTCCATCAGGGCCTTCTCTCGACGGCGTTCCTGAAACAGCACGTCGGGAGTAGGAGCGTAATCGAAGTACTTGGTTTTGCCGTCAAACTCAAGGGCGATCTTTTGTTCGAGCCACGCAAAATCGAGCCTGTGCTCACCTACCCGGGTGCGCACTACCACTTGCTGCTCCGGCATGGGTAAGGGCATCCCGGCAAGCAGATGGCAGGTGAGAGTCTCACCTGGGGACTCTGATAGCGGGCTACCGTTCTCTATAACCTTTCGGGCAACCTGCACGCCTTTGAAGCCCTTCTGGCGCTGCGCAACGTCATGCAGATCGGCTCGCTTCACACCGAGGCGAAGTGCATGGTCTGTGATGATGAGCCCCTGCCGGTAGGAGAGAATCCGGGCACAATCCACAACCGTACGCGCGAGTGAAGTGACACGCAGTCCGTCCACCATGTCGAGGTCCCGGGGTAACAGGGGCGCTCGGTGTCGGACCACATCGCCAATGTGCTCACGGGATGAGCCGGCGTCGGGTGATATGGACTTGCGCGTCCGCACGCCACAGGCTGAGACCGTGAATCCGCGCTGCAGAGGTGTGGCTGTAGGTGGCTGTTCGTAAAGCGCGACTTGCATGATCATGCGCCGTGATTCTGAAGCGCGCTTTCTGTGTTTCGCTCAGCGAGTTCCAGTACCGGGCCGCAACGAAAGCATTGACCTGGATGCGGGTGAGAACGCCGTCTTCTATGAGTTTCGGGATGCGCCGACGGGAAACGCCCATCTCCTCCAGCTCACCGGTACGCCAGCAATTCGTGGACGCTTGCAGCCAGGAGTAGGCGTCTACTGTCATGGCAACAGCCTGACGGCTGACGGCGAGAGGCGGGGACGCCGTCGTCGTTATGTGGAAAAACTGGCGCTCCCTGGAGACAAAGGCGCCGGTTGCGTGCAGGATCGCACGAACTTCACCGCCTCCGTGCACAAAACCGGCACTTCTGCGAGGGGGCGGGTTGGGCGTTTGCCGGGGGGTGGGGGCCAGCCTACCGGGACGCGGCGTAGTACCGCCCCAGCACCTCCGCCTTCAGATCGAAGTAGGTCCCGTCCTCGATAGCGGCTCGGGCGTCGTCGACCATGCGGATGACGAACCGCTCGTTGTGGATCGAGATCAGCGTTGCCGAGACCATTTCCTTCGCCTTGAAGAGGTGGTGAATGTACGCGCGGGTGTAGTGCGTGCAGGTGTAGCAATCACACCCCTCCATCAGGGGGGTGAAGTCACGCTTGAACCGGGCATTGGACAGGTTCCACCGGCCGTCGGGCGTATAGAACGCGGAGTTGCGGGCAACGCGGGTGGGGGAGACGCAGTCAAAAGTATCGGCCCCATTCTCGATACCGGTGAACAGGTCATCGGGTTCCGAGATGCCCAGGAGGTGTCGCGGCTTGTCTTCGGGCAGCTCGTCGGCGCACCACCCAAGAATCGTCCCTAGATTCTCCTTCTCCAGGGCACCGCCGACGCCGAACCCGTCGAAGTTCATCTCCCCTAGGTCACGGGAGGCCTTGCGCCGCAGGTCCTCATACTGGGCGCCCTGAATGACACCGAACAGCGCCTGGTACGGCTTGTCGGCGCGTTCGACGGTTAGCCGCTCATGCTCACGGATGCACCGCTCCGCCCACAACCGCGTGCGCTCCAGCGATTCCTCCTGGTAACCCCGGGAGTTCATCAGGGTGGTCAGCTCATCGAACGCGAACATGACGTCTGCTCCGAGCTGGTGCTGGACCTGCATCGAAATCTCGGGGGTGAACCGGTGGCGGTCGCCGTTGAGGTGGGAGACGAACCACACGCCGTCGTCGTCTATGTGAGCCAGGCGCTCCTTGCCCACTGCAACGCGGTCGTCGTCACCGGCGTTTTCGGATGCGGCAGCCGAGTTCATCGTGATGACCTTCTTGAACCCGGACCCGAGGCTCATCACCTGGAAGCCGCCCGAATCCGTGAAGGTCGGCCCGTCCCAGTTCATGAACCTCCCCAGACCGCCTGCCTCGTCGAGGATGTCAGCTCCGGGTTGCAGGTAGAGGTGGTAGGCGTTGGCCAGCAGCGCCTGCGCGCCGGCTTCCTTCATAGACTCGGGCAGCACCGCCTTGACCGTGGCCTTGGTTCCGACGGCGATGAACGCGGGCGTCTGGATCTCGCCATGCGGAGTGGAGATGGTCCCGGTCCGCCCGTGCAGGCCCTCACCGGCCTGGGTGGTTTCACTGAGGCGTTTACCGATGGAGAACGAAAAGTCTGTTTGTGGCACCCGCCCATCTTCTCAGCAATCGGTGGGGAGCTCCCGACGGATAGTCTGGAGTGCGGAGCAGGCGACCGAAAGGAACAAAAGTTCGTGCATGCGGTGACCGCATACTTCCGGGTGGGACCGGCCCAGAACGACCACCTCCCGGCCCTCCGGGTAGCCCTCGGTGTTGCTGTTCCGCTCGTCGTTCTCCTCCTCATCGACCGCATCGACCTTGCCGCTTTTGCCGTCTTTGGCGCATTCACCGGGATCTTCGGCCGCGGAGATCCTCACGGCATCAGGCTTCAGCACCAGAGCGGCGCCGGCGTGCTCCTCCTCACCGCGATCACTGCAGGCGTCCTGGTCGCAAAGTACGACGCCGGTCCCTGGGCTGTGGTTATTGGTTCAGTCCTGGTGGGAGGACTGGGTTCTTTGGCGGCGGACCGGTGGGTGCTGCGGCCTCCCGGTCCCTTCTTCCCGGTCTTTGCCTTCGCCGGCTCAGCGTCCATCCCGAGCACCGCAACGATCCCCGAAGCGGTTGTCACTGCCGTCCTGAGCATCCTGTTGTCGTTGGCGATCGGCACCGCCGGTTGGCTCCTGCCCGGCGGCAGATCCGGATGGCCGGGACGCCGTTTCCGCCCGCGGTCGCCGTCCGGGCACCTGAGCGCCAACGCCGTCCGGTACGCTCTCGCCGCCGGTGTCGCCGGAGGCATAGCCACCCTGCTCGGCATCGGCCACAACTACTGGGCGATCCTGTCCGCCATTGTGCCGCTTGCCGCAGCGACCCGATCCACCCGTCTTCGGCGCGCGTTTGACCGGGTCTCGGGGACGGTGGGCGGCCTCGGTGTGACGGCTGTTCTACTCGCCGTGCCGCTCGTGCCGTGGCAACTGGTGCTTGTGCTGATCGTGCTGCAGTTCCTGACCGAGATGTTCGTGATCCGCCACTACAGCCTTGCGCTGGTCTTCATCACACCCTTGGCGCTGCTCATGAGTGAACTCGCTGCGCCGGTGGGTGACACGGGAAGTCTCCTCGCCGACCGGCTTGTGGAAACCGTGATCGGCGCGGCGGTGGGCGTGGTCGTCGTTCTGGTGATTCGCGATCCGCAGAAGGTCTAGTCCACCTTCGAGGTCTCCAGCGGGCCGGAGGACGGGTAGTGCTGCTGACGGAAGGAATCCCAGCTCTCCCAGGCCGAGTGCAGCGCGTGGGCTCCGAGGCCGTAAGTGGAAATCACGGCGAGACTGGATCGGCGTTCCAGCGACGGAGCGTCGGCCACGATCACCAGACCCTCGCCGTGATCCGCGTAGCCGGACACGGTCAGCCCGAGCTGATGATCGGTACGGAACCAGACCGAACCGGTCAGCTCGTGGCTGTTGGGGAGGTTGAGGGAATAGGAGTCGCCGGGTTGCTGCAGCTGCTCTGCGTTCAACTTCTCGATGATCGACTCACCGTCAGCAGGTTCGCCCGAGAAGAAGGCGGTGCGTCGGGTGCCCGAGGGGTGGCGTTCCAGGGCGAACCGCAGTTGCTGCAGGAACGTGATCCAGCCCTCGGTGATCTCGTCGGGTTCGGCCTCGACCCGTTCAATCGTGACCTCGACGCCGTCGCGCGCGGGTTTGATCCGGAAGGTGTCACCGCCGTCGACCGTCAGGGAAGTATGGTCCGGCCCCTCGACCACCGACGGCGCAAAGTAGATGGATCGGATTTCCTCATCCAGGGTATCGGCGTCCCACCCGTGCCATTGGCGCAGGAGCCGCGGCTCGCGGAGCATGAGCCAGACCTGACGGCCGTCCGCATTGATGTGCACGCTGAGCGGGTTAGCCCCCGCCGCCGGGGCGCCGCTGCCCGGATGCTGTTCGGTGCTGGACTGGGTGAGGGAGCCTGCCGAGTCGCTCATGCGCGACACTCTACTCCCGCAGCATCACCCTCACCAGCGGTTCACAGTTTGGCGGCGAGGGCCCTGATCGAGAGCAGTTCGTGGGCGATACGCCGGTCCAGCGCCTCAGCGCTCAACGTCTCAGATCCGCCGTGCGCCCGGAGGTACAGCAGCACCGATAGCCGCAGGCCTCGCCAGTCTTTCTCGGCCGCCGGATCATTCGCCGACCGCGCGATCTCCCGGTCGTACAGGTTCGGCTCGTTGAGCTGCCGCTGCCGCACCGCCGCCGCGAGCTTTGCCTTCAGCGGGTCGGTCTCTGCGTCGTCGGCGGTACGCAGTGCGGTGGAGTAGCCGGCGGCGCGGGAGGCATCGCCGTCGTTCTGGGTGAGGTGCGCTGCGAGCGCGAGGCAGCCTTCGATCAGGTTCCAGCGGCCGAAGTTGCCGTCGAACGGCTGGTCCGTCAGCACGTCGCAAACCTTCAGCGCGCTCACAGGATCCGACAGGTCTACGTAGAGGGTCATCGCGAGGTCGCGGATGTCCTGCAGGTTGCTGCCGGATTTGAAGTTGACTCCGCGTGTCAGCCGTTCAGCGAGTTCCTGGACACGCGGGCTCTCGGCATGGATCGCAGCAACATGGGCGACCAGTGCCTCCGGCGACCCCTCGTCCGTGACGATCTGCGCGAGTTCCTCGGGCGCCTCAACCTGCACTGTGGAGCCCGTGGCTATCCGCACCTTCTCCCCGGATTCGAGGATGGCCACCACCACTGCCGGGACACCGAAATCATCAAGCTCGACGGCGGTGTCCACCACTTCGCTGGTGCGCTCGCCTCCCGGCAGCAGGAGCTTGCGGCCGGCGGTCACTGCCTCGGCGGCAAGCGGCTGAATCCGCGCGTCCACGTCGCTGTCGATCATCGGAAGGTCCCACCTCGCTGCACCTGTTGCTCCCGACCCCGAAAGGAGCCGGTCTCTAAAGAACGGTAACGCCTTAGCGGCCCCAACCGGCGTAGGCGAGCGCCTGACGCAGCAGGCTGTCGCGGCCACCGGAGAATTCCGCGCTCACCGTAGGGCTCAGAGCTTCTTCGGGTGTAAGCCAGGTGAGTTCGAGGGCGTCCTGCCGCGGGTTGCACTCCCCGGTGACGGGGATCAGATAGGCCAGCGCGACGGCGTGCTGGCGGTCATCGGTCAGGCCGGTTTCGGAGGGCGAGGGGAAGTACTCGGCAATGGTGAAGGGCACGGGACACGGGGGCAGCTGGGGCAGGGCGAAGGGCCCCAAGTCCTTCTCGAGGTGCCGGAGGAGGGCTGCCCGGATGGTCTCGCGGTACATCACGCGGCCGGAGACGAACGTGCGCACCATCTCGCCCTGCGCGCTGCCCTGGAGCAGCAGCCCCACCTCTGTGACGTATCCGAGCGCATCGCACCGCACCGGGATGGCCTCGACATAGACCATCGGCAGTCGGCGGCGTGCCTCGTAGAGGTCGTCCTCGTTGAGCCAGCCGGGGTTAGGGTCTGGTGTGCGCAGGTTCATACCTTCTGTTTTATAGCAGACCTGGCGCTTCTCGACCCTGACTCGCTGCACTTCGGCCATTGGCTGAATCAGGATTTCACTGTTCAGGGGGACTTTTCCGACCTGCACGCTCCAGTACCCTGAACGCATGGCCGCCGAACTGCCCGAACTCCTGCTGTCCGACCCGCAACAGTGGCGGGACTGGCTGGAAGAAAACCACGCGTCGTCGCCTGGGGTTTGGCTTGTCCTCCACAAGAAGGGCGGAAGTGTGACCACCCTGACCTGGGCCACCGCACTGGATGAGGCGCTGTGCTTCGGGTGGATTGACGGACAGGCCAAAAAGCGGGACGACGAGAGCAGCCTCCAGCGCTTCACCCCCCGCGGCCCGCGCAGCATGTGGTCACTTCGCAATGTGGGACACATCGAGCGGCTGGAAACAGAGGGCAAGATGCGCGACGCCGGTCGTGCCGCCGTCGAGAGCGCCAAGGCGGACGGGCGGTGGGAGCGGGCCTATGCCGGCCCGGCGACCGCCGTCGTGCCGGATGACCTTGCAGCGGCGATAGCTGCGGACCCGGATGCGCAGGCAATGTTCGACGTGCTCACGTCACAGAACCGGTTCGCGCTCATTTTCCGGCTTGGACAGCTCAAGACCGTCGCCGGGCGGGAGCGAAGGATCGCTGCGTTCGTCGAGATGCTGGCGAGGCATGAGGCACCCTATCCGCAGAAGCGGAAGCCCTGACTCAGGGGGCGGTCCTCCCGGCAGGGACGGGGTCCAGATCCTCAGACCGCGCGCAGCAGCCGTGGACGCTTGCCCGCGATCGCGCTGCTGGCGCGCCGGTTTAATTCCTGAGCTAGTTCTTCCTTCCGGAATTCGGTCTCCATCTCGGGAAACCCCTGTGCGTACTCGGCGTCCAACTCGCGATGGACCTTGCTGTTGAGTACGTGGAGTGCGCAGTCGTCCAGCAGTCGCAGGTCTTCCGGGAACGGTTCAGTGGGATCGATTTTGCTGTTGTAGCTCATGGCTCTTGTCCTAAACGATTGTCCGGACGTCCATAGCCTGTTTTCTTGACGGGACGTCTCTTGTGTCCGTGTGGGGTCACCAATGAGCCGCTGACAGGCGGGAGGTGACGCTGGAGCTTGATAGGGCGCACCTGGAAGTGCGCAGTAACTGGTCCCTGCGGGGGATAACGCGATCGCGTGGCAGTGGACCCTGCTGGCTGAAGATCCGCTGGAGGTATCTGATCTGGACCGGCACGAGGCCTAAGAACTGGCTCGTGAACGGTCAAACAGTAGTGCTGATAACGCCGTACTGAGGAGTAACTGGTACCCCTCTCTGCTCACCGTACCGTAAAGGTGCCGAATTGGAACATCCCAGGGTGACAGTGCACGGGCTTCGGGGACTCTCGCGGGGCTGGATGCCGCGGGCCTGGGGCGCGTCGATGGGCTGGTCGGTCAGGACCCACCCGACTGAAGCTGGGCCTTAGTCCCGTGCGGTCAGCACGCACAGCTCATTGCCCGACGGGTCGGCGTAGATACGCCACGGCAGATCTCCCCAGTCCGTGTGAAGCTCACGGCCGCCGCGCTCCGCGATGCCTGCTGCTACTTCGTCGGGGTCTTCTCCGGCCTCGAGGCGAATGTCGAGATGCAACCGGTTCTTCAGTTCGCCTTTCGGCGCCGGCTCGGGGCACAGCTCGAGCACAGGGCCTCGCAGCGAAGGGTGGCGGAGGGAGGGGTAAGCCCCGGCCACAGGGATCCATCCGGTCAACCAGGACCAGAATCCGGCGTCGCGCTCCGGGTCGGCTGAGTCCAGGGGCAGCGCAGCGATCGGCCCGCTGTTGGCGTACGCCGCCCGCTGCTCCATCACGCAGCAGGGGTTGCCCTCTGGATCGGATAGGACCACCCAGGGCACGTCACCTTGCCCGACATCGAGTGGATCGGCGCCCAATCGGAGCAACCGGTCCACCACCTCGGCCTGATGGGCGCCGCCCTCAAGGTCGAGATGGAGCCGGGGTTGGCGCGCTGGGGGTTCGGGAACTCGTGGGAAACAAAGGTCGAGTACGGGCCCGCCTGCGAGGGCAAGGCGGGTTTCAAAGATGTCGTCCTCGTCCGTTAGGCGCTCTCCACCGACCGCCGCCTCCCAGAACCGACCCAGCCGCTGCGGTTCAACTGCGTCGATGACGAGGTTCTCCAGATACATGGCTCACACCCTAGGCCAGTCCGGCCGAGTGTGCCCACAGATCCGGGTGTATTCAGCTCTCGCAGTCGGCGCAGAACTTGGCGCCGTTATCTTCTCTTGCAAGCTGGCTGCGGTGCCGTACCAGGAAACAAGACATGCAGGTGAATTCGTCCGCCTGTGCGGGAACAACGTGGATCTGTAGTTCCTCGTCGAGCATTGCGCCGGGCAGGTCGAAACCTTCTGCGGTATCGGCTTCATCGACGTCGATGACGGCTGTCTTTGCAGCTGAGCTACGCTCGGCTTTCAGCGCCTCGAGCGACTCGTTCGCCGGTTGATCTTCCTCGCGGACGCGGGGGGCGTCGTAGTCAGTAGCCATGTGGGGTGCTGCTCCTCCTTGTTGATGTGCTGAAACA
This sequence comes from Arthrobacter sp. MDB1-55, assembly GCF_059092925.1. Taxonomy (NCBI): domain Bacteria; kingdom Bacillati; phylum Actinomycetota; class Actinomycetes; order Micrococcales; family Micrococcaceae; genus Arthrobacter; species Arthrobacter sp. MDB1-55. The sequence continues at coordinate 117,277 of NZ_JBNHID010000002.1, read as the reverse complement.
TCGTACAGGTCAGGGGACCGCAGTGCATTGTCGCCTGTGATGACGTTGCTCACTCACCTTCTGCGGATGAAGTACTCGGCCACCGCCAGGTTGATGGCCCAGGCGGCTCCCATCAGGACTGCCCGGGTAGTCACATCGGGCGGGCTCGAGAGGACTTCCGGCACGATGAGGATGAGTGCCTGGGTTCCCGCGCCGAGCGCGATCGCGTAGGCGCGGGTCATCCACGCCCCGTGGCCCGCGAAGTCGCGCCGTATGACCGCGCGGATGCCAAGGACAATGCTCGCCGTCATGGCAATTCCGAAGATGAGGCGAAAAACCAGCAGGAGCAGCCCGTCGCTGGGCGGCAGAGCGTAGAAGAGCGCCATCCACAGGCCGGAAAGCGCACTGAGCAGACCTGCAGGGATGAGGATCCGCCCGGCGATCCTGTGCCACTGTCGCTTGCCCCTCCGAAGGGAGGGGGCGAACTGGAATGCGCCGAGGATCGAATAGACCACGACGGCGACGATGTGGATGACCACGGGAACGGGGGAATCGAAGAAGCGGGCGTTGCGGTCCGTGATCGGTGCGCCTCCCGTCAGTTCGCCAAGACGGACTGCTCCGGCGAGTACGGGAATCAGGCTCAAAAGGATCAATCCGGCGGGCACGAGCCACTCCCGTCTCCGCCTTGCCGCAGGGCGGATTGCCGGGTGTACACCTTCGCTGACCGTTGCCATAGTTTGTCCTTCGGAAACGATGTAACCCGATAAAGGTGTACTGCGTACACCAGCGATTCCCCTTGAGTGTAGGTGTACGCCGTACACTAGTCAATAGGCGTCCTGAGAGAGCGGAGAAATGATGAGCGGGGAGAAATCGCAGTCCTTACGGCTGCGGCTCAATCGTGAACGCGTTCTCCGGTCCGCAGTCGGGCTCGCTGACTCGTCCGGTGTGGAGTCACTGAGCATGCGGAAGTTGGCTGCGGAACTCGGCGTCGTTCCCATGGCCCTCTACAAGCATGTTGCCAACAAAGAAGAACTCCTCGATGGCATGGTGGACATCCTCATTGGTGAGATAGGCCCGCCGCTCATCGGAGCGGAATGGAAAGACGCCGTTCGCCACCGCATTCTCTCGGCCAGGGAGATGCTTCAACGGCATCAATGGGCGCGTCGGGTGTTCGAAACCCGTACCACCAAGACGCCGGGCGTCCTCGCCTACATGGATTCCTTCATCGGCATCTTCGTTAGCGCCGGTTTCACGGTGGACCTCACCCATCACGTAATGCACGCGATCGGGAGCCGTATGTGGGGGTTCACCCAGGAATTATTCGAAGACCCCCCCGGCCATCCGGAGGAAGCCCCCGGAGAGATGGGCGAGGCGGAATTGGCGATGCTCCAGGAGATGGCCGGGCGCTATCCCAACATCCTGCGTGTCGCTACAGCTTCAGCTCACGAGCAGGACTCGGTGGTCGGAACCGGTTGTGATGACCAGTTTGAATTCGAGTTCGCTCTTGACCTGCTGTTGGACGGTATCGAAAGGCTGCATGCCCGGGGCTGGTCATCGCGTCCGGCGGCCCCGCGCTGAGCCGGGCGGAGGAGGACGGTCAGCTGGCGGGGTCGTACTGGAACGCTCGAACCTCCTGCGCGCAACGGCAGGCAACCGCAATCTTTGCGGCCCATTCCAGCGCTTCCTCCCGGGTAGGCACTTCCAGCACGGTGTACCCGCCTTCGAGATGCTTCGTCTCTGGGTAGGTAGCCTCAATCACGGTCCCCGTGCCGTCCACCATCACAGGCGGCACGCTCTCATCGATGCCGCCGCCAAAAACCCAGACGCCGGCATCTTTGGCCTCCTGCACGACGGCGTGCGCCGCGTCCGAAACGGACTGCAGGTCCTCTTGAGGAAATCTCATGGCGCTGCTCGGGAACGAGATCAGATACTTTGTCACGTCTACTCCTTTGTCGTCATACCGGGACCGACTGTAGCCCTGCAGACCCAGGCCCGCCAGAGATTCGAAACGCTGATTCCGGCACAGCCGTCCATGACGACGGCTTGTCAGTCGCCATATACTCCGAACATGCCAATCAAGTACCTTGACCGAAGCGTTCACGCCGAGCAACCCGTTCCCGAGCACGCCGGGAGCGACCAGTGAGCGGCGGTCTCGTCGCCCTGCTGGACGACGTTGCAGCCCTGGCACGCATAGCGGCCGCATCGGTCGACGACGTCGCTGCCGGAGCAGCGAGGGCCGGGGTCAAGGCCGCCGGCGTCGTGATCGACGATGCCGCCGTGACTCCGCAGTACGTATCCGGCGCGGACCCGTCCCGTGAACTACCGATGATCAAGAGGATCTTCTGGGGCTCGCTGCGAAACAAACTGTTGGTCATCCTGCCGGCACTGCTGCTCATCAGCGCCTTTATCCCGTGGATAATCCCCTTCATCCTCATGCTGGGCGGCACCTACCTCTGTTACGAAGGTGCCGAGAAAGTCTGGCACAAGCTGCGCGGCCACCACGACGACGAAAAGGCGCCGGCCGTCGAACGGGGGCCGGACGCGGAAGCCAAGGTCATCAAGGGTGCCATCACCACCGACTTCATCCTGTCCTGCGAAATCATGGTCATTTCGATGAACGAGGTCGCCACTGAGTCAATCTGGTCCCGGGCGCTCATCCTTGTCGTCGTCGCCATAGCCATTACCGTCCTCGTGTACGGAGCCGTTGGCCTCATTGTGAAGATGGACGACATCGGACTTCACCTGACCACCAAGGACTCCGCGGGCTCCAAGCGCTTCGGCGAACTGCTGGTGAAGGGGATGCCTGCTGTGCTGACCGCGATCACCCTCGTGGGAACGATCGCCATGCTCTGGGTTGGCGGACACATTATGGTGCAGGGTGCTCACGACCTGGGCTGGCACCTGCCGTATGACCTGATCCACGGCCTTGAGGAGCCCTTTGCCGGGATCGCCGTGGTGGGCGGCTTGCTGGCCTGGCTCGTCAACACCCTGTGCTCAGCCATCGTCGGACTCGCCTGGGGTCTCCTGGTCATGGCGATCGTGCATCCGCTGCTCAAAGCGTTGCCGTTCGGGAAGAAGAAGGGCGGGCACACGGAGGGCGACGTCCGCGCCGCTATCGCCGGCCACCGGTCAAAACATCACGAAGAGAAAAGTTAACACCCCCCAAAGTCCGGGCCCGCAACTGCTCGCGGTGGTGCCCCTCTTCGCTGCACAATTAAACATGGCAGTCAGGGGGGCCCGGGCGACGGGCAAATGGATTGGCCGCATGGCCCTGATTCTGCTTGTGATCAACGCTCTCGCTACGTCGGCCGTCTTCTTTCTGGTCGAAGACGGCGTCGACACCGGGTTCGGGGTCCTCTTCTTCGTCCTCTACATCACACTTCCCCTGGCTGCAGTGTCACTCATCCTCAGCGTGCTGGGAGTCTTCCGCCAGAGCGGATTGGTGCCCTCGGCGATCACCATGGGCCTGATCGCCGCGGGGCTGGCCTTCGGCGTGTACGGATTCGTCGGAACCCAGCTCTTCTGAGCTGCGGGAAAAAAGAACCTTAGCTGCGGGAAAGGAACGCGGAACCTCAGCGGATCGCGGCGTACCAGATCAGCAGCATCGTCACGAAGAACCCCGTCACGTAGTTGAGCCAGAGAAACCGTTCCCACCCGCGGTGGGCGAGTTCGGCGTCGTCGTCATCCAGGGACGCAAACGGAACAATGTTGATCACGTACGGCAGCACCAGGAACGAGGCGAGCGGTCCCGGCCACGGGGTGAAGAGCATGAGCGCCCCTCCCACCAGATAGGCGGCAATCGCGAACCTGACGGTCGCGCGCCCTCCGGTGACGGTGGCAATCGAAGCGATGCCGCCGGCGCGATCCGCGACGACATCCTGCACGGCACCAAACGCCTGACTGGCGACGCCCCAGAGGAAGAACGAGCCGATCAGCGCCCACAAGGCAGGCGTGAATTCTGCCTTCCCCAGGACCAGTCCGTATACCGCCGGGCTGACGAAGTGCGTGCTCGAGGTGAGGGAGTCAAGGAACGGGCGTTCCTTGAAGCGGAGCCGGGGCGCGCTGTAGGCGATGACCGCGAAGACGGTGACGGCAAGCACCAGCCAGGACAAGGGTCCGCCGAGCAGCACGAGGATCGCGAGGAACGGGACGTTGGTGGCGATCGCTGCGCGGAGCGTGATGGTGTGCATGGTCCTGTCAAGGACAGCACCCTCGACGCCCCCCTTGCGCGGGTTCCGCAGGTCCGACTCGTAGTCGAACACATCGTTGATTCCGTACATCGCCAGGTTGTACGGGATCAGGAAGTACACGGTGCCGATGATCCAGGCGAGGTCGATCTGCCCGGCGGTGAGCAGGTATGCCGCCGCGAACGGGAATGCGGTGTTCACCCAGGACAGCGGGCGCGAGGACACCAGGAGGGTTCTGATGGTCTTCACAGCTGCCGCTTCCGTTTGCGCTCGCCAAGAATTGTCCACAGCGCGGGGAGGAGAAGGACTGCCGCCACGGGGTAGGCGAAGTCCTCCAGCGGGGCCAACCCGATGAAGACCCCCGAGATCAGCTCCGGCGCGTAGCTGAAGAGCCCCACCGCAATCATCAGGCTGTCGAAAACAGCGGTCAGGACAAGAACGACGACGGCGGCGCCGCCCGCCGCTGCCAGCGCTACCGTACGACGGCGTCCCTTGAGCAGGAAAGCGCCGGCGGTTCCGACCGCCAGGGCGGGGAGGAGGAAGACTGCGTTGAGTGTCCAGTACGTCATGGACGTCCCCCCGCATCACCGGTGCGCTCGCTGAGGCCACGACGCCGGATGGCCTCATCGAGGGCGCGGCGGAACATGAGGAAGAGGTTCATCACGAGGTAACTGAGGAAGGTGAGGAACACGACCTCCTCGAGCGGCAGCTCCGGGGCCAGGTTGACGCCCAGCATCACCTCGGTCTGGCCCCGGTAGAAGATGCCCAGTCCGATTCCTGCGAGGTCCCAGGCCAGGAAGAAGAGCACACCGGCGGCAAGCACGGCGGCGGCGCGGCCGGCGTCGTGCCAGAAAAACAGACGCAGGCGCTGGTCGAGAAGCATCATGCAGCCCAGTGAGGCCAGGAGGAAGAGCAGGTAGACCGCCCCCATCACGCGACCGTGTTCTCGCGGACCAGGCCGGGACGGAGGGGCACGGGCAGGGGGCCGGTGCTCACGTCCCTGCGCAGGCGCTTGATCACGAGTTCGGCACTGATCAGGCACATCGGGATCCCGATGCCCGGAATGGTTGAACCGCCCGCATAGTACAGGCCCTGAACCTTGCGGCTGATGTTGCCTGCACGGAAGAACGCGCTCTGCTGCAACGTATGCGCCGGTCCCAGCGAGGTGCCCTTCCACGAGTGGTAATCACGTTGGAAGTCCGCGGGCCCGTAGCTGCGCCGCAGGACAATGCGTTCGGCAAGGTCGGGAATTCCGGCCCATTGGCTGAGCTGGGTGATGACGGCGTCCGCGACGCGTTCCACACGCTCGCTGCCGCTGCCTCCGAGGCCCGGATCAGCAGGGATCGGCACGAGCACGAATACGTTCTCATGGCCCTCGGGCGCCACGTCAGGATCCGTGGCGCTGGGCTTGCACACGTACATCGACGCCGGCGAGGGCACGAATGGGGTCCGGCCGAAGATAGCCCGGAAGTTCTCCTCCCAGTCCGCGGTGAAAAGCAGCGTGTGGTGCTCCAGTTGCGGCAGTTCGCCGCGAACACCCAGGTACAGCAGGAGCGCGCTCGGCCCGGCAGTGCTGCGGGACCAGTAGCGTTCGGGGTAGGTCTGCAGGTGCCTGGGCAGCAGTGCGGTTTCGGTGTGGTGCAGGTCCGCAGCGGAGACGACGACGTCGGCCGCCGCAGTGGATTCGCTCCCATTGGACCGGTAGCGGACACCGCGTACCGCAGCCGGGCGTTTCCGTGATCCTGTCGGTGCGGTTTCGATGCCCAGGACCTCGGCCCCCGTGCGGATGGTGACGCCTGCATCCTGCGCAAGGCGCTCGATAGCGTCTACCAGCCGGGCGAATCCACCCATCGGGTAGAGCACACCGTCGTCGAGGTCCAGGTGGCTCATCAGGTGGTACATACTCGGCGCCGTGAAGGGCGAGGTCCCGAGGAACACCGCCGGGTACTCCAGAATCTGCTGCAGCCGCGGGTCCGAGACGTAGCGGCTGGCGTAGCGGTGCAGGGGCTCGAGGAGCAGTCGACCGAGGCGCGGCAGGCGGCCGAGGACATCGGGGGTCAGCAGAGACGTGAACGACTCGAACGTGGCGTAGAGGAACCGTCGGGTGGCCATCGTGTAAGTGTCGGCCGCGGAGTCGAGGTACTGCTCCAGCTTTGCACCGGCTCCGGGCTCAAGCTTCTCGAACAGCTCCACCACACGGCGCCGCTCGGCGGGAACATCGACCGGATCACTGAAGCCTTCGGACAGAAGGCGGTACCCCGGGTCGAGTTTCACCAGGTCCAACTGCTCATCCGCCGACGTACCCAGCAACCGGAAGTAGTGGTCGATGACTTCAGGCATCAGGTACCAGGAGGGACCGGCGTCGAACCGGAATCCGTCCTCGCTGAAGGAGTGGGCACGCCCGCCTACGGCGTCCTGCTTTTCGAGCACCGTCACGGAGTGGCCCTCGGTGGCCAGGAGCGCCGCGGTTGCCAGGCCGCTGATGCCGCCCCCGATAACGACGACGGTCCGTCCTGAGGGAATGCGTGCTTTCACTGCGCCTCGACCCGGTTCTGGTGGGTGCCCGTCGGTTCCAGGCCGCGCCGGCCGGCAAGCACGCTGGCCGCGATCCGCAGCTTCACCGTGTTGGGAACGCTGATGCGCGTACGGATCAGTTCCGGGGCGGGCGTCGCACGGATCCTGTCTGCCAGTTCGGCGAACAGTTCCTGGGCCAGCGCAACGGCCCTGCGGCTCGAAGGTGGGAGCCCCCGCAGCACTACCCGGGATTCGTGCAGATCGTTCTCGATGTCCTTAAGCAGCCGCAGCTTGGTGGCCTCGTCGAAGCTGGCGGGAGAGACCTCCGGAAAGTAGCTGCGGCCCAGGGATGTGAAGTCCTCGGCAAGGTCCCGAAGGAAGTTGACCTTCTGGAATGCTGCCCCCAGGTGACGGGCGCCGCGTTCCAGCCGCGCTGTTTCAGGGGCGCTCACGGGGTGACCGTGGAGGAAGCACTTCAGGCACATGAGTCCCACGACTTCGGCCGAACCGTAGACGTACTCCGTGAAGGACTGCGGCGTGTGTTCCGTCTGGTCGAGGTCGGCGCGCATGGAGGAAAAGAACGGCCGGGTCAGGTCGGTGCCGATCCCGGTGCGCCGGGCCGTGTCCGCGAAGGCATGGATCACGAGGTTGGTGCTGTACCCGCTGGCCAGGGCATGCTCGGTTTCCCGCTCGAACTCGTCGAGCTGCCGGCGGGACTCGACAGGTTCAAGTCCTGCGGCGGAGGTGACGCCGTCGACGATTTCATCGGCCACGCGCACCAGCGCATAGACGGACTCAACCTGCCGGCGGACCCCCGGCTCGAACAACCGTGAGGCGATCCCGAAGGACGTGGAGTAGGAGCGCAGCACCACCGCAGACGCTTTCAGAGCCGCATCGGTGTAGTCAGCCAGCGCGTCGCGATCCCGGCTCATACGCGCACCCGTTCGGTGACGACGTCGGACAGGGGCGCCAGACCGTTCCGGAGCCCTTCCGGCACCGAGGGGTCCAGGAGTGCCTGCAGCGCGCGGTCGGTGAGGTCGGCAGCCAGCTGCATGGACCGGTCCCGGGCGCCGGACTCGATCAGCAGTTCCCGGGCTTCCGCTGCTCCGGCGGCAGAGAGATCCGGGGTGGACAGGAGAACGGCAATCCGCGGCCACTGCGGCTGCTCGGCGGCGTACGCGGTCAGCGCTGTCCGTTTGCCTTCCCTCAGGTCGCCCCAGCCCACCTTCCCGGTGCGGGTCTCATCACCGAAGACCCCGATCAGGTCATCTGCCACCTGGTAGGCCGTGCCGATGCAGCGCCCGAACTCCCCGAGCGTGTTCACCAGCCGGTCCTCTGCGCCCGCGAGCACGGCGCCCGCCTGCAGCGGCGCTTCGAAGGAGTAGACCGCCGTTTTCAGCCGTGCCATGTCGAGCACTTCATCGACGGGTTGCGGCGTGGGGTCAAGGGGAGCGAGCACATCGAGTAGTTCGCCGGCAGCGGAGGCAAAGATTGCTTCGTCGAGAAGATCGCCCAACTTCCGCCGGGTGACAGGGTCGGCGTCGACCTCACCCAGGAGACGGTAGGCGTTGGACAGGGCCAGGTCACCGGCGATGACGCCGACCGAGAGCCCCGCGTGTTCAGCTCTCGCCGGCGGGTTTCCCTGCGCGACGGCACGGTTGCGGTACGCACCCGATACGTTCGGAACGCCTCGGCGGGCGAAATCCCGGTCCACGACGTCGTCGTGCACGATCAGCGCGGTGTGAAGGAGCTCGAACGAGGCGGCGACCGTTGCCACCGTCGTCAGGTCGGTGCCGCCGAGCAGGCTGTAGACGGCCAGAACCAGGCGGGGGCGGAACCGCTTCCCGCCGATGGTGCAGGCTTCGAGGTGCTCCCACATGGTGCGGTAATCGGGGTGCATGGTTTCCGCCCGGTTCTTCGACCGGTCGAAGAAGGACGCAAGGACATCGTTCACCAGCTGGCTGTCGACAGAACCAGCCAGTGTGGTCTCCTTGTCCATAGGTAAAGTAAACACGCGCGATCCTTTGGAGGGAAATGAACCGTTTGGAAGAGTTCGTTGTGCTGGCGGCCGAGGATGGCACACCCATCGGAACCCAGGACAAGGCAACGGTTCATACCACCGCAACCCCGCTTCACCTGGCGTTTTCAACGCACGTCTACGACGACGACGGCCGCATCCTCATCACCCGTCGGGCCCTCAGCAAGCGGACCTGGCCGGGTGTCTGGACCAACTCGTTCTGCGGACATCCAGGGCCGCATGAAGCCACCGAGGACGCCGTGGTGCGGCGTGCCGAGCACGAGCTGGGCCTTCGACTGGACTCCGTGGAACTCCGTTTGCCTGACTTCCGCTACCGGGCGGTCGACGCATCCGGCGTGGTCGAGAACGAGATCTGCCCGGTCTACACCGCCCGCGCGGTGTCCCCGGTGAACCCACGCGAAGACGAGGTCATGGAGTGGCAGTGGGCCGACCCCCTGCAGCTCACCACCGCCGTCGCCGCCGCACCCTGGGCGTTCAGTCCGTGGCTGACCCTGCAACTGCCGCTGCTCTACCCCGAACGGTTCTCCTCACCCGCCGTGTAACGCCCGACGACGGCGCTCCCAGGCCTCGCCCAGAGTCCAGCGCCAGCGGTCCCACGGCGGGGCCATGCGCCAATGCAGGGCCAGAGTGTGCACGGCGCGCGTGAAACGCAGCCAGCCCTTACGACCGCCGGCGAGCGCACGCGCGGAAATTCCCACCTGCAGCGACCTGTCGTACACCGTGCGCCGGCCGGGTTCGAGTGCGAAGCCGAAGTCGACGTCGTCGTGCACGTTCGGATCGTGCCGGTGGACGCGCTCGCGGACCGATAGCCAGTCGGAGCGGCGGAAAGCGCAATTGGAACCGAAGGGCGGCCAATGGCCGATGGCCAGCCCCATCGACACGAAGTAGCCCTGCATGTAGGCGATGGCGGCAACGCGTGCGCGAAGCGGGCTGGTGTCGTAGAAGACCCCCGGGCCGGTGAGCACCGCGAGATTCGGTTCGGCGTCGAAGCGAGCGGAGATACGTTGCAGCCAGTCCGCCGGCGGGATGGTATCCGCGTCGCAGCGCACGATGACGTCACCGGAGGCGGCGTCGTACCCGGTGGAGGCAGCTGCGGCGATCCCAGGAATGGACTCATGCACAACGGCGGCACCATGACCGGCGGCCACCGCCGCGCTGGTGTCTGTGGAGTTGTTGTCGACCACGATCACCTCGAGCGGCGCCAGTGTCTGCCCGGCGAGGGCCTCAAGGCAGCGGGCCAGCGGTCCGGCGTCGTCTTTGCACGGGATGACCACTGACAGGGACGGCATGACCCCGATCCTAGCCGTGCACGTAGGCTGGAATCATGATCGCCGACCTGATCCGCCGGCCGGCCACGCATGCCGAAGTGGCAGCGGACGGCGTACGGGCCGTAGCCGTGCTCAGCACTATTGCCATGGTCTTCTGGTGGGGTCCGGTGGACTTCTGGGTCTTCTTCCTCGCGCTTGGCGGTCTCACGCTGTCGCGTTATGCCCGTCCGCACCCGGTGTTTGACGCCGTCTACGGGTGCGCACTGATTTTCGCCTGCTGGAGCAGCGTCCTGAACCTCTACGAGGTGATCTCCTGGTGGGACCTGTTGGTGCACTGCGTCTGCACCGGTCCCGTCGCCGGAATGGCCTATGTACTCGCCACGCACATCGGGCTGCTGCCGGCCGCCGGTAACTCTCGACGCGACCGCGCCGGCGTCGTTCTCCAGGTGGTGCTGCTCGGTATGGCGCTCAGCGTGCTGTGGGAGTTCGCGGAATGGGCCGGCGACGCGTGGCTGACTGAAGGCATTCACGTCACCTATCCGGACACCATGGGCGACCTCGCCGTTGCCACCCTCGGCTCGTTGGCCGCCGGGCTCCTCCTCGCTCGGCTGAAAAAGAAGGCGCCGAAGGACCCTTACGTCTGAGGTTCAGAGCGAAGGCCCATCCGCATCTGGGTTCCTGATGTCCGCCACCCGGCAGGCAGCCTCGAAGATCATCCACGCCTGCAGCTGCCTCGACAGTTCCACCGTTCCTGCGCCGGCGGACTCGCCCGGTTCAGCAGGAAACACCAAAACAGTACGACGGCGCTGCCCGCCGGCTTCCCGCTCGCCGCGCCCCTCCCACAGGGCACGGGCCGTCGTCGTAATGAGGGTTCTCGCGAGCGTGCGCGTGAACTCCGGCAGCGCGGGTGATTCCGCCGCGAGGCCGAGGTAGCGGACGAGGATTCCGGTGAAGAGGCCGCCGTCGCCGCCGCCGTGGGTGCGCAGGGCGCCCGTCGGCAGCACGAGGTGCTTCGCTACAGCCAGAACGAGGTCGGATGCCCGCTGCAGGCTTGTGGGGTCTCCGAGCGCCAGAAGTGCGCCGAGGACCGGCCCCTGATTGTAGGTGTAGACGTCGGTCACCATGCGTTCGCCGGGCATGCGGATCCCGTCGAGGAGCAGACCGGTCGAGGGGTCCTGGAGCCGCGCGAAAAGCCAGTCGACCAGGCGCTCCGCCTCCTTCGTCCGCCCGACCCTGGCGAAATGCAGGGCCGCGGGGGCAGTGGCCGGCGTGTTCTTGAAGTCGCGGGACATGTTCCAGAAGAGGCCGCCGCCAAGGTCCGGAGTATGGGCGGACGCCAAAACGGGGGTCAGGACGCGGAGCGGGCGCGAGCCTGCGATGTCAGCCGAGCGCCAGGCTGCGAGGGCCAGCCAGGCCATGTCGTCGTAGTAGCGGTTGGTCCAGCGACCGCCGTTGCGTAGGCGGATGGTGCGCAGAAGGCGCCGCGCGCGCAAGCGGTGGGCGGCGCCGCCGTCGGTGTTCCCGGTTGCGCCTCCGGACCGCGCCTCGCGTTCCGCGGCATCGAGCAGGCAGTCGAGGTAGTGCGCCTGCCACCAGTAGTGCCACGGCACCTTCGGCCGGGCGGGAAGGGTGACCCGCGCGAGGTGCGTGCCGGGCAGGCCGTACAGCCTGTGGCCGAAGGCTGCGGGTATCGAGGAGGAGGCGGCGGCTGCGGCCTCGCCGAAGGTGCTGGAGGGCTCTCGGGTGGGCATAGAGACACCCTAGACCGCGCCGTCGTGCCCGTCTTTGAGCACTGTGCACAGTGGCGGACACGGCGGATGAATCAGTGCGCTGCATCACAGTAGGCTCGGGAGGAAGCGGTTTGGCCCCGCTCACTCACGACGCAAAGGAGATGTCATGGACTGTGCAGGAACGGTGGCGCTGGTGACCGGGGGTGCGTCCGGGCTCGGCCGGGCAACCGCCCAGCGACTGCACGACGACGGCGCGGCGGTCGTGATCCTCGATCTGCCGCATTCGGACGGAGCCGGTTTCGCGGAGTCGCTGGGGGAGCGCGCCCGCTTCGTGCCGGCGGACGTGACGAGCGAGGAGGAGGTCCAGGCCGCTGTCGACGCGGCGTCAGAGCTCGGGCCGCTGCGCATCGTCGTGAACTGCGCGGGGGTGGCCACTCCCGGAAAGGTGCTGGGCAGGGAGGGCGTGTTGCCGCTCGAGCAGTTCAGCAAGGTCATCAACATCAACCTCATCGGTACCTTCAACGTGCTGCGGCTGGCGGCGGCGGCCATGGCGGCCACCGATCCAGTGCAGACCGAGACGGGGACCAGCGAGCGCGGGGTCATCATCAACACGGCCTCTGTCGCTGCCTTCGACGGGCAGATCGGGCAACCCGCGTACTCCGCATCGAAGGGGGCAGTGGCGGCCATGACCCTGCCGATCGCGCGGGAACTGGCGCGTTCCTTCATCCGCGTCATGACCATCGCTCCGGGCATCTTCGAGACGCCCATGATGGCCGGGCTGCCGCAGGAAGCCCAGGAATCCCTTGGGAAGCAGGTTCCGCACCCGTCCAGGCTTGGTAAGGCCACCGAATACGCTGCGCTGGTTGCACACATCGTGGAGAACCAGATGCTCAACGGTGAAACCATCCGGCTCGACGGTGCCATCCGCATGGCACCCAAATAGACCATCCCTTCGACTGTTATCCCCCGAAAGGACAGCTCAATGGAGAGCGGCCTCCCCAGCGCAGACTTCTACGGCTTCGAGTCCCTGCTCAGCGATGTCGAACGGGCGAAGCTCCGGGACGTTCGCGACTTCCTGGCCAAGGAGGTTGCCCCGTATGCAACCGACTGGTGGAACAGGGCCGAGTTCCCACTGGAGGTGCTCCCGAAACTCGCCTCCCTCAACCTGAGCACCCCGGTGCAGCAGGGCTACAGCTACCTCTTCAGCGGTATGGTCATTGCCGAGCTGACCCGCGCCGATACCTCGCTGGCAACGTTCTTCATGGTGCACCACGACCTTTTTGTGGAGGCGCTGCACGAATTCGGCACGGAGGAGCAGAAATCCCGGCTGCTCGATGACGCCATGAATCTCACGATCACGGGTGCGTTCGCGCTCACCGAGCCCCTTCACGGTTCCGATGTGGCCGGCGGCATGGCCACCACGGCCACCCGCGACGGTGACACCTGGATCCTGAACGGTGCAAAGCGCTGGATCGGCAACGGTACCTTCTGCGACTACATGCTGCTGTGGGCCCGCGATACTGCGGACGGAGCTGTGCGCGGCTTCATTCTGGATGCGACCCTCCCCGGGGTGACACGGACAGCGATCGAGAACAAGATCGCGCTGCGCACCGTGCAGAACGCCGACATCCTCCTGGACAACGTGCGGGTGTCCGAAACCGACCGTTTCGCGGGAATCAACAGTTTCACCGATACCAAGCATCTGCTGCGCGGATCGAGGATACTGGTGGGCTGGCAAGCGGTAGGGCAGCAGTTGGCGGCGTTCGACGCAGCCCGGGCGTACGCCGTCGAGCGCCAGCAGTTCGGGCGTCCGCTGGCCGGCTTCCAGCTCCTCCAGCAGCAGCTGGTGCGAATGCTCGGGAACACCACGGCGAGCCTTGGCATGATGGCGCGCGTGGCGCAGCTGCAGCAGGACGAGCATCTGGGACCGCAGGGGCTTCCGCACAGCGGAGCCGACATGGCGCAGGCTGCGCTCGCCAAGTCCTACACCTCCTCGTTGATGCGGGAAACAGTGGCCCTGGGCCGATCGATCTTCGGCGGCAACGGGATTGTGACTGACTTCGGGATGGCGAAGATTTTCGCCGACGCCGAAGCCATCTTCACCTACGAAGGTTCCTTTGAAATCAACACACTGATTGTCGGGCGGGCGGTCACGGGAGTCTCTGCCATTCTTTGAATGCCTGGGTTGCGGTTGCCGCCGCGGACCATTTCGCACCACGGTGGAGTATGAATACCGATGCATCCCTCCCGATGCTTACTGTGCGGGAGACCGCGGCGGTCCTGACGAACGTCTTCGCGCCGAATATTGCAAAAGGCCCTGCGGCATGCCCGGGACGCCACCTGGTGTTGATGCTCACCAGCGCCTTCCTGTCGCACCTTCTCGACGGATCGGCGTTGAAGCTCGAGTCTCCCGGGCGGCTCAAGGTGGGCGGACGGCTGCCTGGAACGCTGGACAACTATTCCCTGCGCTTTGGGGTCGAGGCGAACGCTCCCCAGATGTGACGAGGTCCTCGCCGTTCCTCGGAATGCTGGGGAGGGTCCGCACGGTTCTTCTGGGGGAAGCAGAACCGATGGAAGGAAATCCCCAGTGAAGGCAGTGTTCTATTCGAAGTACGGTGACCCCAGCGTCCTTGAGTACGGTGAGCAGCCGGAGCCGAAGGTGGGCCCGGACACGGTCCTCGTCGAGATCAAGGCAACCTCAGTCAATCCCGTCGACTGGAAGGTGATGGGCGGTTACCTTGACGGCGCACTCACGGCGCACTTCCCGGTCATTCCCGGATGGGACGTCTCCGGCGTCGTGATTCAGCCAGGGCCCGCCGTCCCCGAGTTTGCTGCCGGCGACGAGGTCTTCGGCTATGTCCGGATGGACACCGTCGGCCAGGGGACCTTCGCGGAACGGGTGTCCGCCCCAGTCCGCACCCTCGCACGCAAGCCCTCGAACCTCTCCTGGGCGGAGGCGGCCACGATTCCACTCACCGGACTCACAGCCCTGCAGACACTGGATGCACTGGACGTGTCGGACGGTGACACGGTGCTCGTCCACAACGGCGCCGGCGGCGTGGGCACGCTCGGCATCCAGATCGCTCGGGCCCGCGGCGCCAGGGTCATTGCCACAGCGTCGGAGCGCAACCACGACTTCCTCCGCGAACTGGGTGCTGAGCCCGTAGCTTACGGGGACGGGATCGCTGACCGGGTCCGGAAGATCGCCCCGGACGGCGTGAGCGCCGTCGTTGATTTCGTTGGCGGTGCCGATTGGCAGGCATCCCTCGACGTCCTCAACCAGCCGGGACGGGTGGCATCCATCGCCGACGCGAAGGTGAAGGAACTTGGCGGACGGTATGTGTTTGTGCGTCCGGACGCACAGGGTTTGTCCACACTCGCCGACCTCATCGAGGCAGGCCACGTGAAACCTGTGCTCGCCGCCACCTACCCTCTGGAGCAGGCCGCGGAGGCGTTTACCGCGAATATGGCGGGCCATACGCGCGGGAAGATCGCGCTCACGGTCGGCTGATGCGTCCGGGATGAGCCAGCGGGAACGGCTGGTCGGCGCACATGCGCCAGCCGTTCCCGAGGCTCAGCGCCGGTCGTCGGGGCGGCCGAACCGTCCGGGGTACTCGTCGTAAAAGTCATCGTCGTCGTCCTCGTCATCGAGGTTGAGCGGCGGAAGGTTCGCTGTCTGACGACGGCGAAGGGCGCGCCGGTAGGAATGATCCACCCGGTGGCGGCGCGAGCCTGACGTGATGAGGAGCAGGAACGCCGCGAGTGCCGCGATGCCCGCGATGAGCAGGGACTGTGGTTGCCCGATGACGCGTTCCACCACGATCCAGCCGACGCCCCAAACCACGGCGAGAGCGACGGCGATGCGCCCCCGGTCCGTGGAGCACACGACGCTTCCAATGACGACGACGATCCCCAGCCCCACAAGCGCCCACCGGAAGTCGTCATCCCACAGCCACGAAAAGCCGTTCAGGGAAAGCACCGCAGCACAGTGGCTCAGCGCCGTGAACCCGGTCCAGCCAAGGAAAAGCCCGAGCGGTACATCGACGAGGGAGCCCTCCGTCGAGGTGGCGGCCGGCCAGCGGTTAAGCCACCGCAGGGAGAACAGCAGCAGGACAAGCAGGACGCCATGCAGGATCAGGCTTTCGAGGTACAGTCCGGCCGAAATCATGAGGGCCAAGCCGAAGTTCAGCAGTACCGCGGCCATCACAATCCAGCCCAGCCTGCGGTGCCGCGGACTGTTTGATTCGCCGGGCAACCATTGGTGCACCACATACCCCACCAGGCCGAGCCCGATCAGCGCCCAGATAGCCAAGGCGTAGCGGTGGGGCGAGAGGAGCGAAAGATCGGGCCGGAAGAGATCGACCGTCCAGATCTCCGTTCCGCCGAACAACCCCGCCGCCCAGGCGGTGCCTGCCAACGATCCGAGGACCACGACAGTGACCAGAATGCGCCGGACCACGTCCAGCGGCCAGGAGCGAACGTTCGCAGCGGCTGACCGGGAAGCTGACGCCGTCCACTGTGCAGTACGCTTCCCGGATTGAGCTGCCCACGCCGAGGCAGCGCTGGAAGCAGTCCTGAGTTTCTCTGCGCGAGCCGCCTTCAGCTCTTCTTCTCGTGTCTTTGATGGTGTTGCGTCGGCGCCCTGGTCCTGACGTTCCTGGCCCGGCCGTTCCTGGCCCGGCCGCCCGGTGGGGTCCGAGTCCGACGTGCCGCCGGCGGGAGGACTGGAAGGGGCGGGCGCCGTGACCGGCGCGTCCGAGGGTGCGGCGACCGTCGCCGTCGTGCTGGTGGCGTCGCGATCGTCCGAGGGAACGGGCGTCTTCGGGCGTGCTGCCTTCAGCCTCTCAATGACGCTGGTCGTCTCGCTCGGTGGGGGTGGAGGAACCGCTTCGGGTGTCTTCCGGGGCGGGACGGGCGGGGGTTGGGGCAGCCGGTGGTTGGACGGAGTCGGCATGCTCATGTGTCTTTCGGACCTCCCGGCGTTGCTTCAGCGCGAAGAACGCTGCAATGATCAGTCCCACCAGAGTACCCACCCCCATTCCCAGAAGTGCGCTAGCCCACATGGGGAAGCCCGTTGTGGCATCGGAGATGTAGCCCAGGCCGACCAGCCAGACGGACCACAGGATTCCGCCGAGTGCAGCGAATCCCAGGAACGGACGGAGGGGGAGTTCAGCTATCCCGGCGGCTGCAATCCCTGCGGTCCGCCCGCCGGGGAGGAAGCGGAGCGCAACCAGGCCGGCGTAGGTGGGGGACTTTCCGGCTTTCTCGACTGCGCCTCGGATCCCGCGGTGGACGGCCCGGCCCCAGCGGAAGCGGTCCAGCCAATGTGTCAGCTTTCTTCGGAAGAGCAGGTAGAGCGCGAGGTCGCCCAGCAGGCTACCGGTAACGGCTGTCAGGAGGGACACGGGCAGCAGCACGGACCCCTCGGAGGCCAGCGAACCGGATGCGATGACCAGGAACTCGGACGGCATAATGGGCGCGAAGACGTCGGCCACAACTACGAGCAGTGTGACCGGATGAATCATCAGGGACCACTCTGCGAGCGTCGACAGGTCCACCTGTACCAATTTACAGGGCGCTGTTCGCACACGACCCTTCGGTACGCAGTTTGGTCTGCCTCAGGATTTGGGGTGCGTCAGGCGAGTGCCGCCTCAGGCGAGTGCGGAGAGTTCCAGGCCGCTGGTGAACGACGTCGGCCGGAAGGAGAGCGGGTCGACGAACTCGATGTGCCGGGCGAGGAGCTGGAGCGGCTTCGAATAGTCATCGTCCTGCTGGGGGAGCAGCACCGGGTAGAACGGGTCGTTCAGAATCCCGAGACCCAGCCCGGCCATGTGCAGCCGGAGCTGGTGGGTCTTGCCCGTGTGCGGCTGCAGCCGGTACCGGCCCATACCGTTGCGTTCCTCGAGGAGCTGGACGCGGGTTTCGGCATTCGGCTCGCCGGGAACCTCCTGAGCGAGGAGGTAGTCCCGTGACTTCACGATACGGCTGTGAACAGTGCGCGGGCGGATGTCGAGTTGCAGCGACGGATCGATGGGTGCGGCGGCCTCATACTCCTTGCGGATCCGCCGATTCTCGAACAGGAGCTGGTACGCACCGCGGGTGGCAGGATTCGTCGAGAACATGAGGATTCCCGCCGTCATACGGTCGAGGCGGTGCATCGGAATCAGGTCCGGCAGGTCGAGTTGGACCCGCAGCCTCACGAGCGCCGATTCAGCGACATACATGCCGCCGGGTGTGGTGGGGAGGAAATGCGGTTTGTCCACCACCAACAGGTTCTCGTCCTGGTGCAGGATGCTCAATTCCACCGGGAGTCGCTTCTCAACCGGCAGTTCCCGGTAGTACCAGATGAAGGTGTGCTCGGTGAGGGGCGTGTGGCGCGTCAGGCGCTCGCCGCCGAGCGCAACCACCTCGCCACGGTCGAAGCGCTCGGCAATGCCGTCCGGATCCACGTGGTTCCAGCGGTCGAGGATGTACTCAAGGGCAGTGCTCCACGGGCCTTCCGAGGGGAGGCGCAGCCGCGTGGCGTTGACGCCGTTGCGGACCGGGAGCGGAGATTGCATCACCTATCAAGGGTAGCTAACCCTTCCGCGCTCGATATCAGCCGGTCAGCACCCGGTGACGCGGTAGAGCGCTGCTGTTCCCTCACTGTCCACGCGCTCAAACCCGTTTTCCCGGGTGAGGTCCTCCAAGCCCGCTGCCCTTTCGGTCTCGCCCGGGTGCACGGAGCTGATGCCGAAGTCGAGGACGTAGCGCACTCCCGTTTCTTCGACCGCGGGGCAAACCTCCGGATTGGTGGACATCTCGTCCAGGGCGGCGAAGACAACCTTGCCGGCAGCCGATGATGGGAGGACCCCGTACGGAAGCAGGGTGGGGATGCCCGTGTAGGAGTAGGACAGGGAGGCTCCCGTCAGCGGCACCCCGACAACGACCGCGCCCTCCTCAACCTTCTCGGGCAACCGCTGGATGAGCGCCAGTTCCTGGCTGGTCAGCAGCTGCGAATTCTCCGTAAAGCGGTACTTTGCGGCCGCTTCCGTGACCCCTCGCTGAACCGCACCCAGCGGCGCCAGCGCCACTCCGACGAGCAGCAGTACGACGACGACGGCGGCCGCACGCTTCCTGCTTCCACCCTGCCCACGCAGGAAGGAACGCACCGCCGGTCGTCGGGCAGCGACGTCGATGAGTGCGACAGCTCCAAGCGACGCGAGGATGATCCCGGCCACCGGCAGCATGGCGCTGATCCTGAAGAAGTCGTTGTACCAGACGCCGGCTACGATCCACCGCAGGTCCGGCACTTCCTTCCAGTTCGCGACAACGAACAGCATCGCCGCCAGCGCGTACAGAGCCAGTGTCCAGCGGCGGCGCCTGCGACGAAGAACGACGACGGCTCCGGCAAGAGTCAGGGCGGCGGCAAGATACGCGGGGGGCCGGTAGAGCGGCGAATGCAGGACCACCTCGACGAGGGCCTGGCCCGCGTTGCCGAGTTCGTCCCAATTGTCTGAACTGCTCCGTGCCGGGCGCAGGTTCATCCAGGCGACCGCAAGCACCGCCAGGAATGCGCCGGTCGGCAGCAGCGTCTTCCACGGAGCCTTGTTGTCCCTGCGCAGGCGGCTGTAGGCGGCGGCGAGGACCATCGGCAGGCTGAGGCCCAGAGCGCCGACGAGCGACGACGGATGGGCGAGGGCCAGCCCGGGGAGAACGCCCAACAGCAGCAGGAGGTTGCCGGCCGTCGTGGTACGCAGGGGTGAACCGACGCGCATCAGCTGCACCACGAGCCCGAGTACCACCGGCAGCAAGGCGAGAGACAGCATGAAGGGGTAAACCACGCCGAACTCGTACAGCAGGTAGGGGAAGCTGCTGTAGGCGCCGGACAATACGGCCGCACTCAGCAGGGCCGCGCGGCGCTCGCCGGTGACCCGCGTGACGAGGAAGAGGCAGCCGAATGACCACACCGCCAGGACAATGGCGAGGTTCACCACGTTGATGGCCGCCGGGATGGACAGGCCAGATGACATCAGAACCACCGCGACCAGCGCATGCCAGCCCGCGGGATAGAAGGTGGGTGCCCGCGTTCCGAGGTACCCAAGGTTCGGTGAGGACGCATTGCCGCTTTCCGCAATGTAACGAATGGCGTTGAGGTGGAAGATGTTGTCGTGCGACTGTGCGATGTTCTCCGGGTCACCGAAGATCCACAGTGTGATCAGACCGACGGGTAAAGCTGCAACACCCCACGCAATCAGGGTCCGGCGCAGCGGTCCGCCGGGGTCCATTGCGAGGGCATCCCGAAACCGCCGGCGGATCAGCCACAACACCAGGGCAACGCCGGCGGAGACGCCGAAGAGAGGCCCCAGCGACCAGCGCACGCCGGCCAGGGAGGCAACTTCCGACGCGACGACGACGGCGGTCACACTCAGAGGGCCGGCGAGGGCCAGCAGGGTGAGGCGCCGCAGGCCGAGGATCGCACCCCAAAGCAAGCCCGGACCAAGGAGAACCACTAGCGCCACGAGGAAGCCGGGGAGCGCGCTGAACCAGCTCATGGTCTCCCTCGGTAGGCGGTACGGATGGTCAAACGGGTGCCGGTGAGTGTCAGCGTTACGCTGAAACCCGTGCCGGTTGGCAGTGGGGGCAGTGGTAGAGCACGCGTTGTTCGAGCTCGTTGTCCCCGAGTTCACTGCGGACCACCCGAGTTCCGCACCGAAGGCATCCCCGGTCGGTCCGCCCGTATACCCACAGCGGATCGCGAAGCATTGATCCCGTGGTGACGCGGGTTGACCGCTCCTTGTTCACGTCAAGCAGACGATGCGCCAGCTCCACCATCCGCGGCAGGTTCTTCACCTCACCCACCGGTGTGAGCGGATGCTCGCCGGCAAGAAAGCACAACTCGCACCGGTACACGTTACCGATTCCTGCGAGATTCCGCTGGTCGAGGAGGGCAAGGCCGATGGGACGGTCGGGATCTGAGCGCAGCCGGCGGAGCGCTTCTTCCGCGTTCCAGTCAGGTCCGAGGAGGTCAGGACCAAGGTAGCCGACGGCGTCGTCCTCCTCTGCCTGGGCAATCACCCGCAGGAAACCGAGCTCGAACCCCACCACCGCGTTCGTGTCGGTTTCGAGGATGCACCGGGCCTTGAAGGCCGGTCGGCGCCACTTCCCGCCGCGGGGGTATACGTGCCAGAGGCCCTCCATTTTCAAGTGGGAGTGGATACTCCACTCGTCCTCCACCCGGATGAGCAGGTGCTTGCCGCGGGCGGTGACATTGCGCACCGTGCGTCCGGTGAAGTCCACCGTGGCGAAACGGGGCACCCGGATGTCGCACCGGGTGAGTTCCTTGCCCCGGAGTGCGCGATCGAGGTCGCGGGCGGCCCGCCAGACGGTATCTCCCTCAGGCACGGATCCTCAATCCACGCGGTGTGCTGTAGAAGCCGGCGTCGCCAAGGGCACGTCCGGCCGGGGAATCGAGGGCGGACTCACCGTTGATCTTCTCGACGGCCATCTTGTCTGCTGCGCCGTGTCGGATGGCTGTGACCAGCGCCTCCGCTGCCGCTGTGAGGGCATCCGTGTCTTCGGTGTACGTCAGCATGGTCTTCCCACCGCGCTCCACATACAGGGCGAGCTGTCCGTCGACGAGCACCACCAGGGCGCCGGCCTTTCGGCCCGGGCGGTGACCGCCGTCGTGTGCAGGCCAGCCCAGCGCCGCGCCGAACGGGTTGGCCGGATCGGTGGCGGCAAGGGCAACGGCGGCCGGCTTCTTCGCCACGGCGGCATCCGGGCGGGCATCGGCGCTGAAGGAGCGGAGCCGGTCGACCGTCGACGGCACGGCGAATTGGGCGGCGCCGAGGTGCTCGATGAAGTAGCCGCGGCGGCAGCGTCCCATCTCCTCCAGGCGGGAGAGCATTTTGTACATCAACCCGAATCCGCCGGGGATACCCTCGCTGGCGACGGACCCGCGGGTGAGGATCCCGTAGCGATCCATGAGCAGCTCAGCCGTGGCGTGCGCCTGGATGGTGGTGTCGCCTTCGACGGCAGGAAGCAGGGACCACCGGCCGGCCACCTGTGGAGGAGTGCTGCGCTGGTAGCCTGTGCCGCCGTCGTTCGCGGCCGACAACCCCGCAGTCCGCAGACTGCTGCCGGTGAGCGACGGCGCCCTGCCCAACCGCCCCATCCTCGCCGTCCGTGCTCGCGGGGTGGGGGTGCGCTGTTTGTGGGCGGTCTTCCCGCCGGCCAGCAGGGAGCGCACAGGTGTGAACGTGTCATTGCCGATCCGTCCGGCCCACACCAGGTCCCACAGGGCGGCGGTCACCGTGCCGTCGGCGGGCTGATTGCCGTTGGTCAGCCCCTGCACCAATTGGCGGAAGAAGTACGCGCCACCGCCGGCGAGCAGTTCCAGGAGTTCCTGCTGCAGCGCGGTGGGCTCGAACTCCGGATCCGGCCGCAGGGTCAGTGGGGCGTTCTCCGCCAGATGAAGCGAGATCCAGCCGTCATTGCCGGGAAGGGACCCGGCGCCGGACCACACGACCTCACCTGTTGCGGCCAGCTCATCGAGCATGGCCGGGCTGTAGTTGGACACGCGCGAACGGAGGATGAGCGGTTCCCAGGCCGAAGCGGGGATGGGCACACCGGACAGTTGGTCGATGACAGTGGCGACACCGTCGAGCCCGCGCAGACCCGAGCCGACGTGCTGCCATGCAGGCAGGAACCGGCCGTACGCCGCAGGGTCCACTGGCTCGACCTCGTGCCGCAGGGCCGCCAGGGAACGGCGCCGGAGCCGCCGCAGGACCTCCGTGTCACACCATTCACTTGAGGCGGCCTGATGGTCGGGCGCGGACTCGGTCGGGCGGAACTCGCCTTCCACCACCCGGCCGTCCGCGGAAAGCCGCTGCAGGGCAGTGACGACGACGGCGACACCCAGTCCCAGCCGTGCTGCGGCTTCGGCGGCGGTGAAAGGACCGTGGGTGCGGGCATAACGGCCGACCAGATCGCCGAGCGGGTCCGGCACCGGTTCGATGAACGCCAGCGGGACACCCATCGGCAGCGGCACGCCGAGGGCGTCACGCAGCCGGGCGGCGTCTTCCACTGCAGCGATGCGCTCGGCGCCGGCTACGTTCACCCGCAAGGCCCGATTCGCCTTGACGAGGGCTTCCACGTGGTCGGTGGCGGCGTCGGGGTCCTCCGACCGTTCGGCGATCTCGGCGGCGGTCAACGGCCCTAGCAACCGCAGGAGATCGGCAACGCCCTCAAGTCCGCGCGCCTTCCTGTCTGGAGCAAGGCGCTGCAGTTCCTGCTCGGTGTCCGCGATAACGCCGGCGTCGAGCAGCTCGCGCAGTTCGGCTCGGCCCAGGAGTTCGTTGAGGAGTGTGGGGTCGAGTGACAGAGCAGCCGCCCGGCGTTCCGCCAGCGGGGAATCGCCCTCGTAGAGGAAGGAGGCTACATAACCGAACAGCATGGTGCGGGCGAACGGTGAGGGCTGCGAGGTTGTGGTCTCGACGATCCGCAG
The DNA here is from genome assembly GCF_059092925.1 of Arthrobacter sp. MDB1-55. Taxonomy (NCBI): domain Bacteria; kingdom Bacillati; phylum Actinomycetota; class Actinomycetes; order Micrococcales; family Micrococcaceae; genus Arthrobacter; species Arthrobacter sp. MDB1-55. Next base: position 94,073 of record NZ_JBNHID010000002.1, on the reverse strand, counting down.
TTCCCGGCGGTCGATCTGCCCGGCGATGTCCTTCAGCGCAGGGAGATCGTAGACGTCCTGCAGGCATTCGCGCACCGTCTCGAGGATGATCGGGAAGGTGGGGAATTTGCGCGCCACGTCCAGCAACTGGGCCGAGCGTTGCCGCTGCTGCCACAACGGGCTGCGCTTTGAGGGATTCTGGCGGGGCAGCAGCAGCGCTCTTGCCGCGCACTCCCGGAACCGGGACGCGAAGAGCGCCGAACCGCCCACCTGCGCCGTGACGATGCCGTCCAGTTCTTCGGCGTCGAAGAGGAACAGGTCAGCGCCGGGCGGCTCGTCTTCCATGAGGGGAACGCGCAGCACGATGCCGTCGTCGGAGGCCATGGCTGAGCCGTCCATTCCGTACCGCTGTTCGAGTCGTGCTCCGACGGCCAGCGCCCAGGGTGCGTGAACCGGCATGCCGAAGGGACTGTGAAGGACCACCCGCCAGTCGCCGAGCTCGTCATGGAAGCGCTCGACTACAAGGGTGCGGTCGCTGGGAACGACCTCCGTGGACTGCTGCTGCTCACGGAGATAGGCCAGGAGGTTGCCGAAGGCCCATTCGTCCAGGCCGCTTGCGGTGCACCTCGCGGCGGCGTCCTCATCCGACGCGTTGGTCAGCTCCCGGACGAACTTCCCAAGGGCGCGGCCGAGTTCCACCGGGCGGCCGAGGGAGTCGCCCTTCCAGAAGGGAAGCTTGCCCGGTTGGCCGAAGGCAGGGGACACCAGCACGCGGTCGTGGGTGATGTCCTCGATGCGCCAGCTGGTGGCGCCGAGGGCGAAGACGTCACCGACGCGCGACTCGTAGACCATCTCCTCGTCCAGCTCGCCGACCCGACGCCCGCCCCGGTTCGACCCGGCGTCCTCGGAACCGACAAGGTAGACGCCGAACAGGCCGCGGTCAGGGATGGTGCCACCGGAGGTGACTGCCAGCCGCTGTGCACCCGGCCGGCCGGTGATCGTCCCCTCGACGCGGTCCCAGACGATCCGGGGCCGCAGCTCGGCGAACTCGTCCGAGGGGTACCGTCCGGCGAGGAGATCGAGCGTTGCTTCGAAGGCGGAGCGCGGGAGGGTAGCGAACGGTGCTGATTTCCGGACGACGTCGAACCATTCCTCGACGTCGATGGTATCCAGAGCCGCCGCCGCAACGGTCTGCTGCGCGAGGATATCGAGGGGATTGGTAGGGATGTACAGCGGTTCGATCTGACCGGCGAGCATTCTCTCGACCGTGACGGCGGTGTTCACGAGGTCTCCGCGGTGCTTCGGGAAGAGCACGCCCTCGGACACCTCGCCAACCTGGTGGCCAGCCCGGCCAACACGCTGCAGCCCGCTGGCCACGGAGTGCGGCGACTCCACCTGGATGACCAGGTCCACCGCGCCCATATCGATCCCCAGCTCGAGCGAAGACGTCGCGACGACGCAGCGCAGGCGGCCTGACTTCAGATCATCTTCGATCAGGGCACGCTGATCCTTGGACACGGAGCCGTGGTGTGCCCGAGCGAGCAGCGGCTCTGCACCTTCCGTCTGCCCGGCCTGCGCCATCACCTCGGCAGGAGGGCGCTGCGGCTCGGCCTTCTCCCCAGGCGCAGCAGCACCCGGTGAATCCCAGAATGAAGCCGCTTCGAGACGCTCAGCGTGGATCTCGTTCAACCGGGCCGTCAACCGCTCGGCCAGACGGCGGGAATTTGCGAAGACGATCGTTGACCGCTTGGTCTCGATGAGATCCACGATCTTCTCTTCGACATGTGGCCAGATACTCGGTGACGGGGTAGGGCCGCCGTCGTCATCCGAGGCAGGTGAACCGCCCAGCTCCGTCATGTCCTCCACGGGAACGGTGACGGTGAGGTCCCAGGACTTCTTGGACGGCGGTGCCACGATCTCCACGGGAGCGTCCCCGGCGAGGAAGCGGGCGACCGTCTCCTTCGGTTCGACTGTTGCCGACAGGCCGATGCGCTGCACGGGCTTGTCGAGCATCGCGTCAAGCCTCGCCAGGGAAACGGCGAGGTGCGCTCCGCGCTTTGTTCCGGCGACGGCGTGGACCTCATCGATGATGACCGTGTCCAGGTCCGTCAGCGTTTCCCTTGCCCGTGAGGTGAGCATCAGGAAAAGTGACTCTGGTGTGGTGATCAGGATGTCGGGAGGGCGGGTGAGCAGCGTACGGCGCTCGGCCTGCGGGGTGTCACCGGATCGAACGCCGACGGTGACGGAGGGTGCGGGAAGTTCGAGCCGCTTGGCCGTCTGCGTGATGCCGATCAACGGCGCCCGAAGATTTCGCTCCACGTCCACGCCGAGAGCCTTCAGCGGTGAGATGTAGAGGACACGGGTTGAACGTTTACCCTCGACCGGCCGGGCTATGAAGCTGTCCAGCGCCCAGAGAAACGCAGCGAGGGTTTTTCCTGACCCGGTCGGTGCAACGACAAGCGCGTGGGACCCGGCGGACACCGCGTTCCACGCGCCCTCCTGTGCGGGCGTGGGTGCGGAGAAGGCGCCCTCAAACCACTGGCGTGTGGCGGGCGTGAATTTCCCTAGCACCGATGTCATCGACTCATCATCTCCTACCCTTCCGACATTTTCTCAGGTGGGCGGACAAGCCGCGGGGGGCCGGTTATGGCGCGAGCGGCTTGGTCGGCGCCACCGTCATGAGCACCACGTCCTCCGAGGCGCACGCCATGCCGACCTGGTCAACGAGCAGCGACGCAGTGTCGTTCGGTGGGTACACCCGCAGTCCGGTAACTTCCGTCGGTTCGCACTCAGCGCCGTAGTTCTCGGCGTTGGTTTGCTTGACAGGCGCAACGGCCATTTCTCCCGGCGCCAGAACCACCTCGGCGGATTCGCCCGGCTCGCGGTCTGCGGGAGCCCCGACCTGCTCGCCCGCGGCGTCAACATAGGAGACCCCCGGGTAGCCGGTGATCTCGCATTCCTCGTCGGACGCGTTGGTGAAGATGATCTGCCGGTAGACGCTGCCCGCGGCGCCTCCTCCCATTTCGGTTTCAAGCGCGGCACTGAGCATGTCGGCGGTGCATGCGCCGTCGGTGGGCGCCGCCGTCGGGCTGGAGGTTGCGGCCTCCGAAGGATCCGGTTCGCCGCTCTCAGTGGAGTCGGCGGACGGTGACGCTGATGCCGGAACCGAAGACTCCGGCGAGGAGCTGGCTTCCACCGTGGGAGCGGCGGCGGACGACGCCGGACTGGTGGATTCCTGGGCGGGCTCCCCGGACGCGCAGCCGGCCAAGGGAAGCGTTCCGAGGAGAACGGCGGCGGCGAGCAGGCGGGGAGTGGAGAGGCGGGTAGTCATAAAACCACCCTTACGGCGAAGGTTCCCCGCGTCAAACAGCCTCGGCGGTGCAGGGCTGAGTGACGCAGGGAACCCGCTTCCGTTACGCCTTGGCCTTGCGGGTGCGCAGAAGGGCAGCCACTCCGGCGATCAACCCGAGCACGCCTGCTCCGAGGCCGACATAGCCCGCGGTCCCAGCGCCGGAGGTGTCATCGCTCGCGGACGCACTCTCCAGGTCAGCGGTTTCGGCAGCGGATTCCGACTCCACCGCCGCTTCCTCTGCCTCGCCGTGCCCGCCCTCTTCAGCACCGGTCAGGGTGATGGTTGGGGCCGGAGCCTCAAGGCTGTGCGGGTCTTCACCTTCGGCGGGAATTTCAGCCCAGTCGGTCTCGCCTTCCACGCAATTCTGCAGCACGGGGAACGCGATGGTCTCGCCTTCGGCATCAGGCAGCTGGACCGACATATCGAACTGCTGCAGATAGCCGTCCTCGACCGGGGTCTCGGCGGTGTACACAATCTGCCCGACGCGCTCCGTGACGCTGGACCCGTTGTCCAGGGTCAGCGGTTCGTCGAGCTTCTCGGTCACTTTCTCCACGGTCCAGCCGGGAACAATCTCCGGCTTGGCGTCCACCAGCGGCTCCGGCAGGGAGATGGTGAGCTTGTTGGTCGGCGAGCCGTCGCAACCGTGGGAGAAAGACACGTTCAGGACGGCGAACGCCCCGGCCGAAGTGGTGTCGGGTTCGATGGTCACGTGTGCGGCGGCGCCGGCGAGCCCAAGGCCCATCAAGCCGGTGGTCGCGGCGGCAGCTGTCAGGGTACGGCGGACTAAAGTCTTCATGGTGTTACCTCTCAGGGGTGCTAGCTCAAGGGCCAGCGGGATCAGGGAAATGGCGCGTCAGGAGAACGCCGGTGTGAGTCAGTGAGAGGTGGGCAGGGGCGGACCGCGCAGCGGTCGGAAGTCCAGCAGGGGTGCAAGGTAGTTGCGCGCCGGGATGTCGGGGAGGGGCGGCAGGTCGGTGACCGGCAGGATGGCTCTCATCCGGGGAAGCATGACGAGCGGCCGTAGCCACTGCACCGCCAGCTCAACCGCGGACTCCCCGTGATGCAGCATCAGCGCCGTGACCACGACCGCTCCTGCGTGCGCGCCGAACATCACCGGATTATCGAACAGCGAGAAAGCATGCGCATGCTCAAGCCCGCCGGTCGGCGAGCAGTGCACCTGTTGCGGACCGAAGTGGTCACGGGCGGCTGGGACGCACGCCGCCGCCGTCGTAAGCATGGTGAAAGCTTCATGAAGGAGGAGTTGGCCTGCGCTCAGGACGCCGAGCACGGCCGGAAGCGAAAGCTTGCTCCGCGACAGCACGGTGGCGGCGAGGAGCGTGGTGACCGCGAGTGCGCCCAGAATGAAGGGGCTGGGGAGCGCTGCTCCACCCGCCAGGTGAGCGGCTGCGGCAAGGAAGAAGACGACGACGGAGCACGCTGCGGCCCGCAGGATGCGGGCGTGGCTGCTCGTCATGGTTCCTCCTCCCCGTATCGACTTCTTCTACTTCCGGTAGAAGAAGTGGTGTTGTCCTACTGTATTCGCTGCTGCGGACACTTTGGCTCGGTCGTACTCACTCGTGATGGTAGGGCCGGCGCCCTGCAATTTCCTGGGACCGATAGAGTTGCTCGGCAAGAATGAGGCGCACCAGTTGGTGCGGGAATACGAGCGGTGAGAGTGACCACACGAAGTCCGCACGCTGGTGCACTTCCGTATTGACGCCGTACGCCCCGCCGATTATCAGCGTGATGTTGCGTGACCTGTCGAGCGGTTGCTGGAGCCGTGCAGCAAGGGTGGGGGAGTCCACGGCTTTGCCCCGCTCATCGAGAAGGATCACGTAGTCACTTGCGTTCTTGCCTGCGAGCCGTTCAAGGAGGCGGGCAGACTCCTCGTCGCGAGCAGCGTCGCCCTCGCGGGCTGAATGCGGGATGAGCTGCCACGAGAGGTCGAAAGGCTTCTTGAGCCGCTTCTCGTAGCGGGCAATTCCCTCGGCCACCCAGGATTCATGTTTCCGGCCGACAGCCAGAGCGCGTAATGCCATGTGTATCAACGTAGCGCGACCGCCAACACACCCCCGTATCGAGGTTTTCATAAGGTACGCCCCGGAAGCTTCCTGCATAAAATAGATGTGTGCATACGTGCACACATCTACCCGGCGCGAGGCTCAGCTTGCCGGGACGTTCCAGCTCCGCTGGGACTGTTCATATCGGTCCCTACCACCAGACCCCGGTGGTAGGCGAACCTAGGAGCCACCATGGATGTTTTCGAAAGCCTCGAATCGAATGTCCGGTCCTACTGCCGAAACTGGGACACGGTTTTCTCCCATGCGGAGGGAAGCACGGTCCATAGCGAGGACGGAAGGGCGTATGTAGATTTCTTCTCCGGTGCAGGCGCCTTGAACTACGGCCACAACAACCCCCTCCTACTTGCACCGTTGATTCAATACCTGCAGTCCGGTGCCATCGTGCACTCACTCGACATGAAGACGGCGGCCAAGCGAAGATTCCTGGAAACCTTCCGTGACCTGATTCTGATCCCACGCGGACTGGACTACAAGGTGATGTTCACCGGGCCGACCGGCACCAATGCCGTCGAAGCCGCCCTCAAGCTCGCCCGCAAGGTCACTGCTCGGCACCATGTCCTCAGTTTCACCAACGCGTTCCATGGGATGACCCTGGGCTCGCTGTCGGTGACGGGCAATTCCATGAAGCGAGGGGGAGCGGGCATCCCGCTCAACAACGCTTCAAGTCTTCCGTACGACGGTTACCTTCCTGATCAGGCGGATCACCTGATGTGGCTACGGCAGGTCCTGGAGGACAAGGGGTCAGGGGTCGACATGCCGGCGGCCGTCATCGTGGAGACTGTCCAGGGCGAGGGAGGGCTCAGGGCAGCGCGGATGTCCTGGCTCAAGGATCTATGCGAGCTGTGCCACGTGCATGGCATTCTCCTGATCGTTGACGATGTACAGGCCGGTTGCGGACGATCGGGGTCATTTTTCAGCTTCGAGGCGGCGGGGATAACACCCGATATCGTCTGCCTGTCGAAGTCCATATCGGGTTTCGGGTTGCCTATGGCACTGACGTTGTTCCGGCCGGCACTGGATATCTGGGAACCGGGCGAGCATAACGGGACCTTTCGCGGACATAACCCCGCATTCGTCACGGCGACCGCAGCACTCGAGGAGTACTGGAGCGACGGGGCCTTTCAGGAAGAGGTCGGCGCTCGCATAGCCCAACTGCACGAGGGGTTGGGAACCATTGCCGCCCGCACCTGCGGGGCGACGGTTCGCGGGCGGGGCATGATCGCCGGGATCCACTATCAGGACCCGGAGACAGCCCGCAAAATCACCGCGGAGGCTTTCCGCGCCGGCCTGCTCGTGGAGACTTCAGGCCCGCAGAGCGAGGTTGTGAAGACGATGCCGCCGCTCACCATCACCGCGGACGACCTTTCGCGGGGCCTGGGCATACTCGCGGAGGCTGCCTCCTCGGTCACCGGTGATTCCTTCGCTGAAGCTGACGTCGCATGACGGCGGGCGCTGAAGCACCCCCGGCTGATGGTGTCCCTTATGCCGGTGGATCCGCGTACGTGCATTCGGTGGGAGCACCTGGATGCCAACCGCCATTGGGAAGCCTGATCGTACAAAAGTTCGGTGGTTCTTCTGTCAAGGATCCCGCGTGCATCCAGCGGGTGGCTCATCGGCTCGCCAGCGCGCACTCGGCCGGATACAAGGTGGTGGGCGTGGTTTCTGCGATGGGCGACACCACGGACCAGTTGCTGAAACTGGCGGGCTGTGTATCTGAACATCCGTGTCAACCGCATCTGGATGCGCTATTGATGACGGGCGAGCTCATTCCGACGACACTCCTCGCCATGGCCCTTGCTGATCTCGGCGTAAGCGCCCGCACGTTCACTGGCAAACAGGCGGGAGTCCTGACCGACCACGCCTACGGTCATGCTCACATCGTTGAGGTCAAACCCCATCGAGTCCGCGACTGGGTCGATCAGGGAGGCATCGCCATCGTGGCGGGATTCCAGGGCAGGGTCCGGAAGAAGAAGCGAGAAATCACCACCCTCGGCCGAGGAGGATCCGACCTTACCGCCGTAGCGCTCGCCGCAGCGCTGGGAGCGAGTATCTGCGAAATCTATACCGACGTTGACGGCGTTTACACGGCAGATCCCCGGGTGGTGCCAAGCGCCCGAAAGATCGATGCACTTTCGAGTGAGGCGATGCTTGAACTGGCAGCGTCCGGCGCGGGTATCCTGCATCTCCGAAGTGTTGAGTATGCTCGCCGGTGGAACATTCCCATTCACGTGCGGTCGTCGTTCACCCAGAATCCCGGAACTCTTGTCCTGCCGTGCTTGGACGGCAACCGCCGGAGATCCGCAGGGGAACAGCCTGTCGTCTCGATGGTAACCAGCAACAACTCCGCGGCCACGGTCACGATCGCCGATGTGCCGGGGAGACCCGAGGCCACCGTGGGGATTTTCGAGGGCCTGATCAAATCGGGGGTGGCTTTCACCACGATTTCCCAGGCCTCGCACGCATTGGACCACACCAGTTCTGACGTTGTGTTTGCACTTCCATCAGCCGAAGCGTCTACGGCGGTTGCCACCCTGACCGCGCTGCAGGAGACCATCGGATTCAGCAGTGTTCAGGTTCAGGATCGGATGGGCCGGATCACGGTTTCCGGGCTTGGCATGCGATCGTCCGCGGAGGTGCTTTTCGTATTTCTCCGGGAGCTTTCCGACGCGAACATTCCCGTCCAGCTGATGGAAACGTCGGAGCTATCCCTTTCGGCGGTCATCCCTGCAGAATCGCTCCCACTCGCGGTAGCAAGGGTTGAAGCGGCATTCGGCCTCGGGAAAGCCTGGTCGGCTCTTGAAGAAGAGGGGAACCCATGAACAGAACGTCCCAAACCGATTCCGGAATGAACCGCCCCGTCCAACTGCACGGCGTCGGGTCCTTTGGATCGAGCGGAGCCGGACCCGTCCTGAAGGCGGAGGACATCGACCACACTGCCCGCTGGCGGGCGGGCGAGCGGCTCAATCACCTGTTTGAGGGCCGCTGTGACAGCCTGCGGAGCCAGGGGCAGGGAGGCCAGCTGGCCGTTGACGCGGGGGAAGTCATCCTCAGCTATGACGAGCTCGATGGACGGGCGAACCAGCTCGCCCGGCACCTGCTGGTGTGCGGCGCCCGTCCCGGAGACCGGATTGCCCTCCTGTTCGATCAGCCGTGGCAGGCCTATATCGCAATGCTGGCCGTGCTGAAGATCCACGCAGCATACGTCCCTCTTGACCCCGGTTTTCCGGCGGACCGGCTGAAGTACATAGTGGAAGATGCCGACGCTGCCCTGGTCCTGTCCCTCACGCATTTGAAGGATCTGCTCCCTGAAGTCGCTGCCCCCGTAGTGTGCCTCGACCATGTGCGCATACATGTCGCGGCCGAGGATCCGTCCCGCCTGTCTGCCCTTCCCGAAGGCGGTGTGGAGGATGAATTGGCGTACATCATCTACACCTCCGGTTCGACCGGGCGCCCTAAAGGGGTTGGAGTTGAGCATTCCAGTATCTGCAACTTCGTCCGTGTTGCCGCGGAGGTTTACGGCTACACACCGGAGGACCGCGTTTACCAGGGCATGACCATCGCCTTTGACTTCTCTGTAGAGGAAATATGGGTGCCATGGATGATCGGAGCCACTCTGGTTCCCAAGCCCGGCGGTTCCAGCCTTCTGGGAGCTGAACTGGCTGATTATCTGCAGGACCGCCGTATCACCGCGCTGTGCTGCGTTCCGACCCTGCTGGCCACCATCGATGAAGACCTGCCCGGCCTGCGATTCCTGTTGGTCTCCGGTGAGGCCTGCCCCCGCGACCTGATCACCCGCTGGCACCGGCCCGGACGCCGGTTCCTGAACGTCTACGGGCCCACGGAAGCGACTGTCACCGCGACCGTGGCCGTCGCCGACCCGGACCGCTCAGTAACGCTGGGGGTGCCCCTGCCCACCTACTCTGCCGTGATCCTTGACCCTGACGAAGACAGGGCCCTGCAGATCGGCGAAAGCGGGGAGATCGGATTGGCCGGCGTCGGACTAGCCCGCGGATACATTCATCGGCAGGACCTAACTGAGCGGGCGTTCATCGCGGACTTCCTCCAGCTCGACAACAACCCGTCCGGCCGGATCTACCGCACCGGCGACTTGGGAAGAATCAATAACGACGGTGAAATCGAATACTTTGGCCGCATTGACACCCAGGTGAAGATCCGTGGCTACCGTATTGAACTGACAGAAATTGAATCCGTTCTTCTGCAGGTACCAGGCGTCGCTCAGGCGGTCGTGTCGACCTACGAACCTGAGCCCGGGTTGGTGGAGCTGGCCGCCTACTACACGCTGCGCCATGACACCGTGGACCTCGATCCGCATGACATCTACAACATGCTCAGGGTTCGACTCCCGGGCTACATGGTCCCGGCCTACTTCGAACAGCTCACGGCCATTCCGATGATGGCCAGCGACAAGGCCGACCGGAAACGCCTACCGCAGCCGGCGAACAGGCTTAGTCTGGCCGTTACCGGCACCTATACGGCGCCTGCGACGACAATGGAGGAATTGCTGGCAGCGGAACTCGGCGCGGTCCTTCGTCTGGATCGAGTCTCCACCGACGCACACTTCTTCAATGACCTCGGTGCGAACTCCCTGCTGATGGCGCACTTCTGCGCCAGGGTTCGAAGGCATACAGACCTCGTTCCGCCCGCGATGAAGGACATCTATCTGAATCCGTCAGTTCAGCAACTCGCACTGCTTCTGGGCGCGAGCCAGCCGGAGACCGACGGCGGAGCGGCGCCCGCCACGGAGGCCGTTCCGGCGCGGAGGACTGCCAGCACGGCACAGTTCGTCATGTGCGGGGCGCTGCAGGTGCTGATCTTTTTGGGCTACCTCACGTGGGCCTCGCTGCTGCTGGTCTTAGGTTATGAGTGGATCTCGGCGGGCGGCGAACTCGTGCAGATGTGGGCCCGCGCCATAGCTTTCGGTGCTGCAACGTTCGTGGTGCTGTCGCTAGTGCCGGTCCTGTTGAAATGGATCCTGATCGGACGGTGGAAAGCGGCGGAAATCCAGATCTGGAGTATGGCCTATGTCCGGTTCTGGGCGGTCAAAACCCTTATCCAGACCAATCCTCTTGTGCTGTTTGCCGGCTCACCTCTGTACCTGCTGTACCTGCGGATGCTCGGTGCGAAGATCGGAAAGGGCGTCGTTATCTTCTCCCGCATGGTCCCGGTGTGCACCGACCTGTTCACCGTGGGAGATGGCACCGTCATCCATAAGAACTCCTTCTTCCTGTGCTGCCGCGCCCGCTCGGGAGTCATCGAGACGGGTCCCGTGACCTTGGGACGGAATGTGCTCATCTCCGAGAAAACAACCCTGGACATCGGCAGCTCGATGGGAGACGATGCCCAGCTGGGGCACGCCTCGTCCCTGCAAACATCGCAGTCGGTACCAGCCGGGCAGACGTGGCACGGCTCGCCCGCAGCCCTTACCAGCACGAACTACCGGCGCGTGGAGCCCACCAATTGCAGCACCCGCAGGCGGGTTACTTACAGCCTCCTTCAACTGGCGAACCGTCTCTTTCTCGTTTTTCCGGTCGGGCTGCTCGGCTTGTCCGCCCTGCTGCCGGAGTACCTGGGACTGGATCATCTGAGACTGGGAAACCTAGGCTTTTTCCTAGACACCATGCTGGTGACCTTGACGCTGTTCATAGGCGGTTTCATCACCGGTTTAGTTGTTGTCCTGACCGTTCCGCGGCTGTTGAACACCATCCTGAAACCCGATACCGTCTACCCGCTCTACGGCCTGCACTACTCGTTCCAACGCGCCCTGGCGAGGATTTCGAACATAAAGCTGTACAAGGACGTGTTCGGGGACAGCTCCTACATCACTCACTACCTCTCCGCGCTCGGGTACAACCTTGGCAAGGTGGAACAAACCGGATCGAACTTCGGCCCCGAGGTGGCCCACGAATCGCCCTACCTGTCCTCCGTCGGAACAGGAACCATGGTTTCCGACGGCCTGAACCTTATGAACGCCGACTTCTCCAGCACGTCCTTCCAACTGAAACAGGTACGGATCGCTCCACGGAACTTCCTCGGTAACGACCTCACCTTCCCCATCGGTGCCCATGTGGGAGAAAACTGCCTGCTAGCGACGAAAGTAATGATCCCCATCGACGGACCGGTCCGGACCGGGATAGGGCTGCTGGGCTCGCCGCCCTTCGAAATCCCACGCGCGGTCATGCGCGACGCCCAGTTCGACGAACTGAAGATCGAGGAAGCAAAGAACAGGCTTTTGCCCGCCAAGAACCGGCACAATATCGTCAGCATGGTCCTGTTCCTGTCCGTACGCTGGTTCCTGCTGTTCGTCGGCACCCTGCTGACCGCTGTTGCTGTCACCCTCCACGGAGTTCTCGGTGCTCTCGCACTCGCCCTGGCGACGCTGGCATTTCTGGTATTCCGCGTCCTGTTCTCCGTGCTGGTCGAACGCGCAGTGATGGGCTTCCGGCACCTGACCCCGCAGTACTGCTCCATCTACGACCCATACTTCTGGCGCCATGAGCGGCTGTGGAAGCTGCTGGCGACACCGCCATTCAACGGGACCCCGTTCAAAGCGCTCATCTGGAGAATGCTCGGCGTGAAGGTCGGAAAGAGGCTCTACGATGCCGGGGTCAATATCCCAGAGAAAACCCTGGTGACCATCGGGGACGACTGTGCCTTTAATGAAGGCACCGCCATACAGGGCCACTCCCTTGAGGACGGAACGTTCAAGTCGGACCACATCGTGCTAGGCGACCGCTGCTCTCTAAGCGTTGAGTCCTTCGTCAACTACGGGGTCACCATGGGCAACGGCGTCGTCCTCGAAGCTGACTCCCTCCTAATGAAGGGCGAGGATGTGCCGGACAACTCCGTCTACGCCGGCAACCCCGCCCGCGAAACCAGAAAGGCAGCAAGGACGGCGACAATCCCGCCCGGCCCGCGGCACCGGGCAGCAAACAGGCGGCTCCCAGCCAGCTGGCGCCCATCCCACGGCTCCCACCGAATCCCTGCCCACGAGGCACATCGGAAACCCGCCCTCATAGCGCGCCACTAACCGAATCTACGAATAGGACAACGTCAATGGTACGCAGAGCAAAGCCACCGAAGCTCACAGAAACCTTCACGGAATCCCCAACCTGCTGCCAACACGGCTATGGGGGAGGCTGCTGTTCACATGCAAAAGCCAACCGGCCATGCGGCGGCCCCTTGCCAGGAACGACCAGAACCAAGATAAGGAAATCACCTTCCTCCGACATCAGAATGATCTCATTGCGGCGGGCAATAGCTTCGTCGACCTGTTACTGGCGCCCCTGCGTGGCGGCGGTCCTAGCGATCACGGTTTCTTCATGTTCTGCGCAGGGCGATGCGTCGTTGGACCCTGCAGAATCCTCCCCGCCGACGGCCGTCGAAGCATCGCCGGCAGCTTCGGCTGGCGCGGGTGATCTACTCCCCGACCTGGTAATGCTGCCGCTGCAATCGATCCACATCGGTTATGACCGCGGCGAGAAGGTGCTTCGCTTCACCGCCGATGTCCTCAATGACGGTGACGGTCCGATGCAAGTGACCGGTACCCGGTCCAGTACAGAAGAGCCCGATCTGAAGGTTTCTCAAGACGTCCTGCAAGCAGATGGTAATTGGAGGTCGGTGGAAACGGACGCCATCATGCGGTACGAAACTTTCGACGGGCACGACCACTTCCACCTGCAGGAGTTCGAGCGCTACCGGATGCGACCGGAGGACAGTGACGAGTGGCGGGGCTCCCGCAAGGAAGGATGGTGCCTACGTGATGACGGCGCCCTGCGCGACACACCCTCCAGATACAGCGACGACGACTATTACTGCGGCGAAGACGAAGAATCAGAGCTTACGGAGCTAATTCAAGGAATGACCGAAGGATGGGTGGACTCCTACGACTGGTACCTCGAGGGTCAATACATCGAGCTGAAGGACCTGAAACTGCCCGGAAACTTCTGCCTCGAGGCAGAGGCAGATCCTAACCGTGCCCTTACCGAGAAAAACGACGACAACAACCTGACCTCGACCCTGGTGCACATCACCGAAAGAGAGGCCACCGTCGTCAAACAGGGCTGTTAACGCTCGAAGCTTCCGGTAACTCGGAACTTCCTCCCTTCTCCTTGTAGCGTGCAGGATCGGAGCTCCTGGCTCGTGGAAGACGGTGCCTTAGAAGTGGAAGGCATATCCATCGGGGCGGGCTGTTCACTCGGGGTGAATGCCTTCGTGCACTACGGGGTAACGATGGAGGACTCCGCTGTACTCGAGGCGGAAGACCACGACTGGCTAACCGACCAGCCAGCGCCACCAGCGTGATTGTTCCGGTTCCGGCGTCCGTTCCGGTTCCGGCTCCGGCTCTTCCCCCAGGGCCAGTGCGGCCTCGACGATGTCGTCTGCCGTGAGCGTCATAACGGCCTCACGGTCGAGCGCGTCGAGACTTTGATCCTCCGACGACAGCCGCAGCGCCTGACGGTTAAGGGCCTGCTCGAACAGCGTGCGGGCGAACCGTGCGTTGCCGGAGTCCTCGCCCGCGTGAAGCCCGGCGAGGATGCGGCGCAACATCTGGTCGGCACCCGGCTCCAGGGTGTACTCATGCTGGGCCAACATCCGGTGGAAGATCGTCTGGAGTGCGTCGACGGAGTAGTCGGGGAACGTGATCTCGCGGGCAAACCGGGAGCGCAGCCCGGGGTTTGAGAGCAGGAAGGACTCCATCAGCCGCGGGTATCCGGCCACGATCACGACAAGGCGGTGGCGGTGGTCCTCCATTCGCTTGAGCAGGACCTCGATCGCCTCGGGGCCGAAGTCCATCCGGCCGTCCTCCGGGGCCAGCGCGTAGGCCTCGTCGATGAACAGAACGCCGTCCAGCGCACGCCGGATCACCCGGTCCGTCTTGATGGCGGTCGCGCCCACGTACTGTCCCACCAACCCCGACCGGTCGACCTCGACAAGGTGGCCCTTCTGCAGCAGACCGACCGTGCGGTACATCTCCGCCAGGAGCCGCGCCACGGTGGTCTTGCCCGTGCCCGGGTTTCCGAGGAACACCAGATGCTGTGAAGTGGCCACCTCCGGTAGGCCATGCGTCTTACGGCGGGCCTGGACCTGGAGCAGTGCGACGAGGGCCCGGACCTGTTCCTTCACGGTTTCCAGTCCGACCAGGGCGTCGAGCTCGGCCTGCAGTTCGGAGAGCGGTCGGGCCGGTCCAGGCCTCGTACCGATGAGATCGCCGACCAGGTCGTCGACGCGCTCCGAACCGGGCAGCTTGAGTTGGTCGGCCAGATGACCGATGGTTTCGCGCAGGTCATCGAGCGGATTCCGGCTGGCAGCCATGCCTCCACTGTAGTACTGAGCGGCACCAACAACGCAGAAGGTCCCAGTTACCTTGGGGGTAAACCGGGACCTTCTCACGTGGCGGTGACGGTGGGATTTGAACCCACGTTGGCTTTTACACCAAACAACATTTCGAGTGTTGCACCTTCGGCCGCTCGGACACGTCACCAACGGTGCCCTACTTTACCGGCTGAGGTGCCCTCCGCCCAAAATGGGCAGTACTACAGGTTCACGACGTCGTTCTTGCCCGGATCGGGGCGCTCGCCGGTAACCATCCCCTTGGCGATTTTGAAGGCGGCCACGACGCGCGGTGTATCCATCGACCAGTACTCGGCAGTGTCCGCGTCGACCTTGATCAGTGCCACCGAGGGATCGTCCTTCCCATCGAACCAGGGCTTCACGGAAGCGCTCCACAGCTCGTCGATCTTCGCCCGATCCTTCGTCAGCATGGCGGTGCCGGCGATGGAAAGGTACCCCTTGTCGCTGCTGATGGACACGTTGACCTGTGGGTTGGCCCGGATGTCGTCCGCCTTCGGAGAGGGATCCTCCGTGAAGAACCACAGGTCGCCGTCGAACTCCGCCTCCTGGACCGCGAGCGGTCGGCTCACGAGCTGACCCTGGGCATTGATAGTGGTCAGGATCGCGATGTCCGCGTCCTTGACGATCTTGATGAGTTCCTTCATGCCGTCCTACTGCGAGTTCATTCCTTCTCCATATTCCTCGTGCTCGTTACTCTTGGTGCTCGTTACTCTTGGTGCTCGTTCGATGTGCTGCGCGAGTGGTCATTCAGTGTGGGGGTGTCCTCCGGTGAAGGCGTCCCAGCTTCCCCCAGCCGCCCGTGACTGAATTCGACCCCGGCGATGACCGCAGGACAGTACCCGGATGTGCCCCTTCCCCGCCCCGCCGAAGCGCGACGAGATCCATCAACGGACCGACGCACGCATCGTAGATTCGGGGGAGCAGCGCATGCAGGGGTATGAAGGTCCGCTGGACCGCCCCCACGATGGTCACCGCGCGGGGGTTTTCAGCACAGCGGAGAATCGCCTGCGCCACCCTGTCAGGGCGGACCACGGGCGGCAGGGGATGCACGTCATGTCCGGTGTAGTTCGCGGCGTGTTGATAGATGGGCGTGTCGATCGTGGCAGGCAGCACGAGTGAGACGTGTAGCTCCGGCGTCTTGCGCAGCTCCTGCCGGAGTACGCGTACCAGGCCGTACAGGCCGAACTTGCTGGCCACATATGCCGATACATAGGGGGACGTGATTCTTGAGTAGACCGAACCGATGAAGATCAAAGTCCCAGTGCCGGCCTCGCGCATGTGCGAGAGCGCATGCCGGGCGGTAGCCGCCGCACCTACCAGGTTGGTGTCGATGATCTTGCTGAACACGTCCGAAGGCGTGGCTTCGAAGGTGCCATAGCCATACACCGAGGCGTTGATCACGCACACGTCGATCCGGCCGAACTCGGCGATGGCCGCTTGCATCAGGGCCGCTACCTGACCCTCATCGCAAACGTCCGTCGGCACGCAGGCCACGCGGGCGCCCCGTTCCCGGCACTCGTTCGCGACTTCCTGCAGGTTTTCCTCACCACGCGCGGCCAGCACCAGGTGGGCTCCCTGCCCAGCGAATGTGCGGGCGGTGGCTCTACCGATACCGCTGCCGGCGCCGGTAATAACGACGACGGCTCCGGCAATACTTCGACCGCGCTTCACGGGACCTCCAGGGAGTTGATAAGCACGCTTATCAACCACACTACGTCAGCCTCTGCGGATAGCGAAGAAGTCCTTCAAAAGCGCAGAACACTCATCTTCCAGGACCCCGGGGAACACCTCGGTCCAGTGATTCAGGCGACGTTCACGCAAAACGTCGAAGACGGACCCTGAAGCCCCGGCCTTCTCATCCCACGCCCCGAACACGACGCGCGGAATCCGCGCCAGCACGCTGGCTCCCGCACACATCGCACACGGTTCCAGGGTCACCACCAGGGTGCAGCCCTCAAGCCGCCAGGCCCCGATGGCTGCCGCAGCCCGCCGGATGGCCAGGACTTCTGCGTGGGCGGTTGGATCGCCGGTTGCCTCGCGCTCATTCCAACCGGTGCCCAGCACCATCCCGTCAGGACCGACGACGACGGCGCCTATCGGCACGTCCGCCGTCTCGCCAGTGCGCCGAGCGGCTTCCAGCGCCAGTACCATCCACGCGTCGTAGTCCCGGGGCGCAGGAGCAGGGCGGGCGGGCATGAGCCAATGATACTTTTGACCAATGCGCGTTCTGGTTGTCGACCATCCCCTGGTGTCCCACAAGCTGACGGTCCTGAGGGACAAGAACACTCCGTCACCGGTCTTCCGGTTGCTCACCGAGGAGTTGGTAACGCTGCTGGCCTACGAGGCCACCCGGGATGTGCGCGTGGAGCCGGTGCAGATCGAGACTCCGGTGACCACCGCCGTCGGGACGGGCCTGGTGAAGCCGACGCCTCTGGTTGTCCCTATCCTGCGCGCCGGGCTCGGCATGCTTGAGGGAATGACACGCCTCGTGCCCACTGCGGAAGTGGGATTCCTGGGAATGGCGCGCAATGAGGAGACCCTCGAGGCCATCACCTACGCCGAGCGTCTACCGGATGACCTCACCGGCCGGCAGGTGTTTGTTCTCGACCCGATGCTCGCCACCGGCGGCACCCTCCGCGAAGCGATCAAGTTCCTGTTCCGCAGAGGCGCGGCCGATGTTACGTGCATCTGCCTGCTCGCGGCGCCCGAAGGCCTTGAGGCCCTCAGGCAGGAGTTGGAGGGGACCAACGTCACCATCGTGCTTGCCTCGATTGACGAAAAGCTGAACGAGAATGCGTACATCGTCCCCGGTTTGGGCGACGCCGGTGACCGCCTTTACGGCGTCGTAGGTTAGCCTCCCGCTGTCCACAATGTGGTCAGCGGGGTGTGGCACCCGGTTCGCAACCGGCTCACTTTCCAGACGGATTGCTTTGTTCTCTTCGCGAATGCCGCGTACCGTCTGCGATCCGGCGCCGCTGGCACGGCGTGCTTGACGATTAGTCCGGCGGCGTTGCCTGTCCAGAATGCGGACGCTCTACCATTGTTACTTGCGCGTAGCGGATTGTTACGTGCAATAATTCGAATTGTGAACACCAACTCAGCAGCATCTGCAGCCGCAGCTTATTTCCCGGGCGTCTTGCCCGCACAGGGAACTCGCTGCTGTCGAATGTGCGCGTAACGGTTTACCCCACCCTCTTACGCATTTTCTAGCCCAACGGCGGGCTCCACAGAAGCTCCATCCCGACCGGGCACACCCCTGCATTCGAGCCGTGATGACGGCGATTCACCATGAGGTTGTTTAGACATGACCGTTTCTTCCGGATACGTCCACATTTCCCTCCGCAACGCGCAGAACCGCGCCAGCCTTCAACGGCAGGCTTACGGGCAGCGTCCCGGTTTCCCCGCCTACAGCCAGCCAACTGCTGCCGCTTATGCTCCGAGCTACGGACAGCTGAAGCCCGTCCCTTCGCCCGCTGACTCTGCTCAGCCCATCACGGCGCCGGTTCCAGTGGTGACACCCAACGGGATTCCCGGACCGCAGGCGGTCACCGGCGACACCACCGCACGCGGATTCGTGCTGTACGTCGCGCTGGACGAAGACACTGCCGCTGAGCACGACACCACACTGAGCAAGCTGGCACAGGATGTACGGGCCTATGTCCGCACCCTGGTGCCCGGCGCCCAGAGTCACGCTGCAGTTGCGCTTGCTCCTTCAGACGCCGTCGGCACTGACATCGACGTGGTCAGGCAGGCGCTGGGGGACCCGACGGTCAACCGCCGGCCGCGCACCGAGCAGCAGCCCACTCCGCCGCCTGCACCCCGTCCTACCGGTGTCCTGATCGATCTCTCCAGGCGCGAAGTTCACCTGGACGGTGAAATCCTGAACCTGACGTTCAAGGAGTTCGAACTCCTCAACTACCTGGTGGAGAATGCCTCCCGAACCGTGGGGCGCGAGGAACTCCTCAGCGGTCTGTGGCGCAATGCCGATGAGGTGCCTAATGAGCGCACCATTGACGTACACATCCGCCGCCTGCGCTCCAAGCTCGGCCGGCTGGCCAACACCGTCCGCACTGTCCGCGGCCAGGGATACCGGTTCTATGAGCACCCTGAGGTTGTTGTGTGGGCCGCTCCGGAGTACTCCATCTAGCTGCCGCCCGTCACGAAGTAGGGTGAGGGAATGTCCTCACACCACCTGAAGCGCCTGATGCTCCTGCGGCATGCCAAGTCCGACTGGCATGGCGAAGTGGCGGACCATGAGCGCCCGCTCAGTGCGCGGGGGCATCGGGACGCACCGCTCATTGGGCGCTGGATGGTGGAGAACGACGCCGTACCTGACCTGATTTTGACGTCGTCGGCCCTGCGGGCGCGCCAGACCTGCATTTGGGTGTGCCAGGAATTGGGGGAGAAGGCCCCGACGCCCCGGCTGGAGCCGAAGCTCTATGCGGCCAGCGCCACGGAGATGCTGACGGTGATCAACCATGTTCCGGAGACAGCGACGAGCGTCCTCTTGATAGGGCACCTGCCTGGCATTCAGAACCTTGCCATGCGCCTGGCGTCAGCCGATTCGGACGAGGACTCCGTTGTGGACCTGGCCACGCATTACCCAACGGCAGGGCTGAGCGTCCTTAGCCATGGCGGCCGTTGGGCTGAACTCGACGGCCGCGACGCCGATGTGACCAATTTCGTGGTCCGCCGCGCCTAAAGCCCGTACTTCTCGAGCAAACGCAGCCATACCTCGCTGATTGTCGGATACGCAGGCACCGCATGCCAGAGCCGGTGCAGCGGCACCTCCCCGGCAATGGCGATGGTCGCCGCGTGTAGGAGTTCGGCGACGTCCGGGCCGGCGAAGGTGACGCCGACGAGGACGGAGCGGTCTTCGTCCACGATCATCTGGGCCCAGCCCTCGTATCCGTCCGCATGCAGCGAGGAGCCGGCGACCGCGAGTTCGAGCGATGTCTCGCTGACGTTCAGCCCATCCCGTCTGGCCGCCTCGAGGGTTCGGCCCGCCATTGCGATCTCGGGATCCGTGAAGACGACCTGGGGCACCGCATAGGTGTCGGCAGTCGCAGCGAACCGGCTCCAGGGTTCGGGTTGCCCGCTCAGGGAACCGTTGGCTCGCGCAACGATCGCGTCCCCCGTCATCCGGGCCTCGTACTTGCCCTGATGGGTGAGCAGCACCTTCCCGGCTGCATCACCCACGGCATACAGCCACGGGTGGCCGCTGACCTGTCCCGAGTCATCCGTTTCCAAGCCGCGCGGCTCAAGTCCAAACTGTTCGATGCCCAGACCTGACAGGGCCGGACGGCGTCCGGTGGATACCAGAAGCTTGTCCGACTCCACCACGGTGACACCGGCCAGGGTCACACGGAACCGGTTGCCGTCGTACGCGACGGAGGTGGTGCCGGTGTTCAGGTGGAGGGTGACGCCGTCGTTCTCGATGCCCTGCTGGACCAGGCGGGTGGCGGGTTCGGGGTAGGAGCCCAGCAGCGCGCTCCGCGCGACGAGGGTCACCGATGAGCCGAGTCGGGCGTAGGCCTGGGCCAGTTCTGTGCCACTGACGCCGCCACCGAGGACGGTGAGGCTTTCGGGAATTTCCTTGGCCGCTGTCGCTTCGCGGGTGCCCCAGTATGGGAGATCCTTCAGGCCATCGATGGGCGGTATGGAGGGCGTGGAGCCGGTCGCAAGAACGACGGCGTGCCGGGCTTCCAGCGTGATGGCGCCGTCGTCGGTGATGACTTCAACGCGACGCTCACCGGTGAGGCGGGCACGTCCGCGGACCAGCGTGATGCCGGCGCCTTCCACCCACTCAACCTGCGAGGAGTCGTCCCAGTGCGATGTGAACTCGTCCCGGCGAGCCAGCACTTGCTGCGCATCCAGTGTGCCCGTCACTGCCTCGCGCGAGCCGGCCACTGCACTAGCGGCGTGCAGCGCAGAGCTTGGCCGTAATAGCGCCTTGGAGGGCATGCAAGCCCAGTAGGAACATTCACCGCCGACGAGTTCGGACTCAACGAGGACAACGGAAAGTCCGCCTTGAGCCACACGGGCGGCAGCGTTCTCGCCGACGGCGCCGGCTCCGATAACAACGACGTCAGGATTTTGGGAAGGGCTCATGGTCCTGAGCCTTTCACTGCGGTGAAGGCTGGGCAAGGGAGCGCGCAATCCCGGTCGGTCGCACAGAGGTTAAAGCAAAACCGCCCCGGTTTCCCGAGGCGGTTGGACTGGTGCGCGCGAAGGGATTCGAACCCCCAACCTTCTGATCCGTAGTCAGATGCTCTATCCGTTGAGCTACGCACGCATTTCAAAAGTCTTTTGAGTGACTTTCTCATGGCCGTTTGGCCGTAGATAACTTTACAGCCAATCGGCACCTAACGCTAATTGAGCTCAGGAGCGGGAATCTACTGAAAAGTAGTATAGACCGGTCTATGTGACCTTTGTCACAGGGTGAAACGTTATTCTTTTTCGACTTCCGCGGAAACTCGCGGTTTCGGCGCGGCTCAACTCGTACTGTACTCCTGCAATCGCAGTAGTAGCCCGTGATCACGCCCCTAGCATCGATACACACCACCCACCCAACGAAGGGACAAGAAATGGGCGATACCGCGCGACAGCCGCTGCTCGCTGACCGAGCGAATGACCGGAACGCAGCGACAACTGCACCGACAACCCACCAGGAACTGCTGGCATGGGTTGAGGAGACTGCCGCGCTGACACAGCCGGACCGGGTGTATTGGGTCAACGGATCCGAAGAGGAGAACCATCAGCTCAGTGACGAGCTGGTCTCCGCCGGAACGTTCACAAGACTCAATTCTGAACTTTTCCCCAACTCCTTCGCCGCGTTCTCCGATCCGGCCGATGTTGCCCGCGTCGAAGAACAAACTTTCATCTGCTCTCGCAACGAGCGCGACGCCGGCTTCACCAACAATTGGATGGACCCGGACGCGATGAAGGAGAAGCTGCGCAGGCTCTTCGCCGGTTCGATGCGCGGCCGAACCATGTACGTGATCCCCTTCGTCATGGGCCATCTGGACGCCACGAGCCCCAAGTTCGGCGTTGAGATCACCGACAGCGCCTATGTTGTGACCTCCATGCGCATCATGGCGACGATCGGCACAGAGGTCCTCGACCGACTGACCGAGCTGAACGCGGAATTCGTTCCGGCGCTGCACTCCGTCGGTGCACCGCTGGAGCCGGGACAGCAGGACGTGGCGTGGCCGTGCAACAAGGAGAAGTGGATTGTGCACTTCCCGGAGGAACGCTCCATCTGGTCCTTCGGCTCCGGCTACGGCGGGAACGCACTGCTCGGCAAGAAGTGCTACGCGCTGCGGATCGCTTCCGTGATGGCCCGGGACGAGGGTTGGCTCGCCGAGCACATGCTCATCCTGAAGCTCACCTCCCCCGCGAACAAGACGTACTACGTCTCGGCTGCGTTCCCATCCGCGTGCGGCAAGACCAACCTGGCCCTGCTCGATCCGACCATCGACGGGTGGAAGGTCGAAACCCTTGGGGATGACATCACCTGGATGCGATTCGGCAAGGAAGGCGAACTTCGCGCGGTCAACCCGGAGGCGGGCCTGTTCGGCGTAGCCCCCGGCACCGGCTGGCAGACTAACCCGAATGCCATGCGCGCCATTGCCAAGGGCAACTCCATCTTCACCAACGTGGCGTTGACCGACGACGGCGGCGTCTGGTGGGAGGGGATGACCGAGGAGGTGCCGGCGCACCTGACAGACTGGCAGGGCAACGACTGGACGCCCACATCAGGCGCCACCGCCGCGCACCCGAACGCACGTTTCTGCACGCCGATCGACCAGATCGACATGCTCGCTGAGGAGTTCAACGATCCTGAGGGTGTCGAGCTGTCGGCCATTCTGTTCGGCGGTCGCCGCAAGACCACGGTTCCGTTGGTCACCGAGTCCCGTGACTGGACCAACGGCATCTTCATGGGCTCCACCCTTTCCTCCGAAACCACGGCCGCCGCTGCAGGAGCAGTAGGTCGGGTGCGTCGTGATCCGATGGCGATGTTGCCCTTCATCGGTTACGACGCCGGTGACTACCTTAGCCACTGGCTGAAGGTGAGTGGGCAGGCAAATCAGGAACGGCTGCCGAAGATTTTCCTCGTCAACTGGTTCCGCCGTACCGCTGACGGCGGTTTCGCGTGGCCTGGCTTCGGTGACAACTCCCGCGTGCTCAAGTGGATCATCGAGCGGCTCGAAGGCCAGGCCGAGGGAGTCGAGACGCCCATTGGGTACGTCCCTGCGCCTGATGCCCTCGACCTGACCGGGTTGGACCTCACGCCGGCGGACGTCGAGCAGGCGGTTCGCGTCGATGCTGACGAGTGGGCAGCAGAGCTCAAGGGTATTGAGGAGTGGTACCAGCAGTTCGGTGATTCCCTCCCGCAGGAGCTTTCCAGCGAATTGCAGCGCCTGAAGGAGCGGTTCGCCGCCTAGGCGGCAGTCAAGACACTTGTGGCCGGTTCTGCTTGAAGGCGGAACCGGCCACACTGCTTATTGACCGAGCAGCTGTTACTGGCGGATCTGCTCCAGGACGGCTGAGGTCAGGTTTTCGAGTGTCTGGGGATTTTCTGCTTCCGCGTTCAGCCGCAGGAACGGCTCCGTGTTGGACGCGCGGAGGTTGAACCACCACGATCCGTCGTCCGCGGTGAAAGTGAGGCCGTCGACTTCGTCGACCGTGACGCCATCGTTGTCGAATTCCTGGCGCACGCGCGCAATAGCAGCCCGGACGTCGTCGAGCTTGGTGTTGAGCTCGCCGGAGGCAAAGTAGGGCTCGTATTCGCGGCCGAGTTCCGACAGCGGCTCATTCTGCTCGCCGAGCGCCGCAAGAACGTGCATGGCTGCGAGCATGCCGGTGTCAGCATTCCAGAACTCCCGGAAGTAGTAGTGGGCCGAGTGCTCGCCGCCGAAGACTGCGCCTTCCTCGGCCATGACTGCCTTGATGAACGAGTGCCCTACGCGGGTCCGCACCGGGCGGCCGCCCTCCGCACGGACAAGCTCGGGAACCGCACGGGAGGTGATCAGGTTGTGGATGATTACAGGTTCCTGCTCGCCGGCTGCCTGGGCGCGGCGGATCTCCCGGCGCGCAACCATACCGGTGATGGCGCTCGGCGAGACGGGATTGCCCTGCTCATCGATGACGAAGCACCGGTCGGCGTCACCGTCGAATGCGAGGCCGATGTCCGCCCCGTTGCTGACCACGGCCTGCTGCAGGTCATGGAGATTCTCGGGCTCCAGGGGGTTGGCTGGGTGGTTGGGGAAGGTGCCGTCGAGTTCGAAGTAGAGCGGGACAATCTCCAGCGGCAGAGCCTCGAGGAACTCTGCACCAAGAACGGCGGGAGTGGTGAGGCCAGCCATGCCGTTGCCGGCGTCAACGACCACCTTCAGCGGATGGCTTCCGGACAGGTCCACCAGTGAGCGCAGGTACTGTGCGTAATCCTTGAGAACGTCGCGGGAAGAAGTGGAGCCCCGCCGGTCGGCTGACGGGATGGAACCTTCCCCAAGATACTGTTCGGCCAGTTCCCTGATCTCCGCCAGGCCGGACTCGGACGACACCGGCACGGCGCCGGGCCGTGACATCTTCATACCGTTGTACTGCGCGGGGTTGTGGCTGGCGGTGAAGGTGACGCCCGCTGCGTTGAAGGTTCCGCTCGCGTAGTACAACTCATCGGTGGAGATCTGGCCCAGAAAAATAACGTCGGCGCCGCGGGCGGTAGCTCCCTCCGCGAACGCTTCGGAGAACTCAGGGGAGGAAGGACGCATGTCTCCTCCCACCAGGATCGTTTCCCCGGCAAGGCCGATTACATCGACAAAAGCAGCACCTACTGCCCTGACGGACTCCACGGTGATGGTTTCACCGACAATCCCTCGAACGTCATAGGCCTTGAACGATGCGGAAAGGTCGATGGTTGTAGTCACGCTGGAAAGTCTAACCGGTCTGTTACCCGCCACCGCGGGGTGGGGAGTAACAGACGACGACGGTTGTCCACACTCGCGAAGAGGGCCACGGGAGCGTCGGTTGCAACTGCCATACTGGGGCGCATGGCTGAAACAACCACCCTGCACCAGCAGGCGCTCTCTATTCTCCGAACCCTTGTGGGTCGTGAGGATGCCGCTTTCCATGAGGGGCAGTTCGAGGCGATCGAGGCACTGGTTCATGGCGGCCGCCGCGCTCTGGTGGTTCAGCGCACCGGTTGGGGAAAGTCAGCTGTCTACTTCGTTGCGAGCCTCCTGCTGCGTTCGGCCGGTGCCGGGCCCACCCTCATCGTGTCACCGCTGTTGGCCCTGATGCGGGATCAGGTGGCGGCTGCCGAGCGTGCCGGGGTCAGAGCCGCGGCGATCAACTCCGCGAACCAGACGGAGTGGCAGGAAATCACCGCACAGCTTGAAGCGAACCAGCTCGACGTTCTGCTTGTCTCGCCCGAACGGCTCAACAATCCGGGTTTCCGGGAGAATCAGCTCCCCGAACTTATCCGGCGAACCGGGCTGCTGGTGATCGATGAAGCCCACTGCATCTCCGACTGGGGACACGATTTCCGGCCGGACTATCGCCGGCTCCGCGACCTCATCACCACCCTGCCGTCCGGCGTTCCGGTGCTGGCAACTACTGCTACTGCCAACTCGCGGGTGGTCGAGGACGTCGAGGATCAGCTCGGCACTGACGGAACAGCCGTTTATACGCTGCGGGGGGAACTTGCCCGGAAGTCGTTGCGGTTGGGTGTGCTCCGCCTTCCCAGTCCGAAGTCGCGGCTGGCATGGCTGCTGACTCATCTGGGGGAGCTTCCGGGGAGCGGCATCATCTACACCCTTACCGTCTCAGCCGCAGAAGACACAGCGCGGCTCCTGCGTGAAAGCGGTCATGCAGTGCTTGCCTATACAGGGCGCACCGACCCTGCGGACCGCGAATCCGCAGAGCAGGCGCTGAAGAACAACGACGTGAAGGCTCTCGTCGCCACCAGCGCCCTCGGGATGGGATTCGACAAGCCGGATCTTGGATTCGTGGTCCATCTCGGGGCGCCCTCGTCGCCGGTCGCCTACTACCAGCAGGTTGGCAGGGCCGGGCGAGGTACGCCCAACGCAGACGTCCTGCTGCTTCCGGGAAATGAAGACCGCGACATCTGGGAGTACTTCGCTACTGCGTCGATGCCGGCAGAAGACAAGGCGCAGCGCATTCTTGAGGAGCTCGCCGGTGGTGCAGTGCTCTCCACCCCGGCTCTGGAGACCCGCGTCGATGTGCGCCGCTCACCTCTCGAGCTCCTCCTGAAGGTGCTCGATGTGGACGGGGCAGTACGGAAGGTCACCGGCGGGTGGCAGGCAACCGGAAACCGCTGGACCTACGATCGCGAGCGCTACGCCCGCATTTCGCAGGCACGGGTCCACGAACAGAACGCGATGCTCGATTATGAGAACACCGGCAGTTGCCGAATGGAGTTCCTTGCCGCTGCGCTCGACGACCCCTCGGCCGCACCGTGCGGCCGGTGCGACAACTGTGCCGGCCCGTGGTACTCCGATGAGGTTTCGCACGATGCCTCGGAGAGCGCGGGAAGCGCCCTCGGCAGGGTGGGTGTCCTTCTGGAGCCCAGGGGGCAATGGCCGTCCGGGATGGACAAGCTGAATGTGCCCGTCAAGGGCCGTATCGCCGCCGACCAGCAGGTCTCCGCCGGTCGCGCGCTGGCTCGCATGACCGACCTCGGGTGGGGCAACCGGGTGCGAGAACTCCTGGCAGATGCAACGGAGGATGCGGCACTGGATCCTGCCGCCGCGCAGGCCTGTGTCCGTGTTCTGTCGGAGTGGCACTGGGACACCCGCCCGGTAGCGGTGGTCAGCATGCCATCCCGACGGCGTCCCCTCCTCATCCGATCACTCGCCGAGGGCCTGGCCGGAGTCGGACGTATTCCGTACCTCGGCGCACTGCAGTTGCCGCAGGGATGGCCAAGCGGCAGCTCCGGCGGCAACAGCGCGTTCCGTCTCGCCTCGGTATGGGAAAAGTTCGCGGTGCCAGAGGAAGGCCGAGCCTGGTTCGGAGCGAACCCGGGGCCGGTGCTGTTGGTCGATGACCTGGCGGACAGCCGCTGGAGTATCACCGTCGCCGGAAGGGCGCTCCGGCAGGCGGGTGCTCAGGAGGTGCTTCCCTTCGTGCTCGCGCTCAAGGCCTGACGCGGCCGGTGGAGGCACCCGCCCCGCACCGGTTGAACCAAAAGAAAAGGCGCCCTGGGAGTTGATTTCTCAATTCGCAGGGCGCCTGATCCAAACGCGGAGACGGGGGGATTTGAACCCCCGGTGGGCTTTAGACCCACACTTCATTAGCAGTGAAGCCCATTCGGCCGCTCTGGCACGTCTCCAGCAGCTATTACTAGCCACCCAAGACTACCCAGAACCTCCGGGCAAGAGCAAAATCAGCCAAGCTACAGCCCGCCGGTCAAGGCCTTCCACACGAACTCGTAGGACATGGCATGCATGCGCGCAGCCTGGCGGTTATCCGACGCGCCCGCATGTCCACCTTCGAGTGCCTCGTGGAACCATACGTTCTCCACACCGAGCGACTTCATTCGTGCAGCCATCTTGCGCGCCTGCACCGGGCCAACCCGATCGTCACTCGTGGCCGTCCAGATCAGGGTCTTCGGGTACTTCCTACCCTCCTGCAAGCGGTGGTACGGGGAGAACGTCTGAACGTATTCCCACTGCTCCGGGTTGTCAGGATCACCGTACTCGGCGATCCACGAGTACCCCGCGGAAAGCTTGGTGTACCGCTTCATGTCGAGCAGCGGCACGCCGCACGAGATTGCCCCGAACAGGTGCGGATACTGCGTCAGCATGTTCCCGACCAGCAGGCCGCCGTTGCTCCTGCCCGTGCAACCGAGCAGCTCAGGGCTGGTGACGCCGCGGTCCACCAGATCCTGCGCAATCGCGGCAAAGTCCTCGTAGGCGCGGTGCCGGTTGGCATGCAGGGCCGCCTGATGCCACGCCGGGCCGTATTCACCGCCACCGCGAATGTTCGCCAGTACATACACGCCTGAGCGGCCGTCACCGGTTCGGCGTTCCAGCCAGCCCCGCCCGATGACCCCGCTGTACGCCGGCGTCATGGCATGCTCAAATCCTCCGTACCCGGAGAGCAGGGTCGGGTTGCCGCCGTCGAGCACGAGGCCCTTCGGCGCGACCTGGAAGTAAGGCACCCGGGTGCCGTCAGCGGACACTGCGAAGTGCTGCTCCACCTCGAACGCAGACTCATCGAAGTACGACGGCGACGCCTTGACTTCCTCGTGACCCCCGCCGATGGTGCCGCGCACCACCGTGGTAGGCGTCAGGAATCCGGTGGCGACAAGCCAGTAGTCGTTACCGGCGTCGTCGTCCTCGTCATCCACGGCGTACGCGTCCACCGAGTGGAGGGGCGGGCACGCGTCCAGCAATTCTGAAGACCAACCATCGGCTGGATTGAGGACGCGGATTTCCGAGGAGACATCCTTCAGCAGGTTCAGCAGGAGGCGGTCGCGGGTCCAGCTCCACGACTGCAGGGCCGTGTGCTCGTCGGGCTCGAAGACGGTTGTCAGTGCGCGTTGCCCGCTCAGGAAAGCTTCCAACGGCGCGGCCTGGAGGGAGCCGCCACGGTACGTTACACCGTCCAGCTCGAAGTCGGTTCTGGGCCGCAGCACCAGCCATTCCCGGTGCAGCGACACGTTGACGTCATCCGGAACGTCGACATGCACCCACTCACCGTCGCGGCGCAGATACGTGCGGCTGGAGTAGAAGTCAACGATGTGCGCTGCGATGTCCCGCTCGAATCCGGGGGTCTGGTCGTGCATCACCACGGCCATCATCGAGGTTTCCGGAATCTCGAAATACAGCTCCGCAGAATGGAGTTCCTCTCCACGGCGGAGGGTGCGCACGGTGCGCGGGTAGGAGCTCGTGGTCATTGTTCCGGGGCCAAAATCCGTGCCGACGTGAAGCGCATCCGGTCCGGCCCAGCTGATCCTGCTTTTCGCCACCGGGATGTCGAAGCCGCCCTCGACGAACGCGCGGTCAACGACGTCGTACTCGCGGTACCGCTGCGCGTCGCCGCCGTCCGGCGAAAGCGCGATGAGCACGCGCCGATAGGGCTCGCCCTCGTCGGGGCGCAGGAACATGGCTCCGCCCCACACCCATTCCTTCTCCTCGTCTGCCGCCAGGGCATCCACGTCGAGAAGGACGTCCCACTCCGGCGCGTCCGTCAGGTAGCTGTCCCAGGTGGTCCGCCGCCACAAGCCCTTCGGGTGATCTTTGTCACGCCAGAAGTTGTAATAATGCCCGCCGCGCTTGGAAACCATCGGAATGCGGTCCGTGGCATCGAGTACCTCAAGGAGTCGCTGTTCAGATGCTAGGAACTCCGGGTTGACGAGAGCTTCCTCTGTCACGGAGTTCTCGCTGCGCACCCATTCCAGGGGCTTCTCTCCGTAGATGTCCTCCAGCCAGAGGAACTCATCCTCAAGTGCAGAGTCGGGCTGCTGCGTGGTGTGCGTCATACCGTTATCTTAGGCAACCTGCCCCATTTTCTCTCGGTACCGACCGGGTCTGCCCATTGGCGATGCCACCTGATTAGATAGATCCAGTCTGGATAGTGCCGGGGTACCGCCACACGTCCGCCGTCCCGGATTCCACCCGCTCCGCAGCACCTGGAGGCAGAATGAATACGGCCACAAGCACTGATCTGGACAGTGCAGACACGCACATCGCGGATACCCATGAAGTGATCCGGGTGCAGGGAGCCCGCGAAAACAACCTCAAAGACATCAGTGTGGAGATCCCCAAGCGGCGACTGACGGTATTCACCGGCGTCTCCGGATCGGGCAAGAGCTCCCTGGTCTTCGCAACCATCGCCGCCGAGTCCCAGCGGATGATCAACGAGACCTACAGCGCCTTCGTGCAGGGGTTCATGCCTTCGCTTGCCCGGCCGGAAGTCGATCTGCTCGAGGGGTTGACGACTGCCATCATCGTCGACCAGGAGAGAATGGGAGCCAACCCGCGCTCCACCGTGGGAACGGCGACGGATGCCAACGCCATGCTCCGCATCCTCTTCAGCAGGTTGGGGTCGCCGTATGTCGGTCCACCTACCGCGTATTCCTTCAATGTGCCGACGCGCAAGGCCAGCGGTGTCATGTCCACCGACAAGGGCGGCCGCGTGGAGAAGAGCGTGGTCAGCCAGGCGGTATACCTCGGTGGCATGTGCCCGAGATGCGAGGGCATGGGCAACGTCAGCGACATTGACCGCACCGCTCTCTACGACGAGGCCAAGACGCTCGCCGACGGGGCGCTGACCGTCCCCGGCTACTCGATGGACGGGTGGTACGGAAGGTTGTTCGAGGGCATGGGGCTGCCCATGGACAAACCGATCGAGAAGTTCACCAAGAAGCAGCTCGACACGATGCTGTATGCGGAGCCCACCAAGATCAAGGTCGAAGGCGTCAACCTCACGTTCGAGGGGATTATCCCGAAGATCCAGAAGTCGATGCTTTCCAAGGACCCGGAAGCCATGCAGCCGCATGTGCGTCGGTTCGTTGAGCGCGCCGTGACGTTCCAGACCTGCCCCGAGTGCGAGGGAACACGGCTCACCCAGGCGGCTCTGTCCTCGAAGATCCAGGGCAAGAACATCGCCGAGCTCTGCACCATGCAGATCAGCGATCTTGCACAGTGGCTCCGGGACCTCAAGGAGCCTTCCGTTGCACCGTTGCTCAAAGGGCTTCAGCACCTTCTCGACTCGTTCGCCGAAATCGGGCTGGGTTACCTTTCCCTCGACCGGCCGGCCGGCACGCTCTCGGGCGGCGAGGCGCAGCGGACCAAGATGATCCGGCACCTGGGATCCTCACTCACCGATGTCACGTATGTCTTCGACGAGCCGAGCATCGGCCTCCATCCGCACGACATCGAGCGCATGAATAAACTGCTGCTGCAGTTGCGGGACAAAGGCAATACTGTGCTGGTCGTTGAGCACAAACCCGAGACCATCACGATCGCCGATCACGTTATCGACCTGGGGCCCGGGGCCGGAACCGGTGGCGGCGCGGTCTGTTACGAGGGAACTGTCGAGGGACTGCGGGAAAGTGACACCGTCACCGGTCGCCATCTCGATGACCGCGCCAGGCTCAAGGAGCAGGTCCGTTCCCCGAAGCAGGTGCTGGAGATCAGGGGAGCTTCAACACACAACCTGCAGAACGTCGACGTCGATGTCCCCCTGGGGGTCCTGTGTGTGGTCACGGGCGTGGCCGGTTCCGGCAAGAGCTCGCTGATCCACGGATCCGTTGCACAGCGCGATGGCGTTGTAGTGATCGACCAGGCGGCCATCCGCGGCTCCCGGCGAAGCAACCCCGCCACCTATACCGGACTTCTTGAGCCCATCCGCAAGACGTTCGCGAAGGTCAACGGCGTCAAACCCGCTCTGTTCAGTTCCAACTCGGAGGGTGCCTGCTCCACCTGTAACGGCGCAGGGGTGATCTACACCGACCTGGGCGTGATGGCGACCATGGAATCCCCGTGCGAAGAATGTGAAGGCAGGCGATTCCAGGCCTCAGTACTTGAGTACACAGTGGGTGGAAAGAACATCTCCGAAGTGCTTGCCATGCCCGTTTCGGAGGCGGTCGGGTTTTTCGGGGACGGCGAGGCCCGTACCCCCGCCGCCCACAAGATCCTCGAACGGATGGCCGACGTCGGCCTCGGCTATCTCAGCCTGGGGCAGCCGCTCACCACACTGTCCGGCGGCGAGCGGCAACGGCTCAAGCTTGCCACCCAGATGGGGGAGAAGGGTGACATCTACGTCCTTGACGAGCCGACGACCGGACTTCACCTGGCCGACGTCGAGCAGCTGCTTGGGCTGTTGGATCGCCTCGTCGACTCTGGGAAATCAGTCCTGGTCATTGAGCATCACCAGGCGGTGATGGCGCACGCAGACTGGATTATCGATCTCGGTCCGGGCGCCGGGCACGACGGAGGCACAGTGGTCTTCGAGGGAACGCCGGCCGACCTCGTCGCTGGGCACTCCACGCTGACAGGCAAGCATCTGGCGGCATACGTAGCCACGGGATGAGGGCCATGCGGGCGATGAATCGGTTGAACAGAAGCTCAGCGCACGGCGGATAACCTAGATGGATGGAGACAACGCGGGCTGTACAGGTGGCCATTATCGGCGCCGGCCCGCGTGGTATCTCCGTTCTCGAGCGCCTCATCGCGAACTGGCGCGCACAGGCCGAGGTTGATCGTTCCGTCGTCACCGTCCACCTGATCGATCCTCACCACCCCGGCCCCGGTCATGTCTGGCGCACCGACCAGTCGCGGCACTTCCTCATGAACACCCCGGCACTGTTTCCCACTGTCGTGCCGGTCGGTCAGGCCGCCGCCGAACGTGCGCAGTCGCCCGTGCCACTGTCCTTTGACGACTGGCGGCAGCGCATGGACGCGGCTCCTGATGCGCGCCTGAGCGATGCGGACCGTTCGGAGCTTCGATCGCTCAGCTCGGTGGACTTTCCGAGCAGGGCGATCTATGGGCGATATCTCGAATGGATCTTCTCGTCTTTGACGGGCTCGCTGGGGGACGGCTTCGATGTCATCGTGCATTCCTGCGAGGCCCAGCATGTCGAGGCGCTGCCTGCAGGTTTTCGGATCGAACTCAGCGAGGGCAGCACGGTGGCGAGCGACGCCGTCGTACTGGCTATGGGCCACCTTCCCGCCCAACTCAACCCCGAGCAGGAAGCCCTGCGCGACGGCGCAGCGCGGCTTGGCCTTCAGTACTGGGCCCCCAACGTGCCGGCCGACGCCGATTGGAACCGGCTCCCGGCCCGCAAGCGTGTCCTGTTCCGCGGGCTCGGCCTGAACTTCTTCGACATCATCACTCACCTCACGGAAGGCCGTGGCGGCAGATTCGTGACGAGCGGTGAACCCGCGGGCAGGGCGCTGACCTACCAGCCCTCCGGTAGGGAGCCTCTGGTGATTGCCGCGTCGCGCCGAGGAACTCCGTACCGCGCGAAAGCGAAGCTCGACAGTTATGTTCCACGCAGTGTGCAGCTCCGCTACTGCACGCTTGAACGCGCCGGCAGCTTCGCAGCGAACGGGATTCAGCCCGGTTTCGACCACGACCTGTGGCCGCTGCTCCACCGGGACGCCGTGTGGGCGTACTACAGCACGCTGGCCCGGATCT
This sequence comes from Arthrobacter sp. MDB1-55, assembly GCF_059092925.1. Classification (NCBI taxonomy): domain Bacteria; kingdom Bacillati; phylum Actinomycetota; class Actinomycetes; order Micrococcales; family Micrococcaceae; genus Arthrobacter; species Arthrobacter sp. MDB1-55. Next base: position 61,121 of record NZ_JBNHID010000002.1, on the reverse strand, counting down.
CCGGGCTTCCCGATTCGTTCTGCGCGTCGCTTCGGGACGTGCTCGACGACTCTGACAGGGCCTGGCCACGGCGGTTGGAGGATCTTCTTGAGGCAACCGTCCCGCCTGCCGACCGGCTTGATCTCGAAGCGCTGGCACAGCCTTTCGGGAGGCACCGGTTTGCGTCCTCCGACGAGTACAACCGGGCGGTGCTGGATTATCTCGAGAAGGACGCGGCCGGCTCCGACCGCGGCGAAGATGACCCTCTGAAGATGGCCATCGGTGCGATGAACGCCGGGCGGTCCGTCATCAAGCAGGTCGTCGCTGACGGCGGCCTCACTGAGGCCTCCTGGACCGCTGAATTGCGCGGCTGGTTCGAGCCGCTCGTCGAAGGTCTTGCGAGCGGACCGCCCGCATTGCGGATAGAGCAGTTGGCTGCATTGGCAAGGGCGGGCATCGTACGCTTTGCAGGTCCTGCTCCGCGATTCGAGCTCGACGCCGAATCAGGTCGGTTTGCTGTCTCCTCGCCCTGGGTGGATGGAGGCAAGTACGAGGCCGGTGCCCTCGTTGAAGCCATGATGCCCGCCAACCGTGTAACCCAGAATCAGACCGTCCTCCTTCGCCGGTTGCTCGAGGACGGGCTTGTTCGTGCGCGAACCACTATGTCCGAAGACGGTGTGCCTGAAGTTTCCCCGGGCCTCGACGTGACCAAGCCGCCATACCGTGCGGTGGGCGCGAACGGTCTCGTGCAGGAGAACCTTTTCGTTCTCGGCCTTCAGCTGAGTTCCGTGCAATGGGGAACTGCGATTGCTGCCGAGGCCGGTGCATCGCTGGATGCCGGGGGCCGGACCCTCCGCGATGCCGATGACATCGCCTTGGCTGTCCTCGGCCGACAGTAGCGGGTATCCCAGATAACAACAAGAAGCGCCCCTCCACTGCTGCGAAGGGGCGCTTCCTGTGTGAGTTAGTTCAACGGCGGATGCGTTCTAGCCGCGGGCCGCCGCAAGGCACCTGCGGTATTCCGCCATTGCCTGGCCGTAGCTGTTGGGTTTCTCAGCGCCGGGTCCGCGCTTCGGCTTCACCGGTGCAACGCACGCGTCCTCCGCAGCCGCTTCCACAGTGACCGGCAGGGTGACGGTAGTGCCGGATTCTTCTGCCACCACAACGATCCTTCCGGGTCCGGCAACTGCTTCCGGAACGGTGACGGTAACCTGCGCAGCGCCGCCCGCGACGGGAGTGCTTCCCAACTCGGTGACGTTCCCGTCAGCGTCAACGAAGCTTGTCGACAGGCTGGTGTTAGCCGGGCTGCCAAGTGAGGTCAGATCCAGCTTCGCAACACTGAAAGTTACGGAGTCACCCGCGGTGACAGTGGCCGGTGCATCCTTCACCACTACGCCCCTACGGTCGAAGCTCGGCGACAACGGGCTGTTCTGCTCGATGTAGCTGATCCACGCGTCGCGGTCCACCAAACCTGAGTCACGGACGTCGGTTCCCTGCTGGAAGACGGTGAAGTTGTCGCCGCCCTGTGCCAGGAAGCTGACCGTACCGATCCGATATTCCGCGGCCGGGTCCAGCGGTGCGCCGTCGATAATCACGGAGGTGATGCGGGATCCGGCTGCCAGGTCCGGGTTGTAAGTGTAGGACACGTTGTCGGAGAGACCCAGGGCGAGGAAAGACCTCGATGAGCCTTCCGGCTGCCACTGCTGCTCCAGCATCGTTGTGAACTGCTCGCCGGTCAGTGTGACGGTCCACAGGTTGTTGACGAAAGGCAAGACGGCGTTCGCTTCGGCGTAGGTGATCACGCCGTCTTCCCCGTAGTAGAGCTCGTTGCGAAGGCCGCCCGGGTTGATGACGCCTATCTGGGCTCCGCCCCGCTCTGTTGCCGAGAGTGATGCCTTCATGGAGTCGGCGACGAGATTGCCCAGCGTCGATTCGTTGGTCCGGTCGTCGCGGCCGCCGTTCACAAAAGCGGTTGTGATGTCCGAAGTGACCGAACCCACCGCACGGCTGCCGATGACCTCGGCCTCAGCGAGCGCCGCATCGACGATCGCCTTGACCGCGGCGACGCGGGGATAAGTTGCTACGAGGGTGGCCGGGGCCGTGGCGGTGCGCTTGACGTTCTGCGCGGTGTAGGACTCAACCTCTCCCGTGGCGTTATCCACGGTGAGGGTGATCTGCCCGATGTACTCGCCGTAGGAGCCGGTCTGAACTACCGGACGGGTTTCACCCTCGACACCGGGAACGGGAGCGTCCCACACATACTGCTTGTGCGTGTGTCCCGTGTAGATAGCATCGACGAGCGGCGAGGTGCCGGTGACGATATCTGCGAATGCATCGCCCGCGGCGACTTCCTGTTCGAGCGTTGATCCCTCGGCTACGCCGTCTCCAGCGCCCTCGTGGTACTCGGCCACGATAACGTCAGCGAGGTCCTGCTCCTCGATCTGCGCAGCGACGCGGTTCACTGCCTCCACGGGATCGCCGAACTCCAGGTCCGCGATGCCGCCGGGGCTCACGAGCGACGGCGTTTCTTCTGTGACTGCGCCGATAACAGCTACGTCGATCCCTCCCACCTCCACGATCTCGTACTCCTGCATGGCAGGAGTGGTGGTGCCCTTCTGGTACACGTTCGCACCGAGGTAGGGGAATTCCGCGGCGTCAGCCACCCGCCCGCTCAGGTCGGCGAAGCCGCCGTCGAACTCGTGGTTGCCCACCGCTGAAGCCCTGAGGCCGAGTGCGTTCAGAACGTCGATCGTAGGCTGATCCTTCGCGACCGAAGAGGCAAAGAGCGAGGCCCCGATGTTGTCTCCAGCCGAGAGGAACAGGGAGTTCTCCTCGCCGTACTGTGCGCGCAGTTCTTCGACGGTTCCGGCGAACTTCACGGTATTCGCATCGATTCGACCGTGGAAGTCGTTGATGCCCATGAGGTTGAGCTCCGTAGTGGCCTTAGCGGGCGCCAGGTCCAGCCCGACAATCACCGGATCGTGATCGCTGGCCCTGAACTGATTGGGCTCGTAAAGGTTGGTCGCGTTGTAGTTGTAGCGGCTGTACTCCAGCGCCACCGACTCCACCGCGTTGATGTTCCATACGTCTACGCCGGAGACCATCGCGTCGGCTTCGGGCGACGCAAGGATGTGATCCAGCGACCCCACAAGGCCGGAGAAAACGTAGGAGTATCCGTCGGTCTTGGCACCCTGGTTGATGTAACCGGCGTCGTACAGGACCTGCATGGGATCCTCGGCCGAGTAGGAGTTGAAATCACCGGCGAGGAAGACCTTGTCTGTACCGGCGTCCTTCTTGAGCTGGTCGGCGAAGGCCACGAGAGCCGTTGCCTGCTCAACGCGGTCCGCGTTGGAAGCGCCCTGGCCATCACCCTGGTCAGCGTTCTCACCGCTGCCTGATCCCTTCGATTTGAAGTGGTTGGCGATCACAAGGAACTTGGTGGAGTCGTTTCCGCCGGGCAGGTTGAAGGACTGGGCCAGCGGCTTGCGGGCGTTCGAGAACGCGTCATTGTCATTGAGGATGACTGACTCGCCTACTGCCTCGACCACTGCCTTCTTGTAGATGAAGGCGGTGCGGATGAAGTCCTCATCCTCAAGGGCGGGCAACTGCTCCGGTGAACGGACGAAGTCCCACACACCGGGAGCGGCCTCGTTCAGTGCGGCGGTCAACGTGGCCAGGGCTTCGTCGCGGTCCTTGCCGAACTTCGCTGAGTTCTCGATTTCTTCGAGGGAGACGACGTCGGCGCCAAGCCCGTTGATGGCTGCAACGATCTTCGCTTCCTGGCGTTCAAGGTTCTCAGCATTCGCCGCACCGCGAGCATCGCAGCCTCCACGCACCGTGACCGGATTACCTGCCCGGTCCTCGTAGTAGGTGCACCCGGTGAGCTGGTCACCGGTGGTGGTGAAGTAGTTGAGTACGTTGAATGATGCGACCTTGACGTTGCCGCCAACGCTCGCGGGCGACTCGGGACGGGACCCAACAAACGCGACGGGCTGCACTTCGGCCGAGTTGGCAGCCGTGAGCGCGGTCAGCGGCTGGAACTTCCAGGAGCTGTTGCGGAAGTCTAAGATCACGGGCGAGGTGAAGGTCGCAGACGAGTTGACCCGGACCGGCTGCTCCGGCGTGAGGTAGGGCAGCGGTTGGTCCATCGCCGTGCCGCGGAGGAAGTTGGTGGTAGCGCCGTCGTCGAGCTTCACGGCCCGTGCGGCGTTGTCTGCTGTGACAGCCGTGTTCTCGGGGGTGCCCGGGGGGGCGACCTCCGTAGGCTGGACCAGGGGAGTGTCCCCGGCAGCGAGCGTGATCTCGCCATACTGGTTCAGCATGTAGTTGTCGGAAACGGTGAAGGCGCCGGGCGGTTGGACGAGCATGCCCTCCAGAGCTTCACGTGCGGCGTCCGTGGCGGGGTAGGCGACGGACGCCGGCTTGACTGCTTCGGCAGCTTCCGTGAGCTTGGACATGCCACCGGCCGGCACGGTGATCTGCGACAGAGTGAAGTACTCGCCCGCGGTGCCCGTTACCTCGACGGAATCACCGACGGCAACGTCGCCGACGGTGTCGGGTGAGTAGATAAAGATTCCATCCGAGGCGGAATGGTCCGCTCCCAGATCTCCGCCTGTTCCGGCGGTCTGGATGTAGTAGCCCTCAAAACCACCGCTGGGGTACGCGGCGGTGACCACACCTCGCGTAGTGACAATTTGGCCGAGGTAGGGAGTAGCTGTGGAGGTGCCCTGAATCTGGTCGATGGGGATGACCTCGCCGGGCACCGGCAGTTCCGGTTCGGGTTCTGGTTCGGGTTCGCTTCCGGCAGTCCCACCAGCGGCGTTGGTGGGTGTAACGGCGTCCAGAGCAGTGAAATCCGCACGGTTGTTGTCGGTATCGATGCCATCAGCGCGGTTCATCGAGAGCGTCGTGGCACCGGCCGGGCCTTCCTCAGCAAGCGACTCATAGGTGTTGGAGGTGCCGTAACCGAGCAGGTCAACAACACCGGCGGCGCCGACCACGGAACCGACTGGCAGCGGGTTCACGGCCGTAGCCTGATTGGCCAGGATGATAGTGCCGCCCGCCCCAGCGGGATTCAATGCGCCGCTGGCCTGGTCAGGTGCCGGAAGAGCAGCGCCGTTCCCGGCGTTACTGCCGCCTTGTACAAGGAAGTGGGCGTTCGCAGGGATGGTGCCCTTCAGCGGTACGACGCCGGACGGTGCAGCTGCCCCCGTCGCCGACCGGTACTGCAGCGACCAGCCGTCGAGGCTCACAGGAGCGTCAGTGGTGTTGAGCAGCTCAACGAACTTGTGGGTGAATGGTGCGTTGGCACTGCCCCCGTTGACGAATGCCTCATTGATAACGACGCCGGCGCCTGCCTGGGCTTCGACGGATTCTTCTGCGCTGGCTGGCGAGAACGCCAACGGCGAGGCTAGCAAGCCCACCGAAAGCGCTGAACACAGCGCGCCCCTCCACGAATTATTCATTCGTACTGTTTCTCCTTGACTTTGGCCGGATTACGGCCGCGAGTGATGCCCGCGTTCGGCATGGTGCTTCGGCGGAACTGGCCACGAAAGTGACAATAGGATCTGCCGGTGACATTCCGGTCGCGGCAAGCCAACCACGCTGTAGTGAACAGGCGGTTACCCTGCGGGGAACAGATCAGCCGGGTAGAGACCATCTACGGCATTTCCCATCGTCGGCCCGGTGGTGACGGACTTCAGCGCCGCTCCCGCTCACCTGATAGTGATGTGGGACACAGCGGACGCTTTGCACATTCAAACACGAGTGCTTGCTGGTGGAAACTATCTGCGGGAGTCGCGGAGTGTCTCCGGCGCCGGTGCGCCCCCGGCGTTGCCAACCAGGCACACGACCGTCCGTCCGCCGTCGTCGTTCCATTCCGACTCAACCGGATAAAAGTACTGAAGCTCCAGAGATGAGGCGTCGTAGTCGACGCCCACGAATGAGAGGAACTCGGTGCGGCAGAACTCCTGTGCCTGCGCGTCGGCTTCGCCGACACCGGGGTAGTCGCCCTCCGGCAGTTCCTTGGTGGCGAAGACCTCGAACGCGTGCGGTTCCGTGCACGGGAGCAGTTGGATGGCGGGGTTTGCTGCAGTGCCGGAGTCGGTCATGCATTCGCCCGCGTGCAGGTCATTGGCAGCGACGTCCGACGTTGTGACCTGTGCGGCTTCCGTGCGTTCCGCTGACGCCGGGCCGGTAGGTGGCGCGCCGTCGTCGTTCCCTATGGCACAACCGGTGAGAGCTGCCGCCATGATGACCAGGGCAGCGGGCGGGAGCAGGTGCTTCGCGGCGGCGATCGTCATGGAGAAGCTCCTCATCGTTGCGGGCGTCAGGATCGGCACTTTCCGGAGCCTACCGGATCCTATTGCGGAGGTCCGGGCACGCGGGCGCCCGGGGCGCCGGCACAGCGATCGGTGCCGATGGCGGGCACGCGAGCAGGCAGGTGGGGGAGCGGTTAAAGCAGTTGCACCCCGCCTGTGACAACGGGGTGCAACTGGTGAGCCGGCCAGCTCAATGCGGAAGGTAAGGGATTCGAACCCTTGAGACGGGGTTACCGCCCACTGGTTTTCAAGACCAGCTCCTTCGGCCGCTCGGACAACCTTCCTCAGGGGAATAGTGTTTCATGCAGAGCAGGCAGCACAAAACTACCGCCAATTGCGCGGAGCTAAGTCAACATGGCAGGTCAGGAAGGAACCGATGAAAGCCGTAGTACTGCGTAGGTTCGGTGAACCGCAAGTCCTGGAGGTGGCCGAGGTTGAACCACCCCGTCCCCAGGCAGAAGAGGTACTGATCGATGTTGTCTCGGCCGGGCTGAACCGGGCGGACGTGCAGCAGCGGAAGGGCGTGTACCCGCCTCCTCCGGGAGCTTCCGAGTACCCCGGTCTTGAGGTGTCGGGAAGGATTGCCGACGCCGGTGGGTCACATTTCCAGCGGGGTGACGCCGTCGTCGCGCTCCTTGCCGGCGGCGGCTACGCCGAACAGGTAACCGTGCCTGCCGGGCAGGTACTGCCAGCGCCCGATGGCGTGGATCTGGTGGCCGCCGCGGGCCTGCCCGAAGTAGCGGCAACGGTGTACTCGAACCTGGTACTGACGGCTGGGATGGCCGGCGGTGAGACGCTGCTCATCCATGGTGCGTCGGGCGGAATCGGCACCATGGCCATCCAGCTTGCGCGTGCGCTGGGGGTCCGCACCATTGTCACTGCTGGAACGTCCCAGAAGCTCGACTACGCCCGTAGCCTCGGTGCCGAAGTGTGCATCAACTATCGGGAGCAGGACTTCGTCGCTGAGGTGGATGCGGTGACGGGTGGACGGGGTGCGGACGTGATTCTCGACGTCGTCGGCGCCAAGTACCTCAGCCGCAACGTGGAGGCGCTTGCGACAGGCGGCCGCCTCGTTGTCATCGGTGTGCAGGGTGGTGCCAAGGCAGAACTCAACCTCGGTGTTCTCATGGCGAAGCGCGCGTCAGTCACCGGCACAACATTGCGCTCGCGGCCTGTCGAGGAGAAGTCAGGGATTATGGCCGGGGTTTACAAGCACATCTGGCCGCTGATCACAGAGGGAACCATCTCGATACCTGTCGACCGGACGTTCCCACTCTCCGACGTCGTGCAGGCGCACGAGTACTTTGATTCCGGTCAGCACACCGGCAAGATCCTCTTGACGCTGCAGTCCGTTTCAAAACAATAAGTCTGCTTGGTAGATTCCTGACGGTGTGACAAGCTAGCATCCACCGAAATTCCAAGGAGGAATCATGGCCAAGCACAGGGCAGACGGCGAGCCGGACAGGGCGGCGCAGGGCAAGGACGACGAGTCAGGGCTTGAGCGCGCTGCCGAGGGCTGGGCGGAGAACCTCGCAGACCAGGTGAACGACGGCGTCAAGAGCAATCCTCAGGACACCGCTGACGAGGGAGCCGATCCGCGGACAGATACGCACTCCAGCCTCAGCGAAGGTTCCAACTCCCGCGACGGTAGGGACGAACCCTCGCACTGATACCGCGAGCCGTTCACCTCATCGTTCCCGCCGCTCAGCGAAGTTTCTTCAGCGCGGGCAGAAAGTTGTGACGCAGCACTCGCTCCCCTGCTACGTTCAGTGAGTTAAGCCACTCACATACAAGGGAGCACCATGAGTGAGAACAACCCCGGGCGCGAGCAGGCGGGGGCACGCCGCGTCGAACGAGATGAGGACACTGATGTCCTCCAGCACGATCCGAACCTGCCGCCGACCGCGGTGCATGTGGATACCGAAGAACGCGGCTGGACACCGCTGAAAATTGCGATCTGGGTAGGCATCGCGCTACTCGGTGGCGTCAGCTGGACCATGCTCGCGATCGTCCGCGGCGAGACGGTCAACGCAATGTGGTTCGTGTTCGCGGCTGTCTGCACCTACCTGATCGCGTACCGGTTCTACTCGAAGTTCATCGAGCGGAAACTGCTGCAACCCAATGACCGCCGGGCCACCCCCGCTGAGTACAAGGCTGACGGCAAGGATTACGCCGCTACAGACCGCCGGGTTCTCTACGGCCACCACTTCGCCGCGATCGCCGGCGCGGGCCCGCTCGTAGGCCCGGTCCTTGCTGCGCAGATGGGCTACCTGCCAGGAACAATCTGGATCATCATCGGCGTCATCCTCGCCGGCGCCGTCCAGGACTACCTCGTGATGTTCTTCTCCATGCGACGGGGCGGGCGCTCGCTCGGTCAGATGGCGCGCGAGGAGCTCGGCGTGATCGGCGGTACTGCAGCCCTGATCGCGACCCTCACCATCATGATCATCATCGTGGCGATCCTCGCACTCGTCGTGGTCAACGCCCTCGGTGAAAGCCCGTGGGGCGTCTTCTCCGTATCGATGACCATCCCGATTGCACTCTTCATGGGCGTGTACCTGCGCTACATCCGTCCCGGTAAGGTCACGGAAGTCTCGCTCATCGGTTTCGCGCTGCTCATGCTTGCCATCATCGCGGGCGGCTGGATTGCTGAGACCGACTGGGGCGTAGCGATCTTCACCCTCGATCGCGTCACCATCGCCTGGGGCATCATCATCTACGGGTTCATTGCGGCTGTTCTGCCGGTGTGGCTGCTCCTTGCACCCCGCGACTACCTCTCGACGTTCATGAAAATCGGCACCATCGTCATGCTGGCGGTCGCCATCGTCATTGTGAGGCCGGAAATCGACGTCCCCGCCTTCAGTGAATTCGCGAGCCGTGCCGACGGCCCCGTGGTCCCGGGCACGCTGTTCCCGTTCCTGTTTGTGACGATTGCCTGTGGAGCGCTTTCCGGCTTCCATGCGCTGATCTCCTCCGGCACCACTCCGAAGATGATCGAGAAGGAACGCCAGACCCGTTTCATCGGTTACGGCGGCATGCTCATGGAATCCTTCGTGGCGATCATGGCCCTTGTGGCGGCGCTGTCGATCGACCGGGGCATTTATTTCGCGATGAACTCGTCCGCAGCGGCAACCGGGGGCACCATCGAAGGCGCCGTGGCGTTCGTGAACGGGTTGGGTCTAACGGGAGTGAATCTCACCCCCGAAGCCTTGAGCACCCTGGCCACGAACGTGGGCGAGGAGTCGATCGTCTCGCGTACCGGCGGTGCGCCGACGCTCGCCGTCGGCATTGCCCAGATCATGCAGGGACTTGTCGGCGGTGCAGGCATGATGGCGTTCTGGTACCACTTCGCCATCATGTTCGAGGCTTTGTTCATCCTGACAGCGGTCGACGCCGGTACCCGCGTTGCGCGGTTCATGCTGCAGGACAGCATCGGCAACTTCGTGCCGAAGTTCAAGGACACCTCCTGGCGGGTGGGTGCCTGGGTTTGTACGGCCATCATGGTGGCAGGCTGGGGCGCGATCCTGATCATGGGCGTCACCGACCCGCTTGGCGGAATCAACACTTTGTTCCCGCTCTTCGGCATCGCGAACCAGCTGCTCGCGGCGATCGCGCTCGCGGTCTGCATGGCGATCTGTGCGAAGAAGGGCGCGTTCAAGTACCTGTGGATCCCCGCCCTGCCGCTGGCCTTCGCGTCAGTGGTCACCATCACGGCGTCGTTCCTCAAGATCTTCTCTCCGGTTCCGGCCGTGGGCTACTGGGCTAACCACTTTGCCTTCCGGAACGCGCTGGCCGCCGGCGAGGAGAGCTTCGGCAATGCACCGACGGTCGCCGCCATGGAAGCTGTCGTCCGCAACACCTTCATCCAGGGAACGCTGTCTATCGTCTTCGTGGTGCTGTCGATCATCGTCATTGCGACGGCGATCATCGCCACCGTCAAGGCCTACCGAACCGGCGGCGGACCGAGCGCTGAGGACCCCGCCGTGCCGTCCCGCACCTACGCTCCGGCGGGCCTGATCGCTACTCCGGCCGAGAAGGAGCTCGAAGCGCAGTGGGCCGCTCTTCCGCATGACCGGAAACCGGCACGGGCAGGTCACTGATGAGCGTCAAGGAGCTGATCTGGCTTTTCAAAGGTGTGATGGGCGAGAACGCGTACCAGCAGTACCTCGACCACCATGCCGCGACCCACAGCAACGAGCCTCCCATGACGGAGCGGCAGTTCTGGCGCGACAAGACTGATCGCCAGGACGCCAATCCGGAGGGCCGCTGCTGCTAGGGCGGAAATCTGCGCATCTGAGGCGGGTCCAACTGTGTTGGGCCCGCCTCGGCTGTGCGACCCTTCCCTAGCGCCGGGCAAGCCCCCGTGGTTTGCTAGAGGGATGACCGAGAACCTTCCAGAGCATCTGCGCGAAGACGTCGGAGCACCCAGCCCCGGTGCTGAATCCGAGGACCAGCATCTGCGCCAGGATGTGAATCTACCCCAGGAAGAGAACGACGGCGGCCCCGAATTCTCCGAAGGACACTTCACCTCCGGGCAGCTCAACGCCGGGCAACAGGTCCCGGGCATGAGCCCGGCCGGCGAGTACAAGAGGGGCCGTGAGGAAGAGCTTGCCCACCAGGACGAGGCTGACTGACGCTCCTCAAGGCACGTGAGAGCATAAACCTATGACCGAACAGCAGCCTGAGCACATCAGTGTCACTCCTGAACAAGCGGCCAAGCACAACCAGGAAAGCCCGGTTCTCCTCGGCAAACTTGATGCCGGACGCGGGCTCCCCGAACAAAACGACGGCCGCGGATCCCGCGGTGAAAGCAGCCAGCCTACAAAGCTGCACGAGCTGGTGGACGAGCCCGCCAAGGTCATGCGCATCGGCACCATGCTCAAGCAGTTGCTTGAGGAAGTCCGCAGCGCCCCGCTGGACGACGCCGGGCGCAGCCGCCTCGCCGAGATCCACGAGCGGTCGGTGCGTGAACTTGAGGACGGGCTCGCGCCCGAGCTGGTCGAGGAACTGCACCGGATCAACCTGCCCTTCACCGACGACTCCGTCCCCACCGATGCTGAACTTCGTGTCGCACAGGCCCAGCTGGTGGGCTGGCTCGAAGGCCTCTTCCACGGTATTCAGACAGCCCTGGCCGCCCAGCAGATGGTCAACCAGCAACTCGCGGCGCAGCTCCAGCTCCGGCAGTTGCCGCCCGGCACGGTCATAGCGCCCGGCGTCGTCGTGGGTGAAGACGGTGAGCCGCGGCGTGCGCCCGGCCCGAGGCCGGCGAACCCGCCGCAGAAGCCCGACACCCATGGCCCGGGCCAGTATCTGTAAGCGCCGGTAGGCGCAGGTGGCACTTTTTGCGGCGGCCCGCCAGGGCCGCAGGGATGATGCTGAGCTCGGCACGGGAGTGTGGCGCCGTGCCCACGACCGCTTCCGGCGCGGACTCGACCGCTATCACCAGATCCTGGAAGGCGTGGAGGACGACGACGTCTACAACGACCTCGCCGGTCTCGCCAACGAACTGGCAGAGTTGCTGCCGCGTGTCCGCCAGTGCTGTGTAGTGGCGCACTCCCGGCATCCCAGCGAGGGTCTGGACATACCCGGTGCGCTCCTTCAGGTGCACCGGGCACTGTCCCGCGCGGGCAACGCGCTCGCAACCACAGCCGAGGCCGCAGCTATGGCCCGTCTTGACGGGGAGCGCTGGGGGATTGCATCGGCCGGGCTCGAGAACGTCCGGCGACGGGCGGACGTCGTTGCCGAGGATGTGGCGGAAGCTGAACGTTTGCTGTCAGGAACCAGTTCGTAGGAATACCTGCCGGCAGGCGTGAGTTAGCACAGTTCGAAGAAGCAATCAGTCATCGAAAGGAACCCATGAGCACCTCACCGAACCTGACTTTCAACGACGGCCGCACCATTCCCCAACTGGGCTATGGCGTCTGGCAGGTCGACGACGCAACGGCGGAGGACGTCGTCGGGCGCGCCTTCAAGGCGGGCTACCGCCACATCGATACCGCAAAGATCTACGGCAACGAAGCAGGTGTGGGCAGGGCGATTGAAGCATCCGGACTGAACCCGGATGAGCTGTTTATCACCACTAAACTGTGGAATGCAGACCAGGGCTACGAGAGCACCCTCGAGGCCTTCGAGGGTTCCATGCAGCGGCTCGGCCTGGAAACGCTGGATCTCTACCTGATCCACTGGCTCCAGCCCAAGCAGGGCAAGTACGTGGACACCTGGAAGGCGCTCGTCGAGCTGCAGAAGCGCGGACGGGTGCGCTCCATCGGCGTATCCAACTTCACCGTCGAAGCGCTGCAGGAAATCATCGACGAGACCGGGGTCGTGCCCGCAATCAACCAGGTGGAGACCCACCCTTACCTGAATCAGGCCGAACTGCGCGCCTTCGAAGCGGAAAAGGGGATCCTGCATGAGTCCTGGTCACCGCTTGGATCAGGGAAGGGCCTGCTCGAAGACCCGGTGCTCGCCGACATCGCCGAGAAGCGGGGAGCTACCCCCGCTCAGGTTGTGCTCGCGTGGCACCTCGCGCTGGGTCTGGTTGTCATTCCCAAGTCGGTGACCGAGTCCCGCATCATCGAGAACTGGGGTGCACTGGATGTTTCGCTGACTGAGGAAGACATCGAAGCGATCAACGGACTCGACAAGGGCGAGGCAGGCCGCATCGGTGCCAACCCGGCGACGGCGGACTTCGCCTGATCGGCACGTCCCGCGCCAGTCGCGGCTGATTCATTCCGGAAGTGCAGGCATTGCGCGCGTTGCCGTCAACGCATGCAGTGCCTGCACTTTTGTGTGAAGAATGGTCCTCATGCACACAGAAACAGTGGACCTCCTGATTGGCACCTATCCCGCCGACGGCACTGAGCCCGGCTCTGGGGAAGGCATCTGGCGGGTTGCCCTCGACCGGCGGAGTGGGAGCCTGACCGGCGAACGTCTGCTGGCGACGACGACGGCGCCCTCCTTCCTCGCGCTGCATCCCTCCCGCCCTGTGCTGTATGCGGTGCGGGAAGCGGAACAGGGGAGCGTCAGCGCCTTCGCCGTCGAGGATGACAGCCTGAATCTTCTGGGTGCAGTTGCGACGGGCGGGTCCTTCCCGTGTCACCTCCGGGTCACGGAAGGACGGTTGTGGGTCGCCAACTACGGCGACGGCGCCGTCACCCGGCTGGACCTGAACGAGCAGGGTGAGCCGGTTGAAGACCCGGCGGTATACCGGAACACCGGATCCGGACCCAACCCGGAGCGGCAGGACGGCCCGCACGCGCACTACATTCACGACGCCGGCCACGGGCAGCTGTGGGTGAGTGACCTGGGCACCGACGAAGTGCGCAGGTTCACTGCGTCCGGTCCCAACGGGGTCGTGGTGCAGCTCGCGGCGGGCACAGGGCCACGCCACATGACAACGCTGCCGGGAGGCGCCGTCGTCGTCGTTGGTGAACTGGACTCACGACTGCACGTGCTTCGTACCGACGGGAGCGATTTGCCCCTCAGTCCAGTTCCGGCCCTCGCCGCCTCCGTGCCGGCCGGGCAGCCAAGCCAGCCCTCTCATGTGGACGTCGGAGCGTCCACCGGGACACGGAACCTGTTGTACGCCGCAACCCGCGGCCCCGACGTCCTCGCGGTTTTCACCGTCTCGGGGGAGCAAACGCTGACGCATCTCTCGGATTCACCGGTGGGAGGGTCATGGCCCCGGCACTTCGCGGTCGTGCCTGCCGAGGATGACGCGGCCGACTTCGTGGTTGTGGCGAACCAGGGCTCGTCCACCCTCGACGTGCTGTGCGTCCAGGCTTCCGGCCAGGTCGACCAGGTGCATTCGCTGAACCTTCCCGCCCCTGCCTGCGTCATCCCGGCACGCTGAGCACGGCGTCTGACAGGATGGAGCGCACACCCGCCCACGGCTGGAGGACCGATGGTTGAGAACGATCTGGACGGCGCTTTCACACGCATCAGGGACGTCATGCGCTCCGACGCCGAGTCCGACGAAGCGAACTGGTTGGATTTCAACCGTCGGCTCGACGCGCATTTTCCTACTTTGTATCGGCTCTTCGAGTCCTTGTACGGGGACCGAAACGATTGGCAGGAGCAGCTCACACAGCTCGTGCTCCTCGCCGCGCGTTCATGGGTCGCGCGGCCTCCCGAGCTGAAAGAAGTCGACGACGACCAGGAGCATGACATCGCCTGGTACCTCTCCAACAAGGCGCTGGGAGGCGTCTGCTACGTCGACAGGTACGCGGAGAATCTCGAGGGGTTACGAAGCCGCATCCCCTACTTCAAGGAACTCGGGCTCACCTATCTGCACCTGATGCCGTTGTTCCTTGCCCCGGAGCCGAATTCAGACGGCGGCTACGCAGTCTCGAGCTATCGAGAGGTCCATCCCGGGCTGGGAACAATGGTTCAGCTTCGCGAACTGGCCGCAGAGCTGCGCAGCGCAGGCATCAAACTGGTCGGCGACTTCATCTTCAACCACACGTCCAATGAACACCTTTGGGCACGCAAGGCGGCGGAGGGAGACTCCCGTTTCAGCGGCTACTACTGGATCTTCCCTGACCGCACCATGCCGGATGCCTTCGAGTCCCACGCCCGGGAAATCTTCCCCGACGACCACCCGGGATCGTTCGTCCAGCTCGACGACGGACGCTGGGTGTGGGCTACCTTTCACAGCTTCCAGTGGGACCTGAACTACTCGAACCCCGAGGTCTTCCGTGCAATGGCGGAGGAAATGCTCTTCCTCGCCAACCAGGGCATCAGTGTCCTCCGCATGGACGCGGTGGCCTTCATCTGGAAGCAGGTGGGTACGTCCTGCGAGAACCTCCCTCAAGCGCATCTGCTCCTGCAGGCCTTCAACGCGGTGTGCAGACTCGCCGCGCCCTCGCTCCTCTTCAAGTCCGAGGCGATCGTCCATCCGGATCAGGTCGCCGAATACATTGATCCGGGGGAGTGTCAGTTCTCCTACAACCCCCTACAGATGGCGTTGATCTGGGAAGCCATGGCCACGCGTGACGTTTCGCTCCTTTCGCAGGCGCTGGAACGCAGGCATAACCTCCCGGAGGGAACATCCTGGATCAACTACGTGCGGAGCCACGATGACATCGGGTGGACGTTCGCCGACGAAGACGCTGCCGAGCTGGGCATCAACGGGTTCGAGCACCGCCGCTTCCTCAACTCCTTCTATGTCAATCGCTTTCCGGGCAGCTTCGCTCACGGGGTTCCGTTCCAAGACAACCCGAGGACCGGCGACTGCCGGATCTCGGGAACGACGGCGTCACTGCTCGGGTTGGAAACGGAACCGGAGGCAGCGGTGCAGCGTATCCTCCTGGCCCACTCGATCATCCTGAGCACGGGCGGTGTTCCGCTGATTTATCTGGGCGACGAGGTTGCGCAGGGGAACGATTACGGCTATGCCGCTGAGCCGGGTCATGAAGCCGACAGCAGATGGGTGCACCGCCCGCACTATCCCGCGGACAGCTATGCGAAGCGTAGGGATCCTTCCACGCCGCAGGGCGCCGTTTACTCCGGTTTGACCGAACTCATCTCCATCCGGGCAGCGACCCCCGAGTTTGAAGGAACCTGTCTGGTGGATTTCCGGACCGGGAACCGGCACGTCCTCGGATATCAGCGTCCCGGCGAAGGCACAGCGGTGCTGGTGCTCGCCAACTTCGGTGACAGTCCGCAGGCCGTGGCGCCGGCTGTCTTATCGGGGTTCAACCGGACGGCGGCCAATCTGCTGACGCACGAGCAGGAGAACATGGACGCCGGTATCGAGCTTGCTCCGCGCAGCTTCGTCTGGCTGCGGGTCGCTTACGCGAACAGATAAGGCCTGTCGGAGCGAGCACTTCGACAGTATGCTTACTATTCTGACGTGCAGCCGACAGCGAGGTGACCATGCGAGCAATGGTGTACCGCGGCCCCTATAAGGTCCGTGTAGAAGAAAAAGACATCCCTGCGATCGAACATCCGAACGATGCGATCATCCGGGTAACCAGAGCCGCGATCTGCGGATCGGACCTGCATTTGTACCACGGGATGATGCCGGACACCCGGGTAGGAACCACCTTTGGCCACGAGTTCATCGGTGTGGTCGAAAAGGTAGGTGGTTCGGTGCAGACGCTGAGCCCGGGCGACCGCGTGATGGTGCCCTTCAACGTCTACTGCGGGTCGTGCTACTTCTGCGCCCGCGGCCTCTACTCGAACTGCCACAACGTCAACCCGAATGCCACCGCGGTGGGAGGCATCTACGGCTACTCCCACACGTGCGGCGGGTACGACGGCGGCCAGGCCGAGTATGTGCGCGTCCCCTTTGCGGACGTCGGACCGTCGTTGATTCCTGACTGGCTGGAGGATGAGGACGCCCTCCTCATGACCGATGCCCTCGCCACGGGCTATTTCGGCGCTCAGCTGGGTGACATCGTGGAGGGGGACACAGTCGTCGTCTTCGGGGCAGGTCCGGTGGGACTGTATGCGGCAAAGTCCGCATGGCTGATGGGGGCGGGCAGAGTCATTGTGATTGACCAGCTTGAGTACCGGCTGGAAAAGGCCCGCACCTTCGCGCACGCTGAGACCTACAACTACAACGAATACGACGACATCGTGGTCGAGATGAAGAAGGCGACCGATTATCTGGGGGCCGACGTCGTGATCGACGCGGTGGGCGCCGAAGCCGACGGCAACTTCCTCCAGCAGGTGACCGGGACCAAGCTCAAGCTTCAGGGCGGATCACCCATCGCCCTGAACTGGGCCATCGATTCGGTCCGCAAGGGTGGCACCGTTTCTGTGGTCGGCGCGTACGGACCTATCTTCAGTGCCGTGAAATTCGGCGACGCCGTCAACAAGGGGCTGACCCTGCGAATGAATCAGTGCCCGGTCAAGCGCCAGTGGCCGCGCCTCCTGGAACACATTCGCAACGGCTACCTGAAGCCTAACGACATCGTTACTCACCGCATACCACTGGAGCACATCGCCGAGGGATATCACATCTTCTCGGCCAAGCTGGACAACTGCATCAAGCCCCTGATCGTTCCGAACGCAAGCTAGGAGAGCGCCGTGCACTCAACGCCATACGTTGCCAACAAGCCAAGGAACACCGAAACCCGTGACGAGCTCCGCGCCCGCATCCCGGGTTGGGGCGCAGACCTGGATCCGGCGGACCGCCCGTCCTATCCGCGGGAGAAGCTGGCCCCCTTCCATACGGGCGCGCACTGGGATTTCCCTGAGCAGCAGCCCGGGGCCGAGAACCGCGAGCATTCCATCGAACACGACATCGTTCCGCCCGTGTTCGGAACCTCCGTTCCGCTCAAGGGCGTTTCCGGTGCAATTCGCCGTCATGCGTATGCGTCCTATAGTGAGGGCCGTGCGGCTCACTGGCTGTTGCTCATCCTCGGCGACAGGGTGGACGCCTGGGAAAGCCACCTGCGTTCATTTGCGTCCGCGCGACCCGATAACCCTGTGACGGAAACCGGCGTTCTGGCTGAGAAGAGCGCGCACGGCGTCGCGTCACGTTTCGGTGTGAAGCGCTCCGATATCAACCATCAGTGGCTGGACCCGTTGATCGTGGGAGGTCCATGGGTAGCCGCCGGTGGGGTAGCGTTCGCGATCACAAGGAAGCTGGTGCGGCGCGGCCGCTAGCGGCCCTACGAGTGCGCGGATCCGGGCTCGTTCAGCTTCCGGTTCATTTCCGCCCCGGCAGCGTCCGGTGTGACATTGCCGCTCATCCCCATCGCCCGGGACTTGAGGGAGCCACCAAGCACGTTACCTTCGCCCTCCATCAATCCTTTGAACCCCTGCTCTGCCACCAGTGCCGGGTCATCCTTCTTCGAAGTTCCCAACCGCGTGTCCATGAGATCTGCACGTTCGAAGAACTCGGTGTCGGTGGGGCCGGGAAGCAGAGTGGTCACGGTGACGCCTGTATCCTTCAGCTCGTTACGCAGTGCCTGGCCGAACGACTGAACGAACGCCTTGGATGCGCCGTAGACAGCCTGGAACGGCGACGGCATACGTGCAACCACGGATGAGGTAAACAGAATCCTGCCATGGTTGCGGGCCACCATGTCCGTAGCCACCCGCTTGGCGAGCGCGACCGTCGACACAACGTTGAGGTCGATCAGGCGCAGCTCATCCTCCAGCCGGTTCTCCAGAAACGGTCCGCCGGCGCCGATGCCGGCATTCAGCGCCGCAGCCTCCAGCGGCCGCTTCAGGGCGGTCAGACTGGAGTAAAGGCGGTCGACGCCCTCGCGCTCTGACAGATCGATGCGCTCGGCGTACACCTGCCCGCCAAGGTCTTGCAAGGAGTTCGCCGCGGTGGTGATTTCCGCGTCCTCGGCGACCAGCAGGGCATCGAAGCCGTTGGAAAGGAACTGTTTCGCCAGTTCGTAGCCGATACCGCTCGAAGCGCCGGTGATGAGTGCAAGCGGGCGATCTGTTTCCATGACCGAATCCTCCCAGGAAAGGTAAGCGTGCTGCCTATTCTCGTACGGGGAGGAGCGGAGCGAAAGGGCGGAGACGGGAAACAAGCCCGGCACAGGGCACAAAAAGAGCCTCCTGCCAGAATCGAACTGGCGACCTTCTCATTACAAGTGAGAGTGTAATTCCTTATAGGAACAGGTATTGGCCGCCGTTGGGTGACGAAAAAGTGACACCTAAGTCCAGCCGGTAGCAGTTAATGCATGATTCAACCGCCGTGCACTGTCGTGAAGATCCTCCTCGAATAGGCCAGCATAAGTATCTAGCGTCAGGGTCGCGGAAGCGTGACCGGCGATCCGTTGGACAACCTTCACATTCGCCCCCGAGCTTATAGCGAGACTTACCGCGGTATGTCGCAGATCGTGGAAAGTTGGCCGGGGAAAGTTAGGGTCCGTTGCCCGAGCCCGCTCGATCGCACGACTGTAGTGCCGACGCGTCCAAGTACTATTTCGAAGGACCGACCCCCGAGCGCCGCTGAATAGTCGCTCATGAGGAGCCAGTTGCTCCAGAAGAGTGCCTAGGCGAGCGGCGACTATTGCGGGAATCGGGACAGTGCGAGTCTCTCCGCCTTTCGTAGGCCCCAGAATTAGCTGCCCGCCCACCTCCGAGAACGCCTTAGTGACGCTCAAAGACGGGTTCTTTCCTAGCTGGACGTCATCTCCAGTAAGCGCCGTGATCTCGCCCCACCGAAGCCCGCATACCCCAGCCAACATGATGAACAGTGAATGTTCTCCTGCAGCTACCGCAAGTGCAACAAGCTGGGGCATCGATAGGTAGACGTGGTCCCGTGCTTTCGACTTGGCCGGGATGTAGTCGGTCCTTCCGAGTGGGTCCTTCGTGGGGTTGGAAGCCAGGAGGCGCCGTTTGACAGCGAATCCCATTAGCCGGCCGAATAACAGGCCCACCTCACGCCTGGTGGTAACGCCCGCAGGTTTGCCGTCCCGTCCTGTGAGGCGGCGGATCCATTCCGCCGTATGGTCATAGTTCACGTTAGTGAGCGAGGTCATTCCCCAGCGCGGCTGAACGTAGTTCTCATAGAAGCGGCGATAGTTGTCGACCGTTTTGGCGCTCGCAGGCTTCCGTCCGTCTGCTCCGACCGTCCGTATTCGTTCTATCCATTCTCCATAGAGATGGTCTACGGACGTTTTGCTGGCTTGCTTTGGGTCTATGTAGGTGCCACCACGGAGCGACTGAAGTACCGTCTGCAGATGTTGCTCCGCTTCTCGTCGCGTGGAGAAGCGCTTCCGCCGGCGCGCCCCGTCTGCCGCCGTCCAGTCTGCCTGCCAACGTTTGACACCGCTCGCGAGCTTATTGATCGCCAAAATGCCTCCTCGCCACTTCAAGCTCATCAAGAACTTCCGCGCTCAGAGTGTGATACTCCGGTGCTATTCGCGCTCGTCTTCCCTTGCCGAGCAGAATTCCTTTCGAACGAGCACGTTGGAGCCGAGCAGACCATGTATGTGCACTCTCGCCCGTCCATTCAGCCAGTCGCTGGATCGGTTCTGTCGACGATCCTCGGTTGAGGGAAACGTAAGCCATGGATAGGTGAACGTAGTCTCGGCTCGACTTGGCTCGCGCTGGCAGCGGGTCCAAGCGCTGCCGAACTTTGAGAGCGAGGAGTTCCTCGTGCCGTCCGCGCATCAGTGCTGCTGCGTGTGCTAACGGCACGGACCTCAGTACTGCGGTTGTTACACCGCTGACGGCGTCGTCCGGGTCGTATCCGGCATCCTCCTCACCGGAGAAGTGCCAGTACTCTTCGTCATCGAAATGAATGTCTATCTGCTCGGGTGCGCGGAACTCACCTTCCGGGCCGCCTACAGACCAGCCGATTCCGACGTGCATTCCGCGGACATGATAGTGGCACCACTGCGTAGTGACTGTTTCCCCACCAGAACTAGGACTCGTGGATTCTTCAGGTCCCCATAAATAGATGGCTTCCGAGGGAAGAAGATCTGGCATCGGTTCCGGCAAGTTTGCTCCCGAGATGAAGTTCGTGAGGCTTCAACTTAGCAGACTTTGGTTGCCAAGCTGAATGCGGTACTCTGCCATAGATGGCTTTCCTAGTCATCTATGGTTTCGGCAAGAAAGGATCGTCTATGGTCTCTGCTGTAGTACCCGCCCCATCCGTGTCTCCGGAGAATCGTTCCGTGAGGGAGCCGCAGTTTCTGTCTCGTCGAGAGGCGGCGCAGTACCTCAACGTCTCCGAAAAGTGGCTTGCCCAGTCGGGTAAGGCAGTGGGGCCTCGTTTCTATAAATTCGGGAGTAGGTGCAGATATCGCACCGAAGAACTGGACGATTGGGTGCGTCAACAAAGGGTGGTCCTCCCTAGGGTTGCCTGAAGCGCACGATCAGCTGTCGATAGTTGCAGTGCAGCCTGATTTGGATGACACCTCCTGAGGGCGGAACCGGCTCTTGATGCAGCGGCTGCTTCTCCGGGGCCCATCAATCCGGTCTCGCCCTCTTGGGAATGGCGAGCAGCAGCGTGGTACCTGAACCGACATCGTCGGGCTCATGCTTCCCGAACAGCGACTACAACGTTCGAAGTCGAGAGCTACCTCGCCATGATCGAAGCGGCGGGTTTGAAGCCGAAGGTGGTTCGTACGTTGGTTGCAACAACTCATACGGCTAACCGTCGAGGTATCACGACGGTCAACCGGGGAACGATTGCCCAGATGGTCGGCATTGACGTCAAGACGGTAACGGAACACTGGAAACTCGCTCGTGCAGTCGGGCTAATGTCCAGTCGGCGGCGGTTCAACCGGTCCAGCGTCCATGCCCTCTTGTCCTCGCAAGACGAGTCGCCCCACCTTGTTGATCGAGCGACCCCACTCACGCCGCACCTGTGGACAGAGAGGGAGCTGGAATGGTGGAGCGAAGCGACGCCAGAGACGGTCGGCGCGATGCTTCGGTGCACGGAAGAAAACCGGTTCTAGAAATCTCCCTATAAGAAGAGAGCGAAGTGATTCTTCTACCGATCAACTCTCCGTCCTTCGCATAGACCTAGGTGACCGCCAGTCACCTTCTGTCAATCACAGTTCCACCCTCCCCGTGCCCGGGCGCAAGCACCGGGCACAACGAACACGCTTGAGGAATTTAAGTGCATTCTGATGACTCTGCGCCTGCGGCGCTTCCTGCTGAGCAAGAGCTCCATAATGAGTCCTCTGCCCGCGACAAGCGCCGAAGCCATGACGGTCGCCCTAGAACATGTTCAGCGGACGATTGTGAAGAGAACGTTCATGCAGTGACCCTATGCAGGCGCCATTACGATAGGCGCCGGAATGGAGGGGACGGGCGCCTGCCTGTGAAGCAGACTCTTCATGAGCGCTTCTTGTCCAAAGTCACGGTTGTCGCTAGCGGTTGCTGGATTTGGCGCGGGGGTCGCCAGCAGGAGCGAAGGTGGAATAGTTACCCCAACTTTTCACACCCTGAGGGCACATATGCCCACCGTTACTCATGGCTCGCGTACCGTGGACCGATTCCTTCCGGCATGCACGTGGATCACGTCTGTAACGTCACGCTCTGCGTGAATCCGCAGCACCTGCAGTTGTGCACTCATGCCCAGAACATGTTGCTGCAGCGCATCCGCTTGGGTGATGGTGATATCCGTATCTGGGAGTATGCACTAAGTCTTGGCTTACGAGTGCAGTTATCTGATCCCGACCCTTGGGGAGAGCTACTTGCGAACGTAGCACTACCTAAGGGCGCAATAGTCGAGCACGGAATGCAAGTATCAGTAGCGGACGATCCTCCCAAAACTGAGACTTCCCAACCCGTTCAAGCAGGGAGGCGCTAAGACTGGCGGGGAGTGATGTAGATGGCGGAGGGGTAGTACCCCCCCCCCCCCCCTCGGGCGCTTCGGCACCGATAGAGGTTGAGACGCTCGCTACAGATGGGAATAGGATGCGCAGATGGCAGACTCTCTCAGCCGCGAGCAGCGAAGCGCTCATATGTCGAAGATCCGGTCCAAAGACACTAAGCCCGAGGTCCGCGTACGCAAGATGTTGCATGCTGCTGGGTTCAGATACCGCTTGCATGACGCGCGCCTGCCTGGGAAACCTGACTTAGTTTTCCCGTCGAGAAGGAAGGTCATCTTCGTTCACGGGTGTTTCTGGCATGGTCATGCATGTCCTGTTGGCTCTCGACTCCCAAAAACCAATACAGAATTCTGGTCTGAGAAACGGCGTCGTAATCAGGACCGGGACGCGCGCCAACTGAATGAACTCAGCCGGCTGGGTTGGGAGGTTCTGGTGCTATGGGAGTGCCGCATAGCTGAAACCGGCCTGTTGGATTATGTGTCGGAGTTCCTCGGTGAAGCGGCCGTTGACTCGACTATGGGCTCGTCTCGGCACGGAGGTCATGAAAGATAGGCTCGGGAAACAACTCATTGAAGTGTTTCGCGCTGATCTTGAACAGCGGCCCTCTCTCAGAGTGCTCTGACGAGATTAGATGGTCCATAGTGATTGCGCCCGAGGAGAGCAGCGGGGCTACCTGCTGGAGGATCGGACGCGTTGTCTGGGTCACGGACAGGAACCTAATTTCTTCCCTGCCCGCGCTCTTACGAGACTGCGCTTTCACCCAAAAGGTATCGGCATGCTTGCTTGCTAAGGCATCGATTAACGAGCCCAAGCGCCAGGTAGCTGGCCGAGTGAACCCTTTCTTGTCGGATGTTTCGTGAAGGTACCCGCCTATGTCGTCTACTACGAATTGAAGTCCTTGTGAGTTACGGATGCGCGCGCTCACCGTGCAGTTGAGGTTGAGCCTCCCGTTCCTCTCATACCCGAATGTTTCAAGTATTTGTCTTGAACTTTTCAGCTGACTTATGTCCCAATCGGCTACTTTGGCGAATAGCGTAAGGTTTCGCGAGATTTTTCCCCGTGTGGATTTTATCTCGACACCCTTATAGTCGGGGGTTCTGCTGGAGTTGGCTTCGATACCGAGCTCTGTTTCCAGAAGGTGCCCGACCGCCGTGTCACCCTCTCGATGTACGGGGATGAAGTCCCTAGAGGCGATCTCACGCATCATACCCAGCAACTCCTCGAACACGCTCTCACGTTCGTTGAGGAGCGGTTTGAGAACGTCAGCATACGAAGGCGAACGTTCGACGGCATCCGCTAGCCGGACCTGGCTGGAGTTGAGCACCCACAACCAGTCATCGCGCCAAAGGATCACAAGTATGTCGTCGGGCGAGCAACGACCTTTTAGATCGTAGAACCAAATACGGGGATCGCCGTCCTTGGTGACGGGTCGGTACATAGATGCTTTGGTTTCAACGACTCTGCCCTCGACCGTGACGATCTTGGTCCGTCTGAAGATTCGGTGATCCAGTCCTTGAGGTTGCGCGTCGAAGTCATGAACGTCTTGCCTGCTGAGGAAAGCGCGAAACTCGGCCGTTGCGTCGATGATTGACTTCTTCAGCGCTGTACCGGTGGGCTGTAGTAATTCGAAGTCGAAACCGTACCGAGTCAGGAAGGACAGGTTCTCCAGCTCAAAATCGTTCAGCGCCCTCACTCGGCGGTTCCCCCACTAATTCCGTGATCCGTTTCCCTACCGCTAAGGATAGCCAAGGCGAAACAGCGTTGCCCACTTGAGAATATTGGGGCACTTCGACTCGCCTGCGATGAGCGCCTGTGGTTTCCTTGCCGAGGAATTCGAATGCAGAGGGGAATCCTTGAAAACGCGCCATTTCCCGAACGGTGAAAATACGGGGTTCCGAGGGGTGAACGTAATCGTCCGGCAACGTCACAACGGTCCGTGCGGGTTTCTGCCATCCCAAAACGCGCTGAGAGTGCTTCTTCGTGGCCAAACGCATCACTAGATTGATCAGGTCTTCGTTAGTAGCTGCTAACAAGACGCCATCTGGGGACCTCGCGGGCAGCTCTGCGTCGATCAATTGAGTCTTCACGTAGAGGATGGCGTCGGACTCTGGCATTGCGGCTGCTCGGCTAATTACCCTTTGGTCCAGGCCCGACTGGGCCAGATATTGATACAGGCGGAACCGCTCAGTAGTACGAACGGTGTGCCGACGAGGCACATGGTTGTGTTCATCTTTGCCCGGGCGAAGTCGCAGGTTCCATTCCCTGCTACGCATTTCCCGAACGTACGCCGCGTTCCTTTTGGAGTTGGGCTTGGGGGAGTGGGGAGACAGGTCCGAGATCGCGCTCTCCACGGTCAGGACGTCGTCGCTAGTTACCGTAGGGACGGGAGCGAGGTCGGGCAACGGGTGCGTTATGCGGTCAAGGAAGTCTGACTTCCACAACTCGGACGTGGAGGTGAGACCACGCTGACCCGCGACGTCGGACCTAATGCCAATGATCATCAACCGGGGGCGATGCTGAGGCGCGCCGTAGTGCATAGCGTTAACGTGCACGCCCTGAACCACATACCCGGGGTCAATTTCCGCTAACGCGATTTGCAACTGGGTGAACGATGACGACTCTTCTGAAGTGAACTTTTGGTGCATGCCCACGACGTTCTCTATGACCACAGCCTTGGGCTTGGTCCGCGCCACAAACTCAAGGTACTCCCATGGAAGCTTGTTCCGGATGTCGTCAGGGTTGCGCCTTCCCGCCAGAGAGAACCCTTGGCATGGAGGTCCTCCTACAACCAAATCAATACCTTCGGTAGCCAGTTCGTGCATCGTCGCTTCTTCATCGAGAAGTGACCTCAGCTCACGCACCAGTACGCGCTGCTTGACCTGAGAACGGACGTCGGAGGAGACATATCGATTCCATGCGACGACGTCTGAGGCGTCCCCGACAAAATTATGGAAGAACGTCCTAGCAGCCATGTCAGACTTCTCCACGGCAACAACGAGCTCACCCCCTGCTCGTTCGATCCCGAGCGAGAGCCCGCCACAGCCGGCGAAAAGGTCTACGTATTTCATCACTAGGCTATTCTGCCGTAAGCCTCCCCCAATTTCCAGGACCCGGCTCAACTGCGGGTCAGCTCAACGGCGCTACGCCGAAGGAAGCGAGCGGTTCCTCACCCTTGAGGTTGCTCAAGTATGACGTTCAACTGCATCTCAATAGGCGAAGGTCCTGACCCTTCCCAGTTTCCGATGTTGCCGGCAATGTGCCTACTGATTGAACGACAGCATCCCAAGTCCCAGTTTTCCCGGCGACGTTGGGACGCGAATCCGTGCCCCCAACTCCTAGAGGAAGAACCCCGTTGATCCACCTGATCTGGCTTCTGTTGGCCTCATCCCTCACGAGGGTCCGTGCGTTGATCTCGAAGGTACGGCGTCGGAAGGGTTCGTCATCTCGTCATTCCGCCACCCACGACTGCGAGCGCCCTTGGTCTACATGCTGAAGCCCACGGCAGCTCATAGTAGGAGCTGTAGCCTGAGTGAATGCAGCCAGACTTCGAGAAGATGACTGCCAAGGAACTACTGCACTTCCATGGGCAAATATTGGTTGAGTTGAAGAGAAGGCAGCTGGTGCGAACAAGAAACGCACCACTTGGCGACATCGCGGAGCACCTTGCACATGCTGCGCTCGGTGGAACCATCGTCCCTAATTCAACGAGAAGCTATGACATCATCACGGCAGAAGGCAGTCGGGTGCAGGTCAAAGCGCGCGCGATCAGCGGCGTCGGTACGCAGGTCCTATCGGCACTGAGATCGTTCGACTTCGACTTTCTCGCAGTGCTGGTGTTCAAAGCCGATAGCTACGAGCTGCACGCGGCTCGCTTAGTGCCGAGGGAGGAAGTTGAAGGCAAGGGGCGGTTCAGCAGTCACGTCAACGGATGGCTAATCCCGGTCGCTTTAGCGATGACACTTGGTACTGACTTCACTTCTGAGATCGAGTACGAATATTCAAAACTCCGCTGATCTCCAAGGGGGAACGGACGGACTGATCTAGGGGATCGCGGGAAGATGAGAGCGGAAAGGTTCAGTCAGCTGAAGATGCTATCTGCCCTCGCGATTCGCCGAGAGCTTCCTGTCTTTCGGCCGTATTCATCCGTTGTTCAATTCTCACTCCGGCGGCTGCTTCTGGCGAGCGGCATCATTCCAACTGACCTTGCCCTCGCGCGCGTATAGCAACGACGGACCAATCGTGACCTACTAAGCCGACTCGCCGTCATCTGAATGAACCCAGCTAGTCTCTGTGGTGAGGACAGTGATGCCGTGCTCCATTAGCGGCATCATGTCAGGGACTGCATCGAGGAGAGCGGCTCTTGTTTCAGGGTCAGGGACGCCATCCGTCACACGTTCCCGCACGTCAGCCTCAGAAGCCGGTTCAATCTCTAGTTTCGAGATGGCCCATTCGGTTTTCATTCGCCGCTTTTTATGACTCAACGTGTTCGCGCGCTTCTCTTCGAGCTCGAAGCGTTGCTGCTCAACTCGATTCTCCAACCACAGCTCACGCTCCTCCCGGCGCGCCATAGTGAAGAGAACGGACAATAGTTTCTGATTGCGCTTCCTCGCGACGAACGCCGTCGCAGCTCCTGCACCAGCCGCAAATGCCGGTGCCATTTCGATGAGGTCTATCCACCAGGGGCTTCCATAATGGGAGCGTCGCACCTGAATTACGGAGGAATTTTCGGCCGTCCCCAGCAGCAGGTTGCCGGACGATTCTCGTGGAGGCCCTTCGAATCGGTTGGCGTGAAGCCGCGCCCCCACCAGAGACGCGAGACGCGCGATCGCTGCCACGGAGGAAGTGATGTCCGCAAAGAACTGAGGATCTACGTGTTCAGGGAGGGCGACCTGAATGCGAACTAGGCCCACTTCTAGGGGCTCGCCCACTACACCTGCGTGGAGATAGATACTCAGCTGATCCCCAGCGGGGTTGACCGTATCTACACTCATCTTGATGCCCTCAAGAACTGCGCTAGTCAGGTCCGCATGCATGAGAAACGCATCGCTTAAGTCCGCATTGGTGAGGTCCGCTGCAGTGAGCGTTGCCTCGGAGAAGCGAGCGCCGGTCAGAGTCGCTTCCCGAAGTTTCGCGGTGTGAAGGTTTGCATGAGACAAATCCGCGCGAGCCAAGTTGGCGAAACTGAGATCAGTAGAGGTCATTTTTGCCCATGTGAATATCGCGTCGGTGAAGTTACCTTTGTAGAAGTTGGCTTCGGTTAGGACAGCGTGGTCAAAGTTCGCTCCGGTGAAGTTGGCTCGCGTGAGGTCGGCTTGGGCGAGATTTGCCTCGGCCAAGACCGCCCGGGCAGCATCGGCGCTGGTGAAGTCCACGCCGCTGAGGTTCGCTCCGCTTAGGTCCACATCCGTGAGGTCCGCTCCGGCAAGGTCGGCGTCCCGAAGGTTCGCGTCGGTGAGGTCCGCTCCGCTTAGGTCTGCTCCTCGAAGGTCCGGTCGTCGAGACGACATCGACCGTCGATATTTATTCCAATTGTGATTGGAGGAGAGGAGAGCTTCCAGCGCCATGTGGTCCACAACAACGACATTAGTCAATAAATCTGATTATGCAGCTGTTACTCACCAATACCTCTCTCCAAGCCGTGAAGATGGATCGTCCAAGGACCATTGCTTGCCGGGAGCGCAGCAAACCCAAGGTCTTCGTCAACGGTTTACGCGCACTGGCGTCAGATGGAGCGCTCCGCGCAACGGTGATGGCGCCACAAACGAAACAGTCAGCCTGCCTTATGTTTTTCAAGGCATGTCTTACCCGACGCGGCAGTTACGATACAAGCCCTCTCGGAGCTTCATGATGCTTTGCTACCCTGACAGATACTCGATTACGGCCATGATGGCGGCATTTCTCATCTGCCTGGATCGCACCCTGCCAACGTAGAAGAGCGCTTGAAAGTCGGCTTCGGAGGCACCGAGTACGTCACCAATCGTGGTCAAGTTGAGCTCACGTAGCTTCGACTTCTGGAAATAGGTGAGATCCAGATTATTTACGCCGGCAGCAAGACGGGCATCCAGCGCCACGTTGCTATCTGACTGCAGGGATTCGATCCCCAACTGTTCTATTGGCTTGTATGACGGATGATTCGCACCGAATTCTTGCATGCGCTTGATGCTCAGACTTGATCTGACGGCAGATCCATACTGGACGGGTTCCGCGTCCTGGGCGAAGTTGCAGCCTAGATTAACAATGTATCTGGTGCCGACTTCGCTGCGAGTCGCACGGATCCCGGAGACACCCTCAAGGAGAATTCCGCTGTAACAAAGGAGACGAAGCGCTTCCCGCACGGCCTGCGGAGCATCCCGGTGAATCCATATAGCCGACGATGTTTCGGATGTTCCCTGATTTCGTGCGTAGAGGACGGGCAGAACGTCGCGTTCTATGAAGTTCCGGCCCCAATCGATGAGATCCCTATGCCCCGGATACCGTTCCGCCAGATTGGAGTGTTCGGCCCAGATCTCCTCCCGATAGTAGTTCCTGATGGTTTCCTGGACTCGAGCTCGATTGATAGGCGTGCTGGCAGCGAAAGTCTTGAGAAGAATTCGCGGATTTCCTGTGGCCGCAAATGCAAGAACGTCGAACGCCTCCCCGTATTGCTCGATGGAGCGCCTTAGGGTCACGTCCTGTTTCAGAACTATCTCCCGCATGGACGAGGCATATTTTGAGTCTGTGAGAGAGCGTTCGACGTCCAGAGCGGTCGCATCGTGGGTCGGCTGAAAAGACTCACCGTAGGAGGTGACCCCCGGGTACACCGCCGCCTTTACTGCCAATCTTGGACTTCGAAGGTCGCGCATGAGAGTGAAAAACTGTCGTTGTTGGTCCGGGATGAATACGTGCGCTGCCTCGTCAACCAAAAGGGCAATGCGCCTCAGTCCCAGCTCCTCGCAGAGGTCGTCGATGGCGTCCCTGAGTACGTCGGGGTCAGGGATTAGGCGTCCAGATGGAACGGGTTCTCCGTTCTTCCAGAACTCTTCATACTCGGTTTGGACCACATCGTCGATGGCGAGGCCAGCGGGGAACCTTGAAGGGGGAGCCATCAAGGCTGCAAGGGCACTCTCAGGGGGAAGTGATAGGCCGTACGTGACCAGGGCCCGCCTGATGGCTGACGAGATTTTGGAAATCATCCAGGGAATGAAGCCGTCTTCTGTCTGACGAATCAGACCCGCGCGCGCAAAGGTGACGTAGACAGGAAGGATTCTATCTACGTCGAAATCTCTCTTCAGTTCTGCTTCGGCCACTCGCAGAAGGAAGGATTTCCCAACTCCTCGACTTCCTCGCAGAAGTACAGGTGATCTTGACTTCAAGCGATCGACAACTGCTCGATCACCGGACGTCTCTACAAAGTAGCCGAGGACTTCGTCGAGTTGGAGGTCCTCGGTTCGGTAGAAGAGGTCCCCGCTACTGTTAGTCATTAGCCAATCCTAGAGATACGCGTATGGGATTAAGATGTCCGAATCGATTGATGAGCACTTCGCTCAATGCCGAGTCGGTATGGGCGTTGAGGTCCGCACCGTAGCGGATATAGAGCAGGAACAGAACAGCTGTTCCGCACGATGATGCGTGGGTGCACCAGCCGCTGACTGCCTCGCTGCTGTAGTCCAATGCCTCGGGCAATGAATCGGACACTTTCGCTTTGCCATGAATGAATTGGGAGCAGTATCTGTAAGTGCGCGCAGCATCTCCAGCATATTTGCGTGCATCATCTCTGCACTGAGGGGCGAATTCGTCAACAAACTGCTTCGACAGCAGACCAGTCTCTTCATCTAGCGCCCTAGACCACGAAAAGTCGCTCTTGTCGGATTTCCATCGCCTTCGCTCGAATTCATGAACGGAGAAATGGACCGCTGCGAAGCTCAACTCGAGAAAAAGACGAAGGCTGGCAAAGGCTTGGCGGTATAGACCTAAAGCTGCACAAAATTCGGCAAGCGCCAGCTCGCGTCGCGCTGCACGAAGTTGATCGACCTCGGGACCCGTGATCAGATCCACCCACAGTCTGAGGTCATCGTCGACTTGGTGCACCGCGCCCAAGGCAGCCCGATGATCAGCAACAGCCGACTCAGAACACCGAGACGCCGCCGCTTGGAGGTCTTGCAGATACTGACGCATGTCGACTGACGCAGCCGAGTCCAGGGGCTCGTTCATCGAAGTCTCCCTCTGCTCGAATGGCGGGCGGTCCCTCACAGGCTAGCAAGAGAGAAACCGCGCTTCGATCGCCCATTGCGGCAAAGGCCCCGATCCTGCTGGATTCTGTCGTGCGGCGGGATGATGAGTACTTAGATTATGTCGTCAGCGGGGCAAGGGCGTCCCGCGTCCAACTGGACAACGCGCGAGGCGCGCCTCAGGAGGGACACAAGCTGGCGATCACCACACTCGACCGCTTGAGACGCTCCACCGGGAACATGCTGGCGTTGGTCGATCAACTCAAAAGCAAGAGCATACGTCTCCGCTTTCTGAGTCTAGGCGGGGGTTACATGGACACCAGCAAGCCTTGGGCGGCATGGCGTTTGCTGTCATTGCCGTGCCGGCGCGGATGGAGCTTGAGATAAGGCGCGAGTGGATCACTGACAGTCTGAGCAAGCGACACGCAGCAGGAAAGTTCAACGATCGACGAATGAAGAACGCCGCCCGTCTGATTCAGTCGGGCGAGCCAGCGGCTCAGATGGCCCCTGATTTAGGGATGTCTCGGGCAGCGCGCTTCATCGACGCGTGACTGCCCTTCAAGCAACGGCGTTTGGATCCGTGCGCAAGCTCCTTGCCGCACTGCTCAGGCACCAGCCCTAACGGCACCCGTGGGCTTCTATGCGTCAGGGGAGTATGCCGTCCTCACCTATCCCAGCACCTATTTCGGTAGGCGCTTCATTATGGGGCTGGAACACCAACTTCCCCGCTGAACCTCCAGAATCGAAGGCTATTTGAATGCGTCTGCCAATTCGTCCTCAACCTTTTGATTCGCAAGCCGATAAGCGGCGATATCGAGGGGCATCGGTGACTCAAGCGCATCAAGCCCGAGCACGACTGCGGAGTAAGCGATGTGGAAGTAGTCGCAGGCGGCGCTCTCGAATTCTCCCTGTTCAGCGAAGTGCTGAGCCATCCGGTAATCGTCGAAGCTTCCATAGGCTTTTCGAAGGAAGTCCTGGAGCGAAATCTCGACCACCTCTCCATCCCAACTCATGAATCCCAGAAGAATCTCGGTTATCTCAGACTCATTCGAAACTACGACTTCCATCTGTGGAAGGAAGGAAGGGTCGCCCTCAACTAACGCTTTGTGCATGACTGTGAGTAGATCATCAGGGGCGTATATGCGCGTGCTTATAGTAGATTCCATACTTACGCCCGAGAGGAAATCGAGAAGGGCAGACTTCCACGCTGCACACCAATGGAGGTGAAGTTCTATATTCTGTATGAACCGATTCCACGCGAGGTGATTTTTTCGCGATACCGTTTGATAAAAGGTTGTTCCTTGACCTGAATCAACTGCAGCTATCGCTGCAAGGACGGCCTCAGGCGGTCTAAGAGTGGAGACCTTAAGTGTGCCGGAGTTGTGCCAATCCGCGACTCGCCACTCCCCACCTAGGAAGTAGTGGGAGAACTTATCAGGATACGAGATCGCAATCGAGTCATAATGCAAGTCGTTCTGGACAGCTACGCTTACCGCCATCTCGGCTGGATACCGGCAATCTTCATCGTAAGCATCTTGAACTGAACGATGCATCGATTCCACATCTACATAGTTCATCTCGGGTAAGGCAAAGTACAAGCCGAAGGGGTAGATAATCTCAGTGTCATCTCCCGCGTAATCTACGTCCATTAGGACGTAGTCGTGGATACCCATCTTGCTGAGATTCTGCTGCATGCCTTTCAAACCTGTTTGCCGGCCATCTTCGTCGCTGAATAGGAAGATCGTGTGCTCAGGACATACTTCCACTCCCGATTGTGGAGGAAGAGCAGTCACGAGCTTCGCCTGCACCGGTTTCCCTTGGTGGTCCACATTCAACTCGTAGCCCGATAACTGGAAACGCCCGGAATGAAATAGTTCAGAGAATGGAAGCAACAACTCGTGCCATTCCGTTGAGACGGCGATACATCTCAGTTGGTCCAGACGAACGCCCTCATTCTTGCCCAGCAGGCCGGCATACTTGAACAGCTCGTGAACGCACTGCCTTGCAGCTGCGTTGCTTCGCTTAAGCTCGATCACAACTAGCAAGCCGTGCCGGTCTTGAGCCAGTATGTCGATGAACCCTTTAGATCCTACGTTGTTGGGTAGATGGTACTCAGTCTCGAGGAGTTTGAGTCCAGGCTCGATGATATCGAGATCAGCGGCCAAGAAGTCGCGGATCACGGCTTCGTTGTAGGTCATCGGTAGCTCCTTCGCTATGTAGCTTTCGTGCCCTAGATCGACAGCGATAAATCGCCTGGGGCGCCGATCAACATCAGCGGCTTCTCAAAGATGAGCTTCCGAAAGGATGCTGTTCATCACTGATGAGACCTGAAACAACCTCAACACCGATGGAGTCCGCATACGCATCGTTCAGTCAGTGCGAGTCACGGATTGTCCGGTGCAACTTCAATCCCCACGAGAACACTGTAGTCACACGCAGCCAGGTTCGCGCTAACAGCGGTGACCAAGTGACGCTTGAAAGGAAATCTTTGTGATGTGAGGTGACCTAGCGCTGTGTCGTTGTCAATTCCAAGGTGACGAAAAAGTGACGATAAGGCAAAGATCAGCAAGGAATACCCGAGCATGCAGAGGAGATTGTATTTGTCAAGCGCTTTCAGCCCGAACAACGCAGAGATGGCCCTACTTCCCTGAATCTGAAGGGTGTAGGGGCTTCCTATGGAGAGCCTCCTGCCAGAGTCGAACTGGCGACCTTCTCATTACGAGTGAGACGCTCTACCGACTGAGCTAAGGAGGCTAGTTGTTGGGCGCCAGGCTGAAACCTGGCCCGTTCAACAAGGAATAACTGTATAAGAGCGTAAGCTCACCGGTCAAAATCAGCAGCGGGCGCCGTCGTCGGGAACCGTGCCGTCGATGAGGAAGTCGTCAACGAGCGACTCGATGCACTCCCCGGAGCGGCCGTAGGCGGTGTGCCCCTGGCCTTCCCAGGTCACGTGGACGGCGGATTCCAACTGATCGGCGAGGGCTAGTGACCACTCGTAGGGGGTGGCCGGATCCCCGGTGGTTCCGATGACCACCATCGGCGGCGCGCCCGGCGCGCTGGCCGGCGCAGGTTCATTGACGGGCTCGTATTCCCAGTTCTCGCAGGCCAGAGCGCCATAGCTCAGGTACTCACCGAACACCTCCGACGACGCCTCCAGCGCCTCGGCCTCCGCTGCCATGGTCTCTGGGTCGGCAGACATTGGATAGTCCAGGCAGGTCACCGCGGTGAACGCATCGGAGGCATTGGTCAGGTATTCCCCGGTCGGCTGCCGTTCAGCGCTCAGGTCGGCGAACCGGAGGAACTCCGTGGGATCGCCCTGGAGTGCACGGTCGATCGCTCCCGTGAGCGCAGGCCAGCTTCCGCTGTCGTACAGGGGAAGGACGAAGCCCTGGAAGAACGTTCCGATGGTCACCAGCCGGCCGTCCGACGCAGTCATCGGACTGGCCTCAACCGACTCGAAGAGGTCATCGACGACGGAAACGCCCTCCTCGACATCACCGGGGAGCGGGCAGTCGCTCTGCGACTGGCAGTCTGCGATGTAATTACGAAGAGCCTCATCGAACGCCGCGACCTGACCGGCCGTGATCTCGGCAGAGCTCAGCGAAGGGTCCACAGCGCCGTCGAGCACCAAGCGCCCAACCTTCTCCGGGAACAGGCCGGCGTAGGCAGCGCCGAGCTGGGTGCCGTAGGAGAACCCGAGGTAGTTCAGCTTCTCGTCGCCGACGAGGGCGCGCAGAATGTCCATGTCCTTCGCGGCGCTCACGGTGTCAATGTAGCCAAGCAGCTCGCCCGACCGTTCGGCACACAGCTCGGCGTACTCGGCGGAATCTTCCTCGATGAGCGCGATCGCTTCCTCATCGGTCGCGTCCGGGGGAATCGTTTCTGTCCGGGCTTCCTCGCGTTCCTCATCCGTAAGGCATTCCACTGCCGACGATCGGTTGATGCCGCGCGGGTCGAATCCAATCACGTCGTAAGACTGGCGCAGCCGATCGCTGAGGAGGAACTCCGCGGAATCACGGACTGTGTTGTAGCCGGAGACGCCGGGACCGCCCGGGTTCATCAGGAGCGAGCCCTGAGGCTCGCCCGAGGCGTCAAGACGGATAGCCGCAATGTCGATCGACTGCCGACCCGGGTCGCTGTAATCCAGCGGCACCTTGACGGTGGCGCAGGCAAACTCACCCTCGCACTCCTCCCAGGTGATCTCCTGGGTGTAGAACTCCTGCAGGTTCTCCGGAACCTCGCCGATCACCTCTGGCGGCGCCGTCACCGCGCCGGTGTCCGGACCCGCCGTGCAGCCGGAGAGAACCAGACCGACGACGACGGCGGCCGCACCTGCCAGCGAACGCAGCGGTGAGCGGCGCACGGGTTTGGAGTGGTTCACGCGGAAAGTTCCTTCTCTGGCAGCAGGCTGACGGCCATCGCTTCGATGGCCAGCAGGGGGGCGATATTGGTTCCAACGATCCGGGTGCGCACTTTGTTGATGGCTTCAATACGGGCGAGCGTCTGCTCCGGTGTCCCGTGTTCCGCGTAGCGTTCAAGTTCGGGCCGCAGCGGCTCGTTCACAAGGTGTCCGCCGGCGCCGAGCTGAAGCATCAGGACGTCACGGTAGAACGAGGTGAGGTCGGTGAGGGCGCGATCGAAGTAGTCATTCTTGGAACGCTTGGCACGTCGGTTCTGGTCATCCTCCAACCGCTTGACCTGGGCACGGATGGCGGGAGGAAGAGTGCCCGATTCGGGTGCTCCGAGCGAGGTCAGCAGAGCGGCCTTTTCCTCAGCATCGCGCTGCTCAAAGGAGCTCTGCGCTTCAGCCTCAGCCAGCTTCACCAGGTCGGCGGCGGCGCGCATCGCGCCGGCAATGTTGCGCAGGTTGAGAGGCAACCGAACGATCTGGTTGCGCCGTTCCCGGGCATCGGAATCGGTAGCGAGCCGTTTTGCCACCCCAATGTGGCTTTGCGCGGCCCGGGCAGCTGCTTCGGCGATGATCGGGTCGATTCCATCGCGCTGCACCAGCAGGTCGGTGACGGCATCGACCGGCGGCACCCGCAGGCTGACGGAGCGGCAGCGGGAACGGATGGTCACAAGGACATCGCCGGGGCTGGGCGCACAGAGCAGCCAGATGGTGCGTGGCGGGGGCTCCTCAATGGCCTTCAGCAAGACGTTGGTACTGCGTTCCTGCATGCGGTCCGCGTCCTCCACGATGATGACGCGCCACCGGCCGGTGGACGGTTTATCCTGGGCCTTCTTCACCAGCTCACGAGCCTCGTCGATGCTGATGGTGACTTTCTCCGTGGTCACGTTGGTGACGTCCGCGTGCGAGCCGGCCAACGCCGTCGTGCATCCTTTGCACTCACCGCAGCCGCGTTCGGCCAGTAATGGGCGGTCACATAGCAGGGCAGCGGCGAACGCCCGTGCGGCATTTGATCGGCCGGAACCGGGAGGACCGGTGAACAGCCAGGCGTGGCTGGGCTGCTCGGCTGCTGCGGCGCGGCGGAGCTGTTCAACTGCAGCTGCCTGACCGGTCAGGAATGTCCAGACGCTCATGCGAGCCGTTCCCGTACGGACTGTGCGATGACTTCCGCGATCGAATCAACCGGGTCGGATGCATTCAGCACCAGGTACTGTCCAGGGTTGGCTGAGGCCTGCTGGCGGAACGCGGTCCGGATCTGCTCATGGAAGGAGTCCGGCTCGGATTCCATCCGGTCCTCCTCGGCTGCACTGGAGGTTCGGCGCCCGCGTCCTTCGACGTGGTCAACGTCCAGCAGCACCGTGAGGTCCGGGCGCAGTCCCTCGACAGCCCACATGTTGATATCCAGCACGCTGTCCGCACCCAGGCCCCGGCCCACGCCCTGATAAGCGACCGAGGAGTCGATGTACCGGTCACACACCACCACCTCGCCGCGCTGCAGGGCCGGCAGGATGACCTGATGCACATGGGCGGCGCGGGCAGCGGCGAAAATCAGGGCCTCAGTGCGGGCGTCAATATGGCCGTGCCCGTGTTCGAGTACGAGGGAACGAAGCTTTTCACCGATCTCCGTGCCGCCGGGCTCGCGGGTACGGATGACCGCATGGCCGTCCGCCTCAAGCGCTTCGGCAAGCCGCGTGGCCTGGGTGGACTTGCCCGCGCTGTCTCCGCCTTCGAACGCGATGAACATGCCAGCGGTGCGGCGGGGAGTCTGAGATGTCACTGGTTCAGCCTACCGACTTGCCCTGACGAACCGCGTTTCAACGGATGGTTCTGTGGATCACCGGGATCGAGCGGGCGCCCACAACCGCTGATCGCGCCAGAATCCGTAATAAGCGCCCGGTCGATGCAGGGACCGGGCGCCCGGACCAACTAACCTGATCGAATGACCCAGCACGCGAACCTTGCCCCGGATACGCTCACTGTGGCCGCAGGCCGCCCGCGGCGTGAGCACGATTCTCCTGTCAACCCGCCGATCGTGCTGTCGTCGACTTTCCACGAAACTGTTGCCCCCACGGGCAGCGACCGTATCTATGCGCGCATGTCCAACCCCACCTGGGATCCCTTCGAGGAGGCCCTTGCGGAGCTCGAGGGTGCTGCGCTGCCGGCACTGGCCTTCGCGTCGGGGCTGGGAGCTGCCGCGGCGGCCCTTTCGCTTGTTCCCACCGGGGGAGTAGTTGTCATCCCGCGCCACGCGTACGGTGGCTCCGTTTCGCTGGCGCTCGCCGAGGAGGCCCGCGGGCGGCTCACCGTTCGGCAGGTGGATGTCGCGGACACCGAGCAGGTGCTCGGTCAGCTTGAAGGCGCCGACATGCTGTGGCTCGAAAGCCCCACCAATCCGATGCTCGAGGTCGCCGAGACCGCTGTCCTCGCCGACGCCGCCCATGCCGTGGGCGCCCTCGTCGTCGTCGACAACACTTTCAACACACCGCTGGTGTGCCGACCGCTGGATTACGGAGCCGACGTCGTTCTGCACTCGGTCACGAAGTATCTTGCCGGCCATTCCGACGTCGTGCTCGGTGCACTGGTCACCTCCAACCCTGAGCTGCGTGACCAGCTGACGTCCTACCGCACGCTCCACGGGGCGATCGCCGGGCCGTTCGAGGTATGGCTCGCGCTGCGCGGACTGCGCACCCTTGCACTGCGGATGGAGCGCAGCCAGGCCAACGCGATGGAACTTGCGCGGCGCCTTGCCGGGCATCCCGCGGTCGAGCGGGTCCGCTATCCGGGACTTCCCACCGATCCGGGCCATAAGCGCGCCACCGCACAGCTCAAGGGCTACGGCGGCATCATCAGCATCGAGCCGGCTGGCGGACGGGAAGCCGCGGACGCCCTCGTGGAAGCGGTCCGCCTGTGGCTGCCCGCCACCTCCCTCGGTGGCGTGGAATCGCTGATTGAACGACGACGACGCCAGCCCGGGGAGCCGAAGACGGTTCCGGAAGCGCTGGTCAGATTGTCCGTCGGTATCGAGAACATCGAGGATCTCTGGGCGGATCTGGAAGCAGCACTCTCCTCCGCGCCGGATAACCGCTAGGCTGATTCCGTGGAAATCGTGCTGTTGACCGAGTTTTGGCTGTTCCGGGGTCTTGCCTTCCTCGCGCTCGGTATCGAACTGTGGGCGCTGGTCGACTGCGCGCAGCGCAAGCCGGCATCCTTCGAAGCCACGTTCAAGCGCACCAAGAGTTTCTGGTTGGGCATGACCGCAGGCGCTGCAGGCATCGGAGCGCTCACAGCCCTGTTCGGCGCCGCCGGACTGTTCGGGCTGCTGCAACTCGTTGCCATCATCGCGGCCTGCGTCTACCTTGCAGACGTGAAGCCGGCGGTCAGCGAAGTCCAGGGTAGCGGGCCGTACGGGCCCTGGTAAGCCTCGGCCTTCTTAGCGGGGCGCTACCGCATCCCAGGCGACTGTCACTTCTCCCAACCGCCACCTCGCCGGGCCGTCAAGAAGCGGCCAACCGGCGTCGCGCATGGACGTGCACATACGCAGCCAGCGTTGCCGGTTTCCGAATGATCGCAGCGGCGCTGCATCATGCCAGGCGCGATCCAGCGTCTGCAGGTAGTCGAATACCCGCTCCCCGGGAACGTTGCGGTGGATCAGCGCCTTGGGCAGCCTCTCGGCCACATCGGAGGGCACCTCGAAACCTCCGAACCGGAGGGAAATACTCAGTGACAGTGGTCCCTCCGGGGTGATCGCCACCCACGTCGACCGTCGTCCGATCTCGTCGCAGGTCCCGTCGATGAACAGCCCGTCTGAGGATAACCGGCCGCGCACACGGTTCCAGTGCGCCAGATACTCTTCCTCACCGTACTGACGCAGTACGTTGAATGCGCGTACGACGACGGGACGCCGTCCGCCCAGCGGAACCTCGAATCCGCCCTGCACAAAGCTTAGGCCCGGGCGTGCAAGCGGAAGAGCTGCGCGGACGCGCTCAAGGTCGATCTCAACACCGACCACCTCAACATCGCCCCGGAGCGCCCGCAGGCGGGAGAAAAGTTCGACGGCGGTCACCGGCGTAGCGCCGTACCCGAGGTCCACCACCAGGGGATCATCAGCCCCGCGGATGCGCCACGCCTGGGGTCCGGTCAACCACCGGTCCATGCGCCGGAGACGATTGGGATTCGTGGTGCCGCGGGTGATCGCTCCAACCGGCTGTCCGGGCTTTCGTTCTGGCACCGTTCAAGGTTACGGGTAATGAAAGGTCCATCGGCTGCACTTCGTGTGCCCCTCATGCCCAAATACGGCAGACTTGAGCCATGACTTCTTACAAAGTGATCCTGCTGCGCCATGGCCAGAGCGAGTGGAATGAAAAGAACCTTTTCACAGGCTGGGTGGACGTGGCACTGACGGAACTGGGCCGCAAGGAAGCTGTGCGGGGCGGTGAGCTGCTGGTGGAACACGACATCCTGCCGGACATCGTCTACACCTCACGCCAGAAGCGCGCAATCATCACTGCGAACCTCGCCCTCGAAGCGGCAGATCGCAGCTGGATCGACGTCAAGCGCGACTGGCGCCTCAACGAGCGTCACTACGGAGCGCTGCAGGGTAAGGACAAGGCCCAGACGCTTGCCGAGTTCGGTGAGGAGCAGTTCATGGAGTGGCGCCGCTCCTATGACACGCCGCCGCCGCCCCTCGACGATTCCAGCGAGTATTCCCAGGCCAATGACCCCCGCTATGCGGACCTGGGCGAGAACGTGCCGCGCACCGAGTGCCTGAAGGACGTACTCGAGCGCTTCCTGCCCTACTGGGAGTCGGACATCAGCACGGACATCAAGTCCGGCAAGACCGTTTTGATTGCAGCCCACGGTAATTCGCTTCGTGCTCTCGTCAAGCATCTTGACGGCATCAGCGACGCGGATATCGCCTCGCTGAATATCCCGACGGGCATTCCTCTCGTGTACGAACTGGACGAAAACCTGAAGCCGGTCAAGGCCGGCGGTACCTACCTCGATGCCGACGCCGCCGCTGCCGCCATCGAGGCGGTCGCGAATCAGGGCAAGGCCAAGCACTGACTTCCTGCCGGTAGTGCTTCCACCCTGCACCGGGTGGAATCAAACCTTCACAACGACGACGGCCCGCCTCCTGGGGAAGGAAGCGGGCCGTCGTCGTTTGTCCGGCAGGTGGGTCAGTTGAGCGGAGCGCTGGGCTGCCACTCACCGGTGACGAGGTAGGTGACCTTCCGGGCAACAGAGACGCCGTGGTCGGCGAACCGCTCGAAGTAGCGGCTGGCCAGCGTGACATCCACGGTGGTGGGCGCCGAGGCGTTCCAGTCCGCTGCGGCAACCGCCTTGAACACCCCCGCATGAAGTTCGTTGACCCGCGCGTTGTGGGCGTAGATTTCGTTGCTCAGCTCAAGATTGCGGGTTTCGAGCAGCTCGGTCACCTTGCTGGCGATTGCGATGTCCAGCTGCGCCAGCTCGTTGAAGGTGGGCCGGATGCTTTCGGGGATGACATTCTCCGGGAAGCGAAGGCGGGCGAGCTGCGCGATGTGGCGGGCCAGATCGCCCATGCGCTCGAGCGATGCGCTCATCCGCAGCGCTCCCACGATCATGCGCAGGTCACTTGCGACCGGGCCCTGAAGCGCAAGCACGTCGATGGCACGCTCGTCGAGGTCGTTCTGCAGGAAGTCGATGCGTGCATCCGCGGCGATAACCTCCTGGGCCAACTCGGTATCAGCTCCCTCGAACGCCGTCGTGGCCTTCTGCATGGCCTCGGAAACCAGCTTCGAGATCTCGATGAGTTCTTCGCCGATCTGGTGAAGCTCCGCCTGAAAAACCTTACGCACGTGGGCGTCCTTTCCCTTTGAGGTACTGAACGGGCGCAGATGCGCAGTCCTGTCCAGCACGTTTTCAGCTGCCTCTTAACTGTTACGCACCTTTAGGTGAACGTTAGTTGAACCACTGGGCCAATGCCACCGGATCAGCAGGGTGCGGTGTAACCACGGCCTAAGCTAGATCCGTGGATCCTGTACTGCTGAGCCTCGTCGCCGGGCTGGTTGGCCTCGCTATCGGCGTGGCCGGCGTCCTCGCCTTTCGGGCGAGCGAGGCGCAGCGCCGTGCGCGCCTGGATTCCGACGAACCAATTCTTCCCAAGGGCGCCGCCGATGTGCTGTCCGTCGTAGGGCGTGCCTACGTCATCGTGGACGCGATCGACGGCGTTGTCCGCGCCAGTCCCGCCGCCTACGCTTTCGGGCTGGTTCGGGGCCACACCATCGTGCACAGCGAGCTGCTCGAGCTCACTGCGCGCGTGCGGAGGGACGGCGTCATCGAGGAGCGCCAGCTGGAGCTGCCGCGCGGGCCGCTGGGTCAGGGAACCATCATCGTCCAGGCCCGCGTCGCCGCACTGGGCGAGGAGTACATCCTGATCCTGGCAGATGACCGCACGGAAATAACCCGCACCGAAGAGATTCGCAACGACTTCGTCGCGAATGTGTCCCACGAACTGAAAACCCCGGTGGGTGCCATCTCCCTCCTCGCCGAGGCGCTGGAGGATGCCGCGTCGGACGAGGTGGCTGTGCGCAGGTTCGCCCAGCGGATGCACAAGGAATCCGGCCGCCTGTCGGCACTTGTCCAGGACATCATCGAACTGTCCCGGC
Organism: Arthrobacter sp. MDB1-55; assembly: GCF_059092925.1. Lineage (NCBI taxonomy): Bacteria > Bacillati > Actinomycetota > Actinomycetes > Micrococcales > Micrococcaceae > Arthrobacter > Arthrobacter sp. MDB1-55. The sequence goes on along the minus strand of NZ_JBNHID010000002.1, from coordinate 19,295 downwards.
TGCAGGGAACGGATGTGGTCCGCCGCGGAAAGCCGGTCAACATCAACGCCGTGCTCGCGGAAGCAGTGGACCGCAACAAGCTCCCGGCGGAAAGCAAGCAGATCGAGATCGTGGTCGGCGGCACAATCGATGCGCCGGTTTTCGGAGACCCGGACCTTCTCATGACCGCCTTCCGCAATCTGATCGACAATGCCATCCGCTACTCGCCGGAGGGAACCAGGGTCGGTGTGGGTCTCCGCTCGCGGGACGGGCTGGCGCAGATTTCCGTGACCGACCAGGGCCTGGGCATCACGCCCGAGGAGCAGGAGCGGATCTTCGAGCGCTTCTACCGCATCGACGCGGCGCGCTCACGCCAGACCGGGGGAACCGGCCTCGGACTCAGCATTGTCAAGCACGTCGTTTCCAATCACGGCGGTGAAGTGACCGTCTGGTCCCAGCACGGTCAGGGCAGCACGTTCACGGTGCGTCTGCCGGAGATGGAAACCACGGACGACGACGCCGGCCTGGCACCCGCTGCCGGCACCGCCGGAGGCGCGCCCACCGGAAGCAAGAAGCACGAGAGTGTGCAGAGCACCAAGGGCAGGACTGCCCAGAATCAAGGAGTTGAAGCGTGAGCCGCATCCTGATCGTTGAGGACGAAGAGTCCTTCAGCGACCCCCTGTCCTATCTGCTCGGCAAGGAGGGCTTCGACGCCGTCGTCGTCGACAACGGACTTGATGCGCTGACCGAGTTCGACCGTGCCGGAGCCGACCTCGTGCTCCTCGACCTGCAGCTACCGGGCTTGTCCGGAACCGAAGTGTGCCGTCAGTTGCGCCAGCGTTCGAGTGTGCCGGTCATCATGCTGACGGCGAAGGATTCGGAAATCGACAAGGTCGTGGGCCTGGAACTGGGTGCCGATGATTACGTCACCAAGCCCTACTCCTCACGCGAACTTGTGGCACGGGTCCGCGCCGTTCTGCGCAGGCAGGGTGAACCGGAGGAGCTGATCTCCAGCACGGTGGCAGCCGGACCTGTGCGCATGGACGTGGAGCGGCACGTTGTCAGCGTCAACGGCAACCAGGTTTCCCTGCCGTTGAAGGAGTTCGAGCTCCTCGAGATGCTGCTGCGCAATTCCGGCCGGGTGCTGACGCGCGGCCAGCTCATCGACCGGGTGTGGGGGTCGGACTACGTCGGTGATACCAAGACGCTCGACGTCCACGTCAAGCGGCTCCGTGGGAAGATCGAGCCCGATCCGTCTGCGCCCCGGCACCTGGTGACCGTGCGCGGACTCGGGTACAAGTACGAGCCCTAACCCCAGAGGGAAGAGCGGGAACACAAAAGGCGCCGGTCATTTCCTGACCGGCGCCTTTTTCGTGGGTTTTAGTGCTCTTCTTCGGCGGCCGCTTCGCCGGCTTCCTCGGAAGGAGAGGGTTCCGGAGTAAATCCTCCGGGAACGTATTCGCGGTACTCCTCGAGGGTTCCGTCCAGAACCGGTACACCGAACGTGGCGGTCTCGGAGTTCACACTGAATTCGAGGTCAACCAGCGACCCGGGAACTTCACTGACGCCTTCAAGGGTGCCGTCGTCGTCGACCTCGTCCTCGAAGACGTACTTGTCGTTGGCTTCGATCGTGATCTGCGAGCTTTCGTTCTCGCCGTCGATCGTGACCTGGACCGGGGAGTCGGAGTCGTTGATCATGGTTCCGAGCAGTGTGCCCGGCTCGCCCTCACCGGAGGTGATGATCAGGATATTGCGCAGCTTGACCGGACCAACTGACTCGACGATTCCGTCGGAAGCCGCGTACTGGATAGTCGTGGCCTGTTCATTCACTGCTGAACAGCCGGTTGCTCCAAGGACAGCCAGCACAGCGGCACCGGCAGTGGTTGCCAGCTGTACTCGTTTCTTCGGGGCACTCTTCACGGCACAAACTCCTGTGGGTAGCTGGTCACGCGGACCGACGGATAACGCTAGGGAACAGCCTATCGGCAATGAGGGCGATTCTTGGACTTCGTTGAGCCTCCCTGACCGAACACAGTGCGTTGACATGCACCTAATTCGCCCCGCGTCAAGAGCGGAATGATAGCCAATTGATCGTCGATCCGCCCGCTGACCTGCGAAAACGCGTAATCGGCGTGTCGGTTTCGTGATAAACTGATCTGCGGGAAAGGGGATTATCCACATGGTTTTTGAGGTTGGCGAAACAGTTGTTTACCCTCACCACGGCGCTGCGAAGATCGAAGAGATCAAGATGCGCGTTATCAAGGGCGAAGAGAAGATGTATCTCAAGCTCAAAGTGGCTCAGGGTGATCTGACCATTGAAGTTCCAGCGGAAAACGTTGACCTCGTCGGGGTACGCGATGTTGTAGGCAAGGAAGGCCTTGAGCACGTTTTCGACGTACTCAGGGCGGAATTCACCGAAGAGCCCACCAACTGGTCGCGCCGCTACAAGGCAAACCTGGAGAAGCTCGCATCCGGTGATGTCATCAAGGTTGCCGAAGTGGTTCGGGACCTCTGGCGTCGGGATCACGATCGCGGATTGTCTGCAGGGGAGAAGCGGATGCTGGCCAAGGCCCGCCAGATCCTCATCTCGGAGCTTGCTCTGGCAGAGAAGACTGACGAAGAGAAGGCAGCCACAGTACTCGACGAAGTACTGGCTTCCTAGGAAGAAAAAGGACCGCGTTATCGCGGTCCTTTTCCTTTTCCGGTGCCTCTGCAGCGGACGTTTGCAGTTGATGCTTGCAGTGCGCAAGCGCCTCTGTTCCTTCGCGTAGGGTGAAGCTGTGTCTGAAGATCCCTCACGCGTTGGCGTGATCGTTGTCGCCGCAGGAGCGGGGGAGCGCCTCGGTCGAGGCATCCCCAAAGCGCTGGTTCAATGTGCCGGTCGCACGCTCCTTGAGCATGCGCTCCATGGCGTCCTGACCTCTGCAGTTGCTGCACACGTCACGGTGGTCGTGCCACGCGGGGACAGCCAGTTGCGCTCAATCGTTGCCGCTCAGACCCACCCCCAGGTCACCATGACAGCGGTCGACGGCGGCTCCAACCGGCCCGAATCGGTGCGAGCGGGACTGAACGCCCTGCCTCCCGATATCGACATCGTCCTCGTCCATGATGCGGCGCGGGCGCTCACGCCGCCCCACGTCTTCCGTGCGGTGGCGGCATGCGTGCGGAAAGGATCGGCCGCCGTCGTTCCCGGAATTCCGGTATCCGACACCATCAAGGTGGTGGAGGGAGATACGGTGACGTCTACTCCCGAGCGCGCCTTGCTCCGGGCAGTCCAGACGCCGCAGGGCTTCAACGCAGCAACACTCCGTACGGCACATGCAGATCCTTCGGCTGCCGCTTCAGCGACCGATGACGCGATGCTGGTTGAGATGCTGGGAATTCCGGTAACCCTGGCGCAGGGCGACCCTCTGGCGTTCAAGGTGACCACACCCCTTGACCTGACGCTCGCCGAAGCCATCCTCCAAGCACCCCAGTACGCCAAGGAGCAACAGTGACTACGAGTCTTCCCCGCACGGGTATCGGTGTGGACGTTCACGCATTCAGCCCGGAGGACCAACCGCAGCCCCTGTGGCTGGCCGGACTGGAATGGCCGGGCGAGCGCGGCCTCGCCGGGCACTCCGACGGTGATGCCGTTGCGCATGCGGCGGCAGACGCCCTCTTCTCGGCCTCCGGAACGGGCGACCTGGGAAGCAACTTCGGCACGGACCGGCCTGAGTACGCAGGCGCTTCCGGAATCACCCTGCTTGCGGAGGCTGCGCACATCGTGCGGACAGCGGGTTTCGAGGTCGGCAACGTTGCCGTCCAGCTGGTGGGAAACCGTCCCAGGTTCTCGCCGCGGCGGGCTGAGGCAGAGGCCGTCTTGTCAGAAGCTGTCGGTGCGCCGGTCACGGTATCGGCCACCACCACTGACGGACTGGGTTTCACAGGGCGGGGTGAGGGAATCGCGGCGATCGCGACCGCCGTCGTCGTGCGGGTGAACGGAGCAGACGCTGCCGGTGCGTGACCGCTGATTCGGTAGTCTGGATCGGTGAGCCTGAGATTCTATGACACCGCAACAACAGAAGTCCGTGAGTTCACGCCCCTGACCCCAGGGGCCGCGCGGGTCTACTACTGCGGGGCAACCGTCCAGGGAATGCCGCACGTCGGTCACGTTCGGTCAGCCATTGCGTTCGATCAACTCACGCGCTGGCTCAGGGTGCGCGGCTATGCCGTCACCGTGGTCCGCAACGTCACCGACATCGACGACAAGATTCTCGCCAAGTCGAAGGCTTCCTTCGAGGAAGCGCCGGCGGATCCGGACGGGGTGCCCAACGAGGAGTGGTGGGCTCTGGCCTATCGCTACGAACAGGAATTCCTCAAGGCCTACGACACCCTCGGCGTCCAGCGGCCCACCTACGAGCCGCGGGCCACCGGGCACATCCCGGAGATGCACCAGCTCATCCAGCGGCTCATTGACCGCGGCCATGCCTACCCGGCGGCGGACGATTCCGGGGATGTCTACTTCGACGTGCGGTCCTGGCCCGCCTACGGCAGCCTGACCCGCCAGAGTGTGGATGACATGCAGGCGGCACCGGATGTGGAAGCGCAGTTCAGCAACCGCAAGCGGGACCCCCGCGACTTCGCCCTCTGGAAAGGCTGGAAAGAGGGGGAGCCGACGACGGCGGCCTGGCCCAGCCCGTGGGGAACCGGTCGCCCGGGATGGCACCTTGAATGCTCCGCGATGGTCACCAAGTATCTCGGCGCCGAGTTCGATATCCATGGCGGCGGGCTCGACCTGCGCTTTCCACACCATGAGAACGAGATGGCCCAGTCTCAGGCTGCAGGTCACCCATTTGCCCGATTCTGGATGCACAACGGGATGGTGACCTACCAGGGCGAAAAAATGTCCAAGTCCGTTGGCAACACGATCAGCCCAGCCGAGATGCTGCAGCTCGCAACCCCACGGGTTGTCCGGTACTACCTTGGGCAGGCCCACTATCGTTCTGTGCTGGACTACCGGCCAACGTCGCTGCAGGAAGCCGCCGCCGCCGTCGAACGCATTGACGGGTTCCTCGCGAAGTCCGGCCACGCAGGTCGCCAAGCAAGCTGGCAGGACCTCCCCGCCGCCTTCGCTGAGGCGATGGATGACGACCTGAACGTTCCCCGCGCGCTGGCTGTTCTTCACGACACCGTACGAGCCGGCAATTCTGCGCTTGCCGACAAGGACGACCGCGCCGTTGCCGACGCCGCCGCCGCAGTCACGGCCATGACCGCCGCGCTCGGACTCGACGACGTCGGTGCCGCCCAGGGCACTGAGGACAGTCCGGAACACGCCGCTCTCGACGCGCTTATCAGGTCGCAATTGGCTGAGCGGGCAGCAGCCCGGGCCGGCAAGGACTGGGCCCGTGCGGACGCCATCCGGGACGCATTGTCCGGCGCCGGCGTCGTGGTCGAAGACTCTGCCGACGGCGCGCGCTGGAGTCTCGCGCGGGACTGACTGTCCGAGGGTTTCAGTCAGGGAAAGGGAAGGGCGCCCGCCCGCGTAAACTGGGAACACGCAAGTCCTCTACCTGAAGGTGTTTCCCCATGGCCAACCACGGACGTCCTGGTGCTATCCGCAAGACCAAGAAGGGCCCCACCACAGGCACCGGCGGACACGGACGGAAAGCCCTTGAGGGCAAGGGGCCAACGCCGAAGGCTGAGGACCGCCCGTATCACAAGGCGTACAAGAGCAAGCAGCTCGCAGAACGTTCCGCTGCCAAGCGGCTGGCGGGCAAGGCTGCCGCCGGGCGTGCAAGGTCCAAACCCGGTGAGGAATACGTCACCGGTCGCAACGCGGTAGTCGAGGCACTCCGCGCCGGCATCCCGGCCAAAGCGCTGCATGTGGCGATCAGGATTGACGTGGATGATCGGGTCCGTGAATCCCTGAAGCTCGCGACTGAGCGCGGGATCCCCCTGATGGAAACGGGCAAGCCGGAGCTGGACCGCCTGGCCGACGGCTCCGTTCACCAGGGACTGATGCTGCAGATTCCGCCCTACGAGTACGCGGACGGGCTGGACCTTGCCAGGGAAGCGATCGCCAAGTGGAAGAAGGGGCACATTGCCCACGCTCCGCTCTTCGTCGCACTGGACGGGATCACCGACCCTCGAAATCTTGGCGCCATCATCCGGTCGGTGTCGGCCTTCAGCGGCCACGGCGTCATCGTGCCCGAGCGCCGCTCGGTCGGCGTCACAGCCTCCGCGTGGAAGACCAGCGCCGGTGCGGCTGTGCGTGTTCCCGTGGCCCGCGTCGGCAACCTGAACTCCACGCTCAAATCCTTCAAGGATCTGGGAATCTTCGTTCTGGGTCTCGACGGCGACGGCGACATCTCGCTGCCGGCGCTCACCCTCGGTTCCGAACCGGTCTGTCTGGTCGTCGGATCGGAGGGTAAGGGCCTCTCCCGGCTCGTGCGGGAGAACTGCGACCAGATTGTCTCCATCCCGATCGACTCGGCCATGGAGTCGCTGAACGCGTCGATGGCCGTTGGTATCAGCCTCTACGAGATCTCGCGCCAGCGAGCCGCAGAAGCGCGTTAGGAAACGAATCTCCTTCATGAGCCTGACCACCGAGATCGCCCAACGTTCCCAAGCGTTCCCACTGGGAGTTCGTCGGTGTTCCGGCAGCCAGCCGGAGCTCTTCAATGTCGCTGTCTACGCACCTGATCTGGACGCGGTGACGCTGCACTTCCAGGACGCCAACGGTGAGTGGAACTCCGCCGCTCTGCCTGAGCTGACTGACGGAGTCCACCATGGGCTGGTGAAGGGTCTGGGCGGGTCCTTGCGGTATGCGTTCTGGCCTACCGGGGTGGCACTGCCTGCGGGGCCGGGCACCTCCCAGTTGCTTCTTGACCCCTACGGCCGCGCCATTGATACGCTGCAGGCGGGCGAGCGGGCCATTTACTTCTCGGTTGTGGTGGACCACGAGTTCAACTGGGGTTCATCCCGCCGCCCGGACACCCGCTGGCGCGACACCGTGATTTACGAGGCTCACGTCAAGGGACTGACCCAACTGCATCCCGACGTGCCTGAGGAACTGCGGGGCACATATGCCGGGCTCGCCCACCCCGCCATGATCAAGCATCTCCTTGATCTTGGAATCACCGCGGTCGAGCTCCTGCCGATCCATTTCCATATTGACGAGCCGCATCTCGCTCCGCTCGGATTGAATAACTATTGGGGCTACAACACGCTCGGCTTCTTCGCGCCCCACCCCGAGTACGCTACGAAGGCTGCCCGCCGGGCCGGCCCGAAAGCCGTCCAGGACGAGCTGAAAGGCATGGTGCGGCTCCTCCATGAGGCAGGGATCGAAGTGATCCTCGACGTGGTCTACAACCACACCGCCGAAGGCCCGCAGGGCGGACCTGCGCTGTGCTGGCGTGGTCTGAGCGAGCTGAAGTACTACCGCCACCACGACGACGGCCGGTATCTCGACACCACCGGTTGCGGAAACACGGTCAACTTCACCGAACCCCGTGTCATCCAGTTCGCGTTGGACTCGCTGCGGTATTGGGTGGACGAGTTCGGCATTGACGGGTTCCGCTTCGACCTTGCCGTGGCGCTTTGCAGGGATGAAGCCCATCACTTCACGCCGAGGCACCCGCTTTTGATCGCCATCGCTGCCGACACGGTCCTGAGCGGAGTGAAGCTGATCGCCGAGCCCTGGGACGTTGGCTACAACGGCTGGCAGACCGGCAATTTCCCGCAGGGTTGGGCCGACTGGAACGACCGCTTCAGGGACACTGCGCGCGACTTCTGGCTGGGCGACCAGGCCGCCCTGGCTGATGGTCGCCGCGCGGGAACTGTCGCCCGGCTTGCAAGCTGCCTGGCAGGCTCGGCCGATGTGTTCGCCCGTTCCGGGCGTACAGCCGTGTCGTCAATCAACTTCGTCACAGCCCATGACGGTTTCACGCTAGCCGACCTCACGGCCTATAACCGGAAGCACAACGAGGCCAACGGCGAAGCCAACCGTGATGGTCACAATGACAACCGCAGTTACAACCACGGTGTTGAAGGCCCCACGGAGGAGGAGAGGATCCTTGGGGCTCGGGCGCTCTCCGCCCGCAACCTGATGGCCACTCAACTCCTCGCGCTTGGTGTCCCCATGATCACGGCCGGTGACGAATTCGGCCGCACGCAGCTCGGCAACAACAACGCCTACTGCCAGGACAACGAGATTGCGTGGGTGCACTGGAACCAGGACGACGCCGCGCACACCATGCTCACCGCCACCCGAGAGCTGCTGCGCATCCGGCGGGAGTTCCTCAGCGAGCAGCCCGCCGGATATCCGGCACGGGAGGACACCTCCTACCTCCTGTGGTTCAACCCGCACGGGGAGCCAATGGCGCAGGAGGAGTGGTCAAACCCGGAGTGCCGCACAGTTCAGCTGCTGCTGGGATCACCCGACGGCACCCTTGACGGCCTGATCGTTGTCAACGGCCACCTTGAGGACCGCCCGGTGATCCTTCCGACGGTGACGGCCCTCAAGAAGCTTGGCGCCGGCGAGTGCGGCAACCAGTCGTTCGAGCTCCGGTTCAGCACCGACTCCGCCAACGCAAAACGCCGCGGTGCCCGTCTCCTCGCGGGAGAAACAGACACCGCGGCGTCGAACTCGATTAGCGTTTACCGCGCCCAGGAACGCGCCTAGGCGTTCACCACGAGGCCCAGCTCGGCCTTGGACGCGAGGCTCTCGTGCTGCGGGAGTACCCGGACGGTGTATCCGAAGGACCCTGAGTGATCGATGACGATCTCGCCGCTGAACAGGAACCGGCCGCGGCCGAGGTCCTCTGATACCCGAAGTTCGGCCACGGCAACTTCGCTCAGGTCGTCGTTCTCGGATGCGCGCCCGTGAACCACTTCCACGCTCACGTCATCCGGTCCAAGGCTTCCCAGCGAAACGTAGGCGTTGACCGTCAGCGAGTCTCCGATCTGCGGCTCCTCCGTGACGCCGAGGGAGTCGACGTGCTCAACCTGCACCGCAGACCAGCCGTCCTTGATCTTTGACCGCCATGAAGCCATGTGCCGGGCCGAACTGTAGCCGTCCTGCACGGCGAGCCGTCCGGAGCGGCACGCGGGCTGGTATAGCTGCCCCACGTAGTCCTGCAGCATCCGTTCGGCAGACACTGCCGGTCCTAGTTTGGCCATGGTGTGCTTGATCATCGCGACCCACTGATGAGGGACGCCGTCGTTTGATGAAGCGGACGGACCGGCCGCCCCGGCGGACGGGTGTGCGGTGCTGTAGAAGCGGGGTGCCACCTGTTCCTCGATGAGGTCGTAGAGTGCCGCCGCCTCGATGTCGTCCCGCTCATCAGCCGACGCACCGTTGTTGGCCGTCGGGATGGCCCAGCCGTTGTCGCCGTCGTACATCTCATCCCACCAGCCGTCCAGCACGGAGAGATTGAGCCCACCATTGATGGCCGACTTCATACCCGACGTGCCACAGGCCTCAAGCGGTCTGAGCGGATTGTTCAGCCACACATCGCACCCCGGGAAGAGCGTGCGGGCCATCGCGATGTCGTAATTCGGCAGGAAGACAATGCGGTGGCGGACTTCGGGATCGTCCGTGAACCGAACCAGATCCTGAATCATGCGCTTGCCCTGCTCATCGGCCGGGTGTGACTTGCCGGCGATCACCAACTGAATGGGATTCGTCGGGTGCAACAGGAGTGCCTTGAGACGGTCAGGATCGCGAAGCATCAAGGTCAGGCGCTTGTAGGTGGGCACGCGGCGGGCGAATCCGATGGTGAGCACGCCCGGGTCGAGGACATTATCCGTCCATGCGAGCTCGGCGTCGGCCGCACCGCGCTTCTTCCATGAGGCCCGTAGCCGGGAGCGGACGTCGTCGATCAGGTTGGAACGCATGATGCGACGCAAACGCCAGATATCCGCATCCTCGACGTCATACACCCGCGCCCACTGCGGGTCGAGGACGGACTCCGCGCCGAAGCTCTCCCGAGCGAAGTCGGCGATCAGCGGGTCAACCCAGGTGGGAACATGCACGCCGTTCGTGACCGACGTGATGGGGACCTCGCGCGAGTCAAATCCCGGCCAGAGCCCTGCGAACATCTCCCGGGAGACCTCGCCATGCAGCTTTGCGACGCCGTTGGCGCGCTGGGCCAACCGCAGCCCCATGACTGCCATGTTGAACTTCGACGCGTCTCCGCCCTCGTAGTTCTCCGCGCCGAGTTCGAGGACGCGCTCGATGGGAACGGACGGCGCCAGGCCGGCATCAAAGAAATGCTGAATCTGTGCGCGTTCGAAGCGGTCAATTCCGGCAGGAACCGGCGTGTGAGTGGTGAACACCGTGGAGGCGCGGCCCGCGGTAAGGGCTTCCTCCCAGGACATCGGCTGCTCGTTGGAGGAGTCCATCAGCTCGCGAATGCGCTCGATGCCCAGGAACCCGGCGTGGCCTTCGTTGGTGTGGAACACCTCCGGCGCCGGAGATCCCATGAGCCGTTGGAAAATGCGTAGTGCCTTCACTCCGCCCATGCCCAACAGGAGTTCCTGTTGGAGACGCTGATCCCCGCCGCCGCCGTACAGGCGGTCGGTGACGTTGCGGGCGGCCTCGTCATTGCCTGGAACGTTCGAGTCCAGGAGCAGCAGGGGGACACGCCCGACGTCGGCACGCCAGATATGCGCACGCAGCTCGCGACCATTGGGTAGGGGGAGGACGACCGATGCGGCGGTTCCATCCTCTTCACGAAGGAGGGTAAGGGGGAGGCCGTCCGGATCGAGGACGGGATACGTCTCCTGCTGCCACGCGTCACGGGAAAGGGATTGCTTGAAGTAGCCGGCCTGATATAGCAGACCGACGCCGACGAGGGGGACACCGAGGTCAGATGCTGCCTTGAGATGATCACCGGCCAGGATCCCCAGTCCGCCCGAATACTGGGGAAGCACAGCGCTGATTCCGTATTCAGGTGAGAAGTATGCGATGGACTTTGGTGCGTCTTCACCGAGGGACTGATACCAGCGGGGCTCGGTGAGGTAGCGGTCAAGGTCTTCACCCAGATCCTGAATCCGGGCCACCAGTTCCTGGTTCGCTGCAATCTGCTGCAACTGTTCGCGGGTGACGGACCCGAGGAACTGAACAGGATCATGGCCGCTGGCTTCCCATGCCTCAGGATTGATGTCGTGGAAGAGGCGCGCAGTCGGCAGATGCCAAGACCAGCGCAGGTTGCCGGCCAACTTGCCCAGGGGAGCAATGCTCGACGGAAGAACGGTACGGACAGTAAACCTACGGATTGCCTTCACGATGGGTACGTTAGCGCACATTCCGGAGCCGGAGCACGTCCTGCGCCCTCATGTGCGTAAACGCTTGCAATGTGACACGCAACACTCCTGCTGTTTAGGAAGTCGCCTTAGCAATCTCGCCCAATAATGGATAACGTCTAGCTGTGACCACTTCAAGCGAGGCGACACGAACAAGGGCAGGCGCATCCATGGGCGAAGATTTGCGGTTTGGACGAATACCCATCACCAAGGTGTCCCCGGTGGTTGAGGGAGGGCTGTTTCCCTCGAAGGCCATTCCGGGTTCCGACGTCGTCGTAGGAGCGACCGTATTCCGTGAGGGACACGACCAGCTCGGTGTGTCAGCGGTGCTGCTCGACCCCGCAGGGGCAGAGGTGCAGCGCACTCGACTCACTCCCCTTGGGATGGGCACAGACCGTTACGAGGGTCTTCTGCGGCCAACCGGCGTCGGACTCCACTCCTTCCGGATCGAGGGCTGGAGCGACCTCTACGAGACCTGGCACCACAACGCCACCGTCAAGATCGATGCCGGCGTCGACGTCGAGCTGATGCTCGAAGAGGGCGCTGTGCTCTTCTCTGAAGAGTCCTCATCCCGGCCGGACGCGGAGCGGAGACTATTCCTCGCGGCCGCAGAGCGGTTGCGCAACCGGGAACTGCCGATCGACGAACGCCTTGCCGCCGGGCACTCCGCCGACATCCGCGCAGCGATTGAGCGCGAGCCCCTGCGGGCGCTCGTAACACCCTCGCGGGCATACCCCATCCTGGTCGAGCGGGAGGCCGCGGGCCGGGGCTCCTGGTACGAGTTCTTCCCGCGTTCAGAGGGCGCCAGGTACGATCCGTCAAACGCGCGGTGGACCTCAGGCAACTTCATCACCGCGGCGGAGAGGCTGCCCGCCGTCGCGCGTATGGGGTTCGACGTCGTCTACCTTCCGCCGATTCATCCGATCGGCACGACCCACCGCAAGGGACCTAACAACACCCTGAACGCCGGGCCTGGCGACCCCGGGTCGCCCTGGGCGATCGGCGCACCCGAGGGCGGCCACGATGCGATTCACCCGGATTTGGGCTCCTTCGACGATTTTGATGCCTTCGTGCGCCGAGCCAACGAGTTGAACTTGGAAGTAGCGCTGGACCTTGCGCTACAGGCTTCTCCTGATCACCCCTGGGTCACCGAGCATCCGGAATGGTTCACGACCCGGGTGGACGGTTCCATCGCTTACGCCGAAAACCCGCCGAAGAAGTATCAGGACATCTATCCGATCAACTTCGACAACGACCCCGAGGGCATCTACAACGAAGTACTCCGGATCGTCCTGCTGTGGGTAAGCCACGGAGTACGCATCTTTCGTGTGGATAACCCACACACCAAGCCCGTGCAGTTCTGGGAATGGCTGATCGCGAAGGTGAACAGCAAGCACCCGGACGTCGTATTCCTGGCCGAGGCATTCACCCGGCCGTCCATGATGCATGCTCTGGGTCGCGCGGGATTCCAGCAGTCCTACACCTACTTCACCTGGCGCAACACCAAGACCGAGTTGGAGGAGTACTTCACCGAGGTGAGCCGGGAGACAGCCGCGTTCTTCCGACCCAACTTCTTCGTGAACACTCCGGACATCCTGACCGAGTACCTGCAGTACGGCGGGCCGGCTGCGTTCAAGATCAGGGCGGTGCTCGCCTCCATGGCCAGTCCGCTGTGGGGCGTCTATTCGGGCTATGAGCTGTATGAACACGTCGCCCGTCCAGGTGCCGAAGAGTACATCGACAATGAGAAGTTCGAGTACCGACCGCGTGACTACGAAGCCGCTGAGGCGCAGGGCCGAAGCCTCGCGCCCTTCCTGACAAGGCTGAACGAGATTCGCCGCTCTCATCCGGCTCTGGGTGATCTTGAGAACCTCACGGTTCACAGCAGCACCGACGACGCCACAGTCGTCTTCTCCAAGCACAAGGAAGGCCTCGGAGACGACGGTCAGGGGAAAGACACGTTGATCGTCGTCGTCAATGTCGACCCCCATAGTGCCCGCGAGTGCACCGCTTCGCTCGACCTGAGTGCTCTGGGGCTGGGGGAAGGCGATTGGAATGAGGACGGCACCTTCTGGGTGGATGACCTCATCACCGGTCAGAGTTGGCAGTGGGGAGCCCACAACTATGTCAGGCTGGATGCCCACGTGGAGCCAGCACATATCCTTTCCGTCAGGAGGACGCGTTAGTGGCGAACCCGTTTCAGCTACATGCCCCGGGCCTTGCCCATGATCCGCACTGGTACCGCAAGGCCGTGTTCTATGAAGTCCTGGTGCGCGGCTTCGCCGACGCCAACGGGGACGGGTCAGGCGACTTCACGGGCCTGATCGACAAGCTCGACTACCTGCAGTGGTTGGGTGTCGACTGCCTTTGGCTGCCGCCGTTCTTCAAGTCTCCGCTTCGTGACGGCGGGTATGACATCGCGGACTACTACGATGTGCTGGACGAGTTCGGAAGCCTGAGCGACTTCAAGCGCCTTGTGGCTGAGGCCCACGCACGCGGCGTGCGCGTCATTATCGACCTTCCCCTGAACCATACGTCGGACAAGCATCAGTGGTTCGAGGAGTCGCGGACTGATCCGGACGGGCCGTACGGCGACTTCTACGTCTGGAGTGATACGGACGAGAAGTACCAGGACGCCCGCATCATCTTCGTGGACACTGAGGAATCCAACTGGACGTTCGATCCGGTGCGCCGGCAGTTCTTCTGGCATCGGTTCTTCAGTCACCAACCGGACCTGAACTTCGAGAACCCGAAGGTCATCGAGGCGCTCTTCGATGTCGTGCGATTCTGGCTGGATCAGGGAATCGATGGGTTCCGCGCAGACGCGATCCCGTACCTCTTCGAAGAAGACGGCACGAATTGCGAAAATCTGCCTGCAACGCACAAGTTCCTGAAAGACCTGCGGGCCATGGTTGACGAGAACTACCCTGGGCGCGTGATCATCGCCGAGGCCAACCAGATGCCCGACGAGGTGGTTGAGTACTTCGGCGATGAAGAGGGCGCCGAGTGCCACATGTGTTTCCACTTCCCGATCATGCCGCGGCTCTTCTATGCCCTTCGGGATCAGAAGGCTGCACCGATCATTGAGACGATGGCGGAAACTCCGGACATTCCGGCTGGCGCTCAGTGGGGCACTTTCCTCAGGAACCATGACGAACTCACCCTCGAGATGGTCACCAACGAGGAGCGCGAAGCCATGCTGGGGTGGTATGCCCCCGATTCCCGTATGCGCGCCAACATCGGCATCCGGCGACGGCTTTCGCCGTTGCTGGACAACTCCAGGGCCGAGGTCGAGCTCATTCACGCCTTGCTCCTGTCCCTGCCGGGAAGTCCCTTCCTGTACTACGGGGATGAGATTGGAATGGGCGACAACATCTGGCTTGAGGACCGAGATGCCTCACGTACACCGATGCAGTGGAACCCGGACAGGAATGCCGGGTTTTCCACGGCTGATCCGGGAAAGCTTTACCTTCCGGTCGTGCAGTCGCTTGTGTACCACTACAATCACGTGAACGTTGAGGCGCAGCTTGCGAGCTCGAGCTCGCTGTTGCACTGGATGCGTCAGATGCTTGCCGTACGCCGGTCGCATCCTGCTTTCGGCCTCGGTTCCTACCGGAACGTGCCCACCGAAGCCGAGCCGGTTCTCGCCTTCATCCGAGAGGTCGCGCCGGGTAACGCAGAGGGCGAGCAGCCTGAGGTCATCCTGTGCGTCTTCAACCTGTCCCAGCATCCGGTTGCCGCCCGCCTCCACCTGCCTGAGTATTCAGGCAGGGGGTTGCGTGACCTCTTCGGCGGCACTCCCTTCCCGGCATTCGCTGAGGATGGCGACCTCACGCTGACGCTGGGCAGCCATGACTTCTACTGGTTGCGCCTGCGCTCGGCAAGCTCCAATGTCGCGTCTCCAAATACCGAAGCCATCCCCGTAATCCCTATTTCGGAGGCAGTAAAGTAATGGGCACATCGACGTCACCTCTTCCCGACCTCCTCACAGCCTGGATGCCTGGTCAGCGTTGGTTCCCGTCGAAGGGCAGGGATATTTCCCTGAGCCGCGCTGGCGGAATCCGGTTGGAGGATCCTGCAGGCAAGGTGGGCCTTGAGGTCCACATCGTCGCGGTGGAGTCGGGACGAAGGCTCGACGTCGTCAACGTGCCGCTTACCTTCCGGGCGGAGCCTCTCGATGGAGCTGAAGCCGCGCTTATCGGTGAAACAGAGCATGCGGAACTTGGACGCCGGTATGTCTATGACGGCACCCACGACCCGGTGTTCATCTCAGCGTGGCTGGACTTGATCCGCTCTGAAGCCGGGACAGGCGACGGTCGGACCACCGCGACAGCACTCGGCGGCTTCGCGTCCACTGACGGAGTATCGCCGTCGGACGACATCTCTGTCTTGGGCGGCGAGCAGTCGAATACTTCGGTTGTCATCTCCTCGGGCAAGACGCCGATGATCCTGAAGTTCTTCCGGGTTCTCGCAGCAGGTGAGAGCCCGGACGTACTGGTGAGCGCGAAACTCACCGACGCCGGCTCCACGGATGTTCCACAGACATTCGGGTGGGTCATGGGTAGCTGGCAGGACGGACGGTCCGACGGGGAGTGGGTCACCGGCCACCTCAGTGTCCTTCGGGAATTCCTGCCTGGCAGCAAGGATGCCTGGCGGCAAGCCATCACTGCGCTGGAAGGAGGGCAACCGTTCACCACGGAAGCCGGTGAACTGGGCCGTGTCATTGCCCGGATTCACACCCAGCTGGCCGGGGCCTTCGGAAGCCGACCGGCAACACAGGTGGAAGCAGGTGAGTTCCGTGAGTCGCTTGCCAGTCGCATCGAATGGGCCTGGCGCGAGGCGGGGTCAGCAGTGGGACCGTTCGATGATCAAATCCGGGCGATCATTGACGAGGTCAAGGGACTCCAGGATCTGCCGGAACTGCAGCGCATACATGCGGATCTCCACCTTGGACAGATCCTCGCGACGCACGACGGAACCTGGCTGGTCCTGGACTTCGAAGGCGAACCGCTGCGCCCTGCAGCTGAACGCAGCGTGCCGGATGTCCCGGTCCGAGACGTCGTCGGGCTGGTTCGCTCGCTTGAATATGCAGCTGGAGTCGGCGTCCATGAGGGCGCGGTGGAGTCGTCCTCCGCTGAGCTGTGGGCCACGGAATCCGTGGCCGCGTTCCTCGACGGCTATTCCGAAGAGGCCGGAACAACAGTGAACCGAGCGAGCACCCTGTACCGCGCGCTGTGGCTCGACAAGGCGCTCTATGAGGTGGTGTACGAATTGAGAAACAGGCCGGATTGGTTGGACGTTCCCGTCTCCGCAGTCCGAAGGATGCTCCAGGGCGGTATCTCCGCCGAGGAACAGGCAGACGGCCGCAACATCCCTGAAAAGGAGAGTGAGACGGCAGTGGACCAGAACAAGACAACAGCAGAGGCTCCCCTCGGAGGGCCGATCCCGGTGAATCCGGAGGTCCTTCAGCAGGTTTCCGATGGTCGGTATTACCAGCCCCATGCAGTCCTGGGAGCGCACCTCGATCAGCACGGGCATGTAACTGTCCGTACCCTTCGCAAGCTTGCGGAGAAAGTCACCGTGGTGACCGGCTCCGGGCGGGTGGAGCTCAGTCACGAACACAACGGTGTGTGGGTCGGCATCCTGGAGCCGGAGCGCCCCGGGCATGTCCCGGACTATCGTCTGGAGGTCGTGTACGACGGCGTTCCCCAGTTGGTGGATGATGCCTACCGCTTCCTGCCAACCCTTGGCGAGATCGACATTCACCTCATCGCGGAGGGCAGGCATGAAACCCTGTGGACCGCGCTCGGCGCACACGTTCGCCGCTATTCATCTGCCCTCGGGGACATCTCGGGAGTGAGCTTCGCGGTGTGGGCACCGAATGCACAGTCTGTGCGCGTCAAGGCGGACTTCAATGGCTGGAACGGGTCAGTCCATGCGATGCGTTCTCTTGGTAGTTCCGGGATTTGGGAACTCTTTGTCCCGGGAGCTGAAGCCGGTGCCTGCTACAAGTTCGAGATCCTCGGTCAGGACGGTCAGTGGCGGGAAAAGGCTGATCCGATGGCAAGGGGTACCGAGGTGCCTCCGCTTACCGGGTCCCGGGTGGTGGAGTCCCGTTACACCTTCCAGGATGACGCGTGGATCGAGGAACGCAGTTCGAAGGATCCCCACAACGGTCCGATGAGCGTTTACGAGGTCCATCTCGGGTCCTGGCGCCTTGGACTCGACTACAAGCAGCTTGCAGAAGAGCTGGTCGAGTACGTGCAGTGGCAGGGGTTCACGCATGTTGAGTTCATGCCGGTCGCCGAACACCCCTTCGGCGGTTCATGGGGATACCAGGTCACGTCGTATTTCGCGCCGACAGCGAGGTTCGGCCACCCGGACGACTTCAAGTACCTCGTGGACAAGCTTCACCAGGCGGGTATCGGCGTCATCATGGACTGGGTGCCGGCGCACTTCCCCAAGGACGAATGGGCACTCGCTCGCTTCGATGGAAACACCCTCTACGAGCACGGCAATCCCCAGCTGGGTGAGCACCCCGACTGGGGTACGTTGATCTTCGACTTCGGTCGGCGGGAAGTGCGCAACTTCCTCGTTGCCAACGCTTTGTACTGGCTGGAGGAGTTCCACATCGACGGACTGCGTGTCGACGCAGTCGCCTCGATGCTGTATCTCGACTACTCGCGCCAGGAGGGCCAGTGGCAGCCCAACCGGTTCGGCGGCCGCGAGAACCTCGAGGCGATCTCGTTCCTGCAGGAAGTGAATGCCACCGCCTACAAGCGTGTGCCAGGCATTGTGATGATCGCCGAGGAATCAACAGCGTTCGACGGCGTCACCCGGCCCACGTCGCAGGGTGGACTTGGTTTTGGCATCAAGTGGAACATGGGCTGGATGCATGATTCGCTCCAGTACATCGCCGAGGATCCAATCAACCGCATGCACCACCATGGGAAGGCAACTTTCTCCATGGTGTACGCCTACACCGAGAACTTCCTGCTTCCGATCAGTCATGACGAGGTTGTGCATGGCAAGGGTTCCTTGCTCAGGAAGATGCCCGGTGACAGGTGGCAGCAGTTGGCCAACGTGCGCGCATATCTTGCCTTCCAATGGGCGCATCCCGGCAAGCAGCTGATCTTCATGGGCACGGAGTTCGCTCAGGAGTCGGAATGGTCGGAGCAGCACGGCCTTGATTGGTGGCTCTCGGACACCATCCCCCATAAGGGAGTGCAGCAGCTTGTACGTTCTCTGAACGAGATCTACCGCAATACGCCTGCCCTCTATGTGCGCGATAACGATCCGGCTGGCTTCCAGTGGATCGACGAGAACGACGGCGCTCACAACACGCTGTCTTTCGTGCGTTGGGACACCCAGGGTAACCCGTTGGTCTGCATCGCCAATTTCTCCGGCGCTCCACACGAGAATTACCGCGTCGGTATGCCGTGGGCGGGTGAGTGGGCCGAGGCCCTCAACACAGATGCCGAAGCCTATGGCGGCTCGGGCGTCATCAACTCGGGCGCGGTTCAGGCGGTGGAGGGAGCCCAAAACGGACTTCCGGCCTACGCGAATCTGCGGGTGCCGCCGCTCGGCGTCGTGTACCTCACGCCTGCGCAAAGCTAGGTCTCGCGGACGCTCAGGACCGATTTTTCAGGCACCCGATGGACGGATTTACATCCCGACCATCGGGTGCTAGTGTTTATATCCGCGCCGACGAAGACCTCGGGTTCGGCCCAACATCCACATCCTGAAGATTCAGATCAGTTCTGAACGCCAGGAAGCGTGTTTGAAGGGTGGATTTGACGGGGTGGGGTTTGGTGGGTAAGTTAGAAAAGTTGCTCCGGAGCGATGATGCGGCCTTGAGGGTTGTGTTTGGTGCCGGGTGCTTCTGTTGTTTGAGAACTCAATAGTGTGCCATGTTTGTTGATACCGATTGTTTTTTGATTGGTTGATTTACTGGTCATTCACCTCCGTGGGTGGCTGGTTTTTTGGCTGGTTTCGAATTTTGTGCAGCATGGATCCTTCTTTTTCCG